>BATO01000036.1 GCA_000474255.1 Aquipseudomonas alcaligenes MRY13-0052
AGCTCCAGTACATCCAGGGGGATTTCGATATGCACCGGGCGGGGCCGGGCGCAGCGGAACAGGGCGAAGGCCCGGGCCAGCACTTCCGGCAGCTCCGCAGGGCGCTGCAGGGTGTGGCTGAAGGCACAGACGCCGGCGACCATGGCGCGCTGGTCCGGCAGCTCGTGGAGGAAGCCGTGGCCCAGGCGCTGGTGCTCGCGGCGGCTGGTGGTGGAGATCACCAGCATCGGCACCGAGTCGGCATAGGCCTGGCCCATGGCGGTGAGGATGTTGGTCATGCCCGGGCCGGTGATGATGAAGCACACCCCCGGCTTGCCGCTGGCACGGGCGTAACCGTCGGCCATGAAGCCGGCACCCTGTTCGTGGCGCGGGCTGATATGACGCAGGCGACTGCCGTCGAGGCCGCGATAGAGCTCCACCGTGTGCACGCCGGGGATGCCGAAAACGGTCTCCACGCCATAGCCTTCGAGCAACTGGACGAGCGCCTGGGCGCAACTGGTCATGCGAGCACCTCTTGTTATGGGTATGGGCTCCCGACGCAGGGCCGGAGGGCAAGCCGGGCCAAAAAGCGCGGCGGAATGGCCCCCAGTATTGGTGAATCTCGCGCTACAACAATCGAATTGTTTTTGCCGTATTGTTCAATTCAGCTCAACATTCAAACCCCTGGCCACGCTCCCGGAAGGAGACCCCATGCGCTTCCCCTCGATGACCGCCATTCGCGCGCTGGACGCCATCGCCCGGCTGGGCAGCGTCTCCGCCGCCGCCCGCGAGCTGAGCCTCACCCGCAGCGCCATCAGCCACCAGGTCAGCAGCCTGGAGCAGAGCCTCGGCTTCGCCCTGACCGAGCGCATCGGCCGCGGCATCGGCCTCACCTACCAGGGCGTGCGCTACGCCCGGGAAGTGCACCGGGCGCTCTCCACGCTTCAGGAGGCGGCCCTGGGGCTCGACGAGCAGCAGGTCTCCGGCCGGCTCTGCGTGAGCTGCAACCCGGGCTTCGCCACCTACTGACTGTGCCACCACATCGGCGCCTTCCACCGCCAATACCCCCAGGTGCAGTTGCAGGTGATCTCGCCCCGGGCGCCAGACGACACCAGCAACACCAGTGCCGACCTGTTCATCGCCTACGGCATCGGCGACTGGCCGGACCAGTGGGTGGAGCAGATCGTCGCGCTGCGCTTCTTCCCGGTGTGCAGCCCGCGCCTGATCAACGCCCAGGGCGGGCTCAAGAGCCCCCAGGAACTGGGTGCCCTGCCCTTGCTGCATATGAACGATCACACCGACTGGCGGGTTTGGCTGGCCACGGCGGGCGCCTCGAACATCGACGCCTCCACCGGCATCGTCTTCTCCGATGCCCACTGCGCGCAGTCGGCCTGCATCGCCGCCCAGGGCGTGGCAATCGGCGACAACCTGCTCAGTGGCGACGCCCTGGCCCGTGGACTGCTGGTGCGCCCCTTCGAAACCAGCATCGACTCCCACCGCGGCTATTACCTGGTGGCCGACCCACTGAAAGCCGAACGGCCTGCCGTGCAGGCCTTCAGCAACTGGGTGAAGCACCAACTGCAGGTCAGTATCCCGGGGCTGAAGAAACGCAATGACGCGCTGCTGGATCACGCCCGCTGAGGCAGGCCGGGGCACAGGGGGAGGCGCAGCGGTTGCGCGGGATGGGCGGGCGGGTTACCAGAGCACCGAGGACAAGAACACCTGCCCGATCACCTGGATTCCGGCCAGGGGGCGCTCTTCGTCGGGGTATTCCTCGCGCTTGTAGCTGCGCAAGCGGATCTGCCCGGCCGGAAGGCGGTGCAGGACCTTGATCCTCAGCATGCCCTCGTCGACCAGGGCATAGACCTTGCCATCCACCACCTCGCAACGCCCACGGTCGATGCCGAGGACCGCGCCGTCGGGAAAGACGGGTTCCATGCTGTCGCCGCTGACGATGACGCAGGCCACCTGTTCCGGTTCTATCTGGCGCTGCTTCAAGGCATGTCGGCTGAAGCGAATTCCCGAGTAGTCCAATTCCTCCAGCGCGGAGGCCGGGTCCGGATCGCCCTCGGCCTCGCGCAGCAGCGGAAGCTCGATCTCGTACTCGTAGCGGGATGAATCCGATTCTCTGATGGTCATAGGGGCCACGCCATCCGGGGCGTCTGCGTCCTGCCTGCCATCGTCGGGCGCCATGGACGACTGCACGGCCTGCCCGCCGATGCTCAGCGGAGGCATGTGCAGCGCGCCGAGTATCTGGTTGATCCGGTTCAGCCCGGGCTCCCGGCGCCCTCCCAGCCAGTGCGCCACGGCGCCCTGGGTCACGTGCAGGCGTTCGGCCAGTTGCTCCTGGGTGACACCGAGATCTTTCATCCTGGCCTTGGCCAGCAGGTTCCATTTCTTCATGGGCGCGACATTACGCGCCGTATTGCCGGCGGCCAGTAACCCAATGTAATACAGGCTATAGGACGTAATTACTATATGTAGTATGCGCCCCCAGGGCACTCCTTTGCGCCAGCGTTCGGACGCCACTCCGACGGTGGCTCGCGGGATGCCCCGGGTTTCCCTCCCTCCGCCCGAGCGCGCGACCATGATCCACTTGTGGCCCGGCCGCCAGAACGGCCAAGCGCCAGGAAGAGCGCAGGCCGTCGGCTCGGTCCAATGGCCCCCACATGGACGCGCAGGGCGGGGGGAGGTTTTTCACGTGCTATCGACCCGGATGGGCAGGTGCCCGAAGGCACCCTCGCGCAATAAGGAGATGCGACATGCAGTTTCAACTCACCGTTCTATGCCTCGGTATCTATCGTCACGTCGTCGAGGGGCAGGACCAGTGTTATGCGGTCATCGCCAGGCAGCCTGAGAACGAGGATGAGCGTGACCAGCACCGGGGCTACCTGGTGCAGCAGGTGACCGCCGAACCCCGCCTGTTCGAGCAGATGACCTGGCTGAATGCCCCGGCCACGCTGAGTTTCCTCTGCACCATCAGCGCAGAACCCGGCAGCCACTACCGGCCGCACCTGCTGGGCCTCTGCCACTGAGCGTCGCCCTGGCCGGCAAGGAAGGCAGGGCGCCAAGCGGCGCTGGTTTGACAGCTTCGGGCGCATTCACGGAAGCTGCGTGCTTCCGTGAGTCCATGCACCACAGCGGACGTCTGCATGCCGAAACACCCGAACGCCCCCGATTCCCCCGCGAGTCCGCCCAGCCGCCCCAGTTACGTCCTGCCCGTGCTCGCCGCCCTGCTGTTGCTGGTGGGCCTGGGCGGCTGGCTGTGGGTGCAGGGCGGCAAGCCCTACGTGCCGACGCGGGGCCCGGGGCCGAGCCTGGCGGACCAGGGGCCGGCGCAGATGGTCGACGAGCAGCAATGCGGTACCTGCCACGCGCCCCAGGCGAAGGCCTGGAAGGGCTCGCACCATCAGCTGGCGATGCAGGACGCCTCGCCGCGCTCGGTGCAGGGGGACTTCGACGACGCCCGCTTCGAGGCCGAAGGGGAAAGCACGCGCTTCTTCCGCAAGGACGACGGCTACTGGGTCAACACCCCCGGCCCCGACGGCCATCCGGCGGACTTCAAGGTGGCCTACGCCTTTGGCGTGGAGCCGCTGCAGCAGTACCTGCTGGAACTCCCCGGCGGGCGCCTGCAGGCCTTCGGCATCGCCTGGGATACGCAGAAGAAGGCCTGGTTCCACCTCGCCTCCGGCCAGGGCATCGACTTCCGCAACCCGCAGCACTGGAGCAAGCCGTCGCAGAACGCCAACTTCCAGTGCATCGACTGCCATAGCACCGGCTACGTCCGTGGCTATGACGACGCCACCGGTACCTACGCCAGCCACTGGGCCGCCCCCGGCGTCGGCTGCCAGGCCTGCCACGGCCCGGCCTCCCTGCACCTGGAATGGGCGCGTTTCAAGGGCCTGCACTCCCAGGCCGGCTTCACCCTGGACCTGGCCCGCACCAGCAACCGCCTGCAGGTGGAAACCTGCGCCCGCTGCCACGCCCGCCGCGTGCCCCTGGATGGTGACCACGCCTTCGGCAAGCGCCTGATGGACGACTACCTGCCCAGCGCGCTGACCCGCGAGCTGTACGAGCTGGACGGCAAATTCAAGGAGCAGGTCTACGAGTACGGCTCCTTCACCCAGAGCCGCATGTACGCGCGCGGGCTCAGCTGCAGCACCTGCCACGACCCCCACAGCGGCGGCGTGCGGGTGGAGGGCAACGGCCTCTGCACCCAGTGCCACAACCCCAGCGGCAAGAGCACCGTGGCCGGCATCGACGACAGGGGCCTGAAGGCACGCGACTACGAGGCCCCCGAACACCTGCACCATACCGCCGGGCAACCCGGCTCCCAGTGCGTGGACTGCCACATGCCGGGCAAGACGCTGCTGGGCAACGACTACCGCCACGACCACGGCTTCAGCCTGCCCAACCCGGGCCGCGCGCTGAAGCTGGGCACCCCCGATGCCTGCCTGGGCTGCCACAAGGATGTCGCCGGCCAGGCCGTGGCCGAGCAGTTCGAACACTGGTACGCCCAGGGCAAGGACCCGGCACCCCGCTACGACGAGAGCCTGGCGCTGATCCGCAACGGCCGCCCGGGCGCCTCGCGGGCCTTGTTCCAGCAACTGGAGCGTGGCGACCTGCCGGCCATCCGCCGCGCCACCCTGCTCGCCGAGCTGCCCGGCTACCCCAGCGAGCGCGCGCTGAACCTGGCCGCCAACGACCTCAACCACGCCGCGCCCCAGGTACGCGAAGCGGCGGTGCGCGCGGTCAACGCCCTGTTGCCGCCCGAGCAGCGCCGCGACCTGCTGGCGCCCTTGCTCACCGACCCGGTGCGGGCCGTGCGCATCATCGCCGCCCGTGGCCTGCTGGGCATGGGCAGCACCGGCCTGGGCAACTACGAGAAGGCCTGGGACAAAGCCATCGCCGAATACGAGGCGGTACAACTGAGCCTGGCCGAGCGCGCCGAAGCCAACCTCAACCTGGCGTCCCTCTACCAGGGCAACGGCCGCGCCGACCAGGTAGAAGGGCGCCTGCGCACCGCCATCGAACGCGACCCCGACTTCCTCCCCGCGCGGGTCGCCCTGGTGCAATGGCTCGACGCCAACTACCGCTGGGAAGAGGGCCAGAAGGTGCTGGCCGAGGCGCTGCGCGAACACCCCGAGGCAGCCCTGCTGCACCACGCCCAGGGGCAGGCGGCCCTGCGCAAGGGGGAGCGCCAGGCCGCCATCGCCGCGTTCCGCGAAGCGGTGCGCCTGGAACCCGGCAACGCCCGCTACGGCCACGCCCTGGCGGCCGCGCTGCACGATGACGGCAAGCTGGAGGAAGCCTGCCGCCGCCTGGAGCTGGTATTGGAGAGCAACCCCGTCAACCGCGAGGCACGCCTGGCGCTGATCGGCTACTGGCGCGAAGCGGGGCAGATCCAGAAGGTGCAGGCCCTGCTCGCCGAGCTGGAGCAGCTCAACCCCGACGACCCGGCGCTGAAGCGGGAATAGCGGCCGCCGGGCCGAACCACTGGCCAGCTGCCATGACCGGTCGGCGGCCACTTGGCCTGTATACGGAACTCCCCGGGGCCGCCCGGAATCTCAGTTGCAGGTCCCCCACAACAACCTGGAGTCATCCCATGCGTACCACAGTAGCTGCCGCTGTCATCGCCCTGGCCGCCATCCCTGCTGGCTCGGCCATGGCGGATACCTTCTGGCGCAACGTGCTGTCCTCCGGCGCCACCACCGCCTCCACCTACGTGACCTTCAAGGACCACAAGCTGATCGTCGCCGCCCGCGAAGATGCCAGCAGCTTCGTCGCCAGCGACGGCGCCATCCGTGGCCCCTTCCTGGAAGCAGCGCTGAAGCAGGTGCGTGCCGACAACCCCGGCATCCAGGCCAGCGACGAGGAACTGGCGACCGCCATCCTCGCCAACGAATAAAGGGAAACCCGCAGGCGCGGGCGCTTGCAGCGCGGCATGGAATGCATCGAGGGCCCCCAGCCCGGCCAGGTTGGGGGCCCTTTCTTGTCCGGGGTTCGAAAGCGCTACCCAGGCCGCATCCAGTGAACGCCGGGCTTGCGGGAAGTCCGGCGCTCGGGCACAACCTTCCTGCCGGCGTCACCGCTACCGGCCCCCTTCTTCTCACCTACAAGGACGTCCCCCATGGGTAACCCCATCCCCACGCTGAAGATCGTGCTGATCCTGATGATCGTCATCGACCTGTTCTGGTTCAGCGAGCGCGTGCTTTCCCTGATCGACTTCAGCGTCTTCGATTTCCTCCCGTCCAAGCTGATCAGCGTCGTCGGCCTGGCCAGCAGCCTGCTGCTGATCGTCTTCAACGTACTGCTGATCGGCCTGCTCGGACGCCTGCAGCTCAAGGCCGAATAACCCAGCGCGCGGGAGCGACTGCTGGGCACCTCTAAAAGAGATGCTCTACTCGCGGTAGTCCTCCAGGGGCACACAGGCGCAGAACAGGTTGCGGTCGCCGTAGACGTTGTCGACGCGGTTCACCGTGGGCCAGTACTTGTGCGCCCGGGTGTGGGCGGTGGGCGTCACTGCCTGCTCGATGCTGTAGGGCCGCTCCCAGAGGCCCACCACGTCGGCCAGGGTGTGCGGCGCGCGCTTGAGCGGGTTGTCCTCGGCCGGCCACTCGCCGGCCTGCACCTTGGCGATTTCCGCGCGGATGCCGAGCATGGCTTCGATGAAGCGGTCCAGCTCGTGCTTGGACTCGCTCTCGGTGGGCTCGACCATCAGGGTGCCCGGCACCGGGAAGGACATGGTCGGTGCATGGAAGCAGTAGTCCTTGGCCACGTCCTCCTCGCTGATGCCGGTTTCCGCCTTGAGCGGGCGCAGGTCGAGGATGCATTCGTGGGCGACCCGCTCGTTGCGCCCGGTGTAGAGCACCGGGTAGGCGCTGCCGAGGCGCTTGGCCAGGTAGTTGGCGTTGAGGATGGCCAGCTCGGTGGCGTCCGCCAGTTGCGGGCCCATCATGGCGATGTACATCCAGCTGATGGGCAGGATGCTGGCGCTGCCCCAGGGCGCAGCGCTGACCGCGCCGTTCTCCGGGTTCGGCCCCTTGAGCTCGATCACCGGGTGGTTGGCGACGAAGGGCGCCAGGTGCGCGCGCACACCGATCGGCCCCATGCCCGGGCCACCACCACCGTGGGGGATGCAGAAGGTCTTGTGCAGGTTCATGTGCGAGACGTCGGCGCCGATGTCCGCCGGGCGCGCCAGGCCGACCTGGGCGTTGAGGTTGGCGCCGTCCATGTAGACCTGCCCGCCCTGGGCATGGATCACCTCGCAGATCTCGCGGATGCCCTCCTCGTACACGCCGTGGGTCGAGGGGTAGGTGGCCATCAGGCAGGACAGCTGCGTCCCCGCCTCCGCCGCCCGGGCCTTGAGGTCGTCGAGGTCGACGTTGCCGGCCTTGTCGCACTCGACTATCACCACGCGCATGCTCGCCATCTGTGCCGAGGCCGGGTTGGTGCCGTGGGCCGAGGCGGGGATCAGGCAGATGTTGCGGTGCGCCTCGCCCCGGCTCTCATGGTACTTGCGGATCGCCAGCAGCCCCGCGTATTCGCCCTGGGCGCCGGAGTTGGGCTGCATGCAGATGGCGTCGAAGCCGGTGATCGCCCGTAGCCATTCCTCCAGCTCGGCGATCATCGCCTGGTAGCCCTGGGTCTGCTCCAGCGGCGCGAAGGGGTGGATGGCGGCGAACTCCGGCCAGGTGATGGGGATCATCTCGCTGGTGGCGTTGAGCTTCATGGTGCAGGAGCCGAGGGGGATCATCGACTGGTTGAGCGCCAGGTCCTTGTTCTCCAGCTGCTTGAGGTAGCGCAGCATCTCGGTCTCGCTGTGGTGGGTGTTGAACACCGGGTGCTGCAGCACGGCCGAGCTGCGCGCCAGCTCGACGGGAATTCCAGGCACCAGCACCCCGGCGTCCAGTTCGTCCACCGACAGGCCGTGGTCGGCACCGAGGAAGAGGCTCCACAACTGCTCGACGGTGGCGGCGCTGCTGGTCTCGTCGAGGCTCAGCCCGAGCCGGCCACGACCGAGGATGCGCAGGTTGATGCGCGCCGCCTTAGCCGATTCGATGATCGCCGTCTGGCTGCCGCCCACCTCCAGGGTGAGGGTGTCGAAGTAGTGCTGGTTGAGCCGCTGCATGCCCTTGCGTGCCAGCCCCTCGGCGAGGATGGCGGTGAGCCGGTGCACGCGCTGGGCGATGCGCTTGAGCCCTTCCGGGCCGTGGTAGACGGCGTAGAAACCGGCGATGTTGGCCAGCAGCACCTGGGCCGTGCAGATGTTGGAGTTGGCCTTCTCGCGGCGGATGTGCTGCTCGCGGGTCTGCAGCGCCATGCGCAGGGCGAGGTTGCCACGGGCGTCCTTGGAGACGCCGATGATGCGCCCGGGCATGGCGCGCTTGAATTCGTCGCGGGTGGCGAAGAAGGCCGCGTGGGGGCCGCCGTAGCCCATGGGCACGCCGAAGCGCTGGGCCGAGCCGAACACCACGTCGGCACCCAGCTCGCCGGGGGGCGTCAGCAGCAGCAGGCCGAGCAGGTCGGCGGCGACGCAGGCCAGCGCCTGCTGGCTGTGCAGGTGCTCGATCAGCGGGCGCAGGTCGCGGATCTCGCCGTGGGTGTCCGGGTATTGCAGCAAGGCACCGAACACCTGGTGCGAGGGCAGGTTCTCCACCGCGTCCACCACCAGCTCGAAACCGAAGGCCTCGGCGCGGGTGCGCACCACGGAGAGGGTCTGCGGGTGGCAATTCTGGTCGGCGAAGAACAGGTTGCTCCTGGCCTTGGCCACGCGCTTGGCCAGGGCCATGGCCTCGGCGGCGGCGGTGGCTTCATCCAGCAGGGAGGCACTGGCCAACTCCAGGCCGGTGAGGTCGATGGTCATCTGCTGGAAATTCAGCAACGCTTCCAGGCGGCCCTGGGCGATCTCCGGCTGGTAGGGCGTGTAGGCGGTGTACCAGCCGGGGTTCTCCAGCACGTTGCGGAGGATCACCGCCGGAGTCAGGGTGCCGTGGTAACCCATGCCGATCAGGCTGGTCCACACCTCGTTGCGCTGGGCATGGGCGCGCAGTTTCGCCAAGGCAGCCTCTTCGTCCAGGGCGGCGGGCAGTTCCAGGGGGCGGTTGAGGCGGATCGCCGGTGGCACCGTCTGCACGATGAGCTCATCGCGGTCGGCGAGGCCGAGGGCGTCGAGCATGGCCTGCTGTTCGGCCTGGTCCGGGCCCAGGTGGCGGCGGAGGAAGGCGTCAGGCTGTTGCAGCTGGGACAACGGGGGGATGTGCGACATGGGATCGGCCTCTGGAAATGGCCCAATAAGCTTAGGCAAGCATTTCCAGGATGGCCGGCCGGCTGGTCGGAGGACCGGCCGGAGGGGCATCGGCCGCCACCCCGGGCGGGGCGGCGAGCCGCTGTAGCGTCAGGCGTCGGAGTCGGCGGATGCCTTGTAGGCGGCGGCGTCCAGCAGCTTGTCCAGCTCGGCGGTGTTGGCCGGCTTGAGCTTGAAGAACCAGGCGCCGTAGGGATCGTTGTTGACCTCTTCAGGGGAGTCGGTCAGCAGCTGGTTGACGGCGATCACCTCACCGGAAACCGGCGAGTAGATGTCGGAAGCGGCTTTCACCGACTCGACGACACCGGCTTCCTGGCCCGCAGCCAGGGTCTTGCCGACATCCGGCAGCTCGACGAAGACCACGTCGCCCAGGGCTTCCTGGGCATGGTCGGAAATGCCCACGGTAACGCTGCCATCGGCTTCCAGGCGGGCCCACTCGTGGCTGGGGGCGTAACGCAGATCGGCGGGGATATTGCTCATTGTTCAGGCTCCTCAAGGACGGCGGCGGTCGGCCCGCCAGGAAAATTTAGATCAAGGCTTTGCCATTGCGTACAAAGTTCGGCTGGACGACGCGAACCGGGTACCACTTACCGCGAATTTCCACTTCGGCGCGCTCGCAGGTCCCCGCCGGCAGGCGGGCCAGGGCGATGGACTTGCCCAGGGTGGGCGAGAAGCTGCCACTGGTGATTTCACCGTCGCCCACGCCTTCCACCCGCACCACCTGGTGGGCACGCAGCACGCCGCGCTCCTCCAGCACCAGGCCGACCAGCTTGGGCTGGGCACCACCGGCGCGCTGGGCCTCCAGCACGTCACGGCCGATGAAGTCGCGGCCGGCGGGATCCCAGGCGATGGTCCAGGCCAGGTTCGAGGCCAGGGGCGAATTGTCTTCGTCCATGTCCTGGCCATAGAGGTTCAGGCCCGCTTCCAGGCGCAGGGTGTCGCGGGCGCCGAGGCCGATGGGCGCGATACCGGCGCCCACCAGCTCGTTGAGGAAGCCGGCCGCCTGGTCACGGGGCAGCATGATTTCCAGGCCATCCTCGCCGGTGTAACCGGTGCGGGCGATGAACCAGTCGCCCTCGGGCAGGCCCTGGAAGGGCTTGAGTTCGTGGATCAGGGAGGCGCGGGCGCTGCTCACCAGCTCGGCGGTGCGGTGGCGCGCGGCGGGGCCCTGGATGGCAAGCATGGCCAGTTCACTGCGCTCGTCGAGGCGCACGTCGAAGCCGTCGGCCTGCTTGTGCATCCAGGCCAGGTCCTTGTCGCGGGTGGCAGCGTTGACCACCAGGCGGTAGCCGCTGGTGGTGAGGTAGACGATGAGGTCGTCGACCACGCCGCCAAGCTCGTTGAGCATCGCGCTGTAGAGGGCTTTGCCGGGGGTCTTGAGGCGCTCGACGTCGTTGCTCAGCAGGCGCTGGAGATAGGCCTGGGCCTGGCTGCCGGCTACGTCCACCACCGTCATGTGGGACACATCGAAGACGCCGCAATCGGTCCGCACCTGATGGTGCTCATCGACTTGCGAGCCGTAGTGCAGCGGCATGTCCCAGCCGCCGAAATCGACCATCTTGGCCCCCAACGCCAGGTGCAGATCGTAGAGGGGGGTACGCTGTCCCATGGGTTTCTCCTTCCGGGCTTGGCGAAGATGCGGACGGGCGCTGGAACCCTTGTCGGGCCTGGCTTTCCGTGGCCTCGACGGCAGGTCGTGACGCCCTTTCAAGCAGACGCGCCGCAACGAATGGCGCGCATTGTAGCCGCAAGGCGGAAGACTGGACACCCGACGGCTGACCCAGCGGTCACGTCATGTTTCAGCGCCCGAAGCCCCGGGCGGAACGGCGGATCAGGCCGATGACCGGCAGCAGCCCGACCAGCACCAGGCTCAGGGCCGGCAGCGAGGCGCGGGCCCATTCGCCTTCGCTGGTCATCTCGAAGATGCGCACCGCCAACGTGTCCCAGCCGAAGGGACGCATCAGCAGGGTGGCGGGCATTTCCTTGAGCACGTCGACGAACACCAGCAGCGCCGCACTCAGGGCGCCGGGCACCAGCAGCGGCAGGTAGACCCGCAGGAACAGGCGCGGCCCACCCACGCCGAGGCTGCGCGAGGCCTCCGGCAGCGACGGGCGGATGCGCGCCAGGGCGCCTTCCAGCGGCCCGTGGGCCACCGCCATGAAGCGCACCAGGTAGGCCAGCAGCAGCGCCGTCAGGCTGCCCAGCAGCAGCGGCTTGCCGGCGCCACCGAGCCAGCCGGAAAGCGGCACCACCAGCTCGCGGTCGAGCCAACTGAAGGCGAGCATGATGGCCACCGCCAGCACCGAACCGGGCAGCGCATAGCCCAGGTTGGCCAGGCCCACGGCGGCGCGGATCGGCCGGGTCGGCTCCAGGCGCCGGGCGAATACCAGCAGCAACGCCACCGAGACCGTGATCAGCGCGGCCATGGCGCCCAGGTAGAGGCTGTGGAGGACCAGCCCCAGGTAGCGCTCGTCGAGGTCGAAACGGCCGCGCTTCCAGCACCAGGCGAGCAGCTGCAGCAGGGGGATGACGAAGGCGCAGGCGAACACCAGGCCGCACCAGGCGCTGGCCGCCCAGGCGCGGACGCCGCGCAGGTGATACAGGGCGGCGCCACGGGGCCGTTCGCTGGCCGGCCGGGTCACGCCCCGAGCGCGGCGTTCGCCGTAGAGCACCAGGCACACGCCGAGCAGCAGCAGGCTGGCCAGCTGGGCTGCGGTGCCAAGGCTGAAGAAGCCGTACCAGGTCTTGTAGATGGCGGTGGTGAAGGTGTCGAAGTTGAACACCGAGACGGCACCGAAATCGGCCAGGGTCTCCATGATTGCCAGGGCCAGCCCGGCGCCGATGGCCGGCCGCGCCACGGGCAGGGCCACGCGCCAGAACGCCTGCCAGGGGCTGAGCCCGAGGGTGCGTGCAGCTTCCATCAACCCGCGCCCCTGGGCCAGGAAGGCGCTGCGCGCCAGCAGGTAGACGTAGGGGTAGAACACCAGCACCAGCACGGTGATCACGCCGCCGGTGGAGCGCACCCGGGGCAGGCGCACGCCGCTGCCGAACCACTCGCGCAGCAGGCTCTGCACCGGCCCGGCGAAATCGAACAGGCCGATGAAGACGAAGGCCAGCACGTAGGCGGGGATGGCGAAGGGCAGCATCAGCGCCCAGTCCAGCCAGCGCCGGCCGGGAAACTCGCAGAGGCTGGTGAGCCAAGCCAGGCTGACGCCCAGCAGCGTGACCCCAAGGCCGACGCCGAGCACCAGCACCAGGCTGTTGCCCAGCAGGCGCGGCAGCTGGGTGTCCCACAGGTGCGCCCAGATCTCGCGATCCACCACGTGCCAGGACAGCACCAGCACGCAGAGCGGCAGCAGCACCAGGGCGGCGATGGCGAAGGTGGCGGGGTACCAGCGACGCTGGGCGGGACGCTTCAAGCGGGACTCTCGGGCAGAGCGGGAAGGGGGATGACACGGGGCGCCCGGGTGAGCGCCCCGCGGAGGGGTCAGTGCCAGCCGACCCGGTCCATCATGCGGATGGCTTCGGCCTGGCGCTTGCCGGTGACTTCCACCGGTACGTCGTCAGCCTTGAAGGCCCCCCAGGCGGCCACTTCGGCCGAGGGTTTCACCGCCGGGTTGGCGGGGAATTCCTGGTTGACCCCGGCGAACAGGCTCTGCGCCTCGGGGGTGGTCATCCACTCCACCAGCGCCTTGGCCGCTTCGGGATGGGGCGCGTGGCGGGTCAGGCCGATGCCGGAGAGGTTGACGTGCACGCCACGGTCGGCCTGGTTGGGCCAGAACAGCTTGGCGCGCAGTTGCGGGTTCTGCTGGTGCAGGCGCCCGTAGTAGTAGGTGTTGACGATGCCGACGTCGCACTGGCCGGCGTCCACCGCCTGGATCACCGCGTTGTCGTCGGCGAAGGGGTCGGTGGCCAGGTTGTTGACCCAGCCCTTGAGTACCTTCTCCGCCTCGGCGGCGCCCCGCGCCTCGATCAGGGTGGCGGTCAGCGACTGGTTGTAGACCTTCTTCGAGGAGCGCAGGCACAGGCGGCCTTCCCAGTTGGCGTCGGCCAGGGCCTCGTAGGTGGAGAGCTCTTCCGGTTTCACCCGGTCGGTGGAGTAGACGATGGTGCGCGCGCGCAACGAGAGGCCGGTCCAGCTGTCGCTGCCGGAGCGGTATTGCGCGGGGATGTTGGCCTTGATGGCGGGGGAGCTGAAGGGCTGCAGGATGCCCATCTGTTCGGCCTGCCAGAGGTTGCCGCCGTCCACGGTGAGCAGCAGGTCGGCCACGCCGTTCTCGCCCTCGGCCTTGATGCGCTGCATCAGCGGGGCTTCCTTGTCGGTGATGAACGTGATGGGGACGCCGGTCTTCGCGGTGTAGGCGTCGAACACCGGCTTGATCAGCTCGTCGATGCGTGACGAATAGACCACCACTTCATCGGCCGCCTGGACGGAGGTGGCACCCAGGCCGATGGCCAGGAGCGTGAGCAGGGAGTTGCGCGCCTTCATTTGCGAATGCCTCGCGGTAGCCAAAAAGGAGCCAGATGATAATCAACCTCAGTTGGCATCCGGCTCCGCTTTGTATGACGAGGTGTTTCGCCCGGGCCGCGAGCGCGGCCCGTGATCAGACGCGGGCGAGCTCCGGCAGGTCGCCGGACAGGCCCAGGGCCTGGCGCACGAACAGCGCCTTGGCCTCGGGCAGGCCGTCCACCAGGCCCAGCCCGGCGTTGCGCAACCAGCGCAGGGGCAGCGGGTCGGCCTGGAACAGACGCTGGAAGCCTTCCATCGCCGCCATCATCCCCAGGTTGTGCGGCATGCGTCGGCGCTCGAAGCGGCTGAGCACACGTTCATCCGCCAGGCGCTCGCCACGTCCATGGGCGTGCAGCAGCACCTCGGCCAGCACCGCAGCGTCGAGGAAGCCGAGGTTGACGCCCTGCCCGGCCAACGGGTGGATGGTGTGGGCGGCGTCGCCGACCAGTGCCAGGCCCGGTTCCACGTAGCGCTTGGCGTGGCGCTGGCGCAGCGGGATGCACAGGCGCGGATCGGCGGCCTCGATACGACCGAGGCGATGCTCGAAGGCCTTGCCCAGTTCGACGCGGAAGGCCTCATCATCAAGCGCCATCAGGCGCGTGGCCTGCTCGGGCGTGGTGGACCAGACGATGGAGCACCAGTGCTCGTCGCCCTGGCGGTCCAGGGGCAGGAAGGCCAGCGGGCCGTCGTCGGTGAAGCGTTGCCAGGCGGTGCGGCGGTGCGGTTGCTCGCAACGCACGCTGGTGACGATGGCGTGGTGCAGGTAATCCCACTCGCGGGTGGCGCAGCCGGCCAGGCGGCGCACGGCGGAGTTGGCGCCGTCGGCGGCTATCACCAGCGGGGCGCGCAGTTCGCGGCCGTCCACCAGGGTCAGCAGCCAGTCATCGCCGGAGCGGCGCAGGTTTTCCAGGCGGGCATTGGGCAGCAGGCCGACGCCGCTGTCGTGCAGGGGCTCCAGCAGGGCCTCCTGGATCACCCGGTTCTCGACGATGTGGCCGAGCACCTCGGCATGCACGCTGGCGGCGGAGAAGTGGATGTTGCCGGTGCCGGAACCGTCCCAGACCTGCATCTCGCCATAGGGGCTGGCGCGGCGCGCGGCGACGCCGTCCCAGGCGCCGAGGCGCTGGAGGATGCGCTGGCTGGCAACGGACAGGGCGCTGACCCGGGGCTCGAAGGCGGCCTCGGCGTCGAAGGGCTTGATGCTCAGGGGGCTGCCGTCGATCAGGATGATCTCCAGGCCGCTGTCCTTGAGCGCCAGGCCGAGGGCACTGCCCACCATGCCGGCACCGACGATGATCAGATCCGCTTGCATGTGCATTCCTTAGGCGGCTTGCCGCGCGCGCGGCTTGAGCCGCACATAGAGTGTCTTGTGCACCCTGGCGACCAGGGTGCCTTCGCCGTCGTGCACGTCGACGTGCAGCTCGGGCAGGTATTTGTCACCGTCAGCGGTGTGCTGGCGGATGGCTCCAGCAACCCGTCGTCGACCCGGAACTCGGCGTAGACCGGGCCTTTGCCGGGGGAGACGAAGTCGATGCTGGCGGCCTTGTCCCAGACGATGTAATCGCGCCCGAGCAGGTTCATCAGCATCAACATGAAGAAGGGGTCGGTCATGCTGTAGAGCGAGCCGCCGAACTGGGTGCCGACGTAGTTGCGGTTGTACCAGCCCAGCGCCAGTTTGACTCGTACCAGACGGAAGTCTGCGCTGATCTGCCGCACGCGAACACCCGCCCCGAGGTAGGGCGGGTAGATGTTCAGCGCCCAGCGCAGGAAGCGCGCCTTGCGCGCCATTGAACGGTCGTGCATGACGCGGCTCAGATGGGGCGGGTGCCCAGGCCCATGGCCTGGCGAGCGAACCAGCGCTTGGCGGGCGGCAGCAGGTCGAGCCCGAGCAGCCCCAGGTTGCGCCCGCTGGCCAGCAACGGCTCCTTGTTGGAAAACAGGCGGGTCACCTGGTCGGAGAAGCCGACGGTGAGGTCCTGGTCCAGGCGCTGGCTGTCGAGGTAGCGCTGCAGGGTGGCGAAGTCGCCCAGGGGCGCTTCGCTGGCCAGCAGCGTTTCGGCCAGGGCCACGGTGTCACGCAGGGACAGGTTGTAGCCCTGCCCGGCGATGGGGTGCAGGCTGTGGGCGGCGTTGCCCAGCACCACCAGGTTGGCGCGCACCTGCTCCTCGGCTTCCACCAGGGTCAGCGGGTAGAGGTGCCGCGCCCCCACCTGGTTGAAGGCGCCCAGGCGGTAGCCGAAGGCTTCCTGCAGCTCGGCGAGGAAGGCACGGTCGTCGAGGCGCGACAGGCGCTCGGCGTCCTTGCCCGGGCGGGTCCAGACCAGCGCGCAGCGGTTGTCCGCCACCGGCAGCATGGCCATCGGGCCTTCGTCGGTGAAGCGTTCGAAGGCCTGGCCGCGATGGGCTTCCATGGGGCTGACGTTGGCGATCAGCGCGGTCTGCCCATAGGGGTTGCGCTTGACGCCGATGCCCAGTTGCTCGCGCAGGCCGGAGCGGCCGCCATCGGCCAGCACCGCCAGGTCGCAATCGAGCTGGGTGTCATCGTTGAGGCTGAGGCGATAGCCGTCCGCCAGGGGCTCCATGCGCACCACCTCGGCGGGGCATTGCCAGGTGACCACATCGGCATCCAGCGCCTGCCACAGGCACTGGCCGAGCCAGGCGTTCTCCACCACGTAGCCGAGCGCCGGGACGCCCTCCTCGATGGCGGCCAGGCGCGCGGCGCCGAAGCGGCCACGGTCGGACACGTGGATCTGCAGGATCGGCTCGGCGCGGCGGGCGATGGCCTGCCAGAGGCCGAGGCGCTCGTAGATCTGCCGGGTGCCGAAGGACAGCGCGGAGGAGCGGGCGTCATAGCTCGGCTGGTAGCTGTCGCCCGGGGCGAAGGGTTCGATCAGGGTGATCTTCCAGCCCCGCGCCTTGGCGCCTTCCTGCAGGGCCAGGGCCAGGCTGGCGCCTACGAGGCCGCCGCCGATGATTGCCAGTTGGGTGCGTTGCATCATGCGGCCTCGGTACGTGCGGCGGCCATCAGGGCCTCGATTTCGGCGACCGTCTTGGGTACGCCACCGGTGAGGATCTCGCAGCCCTTCTTGGTCACCACCACGTCGTCCTCGATGCGCACGCCGATGCCGCGCCACTTCTTCGCCACGTTCTGGTTGTCCACGGCGATGTAGATGCCGGGCTCGACGGTCATGGCCATGCCGGGCTCAAGCACGCGCCACTCGCCGCCGACCTTGTATTCGCCGACGTCGTGCACGTCCATGCCCAGCCAGTGGCCGGCACGGTGCATGTAGAAGGGTTTGTAGGCTTCGCTGGCGATCAGCTCGGCGACATCGCCCTGGAGCAGGCCGAGTTCCACCAGCCCGGCGGTGATCACCCGCACGGTGGCTTCATGGGCTTCGTTCCAGTGCTTGCCGGGGGCGATCTCGAGGAAGGCGGCTTCCTGGGAGGCCAGCACCAGCTCGTAGATGGCCTTCTGCTCGGGGCTGAAGCGGCCGCTGACGGGGAAGGTGCGGGTGATGTCGCTGGCGTAGCAGTCCAGCTCGCAGGCGGCGTCGATCAGCACCAGGTCGCCGTCCTTCAGCTGCGCGTCGTTCTCGCGGTAGTGGAGGATGCAGGCATTGCGGCCCGCCGCGACGATGGAGCCGTAGGCCGGCATCTTCGCGCCGCCCTTGCGGAACTCGTATTCCAGCTCGGCTTCCAGACTGTATTCGTAGAGGCCGGCACGGGCGGCCTGCATGGCACGCACATGGGCACGGGCAGAGACCTCGCCGGCCTCGCGCATGACCTTGACCTCGGCGGCCGACTTGTACAGGCGCATGTCGTGCAGCAGGTGGTCGAGGGCAACGAATTCGTTCGGCGGCTGCGCACCCTGGCGCGCCTTGGAGCGGATCACGTTGACCCACTCCATCAGGTGCTGGTCGAACTCGGGGTTGGTGCCGATGGAGTAGTAGACGCGCTCGCGGCCTTCGATGAGGCCGGGAAGGATGTCGTCGATATCGCCGATGGGGAAAGCGTCGTCGGCACCGTACTCGCCGATGGCGCCGTCCTGGCCGGCACGCAGGCCGTCCCACAGCTCGCGCTCCGGGTCACGCTCGCGGCAGAAGAGCACGTACTCGCCGTGCTCGCGACCGGGGATCAGCACCAGCACCGCCTCGGGCTCGGGGAAGCCGCTGAGGTACTGGAAGTCGCTGTCCTGGCGGTACACGTGCTCGACGTCACGGTTGCGGATGTGAACCGGCGCCGCGGGCAGGATGGCGATGCTGTTGGGCACCATCTGCGCCATCAGCGCCTTGCGGCGACGGGCGAATTCGGACTTCGGGATACGGGTCATGCGCGCTCCTTACCAAGGGGCGCCCATGCGCCCGTGACGCGGGTTCAATGCAGAGAGGTTTTCGGCGCTGGAGCCACCGGCGCGGGCTTGCGGGCACACTCGCTGAACAACAGCAGGGGCGCCACGCGCAGGTACTCCATCACTTCCATGTAGTCGGTCTCGCCGTCCTCGGAATCTTCCAGGGCGCTTTGCACCTGGGCGATGGAGGCGAGGTCCTGAAGCACTTCGACCGCCTCGCCGGACAGTGCGCCTTCGCGAGCGGTCAGGCCGAAGCCGCCGAGGAAGCCCTGGCACCACTGGCCAAGGGCGGCGGCGCGATCGGCCAGCGGCGTTTCGTCGTCGGGCAGCAGCAGCACGACAGCCATCTCGCTGCCGGTGAGTTCGTCCTTGACCATCTCCTGCAGGCCGATCAGGGCCTGGCGCAGGTTGTCCTGCGGGGCGCTGCCGAGCAGCTCGGCGGCATCCTCCAGCCAGGGCTCGGCTTCGAAGCCGGCGCCGGCGCAGCTACGCCCCAGCAGGAGGCCGTGAAGCTCGGCGGGAGAGACGGGCTGACCGCTGGTGGCGAGCAGGGTGGCGAAGGCGGAATACGGGGAATTGGAACTGGGCATGGGTGGCTAGGCGCCAGACGGCGCAATCACTAGAATGACGGCCTCGTATCCTAGCATCGGCACGCGCGCCAAGACCATCGACCGCCGCCGACGGGTTTGACCCTGGATCGGGCCGTTCCTATATAGTCCGACCCTTCATCGCCCAAGTAGAGAGCCCATGGAAGACGCGGAACTGCAAGCCCTCACCGCCAAGCTGGAGCTCCTGATCCAGCGCGTTGAGCAGCTCAAGTCGCAAAACCGGCAACTGCAGGCGGCTGAAAAAGCCTGGAAAGAAGAACGCGCCCATCTGATCGAAAAGAACGAAATGGCCCGGCAGAAGGTCGAAGCGATGATTTCGCGCCTGAAAGCCTTGGAGCAGGATTCATGACCCAGCCGAATACCGTCACTGTCCACATCATGGACAAGGAATATTGCATCGCCTGTCCTTCGGACGAGCGCGCCAACCTGGAGAGCGCAGCCCGCTACCTGGACGGCAAGATGCGCGAGATCCGCACCAGCGGCAAGGTCATCGGCGCCGACCGCGTCGCCGTGATGGCGGCTCTCAACATCACCCACGAACTGCTGCACAAGCAGGAGCGCCTCGACCAGGAAGCGACCTCGACCCGCGAACGCGTGCGTGACCTGCTGGAGCGTGTCGATCATGCGCTCGCCGCTGATCCGGATGGACACGAAGCCTGACGCCAGAGCCTTCTGTTGGGGTATACTCGCCGGCAGCTCCCTGGTGTGTTTGCCAGTCGGTGATGTCCCTGAGCCGATACGCACAACCACGGGGGTTGTAAGTGGGGCCGGTGTGCATGTCCGCCTGACGGAAA
Organism: Aquipseudomonas alcaligenes MRY13-0052; assembly: GCA_000474255.1. Taxonomy (GTDB): domain Bacteria; phylum Pseudomonadota; class Gammaproteobacteria; order Pseudomonadales; family Pseudomonadaceae; genus Metapseudomonas; species Metapseudomonas solani. The sequence goes on from BATO01000036.1 coordinate 19,547, forward strand.
GCCTTAACGCCTCCTGCAACCTCCACCTTGAACTTTCGGGTTCAAGGGCTAAACCGACAGCGGCATAACCGGGGAGTCGTACCCTTCATGATCAGCGCCGGCACTCTCTCCCGCCCGGCTCTGCGGCGCCTACTCAGGCAGACACGCCGCACTCTCTCTCCTCTCGAACAGCAACGCGCCGCCCGCGACCTCTACCGCCAACTGGCCCAGCATCCGCTGTTCCGCCGTGCGCGCCATGTGGCGCTGTACCTGCCGGCCGACGGCGAGATCGACCCGCGCCCGCTGCTGCGCGAGGCCCAGAAGCGCGGCAAGGCCACCTACCTGCCGGTGCTCAAGGCCTGGCCGCCGACGCGCATGGTGTTCCAGCGTCTGCGCCCGGGCGAGCGCCTGGTGCGCAACCGCTTCCGTATTCTCGAGCCCCGCGCCAATCAGTCGCAGCAACGGCCGGTCTGGACGCTCGACCTGGTGCTGTTGCCGCTGGTGGGTTTCGACGAGGAAGGCGGGCGCCTGGGAATGGGGGGCGGGTTCTATGACCGCAGCCTGGCGTACCGCGCGCGGCGCAAAAATTGGCAGAAGCCGACGCTGCTGGGGCTGGCCCATGAATGCCAGAAGGTGGATCGCTTGCCGTTGGCCAGCTGGGATGTGCGCCTGCAGGCGACGGTGACGGACGGGGACTGGTATCGCGGAAACTGAAGCGGCGCCGCGTTCCTTGCGGCGCCCTCGGGAATCAGGGCTGCTGGATGCTGACCGGCGCGCCTTGGCGCTGTTCCCACAGGCTCTGGGTGTAACCCGTGGTAACCACGCCCAGGCCGAAGAGTATGACCAGTACCCAGAGAAGATCGGGTTTGCGTTTCATCGGATTGCCTCCCCCTTCAAGGCAAACGTGCCGCGATGACTTGCGGCGGGTGCTTTTAATTATGGGCTGCCTGGCGGCATCCGGCTTAAAGTGCGGCATTCTCCGGCAACGATGGGGAACACGCAATTTATGACGCCAGCCGACCGTCGGCCCGTTGGTGATTTTTCGTCCGCGACAAGGACCGGACGGCAGGAGCAAAGTTCATGCCTTATTGGTTGATGAAATCGGAACCCGACGAACTGTCGATCCATGACCTGCAACGACTGGGTCGTGCACGCTGGGATGGGGTGCGCAATTACCAGGCGCGCAACTTCATGCGTGCCATGCAGGAGGGCGAATTGTTCTTCTTCTACCACTCCAGCTGCCCGGAACCGGGCATCGCCGGGATCGCCCGCATCGTCGGCGCCACCTACCCGGACCCGACGGCCCTGGATCCGCAAAGCCACTACTTCGACGCCAAGGCCAGCCCCGAGAAGAACCCCTGGAGCGCCCTGGACGTCGAATTCGTCGAGGCATTCCCTACGGTCATCCCGCTGGCGACGCTGAAGGCGCAAGCGGCACTGGATGCGATGCCGCTGGTGCAGAAGGGGTCGCGCCTCTCGGTGATGCCGGTGCGCGACGAGGAATGGCAGGCGGTGCTCGCGCTGCGCTGAGCGCGAGCCCAGGCCCGGTCAGCTCAGGGCTGGATGATCAGGTTGTTGAACAGCAGGTCGTCCACCAGGGGCTTGCCTTCTTCCTGCTGCAGCACCTGCTGCACCTGCTTGAGCGCTTCCTGGCGCAGCTTCTCCTTGCTGTCCGGCGTGGCCAGGCTGTCGTCGGTCTGCTGGGAGAAGAGCATCACCAGCTGATTGCGGATCAGCGGCTCGTGGTACTCCACCGACTTGGCCGCGTCCGCGCCCGCCACCTGCAGGGAGATATCGGCCTTGTAGTACTTCAGCTTGGGGCCCGCCCCGTAGTTGCCCACCAGCGCTGGCGTCAGGCCGACGTAGGCGATCTTCGGGGCTTCGCCCTCCTTGGGTTCTTCCTTCTCCTCGTTGGCCAGGGCGGCGAAGGGGATGAGCAGGGCCAGCAGCAGTGCGAGGGTGGTTTTCACGGGTGTGATTCCTGAATAAGCGTGCGACTAGCATAGCCAGACCTGCTCGCCGGCCCAAGCCCGACGCTTATGCACGGCTATCAGGCCAGGCCATGCTCGTTGACCCACCGGGCGGGCTACCTACACTGCCAAGCCATCAGGCCAACCTGCCGCGCCCTTCGCGCCGGCATCCACGTTGAGGAAGCGTCCATGAAAGCCGTCCTGTGCAAAGCCTTCGGCCCAGCCGAAACCCTGGTGCTCGAAGAGGTTGCCAGCCCCGAGCCGAAGAAGAACGAAGTGCTGATCGACGTGCATGCCGCCGGGGTCAACTTCCCCGATACGCTGATCATCGAGGGCAAGTACCAGTTCAAGCCGCCGTTCCCCTTCTCCCCGGGTGGCGAGGCCGCCGGCACCGTCGCCGCCGTCGGCGAGAAGATCACCCACCTCAAGCCCGGTGACCGGGTCATGGCGCTGACCGGCTGGGGCAGCTTCGCCGAGCAGGTGGCCGTGCCCGGCTACAACGTGATGCCGATCCCCAAGGGCATCGACTTCAATTCCGCCGCCGCCTTCGGCATGACCTACGGCACCTCCATGCACGCCCTCAAGCAGCGCGCCAACCTGCAGCCGGGCGAGACCCTGCTGGTGCTGGGCGCCTCCGGCGGCGTCGGCCTGGCGGCGGTGGAGATCGGAAAGGCCATGGGTGCCAAGGTGATCGCCGCGGCCAGCAGCGCCGAGAAGCTGGCAGTGGCCAAGGCCGCCGGCGCCGACGAGCTGATCAACTACAGCGAGTCGAGCCTCAAGGAGAAGGTCAAGGAACTCACCGGCGGCCAGGGCGCGGACGTGATCTACGACCCGGTGGGTGGCGACCTGTTCGACGAGGCCATCCGCTCCATTGCCTGGAACGGCCGCCTGCTGGTGGTCGGTTTCGCCAGCGGGCGCATCCCCGAGCTGCCGGTGAACCTCACCCTGCTCAAGGGTGCTGCAGTGGTGGGCGTGTTCTGGGGCTCCTTCGCCCAGCGCCAGCCCCAGGACAACCTGGCCAACTTCCAGCAGCTGTTCGCCTGGCACGCCGAAGGCAAGCTCAAGCCGCTAGTCTCCCAGGTGTTCCCCCTGGAGAAATCCGCCGACGCCATCAACGCCCTCGGCCAGCGCAAGGCCGTCGGCAAGGTCGTCGTGAAAGTCCGCTAATTCGACGAGCAGTACTGGGCCCGCCCCCGCCACGAAACGGGGGCGGGCCCTTTTCTTTCCGGTTGCCTTACCCGGCCGCCAGCAGCGTTGCCGGACGACGACGGAACCAGTCGCTGGCCTGCTCGTAGGCGTGGGCCAGTTGCAGCACCGCCATGTCCTTCTGGTGCGGGCCGATGATCTGCAGCCCCATGGGCAGGCCGTCGCCGTTGAACCCCGCCTGCACGTTGGCCACCGGGCAGCCCGACAGGGTTCCGGGGATCACCACTTCCATCCAGCGGTGGTAGGTGTCCATCGCCACGCCTTCGATCACCTGCGGCCAGTGTTGCGTCTTGTCGAAGGGGAACACCTGGGCGCTGGGCAGCAGCAGGTAGTCGAAGCGCTCGAACAGCCGGCTGATGGCGCGGTACCAGTCGCTGCGGGCCGCCGAGGCGCGGTAGACCTGCTGGCCGGTCAGGCGCAGGCCGTTCTCCACTTCCCAGCAGGCTTCCGGCTTGAGCTGCGCGCGCGTCGCCGGGTCGTCGTAGGCCGCCCCCAGGCCGCCGGCCACCAGCCATTGGCGCAAGGTCAGCCAGGTGTCCCAGAGCCGCTCGCGGGGGAAGCCGAGGCTGGTCTCCTCCACCACGCAGCCCAGCGCCTCGAAGTCCTTCAGGGCGGTGCGGCACAGCTCCAGCACGCCACGCTGCATCGGCAGCTGGCCGTCGAGGTCGCCCAGCCAGCCCAGGCGCGCACCCTTGAAGTCGCTCTGCAACGAGCCGGCGAAGGCCGCGCCATCGCCGGGGATGGACAGCGGCGCACGGGCATCGCCGCCCGCCTGCACCGAGAGCAGCAGGGCCACGTCGCGCACGCTGCGGCCCATCGGCCCCTCGTAGCCGAGCTGGTCGAAGAACAGGTCGGCGCTGTCGTCGAAGGGCACGCGGCCCTGGGACGGGCGGAAGCCGATGATGTTGTTGAAGGCCGCCGGGTTGCGCAGCGAGCCCATCATGTCGCTGCCATCGGCCACCGGCACCAGGTGCAGCGCCAGGGCCGCCGCCGCGCCGCCGCTGCTGCCGCCGGCCGTGCGGCTCGGGTCGAAGGCGCAGCCGGTGGCGCCGAACAGTGGGTTGTAGCTCTGCGAGCCGAGGCCGAATTCCGGCGTGTTGCTCTTGCCGATGAAGATCGCCCCAGCGGCGCGCAGGCGCTCGGCCATGATGCCGTCACGCGCCGGCACATGGTCGCGGAAGAGCGGCGAGCCGTAGGTGGTGGTGATGCCCTTGACTGCCGAGAGGTCCTTCACCGCATGGGGCAGCCCGTGCATCCAGCCCCTGTGGGTGCCACGCGCCAGCTCGGCGTCGCGCTCGTCGGCCTGGGCCAGCAGCGCGTCCGCCGGCTGCAGGCTGACCAGCGCATTGACCGCCGGGTTGAAGCGCTCGATATGGGCCAGGTAATCCAGCATCACCTCGCGGCAGGACACATCGCGCGTGCGGATGCGCTCGGCCAGCTCGGCGGCCGACAGCCGCACCAGTTCGCTGATCGGGGTTGCATGACTCATGGGCAGTGATCTCGTTCCGTCTCGTTCTGGTTATGCGCCCCCGCGCCGGCGGGGGCGGTGTTCATCAGCGCATCAGGTTGGTCCACAGGCGATCGGCGAGGCGGATGGCGCCGGCGCCGCAGGTCTGGCTGAACACCACCTTGGAGCCCTCGGGGATGTGCAGCTCGGGCGCGTCCTTGAGGCCCGGTTCGAGGTAGGGCTCGACGCCCTGCACCGGGCTCTGGTGCTTGAGGAAGTTCTGCGTCAGCGCGGCGTTCTCCGGCTGGCTGAGGAAGGCGATGAAGGCCTTGGCGTTATCGAGGTTGCGCGCGCCCTTGGGGATCACCAGGTTATCCACCCAGGCCATCACGCCTTCCTTCGGGTACAGGTATTCGAGGCTCGGCTTCATCTCCCGTGCGCGCAGCGAGGAACCGCCCCAGAACATCGACATGTCCAGCTCGCCGGCCGCCAGGCTCTCGCGGATGGCACCGGCCTTGGAGCTGTAGGTGCGCACATGGGGCTTCTGTTCCTTGAGCAGCGCCAGCACCTGCTGCATCTGCTTGGGGTCCTCGCTGCACAGCGGGATGCCCAGGTAGAGGCTGGCGGTGTCGATCACCTCGCTGACCGAGTCGAACATGTTGATGCGCCCCTGCAGCTCCGCCGGCGGCTTGAACAACAGTGCGTAGCTGTCCGCCTCGCCCTGGTAGCGCTCGCGGTTGACCACCACGCTGGTGGTGCCCCAGATGAAGGGCGCGGCATAGGCGCCCTGCGGGTCCCAGGCGGGCTTCTGCAGGTTGGCGGTGAAGCCCTGGTAGTAGGCCTCCTTGCCGGGTTCGAAGCGCTCCAGCAACTGCTCCTGGATGAGGATCGGCACGAACTGGTGCGAGGGTATGGCGACGTCGTAGCCGGCGCCGCCCTGCTTGAGCTTGGCCAGCAGCGTCTCGTTGGAGTCGTAGGAGTCCACCGTGACCTTGATGCCGCTCTCCTTCTCGAACTTCTCCAGGATCTGCGGTGAGAAATAGCCGCTCCAACTGATGACGTTGAGCGTGCCGGCGGCCTGCGCGTCGGCAGCCAGGGCGAGGCCCAGCGAAGTACCCAGAACAGCGATCAGCTTTTTCATGCGTCAATTCTCCAGGGTCAGGTTCTTGCCCGGCCAAGCAGCCAGGACAGGGTCACGAAGAGCACGGAAACGCCGAGGATCAGCGTCGACACGGCGTTCACGTCGGGCGTCACGCCCATGCGCAGCAGGCCGAAGATGAAGATCGGCAGGGTGGTGGTGCCGGCCTGGGAGACCATCATCGAGATCACGAAGTTATCCAGCGAGACGATGAAGGCCAGCATCAGCCCGGAGAGGATCCCCGGCATCAGCAGCGGCAGGGTGACCTTGCGCAGGGTGCGCCAGGGCCCGGCGTAGAGGTCCGCGGCGGCCTGCTCCAGGGACAGGTCCATGTCGTTGAGCCGCGCGCGGATCGGCAGGTAGGCGAAGGGGATGCAGAACACCGTGTGGGCGATGATCAGGTTGCCGTAGCCCAGGGACAGGCCGAGGGTGGAGAACAGCGCCAGGGTGGCGACGCCAACCACGATCTCGGGCAGCACCAGCGGCAGCATGATCGCCCCCATCGACAGCCGCAGCCCCTTGAAGCGCGCCCCGCGCGAGGTGGCCAGCGCCGCCAGGGTGGCGATGACGGTGGCGATCAGGCTGGCGCACAGGGCGATCAGCAGGCTGTTGCCGGCGACCTGGCGCAACGCCTGGTTGGCGAAGGCGGCGCGGTACCAGTCGAGGCTGAAGCCGCTCCACACCGTGGCCGACTGGTTGGCGTTGAACGACAGCACCACCAGCACCAGGATCGGCGCATAGAGGTAGAGATAGAACAGCAGGCTGAAGCCGCCGAAACCGGGGAAGTGGTGCACGCCGAGGCGACGCTCGAACAGCTTCATCACACACCTCCCCGGGCGATGCGCACGCGCTCGGCGCGCAGTGCGTAGAGGGTCAGCACCAGCATCACCGCGGCCATCAGCACCAGCGCCAAGGCGGAGCCGAAGGGCCAGTTACGGGCGTCGCTGAACTGCCGGAAGATCAGGTTACCGAGCATCATCCGCGTGCCGCCGCCGAGCAGCTCCGGGGCCACCATGGCGCCGAGGCAGGGCACGAAGGTGAGGATGGCGCCGGCGAGGATGCCCGGCCGGGCGATGGGCAGCACCACCTTGCGCAGGGTGCGCCAGCGGCCGGCGTAGAGGTCCTGGGCCGCCTCCAGCAGGCGCATGTCCATCTTCTCCAGGGTCGCGTAGATGGGCAGCACCACGAAGGGCGCGTAGGTGTACACCAGCCCCAGCAGCACCGCGCCGTCGGTGTAGAGCAGTTGCAGCGGCTGGTCGATCAGCCCCAGGCCCACGAGCGTGCCGTTGACCACACCGGTCTCGCGCAGCAGCAGGATCCAGGCGTAGGTGCGGATCAGCAGGTTGGCCCAGAACGGCACGGTGATGAGGAAGATCAGCAGGCCGCGCTTGTGCGGCGGCTGCATGGCCAGCCACACCGCCACCGGGAAGCCGATCAGCAGGGTCACCAGCGTGGTCGCCGCGGCGATGCCGATGGAGCGCAGGGCGATCAGCAGGTAGGCGTCGACGAAGGCCAGGCTGTCGTCCAGTTGTCGCTCGAACAGCAGCGACAGGTAGGACTCGGTGCTGAACACCGGCTCGACCCCGCCGTAGGGGTTGGCCTCCATCAGCGAATAACCGACCACCAGCAGGATGGGGACGATCAGGAACAGGCCGATGGCCAGGAGTGCCGGGCTGACGCCGAGCAGGTTGCGCAGGGATTGCCGGCGCGAGTGCAGGGCGGCGCCGGAGCGTGTCGATCGATGCATGTCGGCCTCCGGGCTCAGTCCAGCAGGACGCTGGCGCTGCCGTTCTCGAACTGCAGCGCGGCCCGCTCGCCGACGCCGAAGCGCGGGTGGCGCTCCAGGCTGTTGGGCATGCGCACGGTCAGCCGGGTGCCGTCGTCGAGGCTCACCCGGTACTGCAGGTCGGTGCCCAGGTACACCTGCGCCTCCACCCGGCAGGGCAGCGCGCCGGCGGTGTCGACGCCGCCCAGGTGCACGCGCTCGGGGCGGATCGACAGGCTGACCCGGCTGCCCGGCAGCACGCCGTCGACGGATTCGGCCTGGAACGGTTGCCCGCCCGGCCCCTGGCACAGCGCCCGGGTGCCATCGAGGCTAAGCACCTGGGCATCGAGGAAATTGGTTTCGCCGATGAAGTCGGCGACGAAGCGGTTGCGTGGGCGCTCGTAGATTTCCTGCGGGGTGCCCACCTGCTGCACCTGGCCCTCCGAGAACACCGCGATGCGGTCGGACAGGGTCAGGGCCTCTTCCTGGTCGTGGGTGACGAAAATGAAGGTGATGCCGGTCTTGGTCTGGATCGCCTTGAGCTCCTCGCGCATCGCCTGGCGCAGCTTGAGGTCGAGGGCCGAGAGCGGCTCGTCCAGCAGCAGGACGCGGGGATGCGGCGCCAGGGCGCGGGCCAGAGCAACACGTTGCTGCTGGCCGCCGGAAAGCTGCGTCGGGCGGCGGTCGGCGAAGCGCTCCATCTGCACCAGGGCGAGCATATCGGCCACGCGCTCGGCGACCTGCACGCGGCTCATGCTCTTGCCCAGCGGCCGGGACTCGAGGCCGAAGGCGAGGTTCTCGGCGATGGTCATGTGGGGGAACAGCGCGTAGTGCTGGAACACCGTGTTGACCGGGCGCTCGTAGGGCGGCAGGTCGGCGATGTCCTCACCGTAGAGGTGGATGCTGCCGGCGCTGGGGTATTCGAAGCCGGCGATCATCCGCAGCAGGGTGGTCTTGCCGCAGCCGGATGGGCCGAGAAGGGTGAAGAACTCGTTGTCGCGGATTTCCAGGTCGACGTGCTTGAGGGCGACGGGCCCGGATTGCGGATCGCCGTAGACCTTGCGTACCGAGCGGATGGATACCGCTGCGGTCTGCACTGCATGCAGGGCGTTCATGGCCTTACCTCCGTGTCCTCGCCGCGTGTTGTCCGCGGGCGGGACTTCTAGTTGTTCTGGGCAGGACTGAGGGCTCGTGGCGAGCGGGTGGAGCGGGCGCGCGGGTTGTCGTTATGGCGCTGCCTGGGCCGGATACTCGGCCAAATACCCGCGACAGGAAACTTCAATTTCCTTACATTGGCTGTTAAGAAAATTAACAGCCAGGAGCCCGTGATGGCCGAACCACGCCTGCCGCCGCTCAACGCCCTGCGCGCCTTCGAAGCGGCCGCACGCCTCGGCAGCTACGTTGCCGCGTCACGGGCGCTGCATGTCACCCAGCCGGCCATCGGCCGCCATGTGCGCTTGCTGGAGGACTGGCTGGGCGTGCAGCTGCTGGAGCGCACGCCGCGTGGCGTGGTGCTCACCGAGGCCGGGCGGCGCTACCACGCCAAGGTGTCGCGGGCGCTGCGGCAGATCGCCGAGGCCGGCGCCGAGGTAGCGGCCAGCGACGCCCCGCGCTGGTTGCGCATCCTCGCCGTGCCGGCCTTCGCCAAGCGCTGGCTGATGCCGCGCATGGAGTCGCTGCGCCAGCTGCGGCCGGGTCTGAAGATCGCCATCGAACCCAACCCCACCTTCACCGCCGTGGACGGCCAGGGTGCCGACCTGGGCATCGTCTACGGCATGCCCGGGCAGTACCCGCAGTGCCAGGCCACCCTGCTGCAACCCAATGTGTTCCCGGTGTGCTCGCCGGACTACCTCGCCGCCCACGGCCCCATCGCCGGACCGGACGAACTGGCGCGGCACAAGCTGATCCACGTGGACGACGGCGAATGGTGGAACGCCTGGTTCGCCGCGGTAGGTTGCAAGGTACGGGTCAGTTCCGATGTGCTCTACGTGAGCAACGACCACGCCCTGAGCATGGCCGAGAAGGGCCACGGCATCGCCCTGGCCAACGAGGTGCTGGTGAGCCAGGAGCTGGCTGCCGGCCTCCTCGTACGCCCCGTGCAGCGCCAGGCGCCGCTGGAGAGCTACCAGGCGCTGCTGCCCACCGAGCAGGCCAGCGCCGATATCCAGTGGTTCCTCGACTGGCTCGCGGCCGAGTTGCGCGCGGAATTCCCCGAGCTGGCGTGATCCCCGGCCGGTTGACCGTAGGATGGGTAGAGGTACGAAACCCATCAAGCAGCCTTCCCGGCGAGCACCCTGCCCGGGCTTACCGCATGGGTTTCGCTTCGCTCTACCTATCCTGCGGGCCGCCCGGCTTATGCCGGATTCGGTGCGCCCCAGGCTGACGACAACGATGGATGTCGCCAACCCGGGACCCGGAAGTACCGGTTAGCACACGCCGATCGGCGCGCTACCGGTCAGCGGAGCGCATCAGTTGCAGGAGCCCGCATCCCGCCAGACCTTGCCGCTGCCTTCGCCACCGATGGTGGCGGCAGTGGGCTCGTTGCCCTTGGTCCACCAGCGGGCGACGTAGAAGCGACCGTTGTGGCTGACCTTGTCATTGGTCCAGTAGGTTCCCTGGGGGCTCCAGGCACCCTGGCAGCCGGTCGGGGTTTCCACCTTGTCCGCCAGCACCCTCACGCTGTGGTCACGGCTGGCCACATGGGTGCCGTTGCCCAGGTTCAGGGTGAAGCGGTAGCTGATGTCCTTGTCGCTCCTGGGCGCGACGAAGCTCAGTTTCGATCCCGAGGCCTGGAAGGCGACGCTGGGCGTCACGGTCCACTGGTAGCTCAGTGCCAGGCCGGCTGGATCGCTGGAGCCTGTGGCGTCCAGGGTCACTGTTTCACCGCCCCTGGCCTGGCTGGCGCCGGCGATGCTGGCCAGCGGCGGCTTGACCTGCACAGGCTTCTCGGCGGGCACCCTGACCTGATGCACGCGGGTTGTGCTGTGCTTGCCATTGTTGACGGTCAGGCTGACGTCATAGACGACATCCTTGTCGGCCTTCGGGGCGACGAATTTCATCAGGGTGCCTGCGGCCTCAAACGCGACGCTTGGGCTGACGCTCCAGCTGTAGCTGAGCTTCAGCCCGGCCGGATCGCTGGACCCCGAGGCGTTGAGGTGGACCGTTTCGCCCGGCTTGGCCTCGTTTGCACCGCCAATCACCGCTACCGGCGGCTTGACCTCTTCCACCGGCGGCTCGACCGGCTTCTCGCCGCCGCTCTGGCAGGAACCCAGGTCACGCCAGGCCTTGCCGGCGCCGTCCGGGCCGGTGGTGCTGGCCAGCCCCGGCTCGGCACCGGAGGTCCACCAGCGGGCCTGATACTGACGCCCCTTCCACTGCACCGTGTCGTTGCCGACATAGGTGCCCCTCACGGTCCATTCCGGCTTGCAACTGGCGCTGGCGGCCTTGCCCTTGACCAGCACCTCGTGGGTCCGGGTGCTGCTCTGCTTGCCGTTGCTCAGGGTCAGGGTGAAGCGATAGCGGGTGTCCGCCTGCAGTTCCGGCGCGGTGAAGCCGATGCGCGCGCCGTCGTAGTCGAAGTCCAGGCGCGGCGAGGCCTCCCAGGCGAAGCTCAGGGCATTGCCCTGGGGATCACTGGAGCCGGAGGCGTCCAGGACGATCCGGTCCCCGGCACGGGCTTCGGTCTTGCCGCTGATCATCGCCAGCGGAGGCTGACCGGCGTTCACCGGCTTGAGGGATGCGGCCTTGACGTCGTTGTCGGCGCTGAATTCGCCATCGGCCAGCAGGTTCCAGCCGCCGTTGACGCTGCTGCTGCCGTAGACCTGATAGCCCTTGATGTTGCCGCTAAGGCCCGCGTCCTGGCGGGGCAGGTAGTGCAGTTGCGAGAAGCGGCTAGCGGCACCCAGGTCGATCACCATTTCATGGGGGTAGCGTGCACCTGCGGCCGTGCTCCAGTAGGAGTTGGGGTTGCCATCAATCGCGTGGTTGCCGACCGCCGCGCCAGGCACCGCACTGCTGGTGGACAGGATTGTCCAGCTCTCGCGGGGCAGGGCCTTGCCCTTGGCATCCACCAGCAGCAGCTCGGCGACACTGGCGGTGTCCTTGCCATCCACCGCCGAGGTGGCGACGAATTTCAGGTAGCGGCCCTGGGCGCTGTCCTGGGTCAGGCCATAGGCGTGAACCTCAAGCACCTGGTCCTGGGTGGCGAGGTTGTCGGTGTTGATCGCCAGGTACCAGCGCCCCGGCTGCGGGTCGTTCACCCCCAGGGAGACGTTGTGGCTACGCGCCGAGCGGTAGTCGAAGCTGGCGCCGCTGGGCTGGGCGCCGCGCTTGAGCAGCAACTGGACCTGGCCGGCCTTCTCGGTGAGCTCGCCGTCCACCACGCTGAACACCAGGCGTCGGGTGCCTTCGGGGACGTCCACCGGGAAGTAACGCGTCTGTTTGCTGCTCAGGCTCACCTTCTGGCTGAGGATCGAGGTGCCCTGTTCCTCTTCCAGGGGCACGACGGAAGGGCTGTAGGCCGACATCCGCGCCGCCCTTTCCCGCCAGACCCGGGCCATGTTGGCGGTGTCCGCGTCGCCCAACGGCACGCCCCGGCTGTCCTTGACGTCCGGGTTGGAGAAGTAGCCGACATGGTTGCCGCAGAGGATGGTGCCGACCCGGCCGTTGTGGTAGCCCCAGGTGTAGCTCCTGCCATCGGAGCAGTGGCCGCCGCCGATGTTGTGGCCCAGCTCGTGGCGGAACACGGTGGACGACTTGATGGAGTTGATGGTGTAGCGCCCGGGCATATGGCCCCAGCCTACGGCGGTGTCCACGCCGGGAGTACCCACGACGAAGCTGGCGACCACGTCCGGGCTGTAGCGACGCATGCCTTCGGCGAAGACGTTGCGCACCTGACTCAGGCTGGAGCCGGTGATGGGAGCGTCCTGGGCCACCACCTGGGTGCCCACCAGGCGCAGGCGCACGCCCTGTACCTGGGACTGTCGCAGTGCACGGTTGACCGAGGCCACCTGGGCCAGGGCAAAGGCCTCGTGGTCACCGATGTAGTCCGCGGCCTTTTGCGAGAAACCGGCCAACAGGTCGATCACGGTTTCGCCCTGGATGTTGCGGTTGACCTGGAATGTGCGCTGGCCGCTGCGCGACTCCTTCAAGGCCGGCATCTCGCTGTCATCACCGGCGATGTAGTCGACGCCATCCGGCGCGAAGGCAGCGCCCGGATCGAAGCGGATCATCGACTGCTGGCCACTGGCGTCGCCGCGGATGATGGCGTTGGCGTCCGGCAGCAGCGCAACGAAGCTGCCATCGGGCCGCGCGGCCAGCGTCATTTCCCCGGGGGCGCTGAGAGTGCGCGCGCGCCCCTCGAGCTGCCCGGTCATGACCTGCAGGTTCTTGAATGCATCGCCGGCTCGCGGGGTGAGGCTGCGCACGCGCATCCCGGTTTCCTGCTCCAGTTGCTCGGTTCCGGCCTCGGCGGCACTGAACAGGGTCGCCCTGGCATTCGATAACTGGAGGTTGATGAAATGCCCCTGGATGACTGATTCGGTGCCTTGCTGGCTGTCATCGGCCAGCGCCATGCCGCTCGGCAGGAGCAGGGCCGCACCCAGGCTGGCACTCCATAGGCGGGTGGCTCGGGAAAGGGCGTTCAATCGGAAGCTCGACATAACTGTTCCTCGATAGTCACGGCGCGGCACGAGCCCAGGCGAACAGGACCGCTGAAGCGGCCGCGCGAGTGATGAGATAGGGAGTTTTGCCGGCAGCCGGGATCATAGGCAGGGCGCGTATGGCCGTACATAAAAAGGCGGTGTTTTCGTACCTGTCCTAGGCGGATAGGTGCGGACGCCGTGGCAGGCGTCGCGTCGAGAGCGGGCAGTTCGTGGCCGAGACGGGCCCGCTGGAGGCAATGCACGTCAAATCGGCCACCGCCAGAAGTGCGCAGGCCCTCGCGAGGGTGGCTGGGGTGGGGATCATGCCCTGGGGGCGTAGGCGAAGACGTCAGCGCGCATCTGGTGGGGGTCCATCCCCGCCGCCACCAGGGCGTCGAGGGTGCCGTAGACCATGGCGGGCGAGCCGCTGGCGTAGACGTGCAGCGGCTTGAGGTCGGGGAAGTCCTCGCTCACCGCTTCGTGCAGCATTCCGCAACGGCCTTGCCAGCCACATTGGTCGCTGACCACCTGGTGCAGGGTGAGGTTGGCCAGGCTTTGCCAGTCCGCCCAGTGCGGCAGTTCGTAGAAGTCCTCCGGCCGCCGCGCGCCCCAATACAGGTGAACCGGGTGGGGGAAACCCGTGGCGCGGCAGTGCTCGATCAGGCTGTGCATCTGCGCCATGCCGGTGCCGGCAGCGATCAGCACCAGGGGGCCGTCGGGCAGCTCGGCAAGGTGGGTATCGCCGAAGGGCAGCTGGACCCGGGCGATGCCGGTGCGCTGCAACTGCTCCAGCAGGGCCAGGGCGCTGGGCTCACGGGCGAGGATGTGCAGTTCGATGTCGCGCCCTTCGCTGGGCGCCGAGGCCAGGGAGAAGGCCGAGGATTCGCCATCCTCGCGCTCCACCAGCAGGTATTGCCCGGCGTGGTAGCGCGGTGGCTTGCCAGCCGGAGCACGCAGGCGCACGCGCCAGACGTCGCCACCGGCGTCGATGCAGGCACTGACCTGGCAATTGAGCTTGCGCAGCGGCAGCTCGCCCGGGGCGAGCACGCCATCCCAGTGCAGCACGCAATCTTCCAGGGGCTCGGCCAAGCAGGTGAAGAGTTCGCCGTGGTCGAGTTCGGCGCCGGCCTGGCGCACCCGGCCTTCCACCAGCAGGGCGGCACAGATGTGGCAGTTGCCGTTGCGGCAGCTCTGCGGGCATTCGTAGCCGAGACGACGGGCGCCGGCGAGGATGTTCTCGCCGGCCTGGATCTCCAGCACCGCGCCGGATGGTTGCAGCGTGACCCGCATCAGTCGATACCCAGGCTGGACCAGAGCTCGTCCACGCGACGGGTCACCGCCTCGTCCTTGACGATGACACGACCCCACTCGCGGGTGGTTTCGCCCGGCCATTTGTGGGTGGCATCCAGGCCCATCTTCGAGCCCAGGCCGGAAACCGGCGAGGCGAAGTCGAGGTAGTCGATGGGCGTGTTGTCGATCATCACCGTGTCGCGCTTGGGGTCCATGCGCGTGGTGATGGCCCAGATCACGTCGTTCCAGTCGCGGGCGTTGATGTCGTCGTCGGTGACGATGACGAACTTGGTGTACATGAACTGTCGCAGGAAGGACCAGACACCGAGCATCACGCGCTTGGCGTGGCCGGGGTACTGCTTCTTCATGGTCACCACCGCCATGCGGTAGGAGCAGCCTTCGGGGGGCAGGTAGAAGTCGGTGATCTCGGGGAACTGCTTCTGCAGGATCGGCACGAAGACTTCGTTCAGCGCCACGCCGAGGATGGCCGGCTCGTCCGGCGGGCGGCCGGTGTAGGTGCTGTGGTAGATCGGGTCGCGACGGCGGGTGATGCGCTCGACGGTGAATACCGGGAAGCGGTCCACCTCGTTGTAGTAGCCGGTGTGGTCGCCGTAAGGGCCTTCATCGGCCATCTCGCCGGGGTGGATCACCCCTTCGAGGACGATCTCGGCGCTGGCCGGCACCTGCAGGTCGGAGCCGATGGCCTTGACCAGTTCGGTGCGGTGCCCGCGCAGCAGGCCGGCGAAGGCGTATTCGGAGAGGGTGTCCGGCACCGGGGTGACCGCGCCGAGGATGGTGGCCGGGTCGGCACCGAGGGCGACGCAGACCGGGTAGGGTTGGCCGGGGTGCTTCTCGCACCACTCGCGGTAGTCCAGCGCACCGCCACGGTGGCTGAGCCAGCGCATGATGACCTTGTTGCGGCCAATCACCTGCTGGCGGTAGATGCCGAGGTTCTGCCGTTCCTTGTTGGGACCACGGGTGATGGTCAGGCCCCAGGTGATCAGCGGTGCCACGTCGCCCGGCCAGCAGTGCTGGATGGGCAGCTTGCCGAGGTCGACGTCGTCGCCTTCCTCGATCACCTCGTGGCAGGGGGCATCCTTGAGCACCTTGGGCGCCATGCTGATGACCTTCTTGAAGATCGGCAGCTTGGACCAGGCGTCCTTGAGGCCCTTGGGCGGCTCGGGCTCCTTGAGGAAGGCCAGCAGCTTGCCGATCTCGCGCAGTTCGGAGACGTCGTCCGCGCCCATGCCGAGGGCCACGCGGCGCGGCGTGCCGAACAGGTTGCCGAGCACGGGGATGTCGAAGCCGGTGGGTTTCTCGAAGAGCAGCGCCGGGCCTTGCTTGCGCAGGGTGCGGTCGCAGATTTCGGTCATCTCCAGCACCGGGGACACCGGGGCGGCGATGCGTTTCAGCTCGCCGCGCTCTTCCAGGCCACGGATAAAGTCGCGCAGATCGCGATACTGCATGCTTGAGCCTCGCATGGGGCGTGCAGGTCGGGGCGCAAAGTTTAGCGCCGAACTGGGTTATTCAGAAGGCCGCGCGAATCGCGCAAACGCAAAGGCCGGGTTTCCCCGGCCTTTTTGCTGCGAACCAAACGTTACTTGCGCTTCATGGACATGAAGAATTCGTCGTTGGTCTTGGTGTCCTTGAGCTTGTCGAGCAGGAACTCGATGGCGGCGATCTCGTCCATCGGGTGCAGCAGCTTGCGCAGGATCCACATGCGCTGCAGCTCGTCGTCGGCAGTCAGCAGCTCTTCGCGGCGGGTACCGGACTTGTTGATGTTGATGGCGGGGAACACGCGCTTCTCGGCGATGCGGCGGTCCAGCGGCAGCTCCATGTTGCCGGTGCCCTTGAATTCCTCGTAGATCACCTCGTCCATCTTCGAGCCGGTCTCGACCAGCGCGGTGGCGATGATGGTCAGCGAACCGCCTTCCTCGATGTTACGGGCGGCACCGAAGAAGCGCTTGGGCTTCTCCAGGGCATGGGCGTCGACACCACCGGTCAGCACCTTGCCAGAGCTCGGGATCACGGTGTTGTAGGCACGCGCCAGGCGGGTGATGGAGTCCAGCAGGATGACCACGTCCTTCTTGTGCTCGACCAGGCGCTTGGCCTTTTCGATCACCATCTCGGCAACCTGCACGTGGCGGGTCGGCGGTTCATCGAAGGTGGAGGCGACCACTTCGCCGCGCACGGTGCGCTGCATCTCGGTCACTTCTTCCGGGCGCTCGTCGATCAGCAGGACGATCAGGTGGCACTCGGGGTTGTTGCGGGTGATGTTGGCCGCGATGTTCTGCAGCATGATGGTCTTGCCCGCTTTCGGCGGGGCGACGATCAGGCCGCGCTGGCCCTTGCCGATCGGCGCGCAGAGGTCGATCACGCGGCCGGTGAGGTCTTCGGTGGAACCGTTGCCGGCCTCCATCTTCAGGCGCTCGTTGGGGAACAGGGGCGTCAGGTTCTCGAACAGGATCTTGTTCTTGGCGTTTTCCGGACGATCGAAGTTGATCGAGTCCACCTTGAGCAGGGCGAAGTAACGCTCGCCTTCTTTCGGCGGGCGGATCTTGCCGATGATGGTGTCGCCGGTGCGCAGGTTGAAGCGGCGGATCTGGCTGGGCGAGACGTAGATGTCGTCCGGGCCGGCCAGGTAGGAAGAGTCTGCGGAGCGCAGGAAGCCAAAACCGTCCTGGAGAATCTCCAGCACGCCGTCACCGGAGATTTCCTCGCCGCCTTTCGAGTGCTTTTTCAGCAGGGCGAAGATCACGTCCTGCTTGCGCGAACGGGCCATGTTCTCGAGGCCCATCTGTTCGGCCATTTCCAGCAGATCGGCAATCGGCTTTTGCTTGAGTTCGGTCAGATTCATAGGAATGACGTAAGTATCAGAAATGATAGGAAGGAAAGCGTTGAGCTTTAGAGGCCGCGCCGCAGAGATGCGACAGGATCGCTGTGCTTATTCGAGTTGGAATGCGTCGGCGGCGGCTTGCGAAGGGCAACGGAATAGCGTTGCGGACCCGAATTTAACACCAGCATTCGGGGGAGTCTAGTGCCGATTCATCAAAAAACCCCGCAAAGTGCGGGGTTTCTCGAAACAGTCCGAAGGCTCGCCGGAGACCCGGCCAGGCTCAGATGTTGGCGTCGAGGAAGGCCGCCAGCTGGGACTTCGACAGGGCGCCGACCTTGGTCGCTTCGACGTTGCCGTTCTTGAACAGCATCAGGGTCGGGATACCGCGTACGCCGTATTTCGGCGGGGTGTCCTGATTCTCGTCGATGTTCAGTTTGCAGATCTTCAGCTTGCCCTGATAGTCCTTGGCGATCTCGTCGAGGACGGGGGCGATCATCTTGCACGGGCCACACCACTCGGCCCAGTAATCGACCAGCACAGCGCCTTCGGCCTTGAGCACGTCCTGCTCGAAGCTGGCGTCGCTAACGTGGGAGATGAGTTCGCTCATGGATGTTCTCCGTGGGTTCGGATGCGGAAATTGGCGGCCATCATAGCCCGGCTTTTCCCGGACCGAAAGCCGCTGGCAATTGAGCCTTTCTATGGATGCACCCGGGAAAACTGATGGATAACTGGTTCCGCGTCAATCCGCCGCGGCCATTTATCGCCTCGCTCGGCAGTCATCGCGAATGCCCCTGCGCCGATGCCTGCACGCCGCCTATAGTAAGGAGGCGGCCGTCATGAAGCGGAAACTTCACCGTGGCATTCTGCGCAGCCGCCTTCCTTTCCCTTGCACGAGCGTTCCACGACTCGCGTTGGCGCAACGTGACGATCGTGGCAGGATGGCGCCGTTCAGAAACGAGACACCAAGACCATGCCCTCGACCCGTCGCGCCGAAACACCTTCCCTGATCGCAGCCATCGACCTGGGCTCCAACAGCTTCCACATGGTCCTGGCCAAGGCCGATCACGGGGAGATCCGCATCCTCGAGCGCCTCGGCGACAAGGTGCAGCTCGCCGCCGGCCTGGATGACGAGCGCATGCTCAGCGAGGAGGCCATGCAACGCGGCCTCGACTGCCTGCGTCGCTTCGCCCAGATGACCAACAGCCTGCCCGAAGGCGCCGTGCGCGTCGTTGGCACCAACGCCCTGCGCGAGGCCCGCAACCGCGCGGACTTCATCCGCCGCGCCGAGGCCATTCTCGGCCACCCGGTGGAAGTGATCTCCGGCCGCGAGGAAGCGCGCCTCATCTACCTGGGCGTGTCCCACAGCATCGCCGACACCCCCGGCAAGCGCCTGGTGGCCGATATCGGCGGTGGCAGTACCGAATTCATCATCGGCCAGCGCTTCGAATCCCAACTGCGCGAAAGCCTGCAGATGGGCTGCGTCAGCTACACCCAGCGTTACTTCCGCGACGGCAAGATCACCCCCGCCCGCTATGCCCAGGCCTACACCGCAGCGCGCCTGGAGCTGATGGGCATCGAATACAGCCTGCGCCGCCTCGGCTGGCAGCAGGCGGTGGGCGCCTCGGGTACCATCCGCGCCGTCGGCCTGGCGATCCAGGCGGCGGGCATGGGCAGCGGCGAGGTCAACCCGGAAGGCCTGGCCTGGCTCAAGCGCAAACTGTTCAAGCTGGGCGAGGTGGAGAAACTCGACCTCGACGGCATCAAGCCCGACCGCCGCGCCATCTTCCCGGCCGGGCTGGCGATTCTCGAAGCGATCTTCGACGCCCTCGAACTCAAGCACATGACCCACTCCGAAGGCGCCCTGCGCGAAGGCGTGCTCTACGACCTGCTGGGCCGCCACCACCACGAGGACGTGCGCGAGCGCACCCTCAGCGCGCTGATGGAGCGCTGCCACGCCGACACCGAGCAAGCCGCCCGGGTCGAAGCCAAGGCCCTGGAGGCCCTGGAGCAGGTGGCCGACGACTGGCAACTGGATGACGAGTGGCACCGCGACCTGCTGGTCTGGGGCGCCCGCGTCCACGAGATCGGCATGGACATCGCCCACTACCAGTACCACAAGCACGGTGCCTACCTGATCGAGCACTCCGACCTGCCGGGCTTCTCCCGCCAGGATCAGCAGATGCTCGCGCTGCTGGTTCGCGGCCACCGCCGCAACATCCCCAAGGACAAGTTCGCCGAGTTCGGCGACGAAGGCGTCAAGCTGATCCGCCTTTGCGTGCTGCTGCGCTTCGCCATTCTCTTCCACCACATCCGCACCAGCCACGAGACCCCGGCGGTGCAGCTGAAGGTCGGCCCGCAGAGCCTCGCCGTGCAGTTCCCCGACGACTGGCTGGCGGCCAACCCGCTGACCCAGGCCGACTTCGAGCAGGAAGCCGAATGGCTCAAGCGCATCGACTTCAGCCTGCAGGTGAGCTGAAGTACAACGCTACGAGCGAACATGAAAACGGGGCCCCAGGGCCCCGTTTTTCATTGCGGCGGTTTTGTCGGCAGCACGCCGCCCCGCGACCGATCAGCGAGCGCTGATCGGCGGGTTGAGCAGTTTGTCCAGCAGGATGGCCTGGGCGCTGCGCGGGTTCTGGTTGCCGCTGGGGCTGTTGCGCAGGTAGCGGCCGTCGGCCTGCAGCGCCCAGCTGTGGGTGTTGTCGGCGAGGTAGGTTTCCAGCTCCTTCTTGACCCGGGTGATGAGCTTCTTGCCCTCCACCGGGAAGCAGGTCTCCACTCGCATGTCGAGGTTACGCTCCATCCAGTCGGCGCTGGAGAGGTAGAGCAACTCGTCGCCTTCGTTGAGGAAGTAGTAGATGCGGCTGTGCTCGAGGAAGCGGCCGATGATCGAGCGCACCTGGATGTTGTGCGAAACGCCGGGGATGCCCGGGCGCAGGCAGCACATGCCACGCACCACCAGGTCGATCTTCACGCCACTCTGGCTGGCCTTGTACAGCGCGCGGATGATCTTCGGGTCGGTCAGCGAGTTGACCTTGGCCATGATGTGCGCCGGCTTGCCTTCGACGGCGTGCTGGGCCTCCTTGGCGATCATGTCCAGCAGCGACTTCTTCAGGGTGAAGGGCGCGTGCAGCAGCTTCTTCATGCGCAGGGTCTTGCCCATGCCGATGAGCTGGTTGAACAGCTTGTGCAGGTCCTCGCAGAGCGCATCGTCGGCGGTGAGCATGCTGTAGTCGGTGTACAGGCGCGCGTTGCCGGCGTGGTAGTTGCCGGTGCCCAGGTGGGCGTAGCGGCGCAGCTCGCCGTCCTCGCGCCGCAGGATGAGCATCATCTTGGCGTGGGTCTTGAAGCCGACCACGCCGTAGATCACCACGGCGCCGGCAGCCTGCAGGCGGCTGGCCAGCTGCAGGTTGGATTCCTCGTCGAAGCGCGCACGCAGCTCGATCACCGCGGTGACCTCCTTGCCGTTGCGCGCCGCTTCCACCAGGGCGTCGACGATCTCCGAGTTGGCACCGGCGCGGTACAGGGTCTGCTTGATGGCCAGGACGTTGGGGTCCTTGGCGGCCTGGCGCAGGAAGTCCACCACCGGGGTGAAGGACTCGAAGGGGTGCAGCAGCAGGATGTCCTGCTTGCCCACCACGCTGAACAGGTTCTCGGCCTTCTGCAGCAGCTTGGGGATCACCGGGGTGAAGGTGGGGTGCTGCAGCTCGGGGTGGCTGTCGAGGCCGGTGATGCTGAACAGGCGGGTCAGGTTGACCGGGCCGTTGACCTGGTACAGCTCGCTCTCCGCCAGGCCGAACTGCTTGAGCAGGTAGTCGGACAGGTGTTTCGGGCAGGTGTCGGCCACCTCCAGGCGTACCGCATCGCCGTAGCGGCGCGAGAACAGCTCGCCACGCAGGGCGCGGGCCAGGTCCTCGACGTCCTCGGTGTCCACCGAGAGGTCGGCGTTACGGGTCAGGCGGAACTGGTAGCAGCCCTTGACCTTCATGCCGGGGAACAGGTCGTCGGCATGGGCGTGGATCATCGACGACAGGAACACGAAGTTGTCGCCGGGGCCGCTGATGTCTTCCGGCACGCGGATCACCCGCGGCAGCAGGCGCGGCGCCGGGATGATCGCCAGGCCGGAGTCGCGGCCGAAGGCATCGACGCCCTCCAGCTCGACGATGAAGTTGAGGCTCTTGTTCACCAGCAGCGGGAAGGGGTGCGTCGGGTCGAGGCCGATGGGGCTGATGATCGGCGCGATCTCATCGCGGAAGTAACGGCGCACCCAGGTCTTCAGCTTCGGCGTCCAGTAGCGACGGCGGATGAAGTTGACCTGGTGCTTGGCCAACTCCGGCAGCAGCACATCGTTGAGGATGCTGTACTGCCGCGCCACCTGCTCGTGCACCAGCTCGCTGATGCGCGCCAGGGCCTGGTGCGGCAACAGGCCGTCGGCACCGGCCTGCTCGCGGGCGAAGGTGATCTGCTTCTTCAGCCCGGCGGCGCGGATCTCGAAGAACTCGTCCAGGTTGCTGGAGAAGATCAGCAGGAACTTCAGGCGCTCGAGCAGCGGGTAGGACTCGTCGAGCGCCTGCTCCAGGACACGGATGTTGAACTGCAGCTGCGACAGCTCCCGGTGGATGTACAGGCTGCTGTCATCCAGGCCCGGAACCACCGGCGCCGGCACGGGGGCGGGCGGCGGCGTTTCGGCGGGGGCCGGAGCGGGGGCCTCGGCGACCGGTTGCTCCGGTACGGGCTCTTGTTCGGGGTTCGACGCTTGGTTCAGACCATCGGTGTTCATCTGGTTTCCTGCTGGGGAGTCAGGCTCCCGCTTTGAGCATTTCTGCGGCACGCACGGCGAAGTAGGTAAGGATGCCATCAGCGCCCGCACGTTTGAATGCGGTCAGCGATTCGAGTATGACCGCCTCGCTCAGCCAGCCGTTCTGGATGGCCGCCATGTGCATGGCGTACTCGCCACTGACCTGGTAGGCGAAGGTCGGTACGCGGAAGGCTTCCTTCACGCGCCAGACGATGTCTAGGTAGGGCATGCCCGGCTTGACCATGACCATGTCGGCGCCTTCGGCGAGGTCTGCCGCCACTTCGTGCAGGGCCTCGTCGCCGTTGGCCGGGTCCATCTGGTAGCTGGCCTTGTTGGCCTTGCCGAGGTTGGCGGCGGAGCCCACCGCATCGCGGAAGGGGCCGTAGTAGGCGCTGGCGTACTTGGCCGAGTAGGCCATGATCCGCACGTTGGGGAAGTCGGCCAGCTCCAGGGCCTCGCGGATCGCCTGGATGCGGCCGTCCATCATGTCCGAGGGCGCCACCACCTGGGCACCGGCGGCGGCGTGGGACAGCGCCTGCTTGGCCAGGGCGTCCACGGTGATGTCGTTCTGCACATAGCCGTCGGCGTCGAGGATGCCGTCCTGGCCATGGGTGGTGAAGGGGTCCAGGGCCACGTCGCTGATCACGCCCAGCTCCGGGAAGCGCTCGCGCAGGGCACGGATGGCGCGCTGGGCGATGCCTTCGGGGTTCCAGGCCTCGGCGCCGTCGAGGGACTTGTTCTCCAGCGGGGTCACCGGGAACAGTGCCAGCGCGGGGATGCCCAGCGCCACCCAGCCAGCCGCCGCTTCCAGCAGCAGGTCGATGGACAGGCGCTCGACGCCCGGCATCGACGGCACCGCCTCGCGGCGGTTCTCGCCGTCCAGCACGAACACCGGCAGGATCAGGTCGTCGACGGTCAGGGTGTTTTCACGCACCAGGCGGCGGGAGAAATCATCACGGCGGTTACGGCGCAGGCGGGTGGCGGGGAACAGGCGATTGGCGGGGGTAAAGCTCACGACAGACTCCAGGGTCCAAAGGAGGACACAGTGCGACATTTATAAGCGGCAATTATGACCGAATGGTAACAATGCGTGACAGCGACGCTCTGTCGCGTTAAAGGAAATTTCCGAGGCCCCACTAGGGCTGGCCGTGAACCAGTCGACCCTCGACTGGCGGTTCGCCACCCTTTAGAGCTTTTCCCGCGCGTTCAACCCGGTTAGGCTTCGCGTTCATTTTTGCCGCGCTGCCAAACTGATGCTGCAACAATTTCTCCAGGACTTCGGCTATTTCGCCCTCTTCCTCGGCACCTTCTTCGAGGGCGAGACCATCCTGGTCCTGGCCGGTTTTCTCGCGTTCCGCGGCTACATGGATATCAACCTGGTGGTGATGACGGCGTTCTTCGGCAGCTATGCCGGCGACCAGCTGTGGTACTACCTCGGCCGCCAGAAGGGCCGCCAGATCCTGGCCAAGCGCCCGCGCTGGCAGGCCATGGGCGACAAGGCCCTGGAGCACATCCGCCGCCACCCCGACATCTGGGTGCTGAGCTTCCGCTTCGTCTACGGCCTGCGCACCGTGATGCCGGTGGCCATCGGCCTGTCGGGCTACCCGCCGCTGCGCTACCTGATCCTCAACGGTATCGGCGCCATCGTCTGGGCCCTGGCTCTGGGCTTCGCCGCCTTCCACTTCGGTGCCGTGCTCGAAGGCATGCTGGGCAACCTCAAGCGCTACGAGCTGATGGTGCTTGGCGCGCTGGTGGTGATCGGCGGCCTGCTCTGGCTGCGTCGCCGCCTGCGCAACAGCCGCGAAGCCAAGGCGAACGCCGAGCAACCGCCGCAGCCGTAACCCGGGCCTCAGCCCGGGAACACCCCCGCTTCAGACCACCAGCGCTGCCTGCCGCCGTCCCAGGGCGACCAGCGCCAGCACACTGACCAGACCATGCACACCCAGCACCAGCCAGGCCAACGGGCTGGCCGGCAGCATGCCGAGGGCGGCCGCCAGCCAGAGCACCGGCAGGTTCAGCGCCAGCCGCGCCAGCTCCAGGCGCAGTGCCCAGGGGCGGTTTTCCAGCCAGGCCCCGATGACGAACAGGCCGAACGCCATCCAGCCCCAGCCCAGCAGCACGGCACCCAGAGGCATGCCTTCGCCCGCGCCCAGCAGGTAGCTGCCGCCCACCACATAACCGACGAACTGCAACGCCGCATACAGGGTGCGACCGCCCGACAGCGGCACCTCGAACTTGGCGAAGCGGCTCAGGTCCGGCTTCGCCTGGGGGTATTTGCGCGCCACGTCCTCGGGGCGCCAGCCGGTGCGCATGAACCAGATGCGCAGGCGATCCCACCAGGACTCGGCGCGCACCGCGTCCTGCCACAGCACCGAGTAGAACTGCAGGTTGGCCCAGAGCGGGTTCCAGCTGGCCAGGGGCGTGGTCACGCCGAACACCACCGGCTCCTCGTCCAGCTCCTCCTGGAAGGTGCCGAACAGACGATCCCAGAGGATGAACACGCCGCCGTAGTTGCGATCCATGTACACCGCGTTCTGCGCATGGTGCACGCGGTGGTTCGACGGGCTGATGAAGAACCACTCGAACCAGCCGAGCTTGGGCACGTGGCGGGTGTGCACCCAGAACTGATAGAGCAGGTTCAGCGCGGCGACGGTCAGGAACACCAGCGGCGGCACGCCGGCCACCGCCATCGGCAGGTAGAAGATCCAGCCGAAGAGGAAGCCGGTGCTGGTTTGGCGCAGGGCGGTGGAGAGGTTGTACTCCTCGCTCTGGTGGTGCACCGAATGGGCGGCCCAGAGCACGTTGCGCTCATGGCCCAGGCGGTGGTTCCAGTAGTAGCAGAAGTCGTAGAAGACGAAGGCGAACAGCCAGACCCAGGGGCTGTCCGCGCGCAGCTCGAACAGCGCCAGGTGCTGCCAGGCATAGGTGTAGGTGAGCAACCCGACCGCCTTGGTCAGCAGCCCACTGGTGGTGGACAGCACGCCGGCGCTGAGGCTGTTGATGGCATCGGCGGTGCGGTAGGTACGCACCCCGCGCCAACGATCGGCCAACAGCTCGATGCCGATCAGCAGGAAGAAGAAAGGGACCGCGTAGAGGACGTAATTCATGATGTCAGCCGTATCGTTATGCCGATCAAGGGACTAGGATTGCCAGGCTCGATGCTACGCCCGTGCCTCCCCGGAGCCCCTGGCGCCGCATGCCAGCCCAACCGGCATATGACGACACATGCGCATAACCACAAGACGCACGCTCTCCATCCTGTTGATCCTGATCGCCGCAGCCGCCCTCCTGGGACTCTATCCCTATCGCGCCGCGCTGTTGCCGGCCGCCGACGACCTGGCGGCGGCGAAAACCCGCCTCGCGCCCCACGTCAGCCTGTTCACCCCCGAGGGTGAAGGCCCGTTCCCCACCGTGCTGGTGTTCCACGGTTGCAGCGGGCAGAGCCCCGGCTTCGTGCGTAACGTCAGCGACTGGCTGCTGCCCCACGGCTTTGCCCTGCTGTTCGTCGACAGCCTGGCCGCCCGGGGCATCGATGACTGGCACCCGGTGTGCGACGGCAAGCAGTTGTGGGGCAACGAACGCGCCCTGGACGTCTACGCCGCCCTCGACCTGGCCCGCGCCATGCCCCAGCTGAACCATCAGCGCATGGCCCTGCTCGGCTACTCCCACGGCGGCTGGAGCATCCTCGACGCCCTGGCCTACGACGGCGCCGCCGGCCACGGTTTCCCCGGCATCGGCCAGCAGGCGCTGGACGGTGTGCGCGGCGCCATCGCCTTCTACCCTTACTGCGGGTTCCCCGCGCACCTGCGCCAGGGCAAGGGACGTGACCTGCCGGTGCTGATGTTTCTCGGTGGCAAGGACAGAATCACTGACCACCTTCAGTGTCTATCAGCTATGGACGCGCTCGATTTCGAACAACTGCAACTGGTGCAATATGGCGGAGCCGACCATGTTTTCGATCAGCGCAGCGACCTGAATACCTACCAACCCAGGCTGGCCAAGGATGCCCACCAGCATGCCCAGGCATTCCTCCAGGAGACCCTGAAGGCGGCCCAGTGAAGCGGAGAACGCTATGAACAAAAAAGTTGCTGTGATCCTTTCCGGCTGTGGCGTGTACGACGGCGCGGAGATCCACGAAAGCGTGATCACCCTGCTGCGCCTGGACCAACGGGGTGCACAGGCACAGTGCTTCGCGCCCAACATCGCCCAGCACCACGTGATCAACCACCTCACCGGCGAAGAGATGCCGGAGAGCCGCAACGTGCTCACCGAATCCGCGCGCATCGCCCGTGGCGCGGTGAAGGACGTGCGTGAGCTGAAGGCCGAGGACTTCGATGCGCTGATCATCCCCGGCGGTTTCGGTGTGGCGAAGAACCTCTCCGACTTCGCCATCAACGGCGCCGACTGCAGCGTGCAGCCCGACGTGCTGGCCGCCGCCCAGGGCTTCGCCGCCGCCGGCAAGCCGGTGGGACTGATCTGCATCGCCCCGGCCATGGCTGCGAAGATCTACGGCGAAGGCGTGATCTGCACCATCGGCGACGACGCCGACACCGCCAGCGCGCTGCAGAAGATGGGCGCCGAACACGTCGAGTGCGTGGTCAGCGAGATAGTCGAGGACAAGCCGCGCAAGCTGGTCACCACCCCTGCCTACATGCTCGCCCAGTCCATCAGCGAAGCCGCCTCGGGCATCTACAAGCTGGTCGACCGCGTGCTGGAACTGACCCACGCCGACCATTGACGGCGCAGGCGGGCGGCCCCGGTCGCCCGCCTCTGCAAGCCGCTCCCGCCAATCCGCGTGCCATTTGGGCCGCGCCCCTGTTCAAGCGCCCCGCGCTGCGTCAGCGTCGCCTTTTCGACCGAGATGCAGGTGCAGCATGAGCGACAACGAATTCGTCCTGACCCCGGAACTGCAACAGGCGGTCCGACGCTTCTTCGAACGCATCCCCTTCAACCAGGTGCTCGGCATCCAGCTGGGCGAGCTGTCGCAGGAGCAGGTGACCATGCACCTGCCGATGAAGGACGAACTGATAGGCAACTTCGTCCACGGCATCCTTCACGGTGGGGTCATCTCCTCGCTGCTGGACGTCACCGGCGGCGCCATGGCGCTGATCGGCGCCTTCGAGCGGCATCAAGGCCTGTCCACGGGTGAGCGCATGGAGCGCCTGTCCAAGCTGGGCACCATCGACCTGCGTATCGATTACCTGCGTCCGGGGCGGGGCCGCTCCTTCACCGCCACGGCGGTGTTGCTGCGCTCGGGCAACAAGGTCGCGGTGGTGCGTTCGGAACTGCACGCCGACGACGGCACCCTGGTGGCGGTCGGCACCGGCACCTACCTCTGCGGCTGAGGGATTCCGGCCTCAGCCCCGGCTGAGGCGTGTGAGCAACCGATCCAGCGAATTGGAGAAGGCCTGGCGGTCCTTCTCGCTGTAGGCCGCCTGGCCGCCGCCCATCTGCCCCTGGTCGCGCAGGTCGGTGAACAGGTTGCGCACCGCCAGTCGCTCACCCATGTTGCGCTCGTCGAACTCCCGGCCACGGGGGTCGAGCGCCGCCACCCCCTTCTTCACCAGGCGATCGGCCAGCGGCACATCGCTGCAGATCACCAGGTCACCGGGCTCGGCCTGCTCCACCAGGTGATCGTCCGCCGCATCCGGCCCGCTCGGCACCACCACCAGGCGCACGCAGGCGAAGGCCGGTTTCACCTGGCTCTGCCCGGCCACCAGCACCACCTCGAACTTGCGCTTGAGGGCGAACTTGATGACCTGGTCCTTGGCGGCACGGGGGCAGGCGTCGGCGTCGATCCACACACGCATGGGCTTGGGCTCCGGAAAAGTGGCGGGCGCGCAGTATGCCAGCCGCCACCCTGGCCCGCTCGCTGCGCCACCATGCCGCAGCCTGGGCAAGGTCAAAATGATCTCATTGCGCCAGCTATTTTCGCCGAAATCCCCCTATAATCGCCCGCCCTTCCCGCACCTTCGGGTCCCGAGGGAGGCCCCGCGGGGGATTGGCAGGACGCCGCTACATGCCAGTGCACGCCTGGATCAGCCGGAAACGGTTGGCAGTATCAAGGACTCGACGAGGAACACATGGCATCCCGCGCCGTTACCGCCCTGGCGGTCTGCTTCGCCCTGCAGCTTGCCGGCTGCTCGGCCTTCCGCAGCTACGAACACGAACTCACCGAGACCAGCCAGCACCTCGCCCGCGGCGAAGTCGATGCCGCACTGGGCGTGCTGGAAGCCAACAACGACAGCGCCGACAAGGACCTTCTCTACTGGTTCGAGAAGGGCGAACTGCTGCGCTCGAAGGGTGACCTGGCGGCCAGCCAGAAGGCCTGGCGCCAGGCCGACGGCATCATCTTCCAGTGGGAAGAGGCGATGAAGGCCGACCCCGGCCGCTACCTGGCCGAGGCCGGCGCCTACCTGGCCAACGACCGGGTCCGCCGCTACCAGGGCTACGACTACGAGAAGGTGATGCTCACCACTCAGATGGCCCTCAACGACCTGGCGCTGAACGACTTCGACGCCGCGCGCACCGAGATCCGCAAGACCCACGAACGCGAAGCGCTGATCGCCGAACTGCGCGACCAGCAGTACCTCGACAGCGAAGAGGAAGCCGAGCGCCAGGGCATCAGCACCCGCTTCGAAGACCTGCGCGGCTACCCGGTGGCCTCCCTCGACGCCCCCGAGGTGGTCAACCTGAAGAACAGCTACCAGAGCGCCTTCAGCCACTACCTCGCCGGCTTCGTCTACGAGGCCCTGGGCGAGAAGGGCCTGGCCGCTCCCGGCTACCGCCAGGCCGCCGAACTGCGCCCCGGCACCCCGCTGCTGGAACAGGCCCTGCTGGACCTGGACGCCACGCCCGCCGCAGACGCCGGCAGCGACGTGCTGCTGGTGCTGCAGAGCGGCCTGGCGCCGGCCCGCGACTCGCTGCGCATCCCGCTGCCGGTGCCTCTGGACTCCGGGATGATCATCAGCACCCTGTCCTTCCCGCTGCTGCGCGACGACACCAGCACCCTGACACCGGGCTTCATCGAGGTGGATGGCGCGCCCGCCGCCCTCACCGAACTCAGCAGCCTGCGCGCCATGTCGCACCGTGCCCTGCGCGACGACATGCCCGGCATCATCCTCCGCACCACCATCCGCGCGGTGACCCGGGGCGCCCTGCAGAAGCAGCTCAACGACAACGGCAACCCCCTGGCCAGCCTGGCCGTGGGCATCATGTCGGTGGCCAGCGAAGGGGCCGACGAACGCACCTGGCGCACCCTGCCCGGCAGCATCAGCGTCGCGCGGGTGCGCCTGGCCATGGGCGAACACCGCCTGGCCCTGCCCACCGCCTATGGCGTGCGCGAATTCACCCTGAAGATCGATCGGCCCCACCAGGTGGTCCCGCTGCGGATGGTGGCCGGCCAGGTCTACGCCCAGGGCGCCGTCACCCCGACCCTACCTGGCCCCCGTACCCTGGCCAGCAACCAGACTCCCTAAGGAACACACATGCGCAAGCTGCTCGTCGCCGGGCTCGCCCTGGCCCTGCTCGCCGGCTGCTCCAGCCGCGAAACCGCCTCCAGCAAGGTGGCGCCCATGGGCGATGTGGAAGACATCGAAGTGGACACCATGCGGGTCGCCCGCGAGAACGGCTTCCTCACCGTCAAGGTGAAGCTGACCAACACCTCCAGCCATAACCGCACCCTCTACTACCGCTTCGCCTGGCTGGACAGCGACGGTTTCCCCGTCGCCGACGAGGAAAGCTGGAAGGCCCTGCCCATCTACGGCACCCAGACCACCTACCTGCCGGCCATCGCGCCGGTGCCCAAGGCGACCGACTTCCGCCTGGAAATGAACACCCCCGACTGATCACGAGAAAGCGAGTATTCCCATGCGCCTTGTCCGCACCACTTGCATCGCCGCCCTGGCCCTGGCCGCCGCCGGCTGCTCCAACAACCCGTCGCCGGTGCTCGGTGGCGGCAACATCAGCTACGGCGACAGCAAGGCCGTCGAACTGATCACCAACGAGTTCGGCTCCACCGACCTGCAGATGATCGCCGAATCCATGACCCGCTCCCTGGCCCAGTCCGGCGTGCTCCAGGGTCGCCCGGTGGTCCAGGTCTACGACGTGAAGAACAAGACCAGCGAGTACATCGATACCCGCGAGATCACCACCTCGATCAAGACCCAGCTGATGAAGACCGGCACCGCCCGCTTCGCCAGCGACAACACCGACATGCAGAGCCAGGTCGACCAGCTGAAGCTGCAGAACCAGAGCGGGCTGTACAAGAACTCCACCGTGGCCAAGACCGGCAACATGATCGCCGCCAAGTACCGCCTGGAGGGCTCCATCAGCTCAATCGTCAAGCGCAGCAGTGACTACAAGGACGTCTTCTACAAATTCAGCCTGCAACTGGTCGACGTCGAAAGCGGCCTGGCCGAGTGGATGGACGAGAAAGAAATCCGCAAGACCACGGAGCGTTGATATGCGCGCATTGATCGGCCTGTTCGTCGCCAGCCTGGCATTCGCCAGCCAGGCGGCCCCCAAGGTGGCGGTGACCGACCTCGCCTACGAGGAACGCGTCCGCGAGTACATCCACACGGTGAACGCCCAGAGCGCCTCGCAGGTGAGCGGCTTCTCCGGCAGCGCCTCCAGCAGCTACTCGGAAGAAGAAGGTACCTACAGCTACATCGAACGCGGCGAGCTGCGCAAATTCACCGGCGACATCAAGGGCGAGATCCTCAAGTCCGGCACCTTCCAGTTGATCCAGGGCCGCCCCTTCGCCAGCGACAACGAAGGCCTGCACGACGTGATCGGGCGCATCGCCCAGGGCCAGTTCCAGGGCGCGGACTATGTATTGTTCGGCTCGGTCTCGGACGCCGACTTCCGCCAGGACGTCAACGCCATCGACAACACCGACAGCTACTCCACGGTGCTGGGCCTGACCCTGGTGGCCGACTTCAGCCTCATCGACACCCGCACCCACGAGGTGAAGGCGGCGTTCACCGCCATGGGCGAAGCCCAGGACGTGAAGCTGGTGAAGGGCAACGACAGGCGCGTCACCCCCAACCGCGGGCGCGTGGTGCGCGAGGTGTCGAAGGCCCTCGGCGAAGACGTCGCGCGACAGCTGCAGGAACAGCTCGGCGTCGGCCCGGCAGCGGTCACCGACAACGGCCGCTACGGCGCGCTGCCACCGGATGAGCCGGCGAAGATACTGCATTGAACCAAGCGGCCTGCGGGCCGCTTTTCTTTTGCCGCGACCTGGGCTCAGCGCTGGTAGAACGCCTCGCAGCGCTCGCGCAAGGCGCGGGACAGGCTGTCGTCGTCCAGTTCGATGAGATCGAGCTCGAGGTCGTCGGGCAGCAACTCGGCGACCAGTGCGGCGAGGCGGCGGCGACCGGCGAGATCGGTGCCGGAAACGCCCAGCAGCAAGCGCGGCTGCGGGCCGAGCGCGGGGTCGCGCAGGGCGGCGAGAAAGGCTTCGTGGATATCGAGTTCGCTGCAGGCGGCGCTCAAGGCCTGCTCCAGCGGAGGGTGACGCAGGGGTGCGATGGCGAGGTCCGGCGAGTCGCCGTAGACCCCGTCCCGGCTGTTGGATGGCGGCATGCCGATGCTCCTTGTGGGAAGACCGGCAGCCTATTGCCCAGGCACCGCGCTGTCGCGGCGCCGGGTCACGTTCAGGCCATCGACTGGGTCACGCCGGGACGCGGCGCACCGTGGCCAGCAGCGCGGCGGCGCCGACGAAGAGCACGGCGAAGCCCCGGTTCATGGAACGCTGCTGGCGCGGCGAGCGCAGCACCCGCAGGACCTTGGCGGCGAGCCCGGTGTAGCCGGCCATGACGATCAGGTCGACGGTGATCATGGTCGCGCCCATCACCAGGTACTGCTGCACCAGCGGCGCGTGCGGATCGATGAACTGCGGCAGCACGGCGAGCATGAAGACGATCGCCTTGGGGTTGCTGACGTTCACCAGGAAGCCGCGCAGCACCATGGTCAGCGGCCGGCCCAGGGGGCGCTCGGCGGAATCGGCGGCCAGATCGCTGGGCAGCGCACGCCATTGGCGCACGGCCAGGTACACGAGGTAGACGACGCCGAACCACTTGATCGCGCTGAAGGCCAGGGCCGAGGTGGCGAGGATGGCACCGACGCCGGCGGCGACGATGGCGATCTGCAGGGCCAGGCCCAGTTGCAGGCCGATGGCGTTCCAGTAGCCGCGCAGGAAGCCGTACTGCAGCCCCGAGGACATGGAGGCGATGGCGCCGGCGCCAGGGGAAAGGCTGATCACCCAGCAGGCGACCAGGAATGCGAGCCAGGTGTGCATGGCCATGGCGTGGTCCTCGGAAATACGGAAGGGGGGGCCAGCAGACTACCCGCTGCGCCTTGCGCTGCACAGCCCCGGTCGGCGCCTCAGCGCCAGCGGCGTACCGCCTTCTGGAAGAACAGGCTGTTGGGCACCTGCACCAGCGCGCCTTCGGCGTTCTCGCTGAGGTCCTGCAGGGTGGTGTAGAAGAGGTTGATGGCCACCACGCGCCCCTTCACACCGGGCTTGTCGGCGCTCTCCACCACCTCCACCACGTCACCCATGCGGAACGGCCCGAGGGAGAAGATAAGCACCGCGCAGAACATGTTGGACAACACGCTCCAGATGGCGAAGAACGCTACTGCGGCGACGGCGGTGAACCCGGTCAGCGCCGCCCACAGGACTTCGGCCGAGACGCCGAGGCGCTCCAGCACCAACATGAAGGCGCTGCCGAGGATCAGCCAGCGCAGCAGACCGCGCAGGGGCAGCAGCAGCTCCTGGGGCAGCTGTGGATAACGTGCGCCGAGGCGGGTGATGCCACGGGTGAGAACGCGTTGCGCGAGCCAGGCGAGGAACAGCACCAGGAGCACCTGCGCCGCACGGATCAGCGGCTCGCTCCAGGCCGTCAACAGGACCAGGTCTTCCATCAGTCACTGGCCTCCAGCTGGCTCTGCAGGTTTTCCAGAAGCTCGAGGGCCTCCAGCCATTTCTCTTCCAGCTCGGCCTCACGGGTCTTGAGTTTCGCCTGCTCGGCGAGCAGGTCGCGCAGCTCGTCCTTGCGCGAGGCCTCGTAGACACCGGCGTCGCCCAGGCGGGTTTCCACGGCAGCGAGTTTCTCGTGCAGGGTGCCCAGTTCCTTCTCCAGCTTCTCGGCTTCGCGCTTGTGCGGCGCCAGTTGCTGGCGCAGCGCCGCAGCGGCCTGGCGCTGGGCACGCTTGTCGGTGCCGGCACCGCTGCCACCGGCCGGGCTGTTCACCGGCGCCTGACGGGCGCGGTAGTCCACCAGCCAGCGGGCGTAGTCGTCGAGGTCGCCATCGAAGGGCTGGATGCGCCCGTCCGCCACCAGGAGGAATTCGTCGGTGGTGCTCTTGAGCAAATGACGATCGTGGGAAACCACCAGCACCGCGCCGGCGAAATCCTGCAGGGCCATGGTCAGCGCCAGGCGCATTTCCAGGTCCAGGTGGTTGGTCGGTTCGTCGAGCAACAGCAGGTTGGGCTTCTGCCAGGCGATCAGCGCCAGGGCCAGGCGCGCCTTCTCGCCACCGGAGAAATTCAGCACCGGCTCGTCGCAGCGGTCGCCACGGAAGTCGAAGCCGCCGAGGAAGTCGCGCAGGGTCTGCTCGCGCTCGGTCGGGGCCAGGCGCTGCAGGTGCAGCAGCGGGCTGGCCTTGGGATCTAGGGAGTCCAGCTGATGCTGGGCGAAGTAGCCGATGGCGAGGTTCTCGCCCCGGGACAGGCGCCCGGCGACAGGCGCCAGCTCACCGGAAAGGGTCTTGATCAGGGTCGACTTGCCCGCGCCGTTGGGACCGAGCAGGCCGATGCGCGCACCGGGAACGAGCTGCAGCTTGACCTGCTGCAGCACCACCTTGTCGCCATAGCCGAGCTGGCCTTCGGCGACATCCAGCAGTGGGCTGGAGATCTTGTCGGCCTCGCGGAAGACGAAGTCGAAGGGCGAATCCACATGGGCGGGCGCCAGCTCTTCCAGGCGCTCCAGGGCCTTGATCCGGCTCTGGGCCTGGCGGGCCTTGGTGGCCTGGGCCTTGAAGCGGGCGATGTACTTCTCCATGTGCGCACGCTGGGCCTGCTGTTTCTCGTAGGCCTGTTGCTGCTGCGCCAGGCGCTCGGCACGGGTGCGCTCGAAGGCCGAGTAACCGCCCCGGTAAAGGGTCAGCTTCTGTTGCTCGAGATGAGCGACGTTATCCACCACCGCATCGAGGAAGTCGCGGTCGTGGGAAATCAGCAGCAGGGTGCCCGGGTAACCCTTGAGCCACTCTTCGAGCCAGAGGATGGCGTCGAGGTCGAGGTGGTTGGTGGGCTCGTCGAGCAGCAGCAGTTCGGACGGGCACATCAGCGCCTGGGCCAGGTTGAGGCGCATCCGCCAGCCGCCGGAGAAGTCGCCGACGCGGCGGTCCATCTGCTCGCTGGTGAAGCCGAGGCCGGCCAGCAGCTTGCGCGCGCGGGCATCGGCCGTGTAGCCGTCGGCGCTGTCCAGTTCGATGTGCAGGCGGGCGATGGCGGTGCCGTCATGGCCCGCCTCGGCCACGGCCAGCTCGGCCTGCACGCGACGCAGGTGCAGGTCGCCATCGAGGACGTAGTCCACCGCCAGGCGGTCGAGGGTGTCCACCTCCTGGCGCATGTGCGCGATGCGCCAGTCGGCCGGCACGAAGCAGTCGCCCGCGTCAGGGCCGAGCTCGCCGCGCAGCAGGGCGAAGAGGCTGGATTTACCGGCACCGTTGGCGCCGATGAGGCCGACCTTCTGGCCGGTGTGCAGGGTCAGTTCGGCGCCTTCGAGCAGGCGCTGAGGACCACGCTGTAGTGTGAGGTTCTGGAGTCGGATCATAATGGCGGCGGAGTTTATCAGCTTCATTCCCCCACCGCCCGGTATGCGCCATGCCCCCCGATCTATGGAATTTCGCCCTCGACCTCTACGCCCGCCCGGGCGTCGAAAACGCCTGCCTGCGCCTGCAGGAACAGGGTGCCGATGTGTGCCTGTTACTGGCTGCAGCCTGGCTTGGAAGGCGCGGCGTCCACTACGACCCCGTTTGCGCGGAACAGCTGCAAGGCATCGCCGGCCCCTGGAAACGGGATGTGGTGGAACCCTTGCGCAGGCTCAGGCAGGCATGGCGTGAAGCAGCGGGGACGGATACGGGATTGTGCGAGCTGCGCGACGGCGTGAAGCGCTTGGAGCTGGACGCAGAGCGACGCCTGCTGGCGCGTCTGGAAGAGATCGCTGCGCCCTGGCCGGAAGCCAATGGGCAGGATTGGAGCTGGCTGGACGTGCTCGCCGGAACGGCGAGGGAAGACCGCGACGCGCTGCAATCGCTGCGCGCCGCGGCTATCGAGGCTTAAGCCGACGGCGTGGTCGGTGCGGCCGCGCCATTGGCGGTCGACGGCGCCGGAGCAGCGGGGGCGGCGGCCGGAGCCGGTGCAGCAGGCTTGGCAGCCGGAGCGCTCACCGGAGCGGCGGGCTTGGCAGCCGCCTTGACCGGCGCTTTCGCAGCAGGCTTGGCAGCGGCCTTGGGTGCCGGCTTGGCAGCGGGTTTGGCAGCCGGCTTCGCAGCAGCCGGTTTGGCAGCGACGGGTTTGGCGGCAGGCTTGGCAGCAGCCGGTTTAGCGGCGAGCGGCGGGCTTGGCGGCTGCGGGTTTTGCAGCGGCTTTCACCGGGGCCTTGGCGAGCGGGCTTGGCGGCCGGTTTAGCAG
>BATO01000035.1 GCA_000474255.1 Aquipseudomonas alcaligenes MRY13-0052
TCGACCCCAACGGCGTCACCACTGCCCTCACCTACACCCCGCAGGGCTGGCTTGCCTCGGTCAGCGTTGCCGGCGGCACCACCGCCTTCGAGCACGATGCCATTGGCCAGATCACCAAGGTCACCCGGGGCGACGGCAGTTGGCTCGCCTACACCTGGGACGATGCCCGGCGCCTGACCAGGATCACCAACAACCTCGGCGAGCAGGTCGAGTTCGACCTCGACGCCATGGGCAACCGCACCGCCCAGCGCATCAAGGACGCCTCCAACAACCTCACCCAGCAGCAACAATGGGTGTACGACGAGCTCGGCCGCCTGCTGCGCTCGGTCGGCGCCGGTGGCCAGACCCACAGCCGGCAGTACGACCTCAACGACAACCCCACCACCGACACCAACCCGCGCCAGTTCAGCCACACCCAAGCCTATGACGCCCTCGATCGCCTGGTCTCCAGCACCGATCCGCTGAGCAAGGTCACCCGCCTCGGCTACGACGCCCAGGACAACCTCACCCAGGTTGTCGACCCACGCGGCGTCACCACCCGCTACGAATACGACGGCCTCGGCAACCTCACCCAACTCATCAGCCCCGACACCGGCACCACCACCTACGTGCACGATGCCGCCGGCAACGTCATCCGCAAGACCGACGCCCGCGGCATCGTCGCCACCTACAGCTACGACGCCCTCGACCGCCTCACCGGCCGCCAGTACCCCGCCACCCCCGCGCTCAACGTCCAGTACCACTACGACATGACCGCCAACGGCAACAAAGGGGTGGGCCGCCTCACCGCCGTGCAGGACGCCAGCGGCGTGCTCGGCTACAAGTACGACGAGCGCGGCAACCTCATCGAGCAACTGCGCTCCGTGGCGGTATTGGGGAGCGATCAGTACGACACCCTCGGCTACGCCTACGACGCCGCCAACAACCTCATCCGCATCGACTACCCGGCCGGCTTCAGCATCCACTACAGCCGCAACGCCGCCGGCCAGGTCAGCCAGGTCGGTTTCGCGGTAGGCAGCGCCACGCCCACCAGCCTCGCCAGCAACATCGGCTACGCCCCCTTCGGGCCGCTCAAGAGCCTCACCTGGAACAACGGCATCGTCCTCAGCCGCACCTACGACCAGGACTACCAGCTCACCGCCCAGCAGGTCGGCAACTGGCAGAGCACCTACAGCCATGACGCCAACGGCAACATCACCGCCCACGCCCACAGCCTGTTCGGCAGCCTCGACTACCAGTACGACGCCCTCGACCGCCTGACCGAGGAAAAGGCCGCCGCCAGCCGCAAGGCCTATGCCTACGACGCCACCGGCAACCGCAGCTCGCGCACCACCTACGCCACCAGCAACGGCACCGAAGCGCAGACCGCCAAGCAGACCCTGCACTACGCCCCCGACAGCAACCGCCTCAGCCAGCGCAGCACCAGCTACGCCGTCGAAGCCGACGCCGCCGGCAACTACACCCGCTACAGCCAGAGCCGCCGCTACACCTACGACGACCAGGGCCGCCTCAACGCCGTCACCGATGACGCCGGTACCCCCATCGCCAGCTACGCCTACAACGCCCTCGGCCAGCGCGTGCTCAAAGACGTGCTGCAAGGCACCGCCCACACGCCCTACACCTACCTCTACGGCCCCGACGGCCAGGTGCTCGGCCAGGTGCGTTACACCAGCAGCGGCAAGAAGAGCAAAGCCAGCTACTACGTCTGGCTCGACAGCCTGCCCATCGCCCAGATCGACCTGACCTACGACGCTGCCGGCACCGCCATCGCCAGCACCACCCTCACCTACCTGCACAGCGACCACCTCAACACCCCGCGCCTGGCTACCAACCAAGGTGGAAGCCTGGTGTGGGGCTGGCAAAGCGATGCATTCGGTGTGGGGCAGCCCAACACTTATGGCGGCAATATCGATGTGATCCTGCGCTTCCCCGGGCAAATCGCCGATGCGCACAGCGCGCTCTACTACAACTACTTCAGGGACTACGATCCGGAGACCGGGCGGTATGTGGAGAGTGATCCGATTGGGTTGTTAGGCGGCAAGAACACTTACACCTATGTCCGAGGTAGTGTTTTAAGGTTTATTGACCCTAAGGGGCTAGATATCGCAGTAATTGAGAATGGCGCAACCGATGGAAACCCAATAGGGCATACCGCTATAGCCATCACAGGCGCCGGGGTATACAGCTTCGGCAACACAACTGCTGCTGGATCAAGCCTAAAAGAGTACGCACTTAGAGAGTCACCAAGGCGCAACTCTAAAATCTACATAGTAAAAACAACACCAGAGCAAGATACAGCAGCACTAAATTACCTAAACTCACACAGCGATACTAAACTACCTGGCGACTTTGCAAGTATCGCATATGCAGATAACTGCTCTACAAGATCCAACGCTGCACTATCAGCCGCAGGCATCCCTTACCCTTATGAAGTCGACATGGCTACTGGCCTGCCTTTAGTAATTCTACCCAGCCAACCCGGCAGCGCGGGTTATAGAGCAATATCAAACGGCGCAATAGAAGTATCTGTTCCACGCGACACCCAATACATACCCGCCGAACTTGATCAATTCGAGCCAAGATAGAATGAAAAAAATAATAGCTCTAGCAATAATAATCCTAATCCTCCTGACAGCTTGGATCGTCATTAACAATGAGGCACAAGGTGAAAATTTCCGAAAGGTAGCCAAAGGAATGTCTGAACAAGAAATTCTCTCTATCTACGGAAAACCCACCATTCGTCGCACAGGATGCCGAGACACCCCCACATGGGAAGGGTCTCCCATAGCGGAGACGAAATGCAGCTTCGAGATGCAATATAACGCGCTAATACTTCCCAAATTCTGGACAGTCGGCTTTGACGCCAATGGAAATGTGATTTCAAAGTATGAATACATTTCACCATGAGCACTTCCCTAACCTATCGCAGGGCTCATAGCTATCTATTTGTGACTCCCATAAAGGGGGTATCAGCATGAGGCGATAAATCATGAACAGCTGCACGTCCAACAGCTGGGCGACCACCTCGATACGCGACTGCACACGACCCAAGTAATCTCAGAGTTGCCCCTGGATTTCGCCTATTTGCGCGACGGCGGCGACGACTCCTACCTCAGCCGATACCGGGAAGGGGCCTTGATGGATGCGATGGTCCATCTGTCGCGCAACAACTATGAAGACTTCTGCAAACTGGCAGAGTTGGCGCAGTTGCCAGGTAAGTAGCCAATACCCTGACCACCAAACAACCAATAGCGAGAAGAAAAGAAGCCTGCCCTACCGGGCAGGCTTCTTGATTGGATCACCCCAACCCGAACGGATCGTCGATGGAGTGGCTGGGCTGGGTGAACCAGCGCGGGCCGTCTTCGGCCATGTAGAAGTGGTCTTCCAGGCGGATGCCGAATTCGCCGGGCACGCAGATCATCGGTTCGTTGGAGAAGCACATCCCCGGCTCCAGGGGCGTGGCGTCGCCGCGTACCAGGTAGGGGCCTTCGTGGATGTCCAGGCCGATGCCGTGGCCGGTGCGGTGCGGCAGGCCGGGGAGCTGGTAGTCCGGGCCCAGGCCATTGGCTTCCAGGGAGCGGCGGGCGGCGGCGTCCACCGATTCGCAGGGGGCGCCGAGCCGGGCGGCTTCGAAGGCCTCCAACTGCGCGGCCTTTTCGAAGTTCCAGAGGGTGCGCTGGCGTTCGCTGGGAGTGCCGAAGACATAGCTGCGGGTGATGTCGGAGATGTAGCCGTGGAGCTTGCAGCCGGTGTCGACCAGCACCATGTCGCCGTCCTTGAGCACCTGCGGCTCGCGCACGCCGTGGGGGAAGGCGCTGGCGGGGCCGAACAGCACGATGCAGAAGTAGGAACCCGTGGCACCGACGCGACGGTGCGCCTGGTGGATGAACTCCTCGACCTCGGTGGTGCTGATGCCGGCGCGCAGGATGCTGGCAGCGGCCTTGTGCACCTCCAGGGTCATGTCCTTGGCCCGTTGCATCAGGGCGATCTCGGCGGCGGACTTGCGCTGGCGGCAGTGGCCGGTCACCCGGGCGCCGTCGATGAAGTCGTAGCCGCTGCCCCCGCGGCGGATGCCGTCGAACATGAAGAACGGCAGGCTCGGGCACAGCGCCACCCGGGCGTCGCTGGCGAGCTTCAAGCCGGCGAGCCTGTCCAGCAGCAGGCGATAGGGGTTCTCGTGTTCCTGCCAGGTGCGGATCACGCCCGGGACCACCTGGGAGTCGCGCACCGTGCCTTCCTCGAAGGCCGGAGCGATGTATTCCAGCTCGCCGCTGGCCGGCAGCAGCGCGCCCACCAGGCGTTCGCTCGGGTGCCACTGCACGCCGGTGAAATAGCGAAGGTTGCTGCCCGCGTTGAGGTACAGGGCGGCGATGCCCTGCGCCTGCATCAAGGCCTGGGCGCGATCGATCCGGGCCCTGTATTCGGCCAGTTCGATGGGGCCGCTCCCGGCGGTCATGTCACGCAATCCGGCGAGCGCCTGTTCCGGCGTACTGCCGCCTACACCCCTGGTCATCACTGGAACCTCTTTGTCCGACAATTGCGGCGAAATTTAAGTGAGGCTTAAATAGAGGTCAAAACAAATTTTCAGTCCCACTTAAAATCAGCCCGCAGCGAGCGACGCTTTCACGCGGGCCCCGTGCCGTTATACTGGCCGCCTTCCAACAAGAGCCCTCGCCATGTCCGTAGATCGCATCGGAGAACGCTTGCGCCGTTACAGACGCGCCGCCAAGAAGACCCTGAACGAGGTCGCGAGCGAGTCCGGCCTCACCGCCAGTTTCCTCTCCCAGGCGGAGCGCAATCTCACTGGCGTGTCGATCTCGTCGCTGGCGAACATCGCCAAATCCCTCAATGTCCCGCTCAACGTGCTGTTCGACCAACCGCCGCAGCCGCAGCCCGACTCGCACCAGGGCGAGCGCGTGCGCTACACCATCGAGGGCCAGCCGCTGGCCTACGAGCGCCTGTCCACCTCGTTCCCCGGCAACCTGCTCAACGCGGTGAAGATGAACATGCCGGTGGGCTACCAGTCGGAACTCATCGCCCACGAGGGCTCGGAGTTCGCCTACGTGCTTTCCGGGCAGATCATCTACACGATCGAGGGTCGGCAATATCCTCTGAGCGCCGGCGATTCGGTGCACTTCGATGCAGGCAAGACCCACTGCCTGGCCAATGCCGGCAGCGAGATGGCCGAGGTCCTGACCGTCACCACCATGCCGCTGTTCGACGATCACAGCGCTTCCTGAGCCCTCCCGCCACCGCCTGCCAGCCTGAATGCACAGCCCTGTGACGCGCCAATGTTAGTCTCGCTTAATTTCTATTGACCGAAATTTCAGCATGACTTAATTTCGGCCTCGGCTGATTGCCGGGGATGGACCCATGGCAACGCCCTTACCGCTGCAAAGGGCCGGCTCACCCGACCAGGGAACCGGAATGCAGCGGGGTGTACCGATCCATGTGCTCGGTCCAAAAGGCCGCGACGCACGTGACGCCCTCAGAAAAAGAACAAATTGAGGTTTGCATGCGCAAGAACACCCCCATCCAGGCCCTGCTCGCCGCAGGCCTGCTTCTCGGTTCCCCATTCGTTTCCGCCGCCAGCAACCTGGTGTTCTGCTCCGAAGGCAGCCCGGCGGGCTTCGACCCCGGCCAGTACACCACCGGCACCGATTTCGACGCGGCGTCCGAAACCCTGTTCAACCGCCTGGTGCAGTTCGAACGAGGCAGCACCCAGGCCGTCCCCGCCCTCGCCGAGAAGTGGGACATCTCCCCGGACAACCTCAGCTACACCTTCCACCTGCGCCAGGGCGTGAAGTTCCACAGCACCGACTACTTCAAGCCCACCCGCGAGTTCGAC
The DNA here is from genome assembly GCA_000474255.1 of Aquipseudomonas alcaligenes MRY13-0052. Lineage (GTDB taxonomy): Bacteria > Pseudomonadota > Gammaproteobacteria > Pseudomonadales > Pseudomonadaceae > Metapseudomonas > Metapseudomonas solani. The sequence goes on from BATO01000035.1 coordinate 5,849, forward strand.
GCCGACGACGTGCTCTTCACCTTCCAGCGCATGATCGACAAGGAGCACCCGTTCCGTAAGGCGTACCCCAGCGAGTTCCCCTACTTCACCGACATGGGCCTGGACAAGAACATCGCCAAGGTCGAGAAGGTCGACGCGCACACCGTGCGCTTCACCCTCAACAGCGTCGACGCGGCCTTCATCCAGAACCTGGCGATGCCCTTCGCCGTGGTGCATTCGGCCGAATACGCCGACCAGTTGCTCAAGGCCGGCAAGGCCGCCGAGCTGAACCAGAAGCCCATCGGCACCGGCCCCTTCGTGTTCAAGCGCTACCAGAAGGACGCGCAGATCCGCTTCGCCGGCAACAAGGACTACTGGCAGCCGGGCGAGGTGAAGATCGACAACCTGATCTTCTCCATCAATACCGACGCCTCCGTCCGCGCGCAGAAGCTCAAGGCCGGCGAGTGCCAGATCACCCTCAACCCGCGCCCCGCCGACCTCGAGTCGCTGAAGCAGAACGCCAAGCTGCAGGTGCCGTCGAACCCCGGCTTCAACCTCGGCTACATCGCCTACAACGTCACCCACGCGCCCTTCGACAAGGTCGAGGTGCGTCGCGCGCTGGACATGGCAGTGAACAAGCCCGCCATCATCGACGCCGTCTACCAGGGCGCCGGCCAGCTGGCGGTCAACGCCATGCCGCCCACCCAGTGGTCCTACGACGAGACCATCAAGGGCAGCGAGTACAACCCCGAGAAGGCCCGCGAGCTGCTCAAGGCCGCCGGCGTCAAGGAAGGCACCGAGATCACCCTCTGGGCCATGCCCGTGCAGCGCCCCTACAACCCCAACGCACGGCTGATGGCCGAGATGCTCCAGGCCGACTGGGCCAAGGTCGGCATCAAGGCGCGCATCGTCAGCTACGAATGGGGCGAGTACATCAAGCGCGCCCACGCCGGCGAGCACGACGCCATGCTGATCGGCTGGACCGGCGACAACGGTGACCCGGACAACTGGCTCGGCACCCTCTACGGCTGCGACTCGATCAACGGCAACAACTTCTCCAAGTGGTGCGACCAGGACTACGACAAGCTGGTCAAGCAGGCCAAGAACGTCACCGACCAGGCCCAGCGCACCGAGCTGTACAAGCAGGCCCAGCAGTTGCTGCAACGTGAAGTGCCGATCGCCCCGATCGCCCACTCCACCGTCTACCAGCCCATGAGCAAGAGCGTGCAGGGCTTCAAGATCAGCCCCTTCTCCACCAACTCCTTCTATGGCGTTTCCAATGCGCCCTAGCCGCACCTGACGAACCCGGCGGGCCCCACGCCCGCCGGCTTTCGCGGCCCGTTCCGGGCCACTCCGTGAACCCCATCTCCATCCGACGCCAGATCGGAGGAGGCCTCTTTCATACCTGCCCCAACGAGTTCGCAAGGATGCAGCGCTTGCGCGCGTCGGCACCGGCTTGCCCGGCGTCGGCGGCAGTCCGCATGAGCGTTCCTTGTTTCGATGAAGAAGCGATAACAAAAAAGGAGCACACGTGATGAAATCCACCCCCTTCCAACGAGCAACCCTGGGATTGGCACTGATGGCTGCCAGCGCACACCTCTTCGCCGCCGAAGAGGAAAAGGTCCCGCCGGTGCCCGAGAACCCCAGCTACGCCGCCCAGGTGCAGAACATCCCGTCGGTGGAGAAACCGGTGAAGGGCCAGGCCGGCGCCACCGGCTTCCTCGAAGGCCAGAGCCTGACCCTGACCACCCGCAACTTCGCCGCCCGCGAGCAGATGAAGGACGGCTTCGGCTTCACCATCCCCAAGGATGACGGCCCGCAGCGCACCCACAGCCGCCGCGCCTGGGTGCAGGGCACCCAGCTGAAATACAGCTCCGGCTACACCGAAGGCACCATCGGCTTCGGCCTGGACGTGGCGGCCTTCAACGCCATCAACCTGGAACGCGGCAAGGGCCGCATCGGCGGTGGCGGCAACCGCACCCTGGCCGACAGCAACGGCCACGGCCACGAGGAGTGGTCCAAGCTCGGCGTCGCCAACGTGCGCCTGCGCGCCTCCAACACCGAGTTCAAGGCCGGCCGCTTCCTGGTGGACACCCCGGTGCTCAGCTACATCGACAACCGCGCCCTGCCTTCCAGCTTCACCGGCTACGCCGTGACCAGCGAGGAATTCGACGGCCTCGCCCTGCAGGCCGGCAGCTTCCGCCGCGCGAGCCCGCGTACCGGCGCCGGTGACGAAGCCTTCACCACCGAATACGGCACCCGCGAGGTCACGGGCGATCACATGCATTACCTCGGCGGCAACTACAAGCCGCTGGATAACCTCGAGGTCGCCTTCTACGCCGGCCGCTTCGAGGATGTCTGGGACCAGTACTACCTGAGCGTGGCCCACGACCTGGGCGACCGCGAGACCCTGTCGCTGCGCACCGCCTTCAACGGCTACCGCACCCGCGACACCGGCGACCGCAAGGCCGGCTACATCGACAACGACACCTTCAGCCTGGCCTTCACCCTGGCCCACCAGGCCCACGCACTGACCCTGGCCTGGCAGCAGGTCGACGGCAACGAGTACTTCGACTACATCCACGAGACGGCCGCCATCTACCTGGCCAACTCCCTGCTGTCGGACTACAACAGCCCGAACGAGAAGTCCGCGCAGATCCGCTACGAGACCGACTGGAGCTACTTCGGCGTCCCCGGCCTCTCCACCACCGCCTGGTACGCCAAGGGCTGGGACATCGACGGCACTCACTACGATGGCGATCGCAACGGCGCCTACGGCAACTACGCCGAAGTGCGCGCGATGGACGACGAGCACCACCGTGAATACGGCCTGATGGCGGCCTACAAGGTGCAGAGCGGGAGCATCAAGGACAGCACCTTCAAGGTCACCTACATGTCCCACAAGGCGAGCAAGCAGCAGATCGACGGCAGCGTGAACGAGCTGCGTATCGTCAGCACCTTCCCCTTCGACCTGCTCTGACATGGATGCGGCGCCGGCCCCGCGCCGGCGCCTGGAGGATTCGACATGAAGATGCGTTACCTGCCCCTGCTGGCCGCCCTCGCCGCCGCCAGCGCCCAGGCCCAGAACCTCGTGGTGTGCACCGAAGCCGCGCCCGAGGGCTTCGATATCGTGCAGTACACCGGCGCGGTGACCGCCGACGCCACCGCCGAGACCGTGTTCAACCGCCTGCTGGCCTTCAAGCCCGGCACCACCGAACTGGTCCCGGGCCTGGCCACCAGCTGGGAGATCAGCGACGACGGCCTGGTCTACACCTTCCGCCTGCGCCCGGACGTGAAGTTCCACGCCACCGACTGGTTCACCCCGAGCCGGCCCTTCAATGCCGACGACGTGGTCTGGACCTTCCAGCGCGCCCTCGACCCCAAGCACCCCTGGCACGAGTCGGCCCAGCGCGGCTACGCCTACTTCGACGCCATGGGCATGCGTGAGCTGATCAAGTCCGTGGAGAAGGTCGACGCGCTCACCGTGCGCTTCACCCTCACCCACCCGGAGTCGCCCTTCCTGGCGGACATGGCCATGCCCTTCGCCTCCATCTACTCGGCCGAGTACGGCGACCAGCTGCTGGCCGCCGGCAAGACCAACCAGCTCAACCAGTTGCCGATCGGCACCGGCCCCTTCGTCTTCAGCCGCTACGCCAAGGACGCCCAGGTGCGCTACAAGGCCAACCCGGACTACTTCCATGGCAAGCCCGAGATCGACAACCTGGTGTTCGCCATCACCCTCGACCCCAACGTGCGCCTGCAGAAGGCACGGGCCGGCGAGTGCCAGGTGGCGCTCTATCCGAAACCCGAGGACGTCGCGGGTGTACGCACGGACAGCCGCCTGGCGGTGGACGAGATCGACGCCCTGCTGACCACCTACGTGGCCATCAACACCCAGCACAAGCCGCTGGACGACACCCGCGTGCGCCAGGCCATCAACCTCGCCATCGACAAGCAGGCGATGATCCGCGCGGTGTTCGGCGAGGGTAACGCCAGCGTGGCGGTCAACCCCTTCCCGCCGACCCTGCTGGGCTACAACCATGCGATCGAGGATTGGCCGCACGACCCGGAGAAGGCCCGCGCGCTGCTCGCCGAGGCCGGGGTGAAGGACCTGAAGATCACCCTCTTCATCCGCAACGGCACCTCGCCTACCATCCCCAACCCCGCGCTGGCGGCACAGATGATGCAAGCGGATCTGGCCAAGGCCGGCATCCAGATGACCATCCGTTCGCTGGAATGGGGCGAGCTGCTCAAGCGCTCCAAGGGCGGCGAGCACGACATGGTGCTGCTGGGCTGGGCCGGCGACAACGGCGACCCGGACAACTTCCTCAGCCCCAACCTGTCGTGCGCGGCGGCCGAGTCCGGGGAAAACCAGGCGCGCTGGTGCGACCAGGCGTTCGAAACGCTGATGCAGAAGGCCCGCACCATCAGCGAGCCGGCGGAACGGGCGAAGCTCTATGAACAGGCCCTGGAGGTTTTCCACCGTGAATCCCCATGGATTCCCCTGGCACACCCTAAGCTGTTCAATGTGCGCCGGAGCAACATCGAGGGCTATGTGATAAGCCCTCTGTCCAACAACAACTTCGCCACCACCCGGGTGAAGTAACGGCGGCCCCGCGGCGGTCCAACCCATCGCCGCGAGACGCCCGACAACAAGAACAGCGCCCGCCCACCGTTACCCACGGAAGCGGGCGTGATACCTGAGGAGTCAACCCCCGAGATGCTCAGTTTCATCGCCCGCCGACTGGGGCTTCTGATCCCCACCTTCTTCGGCATCACCCTGCTCACCTTCGCGCTGATCCGCCTGATACCCGGCGACCCGGTCGAAGTGATGATGGGCGAACGCCGGGTCGACCCCGAAATGCATGCCCAGGCGATGACCCGCCTCGGCCTCGACAAGCCCCTGCGCGAGCAGTACTTCGACTACATCGGCAAGCTCGCCAAGGGCGACCTGGGCGAATCCCTGCGCACCCGCGAAAGCGTCTGGCACGAGTTCCTCACGCTGTTCCCCGCGACCCTGGAACTGGCACTGGCCGCCCTGCTGTTCGCCGGCACCCTGGGCCTGCTGGCCGGGGTGATCGCGGCGCTCAAGCGCGGCTCGCTGTTCGACCACGGGGTGATGGGCATCTCGCTGGCGGGCTACTCCATGCCGATCTTCTGGTGGGGCCTGCTGCTGATCATGTTCTTCTCCGTCTGGCTCGGCTGGACACCGGTCTCCGGGCGCATCGACCTGCTCTACGACATCGAGCCGGTCACCGGCTTCATGCTCATCGACACCTTGCTTTCCGATGAGGAAGGCGCCTTCCTCGACGCCCTGCGCCACCTGATCCTGCCGGCCATCGTGCTGGGCACCATCCCGCTGGCGGTCATCGCCCGCATGACCCGCTCGGCCATGCTCGAGGTGCTGCGCGAGGACTACGTGCGCACCGCCCGCGCCAAGGGCCTGTCGCCGGCCCGCGTGGTCTTCGTCCACGGCCTGCGCAACGCGCTGATCCCGGTGCTCACGGTGTTCGGCCTGCAGGTCGGCACGCTGCTGGCCGGTGCCGTGCTCACCGAAACCATCTTCTCCTGGCCGGGTATCGGCAAATGGCTGATCGAGTCGATCGGCGCCCGCGACTACCCGGTGGTGCAGAACGGCATCCTGCTGATCGCCTGCCTGGTGATCCTGGTGAACTTCGTCGTGGACGTGCTCTACGGCTTCGCCAACCCACGCATCCGCCACCAGCGCTGAGGACCCGACATGACCATCGCTCAGAACACGGTCGAACCGGCCATCCTCTACCCCTCGCCGATGAAGGAATTCTGGCGGGCCTTCTCCCACAACAAGGGCGCCGTCGGCGGCCTCGCCTTCATGATCCTCATCGTGATCTGCGCGCTGTTCGCGCCCTGGATCGCGCCCTACGACCCCAGCGAGCAGTTCCGCGACGCCCTGCTCACCCCACCGGCCTGGCTCGAAGGCGGCCAGTGGCAGTTCGTGCTCGGCACCGACGAGCTGGGCCGCGACCTGCTCTCGCGGCTGATCCACGGCGCCCGCCTGTCGCTGCTCATCGGCCTCGCCTCGGTGGTGATGTCGCTGCTGCCCGGTATCCTGCTGGGCCTGATCGCCGGCTTCGCGCCGCTGCTGGGCATGCTGATCATGCGCCTGATGGACATCATGCTGGCCCTGCCCTCGCTGCTGCTGGCGGTGGCCATCGTCGCCATCCTCGGCCCAGGGCTGATCAACACCGTGATCGCCATCGCCATCGTCTCGCTGCCCTCCTACGTGCGCCTGACCCGCGCCGCGGTGATGGTCGAGCGCAACCGCGACTACGTCACCGCCTCGCGCCTGGCCGGTGCCGGCATCTTCCGCCTGATGTTCATCACCGTGCTGCCCAACTGCATGGCGCCGCTGATCGTCCAGGCGACCCTGAGCTTCTCCTCCGCCATCCTCGATGCCGCGGCCCTCGGCTTCCTCGGCCTCGGCGTGCAACCGCCGACCCCGGAGTGGGGAACCATGCTGGCCTCCGCCCGCGACTACATCGAGCGCGCCTGGTGGGTGGTCTCGCTGCCCGGCCTGACCATCCTGCTCAGCGTGCTGGCGATCAACCTGATGGGCGACGGCCTGCGCGACGCGCTGGACCCGAAACTCAAGAATGCCGTCTGAGGAGCCCACCATGAGCCTTCTGGATATCAAGAACCTCGGCGTGCGCTTCGGCGACGCCAATGCGGTACCGGTGGTCGACGGCCTCGACCTCTCCGTGAACAAGGGCGAGGTGCTGGCCATCGTCGGCGAGTCCGGCTCCGGCAAGTCGGTGACCATGATGGCGCTGATGGGCCTGATCGACGCCCCCGGCAAGGTCACCGCCGACAGCATGCAGTTCGACGGCACCGACATGCTGCGCCTGAAGGGCAAGCAGCGCCGGCACATCGTCGGCAAGGACCTGGCCATGGTCTTCCAGGACCCCATGACCGCCCTCAACCCCAGCTACACCGTAGGCTTCCAGATCGAGGAAGTGCTGCACCAGCACCTCGGCCTCAAGGGCCGGGCCGCCCGCCAGCGTGCGCTCGAACTGCTCGAACGGGTGGAAATCCCCGGCGCCGCCAGCCGCCTCGACGCCTACCCGCACCAGCTCTCCGGGGGCATGAGCCAGCGCGTGGCGATCGCCATGGCCATCGCCGCCGAACCCAAGCTGCTGATCGCCGACGAGCCCACCACCGCCCTCGACGTCACCATCCAGGCGCAGATCATGGACCTGCTGCTGGACCTGCAGCGCGACCACGGCATGGCCCTGGTGCTGATCACCCACGACCTGGCCGTGGTCGCCGAGACCGCCGACCGCGTCTGCGTGATGTACGCCGGCCAGGCCGTGGAGATAGGCGAGGTGCCGCGCCTGTTCGACGCGCCCACCCACCCCTACACCGAAGCGCTGCTCAAGGCGATTCCCGAACACAGCCAGGGCCAGCGCCGCCTGGCCACCCTGCCCGGCATCGTCCCCGGCCGCTACGACCGGCCCCATGGCTGCCTGCTGTCGCCACGCTGCCCCTACGCCCAGGCCAGCTGCCGCGAACGCCGCCCCGGCCTGGACCCGCACGACCACGGCGCGGTGCGCTGCTTCTTCCCCCTGAATCTCGGCGAGGTGGCCTGATGAGTGCCGTACTGACCGCCCGTGACCTGACCCGTCACTACGACATCTCCCGTGGCCTGTTCAAAGGCACGGCCACGGTGCGCGCCCTCAATGGCGTGTCCTTCGAACTGCAGGCCGGCAAGACCCTCGCCGTGGTCGGCGAATCCGGCTGCGGCAAGTCCACCCTGGCCCGCGCCCTGACCCTGATCGAGATCCCCAGCTCCGGCTCGCTGCAGATCGCCGGGCAGGAAGTCACCCGCGCCAACGGCGCCCAGCGCAAGCAGATGCGCCGCGACGTGCAGATGGTGTTCCAGAACCCCTACGCATCCCTCAACCCACGGCAGAAGATCGGCGACCAGCTGGCCGAGCCGCTGCTGATCAACACCCAGCTGTCCCGCGCCGAACGCCGCGAGCAGGTGCAGGCGATGATGCAGCAGGTGGGCCTGCGTCCCGAGCACTACCAGCGTTACCCGCACATGTTCTCCGGCGGCCAGCGCCAGCGCATCGCCCTGGCCCGCGCCATGATGCTCAACCCCAAGGTGCTGGTGGCGGACGAACCCACTTCGGCGCTGGACGTCTCCATCCAGGCCCAGGTGCTCAACCTGTTCATGGACCTGCAGGAACGCTTCAACACCGGCTACGTGTTCATTTCCCACAACCTCTCCGTGGTGCAGCACGTGGCCGACGACGTGCTGGTGATGTACCTCGGCCGCCCGGCGGAGATCGGTCCGGCGGAACTGATCTACAGCCGCCCGCTGCACCCCTACACCCAGGCGCTGCTCTCGGCCACGCCGACCATCCACCCGGACCCGGCCAAGCCGAAGATCAAGATCGTCGGCGAACTGCCCAACCCCCTCGACCCGCCCAGCGGCTGCGCCTTCCACAAGCGCTGCCCCTACGCCACCGAGCGCTGCCAGGTGGAAGTCCCCGAGCTGCGCCCGCTGGACGCCCGCCAGGTGGCCTGCCACCACGCCGAAACCATCGCCCCGTAGCCCCGCCTCACGAACCCCATCACCCGGTGGGGTTCGCTGGCCCGTGGCGCCACACCCTGACCGCTCTGTGGGGACGAATGCATGGGCTGTGTCTGCGCTGAGTGTTGCTGGAAGAATTGACGACGATTCGCTCGGCCTCCTGGGAAGGGGCGTTTGGCGGCCGCTCCACCGTTCTTCGCTCGAATCCTCACATTGATGTGCGCACCAACCCAGCGTGCACGCGGCGGCTTTCGTAGGATGGGTAGAGCGAAGCGAAACCCATGCTGAGGAGGTGGCGGAAACCCTTGGGAGCCCGGAACGGGCCGTGCTTGAGAGCTCGCCTTAAACCACAACGGCTAATTCAAACAGAGCCAATTCATTCGCGATGCCCGCAGGTCGGGTGAAACCTCCCCTGTCACGCGGGTTTCACCCGCCCTACATCTCCCGCAACAGCGCCAGCCTGATCCCGAAGCCCACCAGCACACCACCGAACAGCCATTGCTGAATGCGCTGGGCCAGCGGTCGCCTGCCCAGCCAGCGCCCGATGCCGGCACCGGCCAGCGCATAGCAGGCATCGAAGGCCAGGCCCACGCTCACCAGCACCGCACCCAGCAGGGTGAACTGGGCGAACAGCGGCCCCGCCGCCGGGTCGACGAATTGCGGCAACAGCACCGAGCAGAACAGCAGCGCCTTGGGGTTGAGCAGGTTGGTCAACAGCCCACGGCGCATCGCCGGCCACCAGGCACCGCCCAGGGGAACGCCTTCGCCGCCGGGGCCCGCCAGCAGGTGCGAAGCCGGCGTCTGCAGGATGCGCACGCCGATCCACAGCAGGTAGGCCGCACCAGCGAGACGCACCAGGTCGAAGGTCCAGGGCGCGGTGCGGAACAGCACCGCCAGGCCCAGACCCGCCAGCGCCACATGGCAGGCGCGCGCCACTGCCAGCCCCAGCGTCGTGGCCAGCGCCAGGGCGCGGCCCTGGCGGGCACCGGTCTGCAGCAGCAGGATCATGTCCGGCCCCGGCAGCAGGTAGGCCACTGCCAGGGCCATCAGGAATACGCCGATGTCCGCCATCACCTTCTCCTCCACGTCTGTGAGAGGAAAATTCTATGCCCGAAGGCCAGGGCAGGTGCTTGCGTATTCCGCCACGAAGAGGATGCTGTTTAGCACGAACCAACACCTATCCACAGCATGACCATCCACTTATGCCAAATCTCAAACTGGACGCCTTCGACCACAAGATCCTCGCCGCTCTCCAGCGCGATGGTCGCCTGAGCAACGTGCAATTGGCCGAGGAGATCGGCCTGTCGCCCTCGCCCTGCCTGCGCCGGGTGCGCCTGCTGGAGGAAGCCGGGGTGATACGCGGGTACCAGGCCGACCTGGATCGCTACGAAGTGGGGCTGGGCCTGACGGTGTTCGTCGGCATCAAGGTCGAGCGCCACAGCCCCGACCGCGCCGACGCCTTCCGCGAGGCGGTGGTGCTGCTGCCGGAAGTGATCTCGGTGCACCTGGTGTCCGGCGAGGCGGATTTCCTGCTGCAAGTGGTGGTGCCGGACCTGCGCGCCTACGAACTCTTCCTCACCAACCACCTGATCAAGCTGCCCGGCGTCAGCGACATCCGCAGCAACTTCGCCATCCAGACGGTGAAGGCACCGGGCCCATTGCCCCTCAACCACCTGCCGAGGTGATACACCGGCGGCTCCCTTCCCGTGCTGAAGTACGGGCTGCGGAACGACACGGCTCTTGTAGGTCGGGTGCAACCCGACGCCCTACGAACCGGCGCCGAAGAAGCGGCGGAACGCACGTACTTCGGCCTGTACCGCCGAGATATCCACAGCCTGGAAACGCAGCCTCTGGTGCGCCGCGCACTGGGCCAGGCGGTCGCAGTCCCGGGGGTGCAGCCAGCCGAGGATGGGGTAGCCGCCCATGGTCTGGTGGTCGGCCTGGAGGATGATCGGCTGGCCATCCGGCGGGACCTGCACGGTGCCGCGCACCACGCCCAGGGACCATTGCCGCTGCGGCGCACGGATCGCCTCGCCCTGCAGGCGCGCACCCATGCGATCCGATTGCGGGCTGAGCTGCCAGGGCCGCTCGAAGAAGGCCTGCAACTGGTCGTTGGCGAACTGCCCGGCATCGCCGCCGAGCATCACCCGCAGCGGCCGCTCGGCGCGGTAGTCCGGCTGCCAGGGCCAAGGCACGCTGGCGCCCCGCTCGAAACGCCCTTCCCCGCCCGGCAACAGGTCGCCGTCGGCCAGCTTCGCCCCTTGGCCGTTCAGCCCGCCAAGGCCTTCACGCACCTGGCAGGCGACGCTGCCCAGCACCGGCTCGACGCGAAAGCCACCGGTGATGGCGAGATAGGCCCGCTGGCCGTTGCGGGCGAAGCCCAGCTTGATGCGCTGCCCCGCGCGCAGCGGGAAGCGCGACCAGTTGGGCCGCGCCTCGCCATCCAGGGTGATGGGCAGGTCCGCGCCACAGAGCGCCACCCAGCCATCGCCCAGGCTTTCCAGCTCGACACCGCCCAGGGCGATCTCGACCAGGCTGGCGCCCGGCGCATTGCCCAGCAGGCGATTGGCCCAATAGGCGGCGTGGCGATCCATGGGCCCGCACGGGGAAACCCCCAGGTGCTGCCAGCCGCTGCGCCCGCCGTCCTGCAGCAGGCTCAGGGGCCCGGCCTTGATCACCCGCAGGCCGTTCATGGCTCGCCCCGTTCGCGGCGGTAGGTCCGTTCATCGATGGGCACGAAGCGCACACGGTCCCCCAACGCCAGCGGGCACGGCGGCTCACGCGTCGGGTCGAACAGCGCCGTCGGGCAGAGGCCCAGCAGGTGCCAGCCGCCCGGCGAGGCCTGTGGATAAATCGCCGTCTGCCGCTCGGCGATGGCCAGGCTGCCCGCCGGCACCCGCGTGCGCGGCGTGTCGCGCCGTGGCAGGGCGAGGCGTGTATCCAGCTCACCCAGGTAGGCGAACCCGGGCGCGAAGCCGATGGCGCCGACGCGGTATTCCACCCCGGCGTGCAGCTCGATCACCTGCCCGGTACTGAGCCCACAGGCATCGGCCACTGCTGCCAGGTCCTCGCCGCCGTACCAGACGGGCAGCTCGTGCAGGCGCCCGGCCTGCTCGCCCGTAGCCGCCCGCTGCCACTGCTCCAGCAACGGCGCCAGCTCGGCGGCCAGCCGGAGGTGATCGGTGTGCAACAGGTCGTAGTGCAGCAGGAGGGTGGTCCAGCCTGGCACCAGCTCGCGGAGCCGATGGCCGAAGTGCTGATGCAGAACAGCGGCGAGCTGGGCGATGCGTTGCAGCAGGCGGCTGTCCGGCTCATCCGCCAGCACCAGCAGCAACGCCTCGGCGCCGACCGGTTCGATACGGATCACGAGGCGTCCAGATAGGCTCGCAGCCGGCGCAGCACCGCCAGGGATTGCGGGTTGTCGCCGTGCACGCAGAGGCTGTCGGCCACCAGTTGCAGCGGCTTGCCGTCGATATCGGCGAAGGGCTCGCCCCGGGCGATGGCCACGGCCTGCCCGATGATGCGTTCCGGCTCGTGGTGCACCGCGCCTTCGAGCCGGCGCGGCGCCAACTGGCCGTCGGCCAGGTAGGCACGGTCGGCGAAGGCCTCGAACATCAGCGGCACGTCCGCCTCGTCCGCCAGGCGTATTTCACGGCGGTTGTCGGCCAGGGCCAGGACCATCAGCGGCAGGCCCTGGCGGTAGCTGGCACAGGCGTCCAGCACCGCTTCCAGCAGGGCATCGTTGCGCACCAGCTCGTTGTACAGCGCGCCATGGGGTTTGACGTAGGCCACCTGGTTACCGGCGGCCCGGCAGAAGGCGTCCAGCGCACCGATCTGGTAGAGCACCAGGGCGCGGACCTCTTCCACCGACAGGGCCATCTGCCGCCGGCCGAAACCGATCAGGTCCGGGTAGGCCGGGTGCGCGCCGATGCTCACGCCGTGCTGCACCGCCAGGTCGACGGTGCGTTGCATGGTCATGGGATCGGAGGCGTGGAAACCGCAGGCCAGGTTGGCCTGGTCCACCAGCGGCATGGCGTGTTCGTCATCGCCCATGGTCCAGACGCCGAAGCTCTCGCCCATGTCGCAGTTCAGCAGGATTCGATTTTTCATCGCCTGATTATGGCGACAGCGGGCGGGCTGTGCGAGATGGGGTTATCCACAGGTGGATCAGCGACCGCAGCCCGGGCTTCAGCCCGGGAAGCCCACCCGGGTCTGAAGCAAAGCCCATGAACCGATCAATACACGTCGCGGCGGTAGCGGCCTTCGGCGGCGAGGGCATCCAGGGCCTCGTCGCCCAGCAGTTCGCGGAGCACACGGTCGACGCCGTCGGCCATGCCCTGCAGGCTGCCGCAGATGTAGAACACCGCGCCCGCCTCGACCCAGGCACGGACTTCCGCCCCGGCTTCGCGCAGGCGGTCCTGCACGTAGACCTTGTGCGCCTGGTCGCGGGAGAAGGCCAGGTCCAGCCGCTCCAGCTCACCACTGGCCAGCCAGCCTTCGATCTCGTCACGGCAGTAGTAGTCGTGGGCCTGGTTGCGCTCGCCGAACAGCAGCCAGTTGCGGCCGTTGCCGGCAGCGACGTTGGCCTTGAGCAGCGCACGCAGGCCGGCGATACCGGTGCCGTTGCCGATGAAGATGGCCGGGCGCTCGCCTTCCAGGCGGTGGAAGCGGGCATTGCGACGCAGGCGCAGCGGCAGGTTGGCGCCCACCGGCAGCGCGTGGGTGAGCCAGCCGGAGGCGATGCCCAGGGTGCCGTCGGCGTGCTGCTCCTGGCGCACGATCAGTTCCAGGGCGCCGTCGCTTTCCAGGGAAGCGATGGAGTACTGGCGCACCGAAAGCACGATCAGCGCATCCAGCAGCGCCTGCGGGTGCAGGCCCACCAGGTGCTCGAAAGAGTCCGGCAGCAGGCGTGCGCCCAGGGCCTGGCGCAGGGGTTGGGCGATGCCATCCACCGTCACCTGGGCCTCGCCGTCGAGGCCATGGCGGTCGAGCCAGCCCTGGATGCGCGGGTCGGACTGGCGCGGGAGGATTTCCACCAGGTCGCCGGCCTGCCAGCTGATCTGGCTGCCCGCCGGGGCGCCCAGGCGCAGCAGCCAGGTGGATTCGCCCTGGCTGCCGGGGTTGAGGTGTTCGCGGCCGGCCAGGGTCCAGGTTTCGAAAGGCTGCTCGGTCCATGCCGGCACCAGGCTGGAGCCGGACAGGCTGGCCAGGTGTTGCTGCCAGCTCTGCAGTGCGCCGGCGTCGCCGTTGTCCACTTCCACCGTGTCGAACAGGGTGTTGGCGCCCTGGCCCTGGAGCCAGGCCTGCAGACGGTGGGCGAAGCCACAGAAGTGCTGGTACTGACGGTCACCCAGGGCGAGCACGGCGAAGCGCAGGTCGGCCAGTTGCGAGGCCTGGCCCAGCACCTTGCGCTCGAAGCCGCGGGCAGCGTCCGGGGCCTCGCCATCGCCGAAGGTGCTGACCACGAACAGGGCGTTGCGCGCTTCGGCCAGTTGCCCGGCATCCAGTTCGCCCAACTGCTGCACGCGCACCGGGTAGCCGGCGGCCTGGAGCTGGCCGGCGCTCTGCCAGGCGAGCTGCTCGGCGAAGCCGCTCTGGCTGGCGAAACCGATCAGCCAGGGCTCGCCGTCACCGCCGTGGCCGAGGCCGCCACGAGCGGCCTTGATCGCGCGCTTCTTGCGCCGGCGGTCGAGGTAGAGCAGCCAGCCGGTGATGAAGAACAGCGGCATGGCGAGGCTCGCCAGCATCATCAGGATGCGCCCGGTCAGGCCGAAGTACTCGCCCACGTGCAGGGCATAGATGCTGGTGAGCAGCTGCGCCTTGAAGCTCTTCTCGGCGTAGCGCTCGACGCGGGCGACCTTGCCGGTGGCCGGGTCGAGGGTGATCTGGTTGGTGGCACGGGGATGGCTGGAATCCCCCAGGAGGTAGAACACCGTGGCCGGCTGCCCACCCACCGGGGGCAGGCGCAGGTTGTAGGCGGTCATGCCGGGGCCGGCGGCCTCGCGGATGCTGGCCCAGACGGCGTCATAGTCCACCACCAGCGGCGGGCCCGACGGCGCTTGCTGCATGCCCGGGCGGCCCCCTTCGCGGCGCTCGCCACGCCCCTCACCACGTCCTTCGCCCCGACGTTCGCCAGGCTTGGCCTGCTGCTCGGAGGGGGCATCGGCCAGCAGGCGCTGCAGGCCGGCGCGGTACCACTCGTAGGACCAGAACAGGCCGGTCAGCGCGGCCAGGAGGTAGAGCGCCAGGCACCAGGTGCCGGCCACCGCGTGCAGGTCCCAGTTGAAGCTGCGGCCCTTGCGCGCCCAATCCAGGGTCAGCCAGGCACGCCAGCTGCCGGCCTGGCGCGGCCAGCGCAGGTAGAGGCCGGAGAGGCAGAAGAAGATCAGTGCCAGGGTGCTGGCGGCGGTGATCTGCTTGCCGGTCTCGCCCATGGCGAGGAAGCGGTGCAGTTGCAGCATCAGGCCGAAGAACGGCTGGCCAGCCGGTTCGCCCAGCAATTCTCCGCTGTAGGGATCGAACCAGCGCATGGGGCCACGGCGCTCACCGGGGGGCGGCATGAAGAACACCCGCGCTGGCCCGCCGGACTGGGTTTCCACCCAGAGCCCGGTAACCTGCTTGCCCTCGGCGGCTTCGATCTTGCGCACCAGTTCGGCGGGCGGCAGCACACCGCTTTCACTCACCTCGATACGCAGGGTGTCGGCGTTCAGCCAGTCGAGGATTTCGTCCTGGAAGCTGTAGGCGGCACCGGTGACGCCCATGAGGGACAACACCAGGCCGGCACTGATGCCGAGGAACCAGTGCAGCTGGAAAAGGACTTTCTTGAACACGATGACCCCTTGTTGGAAGCAGGCAGCGCCCCGTCAGCCGGAGTGACGGGGGCCATGGATACTCAGATGGGACGCGATTCTATTTGAGAATAAATTTCACCAACAGTGCGAGCTGCGCCTTTTACTTTCTATTTACTTTGTGGCCGCCGCCCGCCCCCCGTCCTCAGCGCCCTGCGCGGGGCAGCACGAGAAGCTCGCGGTGGATATCCGCCAGGGTGCGGCACCCCGTCAGCGCCATGGTCACTTCCAGTTCGGTGCGCAGCAGGTGCAGCACATGGGCGACACCCGCCGCCCCGGCGGCCGCCAGGCCATGGATGTAAGGCCGGCCGATCATCACCGCGCTGGCACCCAGCGCCAGCGCCTTGAACACGTCGGTGCCGCGCCGGATGCCGCCATCCAGCAGCACCGGCACCCGCCCCTGCACCGCCTGGACCACGTCCGGGAGCATGTCCAGCGTCGCCGGCATGCCGTCCAGGGTACGGCCGCCGTGGTTGGAGACGACAATGCCGGCCACGCCCTGCTCCACGGCCCGCGCCGCGTCCCGGGGGTTCATCACGCCCTTGAGCAGCACCGGCAGGCGCGTATGGGCCTGCAGCCAGGTGAGGTCGCTCCAGGTCACCGCGTGTTCCAGCAGCGGGCTGCCGAACAACGGGCTCTCACCGGGTTGGGCGATGGCAGGCGGCAATGCCCGCATGCCCTTGAGATTGACCGCCTCGATGCCCTCGGGGAGCACGAAGCCGGCGCGCTGCTCGCGGTTGCGCAGGCCGCTGACCGGCGCGTCCACCGTGACCACCAGCGCTCGGTAGCCGGCCGCCTCGGCACGGCGTACCAGGGCCAAAGTGAAGTCGCGGTCCGGCTGGATGTAGAGCTGGAACCACAGTGGCGTCTGCGCCGCCTCGGCGATCGATTCCAGGCTGATGCCGGCCTGGGTGCTGACCACCATGGCGGCCTTCATCGCGGACGCGCCGAGCACGCTGGCCAGCTCGCCATCCGGGTGCGCCAGCTGCTGGAAGGCCACCGGCGCCAGGAGGATCGGGTAGTCCAGCTCCAGCCCGCACAGCTGCTGGCGCGTGTGGCCGCCGCTCAGGTCCTCCAGCACCCGGTTGAGCAGGCGCACGCGCTGGAAGGCCGCGCGGTTCTCGCCCAGGGTGAGCTCGTCCGCTGCGCCGCCGGCCATATAGGCCCAGGCCTGGGGCGTCATGCGTTCGCGGGCGAAGGGTTCGTAGTCGGAAACGGCGGCGATGCTGGCGGGTATCTGTTGCAGCGGGGGCAGAAACGTCATGGGTCACCTGGGGAAGCGCGGCTGCACATGGTAAGGGCGGGATGCAGCGAGGCAACCGCGACAAGACGCCGCCCCGGATTATCTCGCGGGCATAAAAAAGCCTGCCGCGAGGCAGGCTTCTCGGTTGCGTGGCGCTTACAGGTAGAAGGCCTTCAGCGGCGGGAAGCCGTTGAATTCCACCGCGCTGTAGCTGGTGGTGTACGCACCGGTGGAGAGCCAGTAGAGGCGGTCGCCGCTGGCCAGGTTCAGGGGCAGGCCGTACTTGTAGTTCTCGTACATGATGTCGGCGCTGTCGCAGGTCGGGCCGGCGATGACCACTTCTTCCATCTCGCCTTTCTTCTCGGTCCAGATGGGGAACTTGATGGACTCGTCCATGGTTTCGATCAGGCCGGAGAACTTGCCCACGTCGGTATAGACCCAACGCTCCACCGCAGTGCGGGACTTGCGCGCCACCAGCACCACTTCGCTGACCAGGATGCCGGCGTTGGCGATCAGCGAGCGGCCCGGCTCGAGGATGATTTCCGGCAGCTCGTCGCCGAAGTCTTCCTTGAGGAAGCGGGTGATTTCCTCGGCGTAGGTTTCCAGGGCGTTGGTGCGCTGGATGTAGTTGGCCGGGAAGCCGCCGCCCATGTTGATCATCTTCAGGGTGATGCCGTCTTCTTCCTTGAGGCGCTCGAAGATCACCTTGACCTTGGCGATGGCGGCGTCCCAGACGTCGATGTCGCGCTGCTGGCTGCCCACGTGGAAGGACAGGCCGTAGGGCTCCAGGCCCAGCTGCTTGGCGAGGATCAGCAGGTCCAGCGCCATGTCGGGGTTGCAACCGAATTTGCGCGACAGCGGCCAGTCGGCGGAGGTGGAACCCTCGGTGAGGATGCGCACGTAGATCTTCGAGCCTGGGGCAGCCTTGGCGATGTTGCGCAGGTCGGCTTCGGAGTCGGTGGCGAACAGGCGCACGCCCTTCTCGTAGAAGTAGCGGATGTCCCGGGCTTTCTTGATGGTGTTGCCGTAGCTGATGCGCTCCGGGCCAACGCCGGTCTTCATCACCTTGTCCAGCTCGTAGATGGAGGCGATGTCGAAGTTGGAGCCCTTGTCACGCAGCAGTTCGGTGATTTCGGTCGCCGGGTTGGCCTTCACCGCGTAGTAGATCTTGGCGAAGGGGAAGCAGCCGACCAGTTGGTCGTAGGCATCGGCGATGGTCTGCTTGTCGATCACCACGAAAGGGGTCTCGTGTTGATCAGCGAACGCTTTCATGCGCTGGAAAGTGGCGGGTGCGAAATAGTCTTCGACCTTGATCGACATACTGGGGCTCCATTGGGCAAAAAACACAAAAGTTGCAAGGGATGGGCTTGGTGCGAAAAGCCTGAACGTCTAATCCGTTTCCCCACTTTGGTTCGCCTACTTCCCAAGGCATGTCGCCGAGGATTTGCAGCCTTGCGGCCGCCAACCTCTCGTCGTCAGTACTTGAGCCGGATGGATCGTTTCCAGCATGGACGTTCGGGCGCGAACTTTAGGACCATGGGGGGCGCAGATCAATCAAAAAATGCCGCTTTTTCACATCCCTTTGTCGCGTTACCTGTTGACTGTTCTGTATTCAAAACAAAACGTTATGGAATGCTGCACAAAACCGCTGGCGACGGCCCTTGCAGCGCATCGGTACGCGCCCGGACCTGGCGATCATGGCCCTCTTTTCTGACAGACCGATGATCCCCTCGAGGGTTCATCCCCATCGCCCGACTGGGTGCCGGCAACACCATCACCGCCGCCTGCGACATGCGGACTGATCCCCCGGTCGTTTCCCGCTATAATTCTGCGCTTTTCGGGCCGCACATGGCCCGCAACCGTTTCCAGCCAGGCACATATCCATGACCATCCAGGCCGCCGAAGTCGCCAAACGCCGCACCTTCGCCATCATTTCCCACCCTGACGCCGGTAAGACCACCATCACCGAGAAGCTGCTGCTGATGGGCAAGGCGATCGAGGTCGCCGGTACGGTGAAGTCGCGCAAGTCCGACCGCCACGCCACCTCCGACTGGATGGAAATGGAGAAGCAGCGCGGCATCTCCATCACCACCTCGGTGATGCAGTTCCCCTACCGCGAGCACATCATCAACCTGCTCGACACCCCCGGCCACGAAGACTTCTCCGAAGACACCTACCGCACCCTGACTGCGGTGGACTCGGCGCTGATGGTCCTCGACGGCGGTAAAGGCGTAGAGCCGCGCACCATTGCGCTGATGGACGTGTGCCGCCTGCGCGATACGCCCATCGTCAGCTTCATCAACAAGCTCGACCGCGATATCCGCGACCCCATCGAGTTGCTCGACGAGATCGAGGCGGTGCTGAAGATCAAGGCCGCGCCCATCACCTGGCCCATCGGCTGCTACAAGGACTTCAAGGGCGTGTATCACCTAGCCGACGACTACATCATCGTCTACACCCCGGGCCACGGCCACGAGCGCACCGCGGTGAAGATCATCGAGAAGCTGGACTCCGACGAGGCCCGTGCCCACCTGGGCGACGAGTACGACCGTTTCGTCGATCAGCTGGAGCTGGTCCAGGGTGCCTGCCATCCCTTCGACCAGGACGAGTTCATCAGCGGCCAGCTGACCCCGGTGTTCTTCGGCACCGCGCTGGGCAACTTCGGTGTCGATCACGTGCTCGACGCCGTGGTCGACTGGGCGCCCAAGCCACTGCCGCGCGCAGCCAACGAGCGCAGCGTGGAGCCGCAGGAAGAGAAGTTCAGCGGCTTCGTGTTCAAGATCCAGGCAAACATGGACCCCAAGCACCGCGACCGTATCGCCTTCATGCGCATCTGCTCGGGCAAGTACAGCCAAGGCATGAAGATGCGCCATGTACGCCTGGGCAAGGACGTGCGCGTCGGCGACGCGCTGACCTTCTTCTCCAGCGAGCGCGAGCAGCTCGAGGAAGCCTTCGCCGGCGACATCATCGGCCTGCATAACCACGGCACCATCCAGATCGGCGACACCTTCACCGAAGGCGAGGCCCTGGGCTTCACCGGCATCCCCCACTTCGCACCCGAGCTGTTCCGCCGCGTGCGCCTGAAGGACCCGCTGAAATCCAAGCAGCTGCGCCAGGGCCTGCAGGAACTGGCCGAGGAAGGCGCCACCCAGGTGTTCTTCCCCGAGCGCAACAACGACATCATCCTCGGCGCGGTCGGCGTGCTGCAGTTCGACGTCGTCGCCAGCCGCCTGAAGGAGGAATACAAGGTCGAGTGCGCCTATGAGCAGATCAACGTCTGGTCGGCACGCTGGATCGAATGCAAGGACGAGAAGAAGCTCAAGGAGTTCAAGGACAAGGCCTTCGAGAACCTCTCCGTGGACGGCGGTGGCCACCTCACCTACCTGGCCCCGACCCGCGTCAACCTGGCGCTGATGGAAGAGCGCTGGCCGGACATCAAGTTCCGCGCCACCCGCGAACACCACTGATCGCGCTTTATCGATCGGATGCACGACAGGGGCGCCGCTTCCCGGCGGCGCCCCTGGGCTAGGCTGACACCCATCCCCTGATGCGACCGCCGCCCCGATGCTGATCGACACCCATACCCACCTGGATTTCCCCGAGTTCGACGCCGACCGCGCCGAAGTGCTGGCCCGTGCCCGCGCGCTGGGGGTGCAGCGCCAGGTGCTGATGGGCGTGACCCGTGGCAACTGGCAGCGCATCTGGGAACTGGCCACCACCGAGGGCGACCTCTACGCCGCCTTCGGCCTGCACCCCATCTACCTGGGCGAGCACCAGCCGCGCCACCTCGACGAGCTGCGCGATACGCTGCTGACCCATGCCGGGCACCCCAAGCTTTGCGCGGTGGGCGAGATCGGCCTGGACTATTACCTCGAAGCGCTCGACCGCGACGCGCAGCAGGCGCTGTTCGAGGCCCAGCTCGCCATCGCCGCCGATGCGCAACTGCCGGTGCTGTTGCATGTGCGCAAGAGCCACGCGGCGGTGATCGCCACCCTCAAGCGCTTCCGCCTGCAGCGCGCCGGCATCGTCCATGCCTTCGCCGGCAGCGTCGAGGAAGCCCGCGAGTACCTGAAGCTGGGCTTCCGCCTCGGCCTGGGCGGTGCGCCCACCTGGCCCCAGGCCAACCGCCTGCGCAAGGTGGTGCCGCAACTGCCGCTGGACGCCATCGTGCTGGAGACCGACTCCCCGGACATGGCCCCCTCCATGCACCCGCACCAGCGCAACAGCCCCGAGTACCTGCCGGACATCTGCGCCAACCTCGCCGAGCTGCTGGGCCTCACCCCGAGCGAGCTTGCCGCCACCAGCAGCCGCAATGCCTGCGAGCTGTTCGGCTGGCCGCCCCTCCCGGGCTGAAGCCCGGGCTACGAAGCTCCACAGGCCAGATGCAGGGTGGGCTTCAGCCCACCGGCGGCGCCTCCAATAAACGAAAAAGCCCGCCAATCGGCGGGCTTTTGCGTGGCGCACTGGATCAGACGCGGAACGCGCCGATCAGCTGCTTGAGCTGCGCTACCTGGTCGGAGAGCTGGCGGCTGGCCTGCTCGGTCTGGCTGGCGCCTTCGGCGGTGCGCTCGCCGGCGCTGTTGATCTCGACGATGTTCTGGTCGATGTCGTGGGCCACGGCGGTCTGCTGCTCGGCGGCGGCGGCGATCTGCTGGTTCTGGTCGACGATCATGCCCACCGCACCGAGGATGTTCTCCAGCGCCTGCTGCACGCGACCGGACTGATTGACGGTGCCGTCGGCCATCTGGTGGCTGGTGTTCATCGCCTTGACCGCCGCACCGACACCGCCCTGGAGACGGACGATCATCTGCTCGATCTCTTCGGTGGACTGCTGGGTGCGCTTGGCCAGGGTGCGCACCTCGTCGGCCACCACCGCGAAGCCGCGGCCCTGCTCACCGGCGCGGGCAGCCTCGATGGCAGCGTTGAGGGCCAGCAGGTTGGTCTGTTCGGCGATGCCCTTGATCACCTCCAGCACACGGCTGATGGAAGCGCTGTCGGAGGCGAGCTGGTTGATCACGTTGACCGACTGCTCGATCTCCTGGGCCAGGCGCTCGATGCTGCCCAGCTGGGACTCCACCAGGGCACGGCCGCTGACGGTTTCCTCGTTCACGCTATGGGCGCTGTTCACCGCAGCGGCGGCGCTGCGGGCGACCTCCTGGGCGGTGGCGGACATTTCGTTCATCGCCGTCGCCACCTGCTCGATCTGGCTGCGCTGGCCGGCGACGGCCTGGTTGCTCTCTTCGGACACGCTCTGCACGCGGCTGGCCTGGCGCTCGACCTCGGTGACGGTCTGGCCGACCAGTTCGATCAGGTCGTGGATCTTCGCCACGGTGCCGTTGAACACCTGGCCCAGTTCGCCGAGCTCGTCCTTGCTCTGGGCGCGGAAATTGACGGTCATGTCGCCGGCGGCAACCTGATCCATCACCCTGCCCAGGCTCTTGAGGGTGGTGCGGGTGGAAACGTAGAAACCGCTGTAGAGGTAGACGATGGCGAGGAACACCACCACCAGCGCGACCACCAGCAGCACGGTCTGCGCGCGCTTCTCGCCGAGGCGCTTCTCCAGCTCGCTCTTGAGCAGGCCGAGGGCGGCGTCATTGAGCTGGTAGGTCTTGTCCATCTGCGCAGTGACCTGGTCGTAGAACTGCGGCCAGGGCGTGTCGAGGGTGTCGGCCATGATCACCTGGTCCTCGAACAGCGTGGCGCTCTGCTTGAGGGTTTCACGGCTGGCGTTGGCCAGGTCACCCAGGGCGGCCTGGGCACGGGGGTTGCCGTTGAGCGCGTCCTGGACCTTGAGGCCGTACTCGGAGCCGATCTTCTCCAGCTCCAGCAGCAGGTCATCCAGCTTGGTGCTGGCGGCGGAGTTGAGGAAGCCCTGGCCCAGGGAATAGGCGCCGATGGCGCGGCCCTTGCTGATGGCGGCGGTGACGGTCGGCGTAACGCCGGTGACCAGCTCGGCCACCTGGCGCACGTCACGCTGGCTGTCCTGGCTGAGGCCGGCCTGACTGGCGACCAGCTTGATGAACACCTGGGCATTGCCCAGCTGCTTCTCGATCATCGCGCTCTTGCTCTGCAGGGAGGTTTCCGTCTCGGCGGCCTGCAGGCCCTTGAGCATCTCTTCGCGCTTGTTGTTGAACTCGGTGACCTGCTCCGGCTCGGAGGTGACGGGGGCGAGGTTCTCCAGCGCACCCGTCAGGTCCTTTTCCAGCTTGCCGATGCGCGTGTCGAGGTCGCCGGACTGGCCGGACTGGCCGATCAGCGAGTTGATCAGCACCAGGTCGTTGAGGTTTTCCAGGTTGCGACGGATGCCCTGGCTGGTACCCAGCAGGTCGAGGCTTTCCAGCTCGGAGCGGGTACTGACGAACTGCTCGTAGGACTCGCGCACCAGGTAGAAGTTGGTGACCAGCATCGGCAGGAAGAACAGCACGCTGATCAGACTGAATTTCATGCCGAAGCTGAGGCGATTCATCAGCGCGATGGCCGGATACAACACGGTCTTCACAAGACGTCTCCTGTTTCCTAATTATTCTTATGGGTCGCCTCGGGGGCGGCCAAGGATCGCATCTGGCAGTGCGGCCGTCCCAGATCGTCCGACCTGTGGATGACAGATAAGGACTACCAATGCCGAACAATAATCGTGACGCATGTCACGAAAAAGCCGGCTAGGTTCAAGAACTGTGTACCTGATATCGGCGGAAGTTTCTGTAACTTAAGGTTAAGAAAGACCTCTGAGCAGGAGCAGAAACGGTAGCGGCGGACCGGCGGTATTGCACCGCCGGCCATCCGTCAGAACAGCAGGGTCCAGACCGCGAAGCCCGCGTACCAGAGCACGGCGGCACGTACCAGCAGGTGCCAGAGCGCATCCAGGCTGGCCACGCCTGCTTCGCCGGCGGTGTCGTCCGGCAACTCACCAGCAGCACGCCCGGCGATGACCACGAAGCGCTCGGCGGCGATATCCCAGTTCAACAGCTCGTGCAGCAGCACACGGCTGACCGCGACGAAATTACCCACCAGCGAGAAGCTCGCCGCCAGTACCCGCACCGGCAGCCAGTCGAAGGCGTGGCGCATCTGCGCGGCCCGCTCACGCAGGGCGGGCTCTTCGGCGTGGTCGGCGGCCAGCGCCAGGAGGCGATAGGCCAGGGCCGCGACCGGGCCGAGCAGGAAGTACCAGAAGATCACCGCGAAGAAGCTTTGATAGGCCTGCCACACGAGGTGGCCCTGGACCCGCAGCAGCAGGTCGTCGCCCTCCTCCACTTCCAGGCCGAGGTCACGCTCGGCAACGTGGTAGGCGCCCTGTACATCACCCCGGCGCCAGGCATCACGGAAGGAACCGAGGTCCGCCTGCACATCGCCACGCCCCAGGGCGTAGATCACCACCAACAGGTGCAGCGGCAGGGCCAGCCAGCCATAGGCCAGGGGTTGCAGCGCCATCAGCACCAGGGCCAGGAGCACCAGCGGCAACACCACCAGCAGGCCGAGCACCGCCCAGGGGCGGCCAGCCAGGCGCGGGTTGGCGGAAAGACAGGCCAGTTGGCGGAGCCAGGGCCCGTCCTGCTGGATGCGCTGGCGCAGGCTGGAGAACTTCTCCACCCACAGCACCAGCAGGAGAACCAGGAAACTCATGGGTGTACCTCCTTGTCGAGCAGGCTGGCGCGGAATCGCGCCCAATCGAATGCGGGGCCGGGATCGGTCTTGCGCCCGGGCGCGATGTCGCTGTGCCCCTGGATACGTGCCGGGGTGATGCCGGGGTAGGCGCGCAGCAGGCCCCGCGCGAGCTGGCCGAGCACGGCGTACTGGGCCTCGGAATAGGGCTGGTCGTCGGTGCCTTCCAACTCGATGCCGAGGGAGAAGTCATTGCAGTTCTCACGCCCGTCGAAGAAGGACTTGCCGGCGTGCCAGGCGCGCTCCAGGCAGGAGACGAACTGGGTGACGGCACCGTCGCGCTCGATGAGGAAATGCGCCGAGACCTGCATGGCGGCGATATCGGCGAAATAGGGATGCTCGTCGGCGTCCAGGCGGTTCTGGAAGAACTGCTGGACCTTGCCGGTGCCGAACTGCCCGGGCGGCAGGCTGATGTTGTGGATCACCAGCAGGGAGATTTCCCCCTCCGGGCGGGCATTGAAATTCGGCGAGGGGCAGTGGCGGGCGCCTTGGCACCAACCTGTCGCGGGGTCCGGCTGCATGAAGGGCTCCTTGGTTGGCGGACACTCTAGAGCAGGCCGCGCCCAGGGCCAAGGCCCGGAAACGACGACGCCCGGCAAGCCGGGCGTCGTGGGGGGAGCGATGACTCAGGCGCCCTTGAGGCGGCGCAGGTTACCGATGACCGATTCCAGCGCGCGGTCGAACAGCAGGGCATCGTCCAGCAGACGGATGGCTTGGCGACGGAACTCCACGGCCAGGCCCATACGGGTCTTCTCCAGCACCTTCATGCCGGTGCGGTTGACGAAGATGTACTTGCCGGTGGGCTTGATGATCGCCGCCAGCTTGCAACGCACCTTGTGCTCTTCGTCTTCCTGGAACTCGACCCAGCTGCCGACGCGCAGGTTGTCGACGTGACCAAGCGCCTCGTCGTCATCCGGCAGGGCGGCATCGGGCTCGGGCGCACGGGTTTCGCCGGGGGCGAGCAGGACGATCTCCTCGACCACCTCGACCATCGTCGGCGCTTCGGCGGGCATGCCCACTTCCAGGTCGGCAGGCAGGTCGAGCAGAGGCATTTCGACTTCTGCGGTCAGGCTCTCGCCCTCCCCCTCGGTCGCCGCCGGCACGCTGACCGGCTCCGGCTCGACGCGCTTGAAGCGCTGGAAGGCCTGCACGTGCAGGGTTTCCAGTTGGCTGAAGAATTCACTGGTGGAGAAGGGATCGAAAGCGGCGCTGGTCAGACCCTCGCGCAGGGCCTTGAGCAGCCCCGGCACCAGCTCCAACAGGCGCATGCGTGCCTCGGGCGCTTCGTGGGACTCCACGCTCCAGATCAGGTCGTCCATGGTCGACAGGGTGGCCTGCCATTCCTCGGAATCGACGCCGTGCTTGAGGCAGGTCAGCAGCATGACCTTGCTCCAGGCTTCCTGCAGCAGGCGCACCACCACTTCGGGCAGGGTGCGGCCCAGCAGGCGCTCGTTCAGGGCCTGCTCGACCTGCTGGCGGGCCAGCTCGGCCTTGGCACGGCCTTCCTCGGCATCGCGGGTGCGCTGTTCCAGCAGGTCGCTGCGGCGGCGCTCGTCGCCGGTGTAGGCGAGGAAGTCGGACAGCAGGTCGGAGAAGATGGTCGGGTCGTCGACGAAATCGTTCAGCAGACGCAGCACGACCTGTTCGATGCGCTGGTAGAGGGCATCACGCTGGACATCGTCCTGCTCGTTCCAGCCCATGGCCGCCGAGGCGATTTCGTTGAGCAGGCGGCGCGCCGGGTGGCTGCCGCGGCTGAAGAAGGTCTTGTCCAGCACCGCGACCTTGAGCATCGGGATCTGCAGGCGGCCGATCAGGGCCTTGAGCGAATCCGGCAGGGAGCGGTCGTCGAGGATGAACTCGAAGAGCATCGACACCAGATTGATGACGTCGTCATCCACCTGGCCCAC
The DNA here is from genome assembly GCA_000474255.1 of Aquipseudomonas alcaligenes MRY13-0052. GTDB lineage: Bacteria > Pseudomonadota > Gammaproteobacteria > Pseudomonadales > Pseudomonadaceae > Metapseudomonas > Metapseudomonas solani. The sequence continues at coordinate 32,060 of BATO01000035.1, forward strand.
GACACGGGACTTGCCACTCTTGGCGCTGGCGCGGGTGAGCAGGTTGTCGAGCTGGAAGCGCAGGTCGACATCGCCGGCGTTCTGCACGGGCAGATGCTGTTGCAGGTGCGAGAGCAGGCGCATCAGGTCGTTGCTGGTGATGGGCACCGCATCGGCGGGCATCTCGCGACGCTGGCCGCCCATGCCCATTCCCACACCGCCGCCGGAGCCACGGACCTGGGAGAGCAATTCCTGCAGTGCGCCGAAGACTTCCTGCACGCCCTCGTCGGCGTAGGCGCCATCGCCCATCGCCTCACCGCCTGCGGCGGCCTGTGCGGAGCGGGCGGCACCTGGGGTGCGCCCCTGGGGACGACGGGCCGGTGGCGCGGACTTGAGTTCGGGAAGCACACCGGCGGTGATCAGCGCCAGGTTGGATTCGGCATAGAGCTGGTCGAGGTCGCTGAGAACGTACTTCTCGAACAGTTTGAAGATGATCAGCTTGACCTTGATCTCCACGCCCAGGCTGCGGCAGGCGTCGAGGAAGGCTTCGCACAGGGCACGCGGGCCGAGCGGGTTGCTCTTGTCCTCGATTTTCTTGGTGACCAGGGTGTTGAGGCGGGTGGTCAGGTGGCCGAGGGCGACGCCGTCACGGCTCATCACCTTGGCGACCATGGCATCCAGGGCGACGGACTCTTCCAGCTCGTCGTTCTGCACCAGGCTCAGGCTCTCGAACGACACCGCATCCAGCACCGGCGCCTTGCCGATCTCGTACTGGTTGAGGTTGGCGAAGGTCTCGAACACTTTTTGCAGGAAGCCGCGCTCGATGCTCTTGCGCTTGAGGCGCAAGTCGCGCATTGCCTCGAAGAAGGCGTTCTGCTCGGCGTTGCTGGTCGCACGGTCGGCCATCTGGAAGAGGGTGTCGTCCGCGTTGTCGAACAGCGCCTGCAGCGCTTGCTTCAGCTGTTGTGCAGCCTTGTCGCGCACCTGGATAAGTGCCACGGGCAGCCTTCCTACCGGCGAAGTTGGCGATTGCTCGGAGGCGCCCTTGTTCAGGGGCACCACGTTCGCGTCGGTCTGCATAGTGAATCTCCCGCAACCAGCGTCCGATCTAGTGGGCTTCGCTGGTTGCACAGCTATAAACGGGGAGTTATCCCTAACGTCAAGCTTCTGGCGTCAAATAGAGAAAGTCAGAATCATTATAGGGATACTCTCGTCGCAACCAAGGGGAGATTTCCTCCAGACATGAAATACGTCACAGATGTCCCAACCCTTTGTGGGACGACCTCTGACAGACCGTCCCATCCCCTGAATATCTAGCAGAAAGCCCAAGACAGTTGCCACCAGCGCTGTACCAGCGGTCGCCTGCCTCTATAATCGCGCCATTCTGCAGCGGAGCCTCCCATGCCCAATTTGAAACTCGCCGACCTGAGCGCGGAGATCGAAGCCAACGTCCGCCGGGCACTGACCGAAGACATCGGCAGCGGCGACATCACCGCCCAGCTCATCCCCGAAGAGCGCCTCGCGCACGCCACCATCATCACCCGCGAGGCTGCCGTGATTGCTGGGACAGCGTGGGTCGACGCGGTGTTCCGTCAGCTCGACCCACGGGTGGCCGTGCACTGGCAGGTGGCCGATGGCGACAAGGTGCAGCCCAATCAGCCGCTGTTCCACCTCGAAGGCCCCGCCCGCGCCCTGCTCAGCGGCGAGCGCAGCGCGCTGAACTTCCTCCAGTGCCTCTCCGGCGTCGCCACCCGCGTGGCCCACTATGTGGAGCTGGTGCAAGGCACCCAGGTGAAACTGCTCGACACCCGCAAGACCCTGCCCGGCCTGCGCCTGGCACAAAAATACGCCGTCACCTGCGGCGGCGGCCATAACCACCGCATCGGCCTGTACGACGCCTTCCTCATCAAGGAAAACCACATCGCCGCCTGCGGCGGCATCGCCGAAGCCATCACCGCCGCCCACCGCATCGCCCCCGGCAAGCCGGTGGAGATCGAAGTGGAAAGCCTCGACGAGCTGAACCAGGCCCTGGCCGCCGGCGCCGACATCGTCATGCTCGACGAACTCAGCCTCGACGACATGCGCACCGCCGTCACCCTCACCGCCGGCCGCGCCAAGCTCGAAGCCTCCGGCGGCATCAACGACACCACCCTGCGCACCATCGCCGAGACCGGCGTCGACTACATCTCCATCGGCACCCTGACCAAAGACGTCAGGGCGGTGGACCTGTCGATGCGCCTGAGCATCTGACCCTTTCCTTTATATAGCGCCCAACAAAAAGCCCCGCAGAAGCGGGGCTTTTTGTTTGAGCTGGTGCCGGAGACAGGAATCGAACCTGCGACCTTCGCGTTACGAGTGCGCTGCTCTACCTACTGAGCTACACCGGCGGCGGGGCGGAAATTAGCACTCCCCCTCGAGGAAGGCAATCACCGCTCCATTGCCTTGGATAGAGCCGAGAAATCAACATCAGGGAATGCGCGCTCAACCTCTTCAAGCTGGGACAAGAAATTTTTCACAATCTGATCGCCATAATAGATCCGCATGTCCTCAATAGTTTTGAAGCTCTCGGCCGTACGTCCAGTTGCGAACTGCAAAACCGCAAGCCGCGCCAGAACGCTGTCAAACGGGAAGTGACGCCGGAGTTTCTCAAGCACTGGCAATTCCTGCTGAGCCGTTTTGGGAGAAACCTCGAAATTGGCAATATAAACCAAATACCCATAAGGCTCCATCAAAGGATCCCTAATGAGCGAATCGACAAAGACATACTGACTTGAATCAGTGGGCGCCCGAACCAAGTACTGGTTCAAAGACCAGTAAAACCGCTCAACAAGCGGCACATACACGATGGATGTTGCACAAAAAACGAAAACCAGAATGGCCGAGAAGACTTTCCCCAACGTCAAGTCCACGTGAACTCTTCTCTCACCCAACGCACCCAAAACAAGTAAATTCAGCACGAAGAAATGCATGAGCCAGTAAGGGAATTCAAAGAAACTATACACACTAAAAATCAACAATATCGATACTGGAAGCACACGCCGCACATCCGCAGCCGCACGCCACCACCCCCGCACACCCAAGGTGAAAAAAAGCAAAAGCCACAGCCCGCCAAATACACCCAACTCAGCAAGAAACTGCAGTAACAAATTATGGGAATGTATAAAGAAGCCAGCCGGAGAGAGAACACCTAATTCGATATGTTTCGCAAAAGCTGCTTCCCCATAATTACCGATACCCACTCCCCAAAATGGATGATCGCAGAACACCTGCCAGGCGATAGCCCACTCCCTCAGACGCCCAGAACTGTCCCCCCCCTTGCCACCAAATGCCGCCAACCTCTCATCAACGACAACATTGGCCGCTCCACCACCCAGCAACTGACTCAGCAAGCTACCAAAAGGCTGCATTAGAACCAATGCTGCCAAGCCAAGCAAAACCACAAGCATGAACCGACTGGCATTGAGCCGCCTGAACTGCAGCGATAAAAGCAGGGCCAGTACAAACCAGGCAACGACCACCGACCGCGTCCATGTCAAGACAATACAAACTATAAAAATCGTGACGGATGATACAACTCCAAATACCCCCAGCTTGCCACGCTGAAACAGCCACGCAGCCGACAAGACACCGACAAGGCATACAAAAGCAAAGTAATTACTATGCCCAATAAGCCCCATCATCCGCTCTGATCGGTACATGGGAATAAAAACCGCAACATCCTGCCAGAGCAGATCGAAGTGACGCAGCAGCCCAACCACCGCACACACCAGGGCCGAATAGAGCAGCACCATTGCCAAGACGTCGGAAACACCATGATCGTCCCAGTCCACCTGCTCACTGATCAGTAGCGCCAAGGCCCCAACGAACCAGAAAAAAATATAGAACAGCTTAAAAGCAGCGAATGAGGCAGTCTGTGTCAGGGCTGAAGCAATAAACAGCGCTCCCAAAAGAAGCCAAAGCCCGGACCATACGGAAAACTTCAGATCTACCCTTTGCCACATTAGCCATGCCGAACAAGCGAACACCCCCAAGGTGACCAATAGCTCCTCAATATAGTTGGGGAAGGGGTAGAGGTGCAGAGGAATACAGAAAGCCAGGCCAACGGCAACCACCGCTAACGCAAAGATTGGGCGAGCGCTTGAGTTCAGGTGCATTCTTAGGGACTCATTGACATTTTTTGTCAGCACAGCAGTTGAGCCAGCATGCCAGCACCTACAAAAAATGCGGTCCCGGCAATCTGGCAAGGGAATTGCTTAGAAGGATGTCAGCTGCGAGTGCAGCCGTAAACACCACATTTGGAGATCCACGAATGAAAGCACAGAAAGGCTTCACCCTGATCGAACTGATGATCGTTGTTGCGATCATCGGCATCCTCGCTGCCATCGCCATTCCGGCCTACCAGAACTACATTGCACGCTCTGAAGCAGCCAGTGGCCTGGCCGCTCTTGCTCCGCTCAAGACTGCAGTTGAAGATGCCTATGCCCGTGGTGCCTCTACTTCTGACTTCACCGTCACCCTGCTGGGCAGCGCCGCTACCGCGAGCCCCCTGGGTACCATCAGCTTCCCCACCAGCTTCACCGCTGCAGGCGCGGGTGCTATGCAGTTCGACTTTGGCGGTACTAACGGCGTTTCCGGCCCCCGTACCACCGGCCAGGCGCTCCGCCTGACCCGTACTGCGAGTGGCGCCTGGACGTGCACCAGCAGCACTGGCCTTGCGACCGAACTGCGCCCGCGCAACTGCTCCACCACCCACTGATCTAAAGTGCACTTGGAAAGAAGGCGCCTCGGCGCCTTCTTTTTTATCTACTAGCTATTCCCCACTAGTGTTGCCTACGCTATGGGCTCCCAATACGATTACAAAGCGGACTGCCATGAATGACTCGCCCACCCTCTCAGGCCTTGCACGCCAGTTGGTCCTCGCTGAACTACTGGATGAGAAAAGTGCGCAGAACGCTCAGCAACAAGCACAGCGGAACAGGCTTTCGCTGGTTACCTATGTGGTCCAGAACAAGCTGGTTAAAAGCAGAGCCATTGCAGAGCTGTCAGCAGAGCAGTTTGGCGTTGCTTTCTTCGACCTCGGCGCCATAGACAAGGAGGGACAGCCAAAAGACCTGGTTAGTGAAAAGCTGCTCCGCCAGCATCGAGTGATCCCCCTCTGGCGTAGAGGTAACAAGCTATTCGTTGGAGTTTCAGACCCTACCAATCACCAGGCTGTGACGGATATCCAGTTCAGCACAGGCCTCACTACAGAGGCGATTCTGGTCGAAGATGACAAGCTGGGCGATGCCATCGACAAGTTCTTCGATAGTGCCAGCTCCGGCATGGAAGATCTCGGTGACGTCGATCTGGACGGCGTTGATATAGAGGCGGTCGACGACGACAAACAAGACAGCGGTGCAGGTGAGAGCGCCGATGACGCTCCCGTCGTACGCTTCGTCAATAAAATGCTGCTGGACGCCATCAAGGGCGGCTCCTCCGACTTGCACTTCGAGCCCTACGAGCGCTCGTACCGCGTAAGGCTGCGGACCGATGGCATCCTTCACGAAGTGGCGCGCCCACCGATCCAACTGGCCAGCCGTATTTCCGCGCGCCTGAAGGTCATGGCAGCCCTGGATATTTCCGAACGTCGCAAGCCTCAGGACGGCCGGATCAAGATGAAAATTTCCAAAACCAAAGCCATCGACTTCCGCGTCAACACGCTCCCCACTCTCTGGGGCGAAAAGATCGTGATGCGGATTCTTGATCCATCCAGCGCGCAGATGGGCATCGATGCGTTGGGTTATGAGGAAACACAGAAAGAACTCTATTTGAATGCACTGAAACAACCTCAGGGCATGATCCTTGTCACGGGCCCTACGGGGTCAGGCAAGACGGTTTCGCTTTACACCGGCATCAATATTCTCAACACCGTCGACATCAACATTTCAACAGCTGAAGACCCGGTGGAAATCAACCTGGAAGGTATCAACCAGGTCAACGTCAACCCACGTCAGGGTATGGATTTCGCCCAAGCCCTTCGGGCTTTCCTGCGCCAAGACCCTGACGTGATCATGGTCGGCGAAATTCGTGACCTCGAGACCGCCGAAATCGCCATCAAGGCAGCACAGACCGGTCACATGGTGATGTCCACGCTGCACACCAACAGCGCTGCGGAAACCTTGACCCGCCTTCGCAATATGGGCGTTCCGGCCTTCAACATCGCGACATCGGTCAATTTGATCATCGCTCAGCGCCTGGCTCGAAAACTCTGTAGTGCATGCAAAAAGGAGGTTGATGTACCTCACGACACGCTACTCAGAGAGGGCTTCCCTGAAGACAAGATCGGTACCTTCAAGATATTCGGCCCTGTAGGTTGTGATAATTGCAAAGGCGGTTACAAAGGCAGGGTCGGTATTTATGAAGTGGTTAAAAACACGCCGGCCTTGCAGCGCATTATCATGGAGGAAGGTAACTCCATCGATATCGCCGCGCAGATGCGTAAAGATGGCTTCAACGATCTGCGCAACTCGGGCCTGCTGAAAGCCATGCAAGGCGTAACCAGCCTCGAGGAAGTCAACCGCGTGACCAAGGACTAATCCATGGCGGAAAAAGCACAAAAATCGAGTGTCTTCAAATGGGAAGGCACCGACAAGAAGGGTACCAAGGTCACTGGTGAAATCAGCGGCATAAATCCGGCGCTGGTTAAAGCACAGCTCCGCAAGCAGGGTATCAACCCACTCAAGGTACGCAAAAAGGCGGCATCCCTTTTCAGCGCTGGCAAGAAGATCAAGCCGTTGGATATCGCCCTGTTCACCCGGCAGATGGCCACAATGATGAAGGCCGGCGTTCCGCTGCTGCAAAGCTTCGACATCATCGGTGAAGGTTTCGAAAACCCCAACATGCGCAAGCTGGTGGACGAAGTGAAGCAAGAGGTGGCGGCGGGTAACAGCTTCGCCAACTCCCTGCGCAAGAAGCCGATGTATTTCGATGAGCTGTATTGCAACCTGGTCGATTCCGGTGAGCAGTCCGGCGCACTGGAAACACTTCTGGATCGAGTCGCAACCTATAAAGAGAAGACCGAACAGCTAAAAGCCAAGATCAAAAAAGCCATGACCTACCCGATCGCGGTCTTGATCGTTGCGGTCATCGTTTCAGCCATCTTGCTGATCAAGGTCGTGCCACAGTTCAAGGACGTTTTCAAAGGCTTTGGCGCAGAGCTACCGGCCTTCACCCAAATGGTGGTGAACCTCTCTGAAGCCCTTCAGACTTGGTGGTTTGTCATACTGATAGCCACCTTCGGCACCATCTTTGGCATCGGTCAGTTCTATAAGCGCTCGCAAAAATTCCGCGACGCGGTAGATAGAGGCGTTCTAAAAATGCCGATTGTCGGCGACATTGTCTACAAGTCATCAGTCGCACGCTATGCCCGTACGCTCTCTACCACATTCGCAGCAGGCGTTCCGCTGGTAGACGCGCTGGACTCCGTATCCGGCGCCACAGGTAACGTGGTATTCAAGAATGCAGTTGGGAAAATCAAGCAAGACGTATCCACCGGTATGCAATTGAACTTCTCCATGCGCACCACCGGTGTATTCCCGTCCATGGCTATCCAAATGACAGCCATTGGCGAAGAATCTGGCGCTCTCGATAGCATGCTGGACAAAGTTGCCTCTTTCTATGAAGAAGAAGTCGACAACGCCGTCGATAACCTGACCACACTGATGGAGCCCATGATCATGGCCGTCCTCGGCGTGCTGGTCGGCGGCCTGATCATCGCGATGTACCTGCCTATCTTCCAGCTCGGTTCGGTAGTGGGATAAGTGACAGTCATCGACTTCCTGGCCGGCAATTTGCCGGCCTTTGTTTTCTGCATCTTCCTCCTCGGCCTTCTCGTCGGCAGCTTCCTCAACGTCGTCATCTACCGCCTGCCGGTGATGATGTTCCGTGACTGGAAGGCGCAGGCGCGGGAGGCGTTGGAGCTTCCGGCGGAGCCCAAGGGCGATACCTTCAACCTGATCCTGCCGAACTCGCGCTGCCCTCATTGCAGCCACGAGATCCAGGCCTGGGAAAACATCCCCGTGGTCAGCTGGCTGGCCTTGGGTGGCAAATGCTCGTCGTGCAAGGCGCCGATCAAGAAGCGCTACCCGCTGGTGGAGCTGACCTGTGGCCTGCTGTCGGCCTATGTGGCCTGGCATTTCGGCTTTACCTGGCAGGCCGGGGCGTTCCTGGTGCTGACCTGGGGCCTGCTGGCGATGAGCATGATCGACGTCGACCACCAGTTGCTGCCGGATTCCCTGGTACTGCCGCTGCTGTGGCTCGGCCTGATCCTCAACAACCAGGGCATGTTCGCCACGCCCAGCGATGCGCTCTGGGGCGCGGTGGCGGGCTATCTCAGCCTGTGGTCGGTGTATTGGGTGTTCAAGCTGGTGACCGGCAAGGAAGGCATGGGCTACGGCGACTTCAAGTTGCTGGCGATGCTCGGTACCTGGGGCGGCTGGCAGGTGTTGCCGCTGACCATCCTGCTGTCGTCCCTGGTGGGCGCGATACTGGGGATCATCATCCTCAAGCTGCGCGACGCGGACAGCGGCACGCCCATCCCCTTCGGCCCCTACCTGGCGATTGCCGGCTGGATTGCATTGCTCTGGGGTGATCAAATAACCGGGACCTATCTCCACTTCGCCGGTTTCTGATGAACAAACCCTGGATCCTTGGCCTTACGGGCGGCATTGGCAGCGGCAAGAGCGCTGTCGCCACCCACTTCGGCAACCTCGGCGTGCACCTGGTGGACGCCGATCACGCGGCGCGCTGGGTGGTCGAGCCCGGCCGCCCTGCCCTCGCGCAGATCACCGAGCACTTCGGCCGCGATGTATTGCAGGCCGACGGCCAACTCGATCGTGCCACCTTGCGCCAACGCATCTTCGAGCACCCGGAAGAGCGCCGCTGGCTGGAAAACCTGCTGCACCCGCTGATAGGCGAGGAAATCGTCCGCGACCTGGCCAGCGCCCAGTCGCCCTACGCCATCCTCGTCTCGCCGCTGCTGATCGAGTCCGGTCAGCACCGCATGACCCAGCGCGTGCTGGTGGTCGATGCACCGGAAGCGGTGCAGATCCAGCGCACCATGGCCCGGGACAAGGTGTCCGAAGAGCAGGTCGGCGCCATCCTCAAGGCCCAGGCCAGCCGTGAAAAGCGCCTGGAGGCGGCGGATGACGTGCTGGTCAATGACCGTGACCTCGAATGGCTGCAGCGCGAAGTCGAACGCCTGCACGCTTTCTACCTGACCCTGCGCGGAGGCCAAGCATGAGCCAGCCCATGACCGTCGAATGCCCAACCTGTGGCGCCCCCGTCGAATGGGGCCCGCAAAGCCCCAGCCGGCCCTTCTGCAGCGAGCGCTGCAAGCTGATCGACCTGGGGGCCTGGGCCGCCGAGGAACATGCGATCCCCGGCGACGTCCAGGAAGACGAACTCTTCACCAGCGACCTGCCGGAACGGGGCCACTGAGCCTCAGGGGCGCATGAAGGCGTAATCGCGGTCGTCATCGAGGTTGTCGGCCAGGAAGCACAGCTCCTGGGCCAGATCATCGATGGGCCGCACCGCCTTGCTGCGCTCCACCACCTCGCTGAGCAGCGCCCGCAACGCCAGCGCCTCGCTCATCCCCGCACCACTGGCCACGGCCAGCTCCCGATCCAGCATCTCGCGCGCCCATTTGTGCATGGTCATCTCCCGCTCATCGTCTGTGAAGGCGCCATGATCGGTGCGCGGAGGGCTGTGGATAATTGACCGGGATCAAGCCGCCAGGCGTCATGCCCGCGGTGAATTCCCGACCATCACTTCGGCTCGTCGTCCTTCCAGGGCGCCTGCAGGTAGCGCGAGCGGTTGAAGGTCTCCAGCCAGTCCGGGTAGAACACCACCAGCGCCGTCACCGCGGTGCCGTTGATAAAGGCCTCGGGGAACATCACCAGCCAGAGGTAGCCGACGAAATCCTCCAGCCAGGGCGGCATCGGGAAGATTCCATCCAGCCAGAGCACGCCCAACCCCAGCAGCGTGCACAGCAGCGCCGCCAGTGCGGCGGGGAAGAAGCCGCAGCAGAAGATGTAGACGAAGAGGTTGCGCGGTTGATAGCGCTCCACCCAGAGGGCGCAGCACTCGGTCACCAGCACCGGCAGCAGCACCAGCAGCGCGCCGTTGAGCCCCAGCGCGGCGAAGTCCTGGCGCCCCAGCGCCAGCAGGCCAAGCTGCGCCACCAGGCCGCCGAGCACCGCCAGCGGCCAATCCAGCAGCAGCGTCACCGCCGTCATGCCGATGAAGTGGTAGGAGACGCCCGAATCGAAATCTCGCCGCACCAGCCACAGCAGGAACAGCGCCAGCACGGTGCCGAACAGCAGGTGCTGGCGTCGCGTATCGCTGAACAGCTCGACCCAGGGCGCACGCCAGATCGCCCAAGCGATGACCGGCAGGTAGATCGCCCAGCCCAGGCACAGGCTGGTGGTGGAGAGCAACTGGGACGCGATCACTCTGCGGAGGACTCGAGAACGGCGCGCAGCGCCGCGGCATCGGTGAAGGTCAGGGTTTCACGCACTACGCCACCTTCCAGGCGCAACAGCAGCACGCTGCCCGCCTCGGCCGGATAACGGGGCGCCACGCGGGACTCACGGTCCAGCATCACCCGGTAGTTGTAATCCCGCATCGCCGGCACCGCGAAGAGCTTGGCGATGACCGCCGGCATGCGGCTCACATCGGCGAGGAACACGGCCTTGCGCGCCTCCAGGTAGCCCTTGGGTTGCCCCTCCAACGCCGCCTTGACCAGCTTCGCGCCGTCCATGTCGCGGGCCACCAGCAACAGCCGCAGCCCGTCATCGAGGGTGTAAGGCTGGTCGTACTGGTCCAGCAGCGTCCAGGGCGCGAGCCGTGAACCCTCCTCCTGCGCCTGGGCAAACCCCATCCACGCCATCAGCAACACCACGAAAACCGCTTTCATTCACTCGCTCCCCTTGTGGAAAAAACCTGGATGTCCCCACGCTCGCCCCAGCCTTCCTGCGCTCGCCAGAAGGTCAGCGCCTGGGGTGCATCACGCAGGACGAAGACATGGGATTTGCCGATGCCCTGCTCCGCCAGCCGCGTCAGCACCTCATCGAGCATCCGCCGGGCCAGCCCGCGCCCGCGAAAGGCCTCGTCGACCACCAGGTGCTGCAGGTAGCCGCGTCGGCCGTCGTGTCCGGCCATCAGGCAGGCGACCACCTCGCCCCCGGCTTCGACCAGCAGGCTCAGCCCGGGGTTTCGTGCGAGATAGGCGCAGAAGGGTGCGTACTCGTCCTCCGGGAGCAGGCGGATACCCGGCGTCCGGCTCCAGAGGGCCAGCAATCGGGAGTGGTCGGCAGGTGTGGCGGGGCGCAATTGCATGGGCAGGTTCCAAGGCAAGGTCCGGAGTTTATACCAAGGCCCGCCACAGGGCGCCGTGCCCGTATGCCGCGTCGGGCTACCACAGCGAGGCGCGGCGAGGCTAAGCTCCGCTCATGGACGAATCCGACTACCTGCGCCTGCTTACCCGTCAGGCGGAACAGGCCAACGACTTCCTCTCCAACGCACGCAAATGGGAGCGCGAGCGCTGGGTCTGCCAGCGCCTGCTGCAGGCTCTTAACGTGCCCCATCGGCTGGAAGACTTCAGCACCGGCGGCGAGCCCCCGGATGTGCAGTTCCGCGATGCCGCCTTCGAGGTGTTCTTCGTCCTCGACGAGGGCCGGCGGCTCAATGATGAATGGCGCGCCGAGCTGGAACGCCGCCGCAGCGCCTTCTCCCTCGCTCAACTGGTGCGCCGCGAAGCCCGGCCCAAGCGCATCGCCACCGCCGAGCTGCAGGCCCGCCTCGCGCCAACGCTGCGCAAGAAGGCCCACAACTACACCGAGCGCGGCCTTGAGCTGAACGAGCTGGACCTGGTGGCCTTCGTCAACCTCAAGCGCTCGGTGCCCGATTTCAACAGCCCCTTCCCGCCGCCCACCGAATTCCTCCGCCAGGGCTGGCGCTCGCTGTCCATCGTCGGCTCCACCTACGCCCGCGTGCTCTTCGCCCACCCGGATGCCCCGGAATTTTTACGCGCCAACCTGGGTCGAACGGTGATCTTCGACGCCGGCATCGGACTGTGACGCGACAGTCGAATTATTCGCGCCGTCGATTGAGCCTTCTCGAAACACGCAGCTAGAATGAGCCCATTCCCCCGTCGAGGCTTACCATGAGCAGCCGCCTGACACCCGAAGACCAGCAGAAGGTCGACCAGTACCTGAATCTCCCCCAGCACCAGGTGGAACGCGAGCCGTTCAAGCCCTGGCGCCTGCTGATGATTCTGCTGGTGATGGTGGTCGGGCTCGGCATCCTCAGCCGCCTCCTCGCGCGCCTCGTGCTATGAGCAGCCTCCCCCGCTCGCCCGGCGCCAACCATAAGAATTCTTATAGCCTTGTGAGATGTTCCCATGACCCATCGTATCGTTATCGTCGGCGGCGGCGCCGGCGGGCTGGAGCTCGCCACCCGTCTGGGTAGAACCCTGGGCAAGAAAGGCCAGGCCAAGGTCATCCTGGCCGACGCCAACCTGACGCACATCTGGAAACCCCTGCTGCACGAAGTGGCCGCCGGCTCCTTGAACTCCACGGAGAACGAGCTGAACTACGTCGCCCAGGGCAAATGGAACCACTTCGAGTTCCAGCTCGGCCGCATGAGCGGGCTGGACCGCACGCGCAAGGCCATCCAGCTCGCCGCCACTCTCGACGAGGACGGCCGTGAACTGGTGCCCGCCCGTGAAGTGCCCTACGACAGCCTGGTGATCGCCGTCGGCAGCACCACCAACGACTTCGGCACCGAAGGCGCGTCCCGCCACTGCATCTTTCTCGACACCCGCGAGCAGGCCGAACGCTTCCACCGCCAGCTGCTCAGCCACTACCTGCGCGCCCACGCCCGGGAAGGCAACAGCGACCAGATCAGCGTCGCCATCGTCGGCGCCGGTGCCACCGGTGTGGAACTGGCCGCCGAGCTGCACCACGCCGCCCACGAACTGGCCGCCTACGGCCTGGACAGCATCCAGCCGGAGAACATGCGCATCACCTTGATCGAAGCCGGCCCGCGCGTCCTGCCGGCGCTGCCTGAGCGCATCAGCGCGCCGGTGCACAAGACCCTGGAACAGCTCGGCGTCACCGTGATGACCGGCGCCGCGGTCAGCGAGGTCACCGCCGAAGGCCTGCGCACCGCCCAAGGCGAGGTGATCCCCGCCAGCCTCAAGGTCTGGGCCGCCGGCATCCGCGCGCCCGCCTTCCTCAAGGACCTGGACGGCCTGGAAAGCAACCGCATCAACCAGCTGGTGGTCAAACCCACCCTGCAGACCACCCGTGACGACGCCATCTTCGCCTTTGGCGACTGTGCCGCCTGCCCCCTGGGCGATGGCAGCGACCGCAGCGTGCCCCCGCGCGCCCAGGCCGCCCACCAGCAGGCCTCGCTGCTGGTGAAGTCGCTGAAGCTGCGCATCGCCGGCCAGCAGGAGCTGCCCGAGTACCGCTACAAGGACTACGGTTCGCTGATCTCCCTCTCCAGCTTCAGCGCCGTCGGCAACCTCATGGGCAACCTGATGGGCAGCGTCAAGCTCGAAGGCTGGCTGGCGCGGATGTTCTACATCTCGCTCTACCGCATGCACCAGATGGCACTCTACGGCGGCTTCCGCACCCTGCTGCTGATGCTCAGCGACCGCATCGGCCGCAGCACCGACCCGCGCCTGAAGCTCCACTGATCCACCCGGCCGGCATCCCCGCGATGCCGGCCTTCCCTCGCCTCTCCCCGCCGCTCCAAGCCCTTTCCGCCCCACCGTCCGTCGCCCTTTCCCGCCCTGCAGATTCGACCGCAAGAAACGGAGTGCGGGACGGTCTCTTCACGCCGATATTGAGCCCCGCAACGCGTCTGGCCAGGGCGTTTGCGCCATCGGATAGGCGCCACCCGGGCCACTCGCGCACCAGGACCACTACGCAGTAAGGGCTGGAGGAACGCAGCACACCGGGCACGGCCCGGAACCCAGGGTCGATGACAGACAGGAGAGACTCATACATGGAACTACGTCATCTTCGCTATTTCCTCGCCGTGGCCGAGGAGTTGAACTTCACCCGCGCAGCCGCGCGCCTGCACATCGAGCAATCGCCCCTGTCGCGGGCCATCAAGGAGCTGGAGTCGGACCTCAACACCCTGCTCTTCGAACGCAACCCGCGGGGCGTTCAACTGACCTGGGCCGGCACCGTCTTTCTAGAGAACACCAAACGCATCTTCGCCGCCCTGGAGCAGGCACGGATGGACATGCGCGGCGTCGCCATGGGCTTTCGCGGCACGCTGCGGGTCGCGGTTTCCGACGGCATCGCCCCGCAAAAACTCGCCGACCTGCTGGCGCGCTGCCGCCAGGAGGAACCGGAAATGGAAATACGCCTGTTCGAGGTGAGCCACGCCCAACAGGTGAAGGGCATGCTCGACCACAGCTACGACGTCGGCTTCGCGCGAACCGACAACGCCGTCGATGGCCTGTGCGTACGGCCGATCTGGAGCGACCCTCTGGTCGCCGCCCTGCCCGCACGCCACCCGCTGCTGTCGCACCGCAAGATCCCGCTCAAGGAGCTGGCGCGCCACCCGCTGATCCTCAGCCACCCCGAAGTCCACGAAGGCCAGCACCAGCAGATCAGCCGCATGCTCAAGGCCAACCTCAGCGAAGCCGAGGAAGCCTCGCTGAACATCGTCGAGCAATACATCTCCCGCGAAACCATGCAGGCCCTGGTGTCGGCCGGCTACGGGGTCGCCCTGATCTGTGGTACCGAGCAGAGCTACCTGCCCGGCAGCGAGATCGTCACCCGCGCGCTGTCGGTGCCCGACTCGGTGCTCACCACCTACCTGTTGCGCCCGGACAGCGAGCCCTCACCGCACCTGGCGCGCTTCCTCGAACGTATCGAGCAGGTGTGCAACCAGCAGGAGGAGCCGGAAACCTGCCTGTTCTCCGAACTCCACCCCCTCGCCCCCGTCTCGCGGCTGGCGCGGGTGGGCCTGTCCTTCAGCGCCGGGGATTTCTCCACGCCATGACCGCGCTCCCCCCCCTCGAACACCCCATGCCCGATGCCTCGCTGGAACGCATCGAGCGCCTCGACTGGCAGGCCCTCGAAACCGAGCTGGAGGCCCATGGCTGTGCGCTGATCCCGCGCCTGCTGGACGACGCCGCCTGCGCCCAGCTCGCTTCGAGCTACAGCCGCGACGAAGGCTTCCGCTCGCGCATCGTCATGGAGCGCCAGGGCTTTGGCCGGGGTGAGTACAAGTACTTCGCCTACCCGCTGCCCACCCTGCTCGGGCGCCTGCGCCACCGCCTCTACCCGCCGCTGGCGGCCATCGCCAACCGCTGGAACCAGCGCCTGGGCATCGACACCCGCTACCCCGCGCGGCTCGACACCTTTCTCGCCCGTTGCCACCGCGCCGGGCAGCGCCGCCCCACGCCCCTGCTGCTGCAGTACGGGCCAGGCTGCTACAACCGCCTGCACCAGGACCTGTACGGCGAACACGTGTTCCCGTTGCAGCTGGCGATCCTGCTGTCGGCGCCGGATGCGGACTTCAGCGGCGGCGAATTCGTCCTCACCGAGAACATCGCCGGCCAGCAACGGGCGGAAGTGGTGCCCCTGGGCAAGGGCGACGCGGTGCTGTTCCCGGTGGACCTGCGCCCCGTGCCCGGCAAACGCGGTGGCTTCCGCCGCGCCGCCATGCGCCACGGCGTCAGCCTCGTCAGAAGCGGCCAGCGCCGCACCCTGGGGCTGATCTTCCACGACGCCAGCTAAGGGGGCCACGACGATGAACACACCCTTCACGCACAGCCCCCACAGGGTGGGCTGACCATGCCACTTCACCCCTGGGAGAGCGGCACGCTGCCGTCGTTCGAAGCCGGCACGCTGGCGGTTGGAACGACGAGCGGTGACCCGGCCGCGCGCCTGCGGGTGATCAGTGCCTTCCAGGCACTGGTGGATGCCAGGCAGGCCCGCTGGCACACGGACGATTCGGGCCGAACCGAGCTGCACCTGGACAGCGGGGAAGTCTTCCTGCTGCGCCCCCACAGCGTCACTCGACTGCGATAAGGAGATTGCCATGACATTGATGATGAGCCGCCTGAGCTCGCCCCTGCGCGAGCTGCTGCTGGTGACCGATGAACAACGCCGCATCTGCGCCCTCGGCTTCGCCGACTACAAGCGCCAGCTCACCCGCTCGCTGAAGGACCGCCCCAGCCCCCGGGACCTACCGGAAATCCCCGCCCCCAAGGAGATATCCACAGCCCTGCGCCGCTACTTCGAAGGCGACGGTGATGCCCTCGACGACCTCGTCATCGAGCCCACCGGCACGCCCTTCCAGCTTCAGGTCTGGGCGGCCTTGCGGCGCATTCCGGCCGGCACCACCCGCAGCTATGGCCAGTTGGCCCGCGAGCTGGGCCTGGAAGACCCGCGCGCCGCCATCGACGTCGGCGCCGCCAATGCCGCCAACCCCATTGCCCTGGTCATACCCTGCCACCGGGTGATCGCCGCCAATGGCGAACTGCGCGGCTACGCCTGGGGCCTGGAGCGCAAGCGCTGGCTGCTGGAGCACGAGAAAGCCCTGCGCCCTCTCGCCGCCGAGCCGCAGACCGCCGCGCTGTTCTGACCGAACGCGCAGCGCTGGACGCTGGAGAGGCTCATCATCTATACCCTCCAGCGCCCCCTCCGCCCGCATCGGAACGCCTCGGCGGAGCCACGGTGGATTCGAACGCAAGAACCGGAGTTCTTGCGTTTGAATTCGGTTTTAACCTGCAATAGTCAACGGTACTTCTGGATAGCCACCATGAGCAGGAACCCGCACGAAACCGCTCTCTACCTCACGGACGATCAACGCTGGGCAGCCGTCATCGCCCGCGACAGCGCCGCCGACGACCAGTTCGTCTACGCGGTGAAGACCACCGGCGTCTACTGCCGCCCC
The DNA here is from genome assembly GCA_000474255.1 of Aquipseudomonas alcaligenes MRY13-0052. GTDB lineage: Bacteria > Pseudomonadota > Gammaproteobacteria > Pseudomonadales > Pseudomonadaceae > Metapseudomonas > Metapseudomonas solani. The sequence continues at coordinate 49,004 of BATO01000035.1, forward strand.
AGCTCCTCGACCCGTCTGCCCAACCGCAAGAACGTCGAGTTCTTCGATAACCCGGCCGCCGCCGAAGCCGCCGGCTATCGCGCCAGTCGCAGCCTGGCCGGCGACCGCACCAGCACCGCAGCCCGGCGCACCTCGTTGATCGCAGAGGCCTGCCGTGCCATCGAGGCCGCCGACACGCCGCTGAACCTCAACCAGCTGGCGCAGCGCTCGGGCATGAGCCCCTCGCACTTCCACCGGGTGTTCAAGACCGAAACCGGGCTGACCCCCAAGGCCTATGTCTCGGCCTACCGCGCGCGCCGCCTGCGCCAGGAGCTCAGCGATGTCGGCACCTCGGTGACCGACGCCATCTACGGCGCCGGCTTCAACTCCAACAGCCGCTTCTACGAAACCTCGGACCAACTGCTCGGCATGCGCGCCAGTGAATACCGCGATGGCGGTGCCGGCGCCTCCATCCACTTCGCCGTGGCCCAGTGCTCACTGGGGGCCATCCTCGTCGCCCAGAGCCAGCGCGGGGTCTGCGCCATCCTCCTGGGCGACGACCCGGACGAACTGGTGCGTGACCTGCAGGACCAGTTCCCCAAGGCCCAGCTGGTGGGGGGCGATGCCGACTTCGAGCGCCTGGTGGCCCAGGTGGTCGGTTTCATCGAGGCGCCCTCCCTGGGCCTCAACCTGCCCCTGGACGTGCGCGGCACGGCCTTCCAAGAGCGGGTGTGGAAAGCCCTGCGGGACATCCCGCCAGGCACCACCGTCAGCTACACCGACATCGCCGAGCGCATCGGCGCGCCCAAGGCGGTGCGGGCGGTGGCCCAGGCCTGCGGTGCCAACCACATCGCGGTGGCCATCCCCTGCCACCGCGTGGTGCGGCGCAATGGTGATCTCTCCGGCTACCGCTGGGGCATCGACCGCAAACGCGAACTGCTGTTGCGCGAAGCCAAGCCGGCCAAGACCGCCACTGCCAGCGCAGCCCCCCGCAGCAAGCAGGCCGTGGCCCAGCCATGACGCTGGACTGGCCGGCGCTCACCCGCAGCCTGGAAGACGACGGCTACGCCCTGCTGCCCGGCCTGCTGGATGCAGGCACGGTGCAGCACTGGCGCAGGCTGGCGGAAGCCCCAGGCGCTGGCCTCGCGCCCCCGGAGCCCGGCCGTGGCGAGTGGATCGCCACGGCCGGCACGTCGTTCGCGGACGCATACCCTCCCGAGCTCGCCGGCCTGGCCAATCGCTGGAACGAAGCCCTGGGTGAAGCGCACCGCTACCCACTCCAGGGCATCACAGTCGACGCACAGCTGTGCCGGCTGGAAGCCGGCGACTACCTGAACCTGCACCAGGGCGACGGCACAACCCTGCCACTGCGTATCGCCATCCTGCTGTCCTGCCCCGGGCAGGACTTCAGCGGTGGCGAATTCGTCGTTACCGAGCAGCGCCCGCGCATGCAGTCGCGAGCCACCGTGCTGCCCCTGCGCCAGGGCGACGCGGTGCTCTTCAGCACGGGCCGCCGCCCGGTGCGAAACAGCCTCGGCCAGCTCTACGGTGCCGGGCTCAAGCACGGCACCAGCCGGGTGCGCAGCGGCCAGCGCCTGAGCCTGGAGCTGGACTTCCCCGCCAGGCACTGAGCCATGCCGGACAGAACCTGGACCCTGATCGGCGCCGACGGCCGCCCCTTTGCCAGCAACCGCCCCGGCACCCTCGGCGGCCACCGCCGCAACAAGCTCTACGGCCGCCTTGACTGCCGCAGCGCCCTGCAGGCCCTGGCCCGGGGTGGCTACCGGGCACAGCGGGTGTTCTTTCTCGACGAAGCCACGGCGCTCAGCGCGGGATATCGGCCTTGCGCGGTGTGCATGCCGGAGCGGTACAGGATGTGGAAGGCGGGGGAGCTGGGTGCCCAGGATGACGCCTGATCGCGATGAATTCGCGCCTACGGGCGGACGACGCTACGCGCCGCTGGGCGACTGAAGTGGCTCTGTCTGCGTTAGCTGTTGTGGTTTTAATGCAGGCGCTCAAGCACGGTGCTTTCCGGGCACCGAAGTATTTCTGCCACCTCCACCGCATGGGTTTCGCTTCGCTCTACACCATCCTACGAAAGCCTGTGCGCACCACGTGGTGATGCGCTGGACGAAGAAAGTTGGAGCAGCCGCCAACGCCCCTCCAGGAGGCCGAACGCAGTCGTTGCGCCGGGGGACGAGCGGCATGGATGCCGCGAGAGGCGCGCCAGGCCATGGATGGCCCATCGCGCCGGCCCCCAGACGACGCTTGCGGCGAACGCACTTCAGTGCGGCCCGAAGGGCGAGCGTAGCGAGTAACGGCGATGGAGTGAGGGAACCCGACGCAGTCGGGCCGGATGATGGGGCAAGCGTTTTTGGTTCCTTTTTTGTGGTTCGGCATCCCGACGATTGAAAAAAGGGACTCGCCCGGGGGGCGAAACCAGAAACATCACCAGAGCTCGGCAATCAGCTGGACTCAAATCCTCTAGCAACACTTAACGCAGACAGAGCCACTGAAGTCGCCCCTACAAAAAACCTGCAAGACAACACCGCCGAATGGACGTGACCGCTGTGTAGGGTGGAGGTCGCTCTTTACCTCCACCAGGCGGGGTCGAACAGGGCACGCCGTTATGCCCGAAGCGTTGCATTGAAACCCGCCCCCGCCCGGTGGATGGGTGAAGCGTCATCCACCCTACCCAACCTCAGCACCGCGCCGGCGACCTACGGGGCCGGCGTGGGGGCCAGGGCTTGCGCGGCCGGTTCGGCGGGCAGGCGGGAGCGTTCGGTGATGCGCTTGCCGAGGGCGATCATGGGTTTCTCCACGGTGCGGTGGATCAGTTCGGTGGCGCCGAATACCAGCACCAGCATCAGCGCCGTGTACTGCGGCCAGAGCGCGTCGGTGATGGCGATGCCCTCGCTGCGGGTGTAGCGGAACATCAGCTCCAGGGTCAGGTAGAACATCGGGATGTGCACCAGGTAGAAGGTGTAGGAGCGCTTGCCGAGGTAGTCCAGCACCCACTGCAGCGGTTGCGGGAAGACGATCAGGTTGCCCTCGCAGGCGGCCATGAACACCAGTGCCAGGGACAGCGCGCAGACCACCGGCACCGCCAGGGTGTTGCCGAAGCCGATGGCGGTGACGCTGCCCAGCACCAGCGCCAGCAGCGTCACCACCAGCGCCCCGGCGTAACGATGGCGGCCGGCACGCACGCGGATCGCCTCGAACCAGCTCTGGGTGGTGGCCAGGTACAGCAGGCAGCCATAGATCAGGCCGTCGCAGCGGGTCTGGGTGAAGAAGAACACCTTCATCGGGTCGGACAGGCTAAAGGGCCGCAGCACCAGGCTGACCAGCAGCAAGCCGCCCACCAGAGCCATCACCCGCGCGCGGGTGCTTTTCAGCAACAGCAGGAACAGCGGGTAGAACAGGTAGAACTGCTCCTCCACCGACAGGCTCCAGTAGGGCGCCAGCGGCACGCCGCCGGCGATCTTGTTGTCCGGCAGCCAGAAGTTGAAGGTGTAGGTGAAGATTCCCAGCGCAGCCTGGGCGTTGTACACCGGCGGAGCGAAGTACTGGCCCTGGTTGAGGAACAGGCTGAACAGCATCACCAGCGCCACCACCAGCCAGGCCACCGGCAGGATGCGGAACACCCGGCGCACGTAGAAGGCGCGGATGCAGGCCGCCCGCTGCACGCCACTGCGCAACCCGTCCAGCTGTTCCAGCAGGGTGCGCGAGATGATGTAGCCGGAGATCACGAAGAACAGGTCGACCCCGGCCCAGGCGTTGCCGAACAGGTCGAGCACCGACTCGGGCTTGGGGTAGTGCATGGTGAAGGTCCAGGGGTAGAACACCTGGTACAGGTGGACGTAGAAGGTCAGCAGCACGGCGATGGCGCGCAGCCGGTCGAGTTCGAGGTTCCTCGACGTGCCGCCGTGGCCGGCGAGCCCGGTGGCGGGCAGTTCGGTCTTCATGTTCATGGTGTCTACCCCTGGCGGCCCGTGGTTACAGCTTGGTGCCGCCGTCGACGCTGAGGATGTCCCCGGTGATCCAGCGCGAGGCGTCGGAGGCCAGGAACAATGCCGCGTCGGCGATATCCTCCGGCTGCGCGATGCGCTGCAGGGCCTGGATGCCGAGCACGAAGTCGCGCCCCTCGTCGCTGCGCACGAAGCTGGACATCTCGGTGTCCACCACCCCCGGGGCCAGGCCGTTGACGCGGATGCCGCGCCCGCCGAGCGCCTGGGCGAAATGCAGCACCAGGGTGTCCAGCGCGCCCTTGGTGGCGGCGTAGGCGGGAATGTCCCCCACCGCCGAGCGCGCCCCCAGGGAGGAGATCAGCACCAGGCTGCTGCCCTCGCCCAGCAGCGGCAGCAGCTGCTGGACCAGGAAGAACGGCGCGCGCACGTTGACCGCGAACAGCCGATCGAAGTCCTCGATGCGGGTCTCCTCCAGCGTCGCGGTCTGGGCGATGCCGGCGCTGGCCACCAGCACGTCCAGGCGGCGCACGCGCTCACCCACCTCGGCGGCGAGGATGCGCGGCCCTTCGGCGCTGGCGAGATCGGCCACCAGCACGTCGGCACGGCCGCCCCGGTCGCGGATCTCGGTGACCACGCCATGGGCCTCGTTGACCCCACGGTTGCAGTGCACCAGCACATAGGCGCCGGCGGCGCCTAGGGCCAGGGCGGTGGCCTTGCCGATGCCACGGGAGGCGCCGGTGACCAGGGCGTTCTTGGAAAGCAGGGATGGCTGCATGGCGGAAACCTCGTGAAGAAAGTGAAGGGTCAGAAGGGCAGCTCGCGCAGCGCGCGGCGGGCGAAGTAGTCGAAGGTGGCGCGGCTGCGCGTGGGCTGGAGGATCCAGTCGTGGGCCTCGCGGGCCAGGCCCGGGTCGATGTCGCAGATTTCCCCCGCCGCCTCGGCCAGCAGTTGCATGCGCGCGGTGCGTTCCACCTGCACGGCGAGCACGCAGGCTTCCTCGACGCTACGCGCAGCGATCACCAGGCCGTGGTGGGCCAGCAGGGCGGCGCGGCGATGCTGCAACACCGAGGCGATCAGCTCGCCCTCCTCGTTGCCCACCGGCACACCCGGCCAGCGCGCGAGGAAGGACACCTCGTCGTAGAGCATGCAGCTGTCCATGTGCGCCACCTTCAACGGGCGCTCCAGCAGCGACAGCGCGCTGGCGTGCATGGGGTGGGTGTGGACGATGCAGTTCACGTCCGGGCGCGCACGGTAGATCCAGGAATGAAAGCGGTTGGCCGGGTTGGCCATGCCGTCGCCGGCCATCACCACCAGGTCCTCGTCCACCTCCAGCAGGTTGGCCGGGGTGATCTCGTCGAAGCCCAGGCCCAAGCGCTGGGTCAGGTAACGCCCCGGAGCCCCGGTGCGCGCGGTGATCTGCCCGGCGAGGCCAGAGTCGTGCCCATGGGTGAAGAGCACGCGGCAGGTCAGCGCGACCTTCTCGCGCAGCGGCCGCTCCGTCGCCACCAGGTGGGTGTTCATGGCGTCGACGCTCTTGTCGATCAGCTCGGCCTTCTCGGCCAACAGGGTCTTCATGGCGTTGCCTCGGGTTCGGGTTGGGAAGGCCCGCGCCACCAAGGGCGCGGGCGTCGGTTCAGGCCGTGGCGTGGTGGTGGTGCGAGCGGCGCTCCTCCACCAGTACCTTCGCGGCGAGCTGGGCGACCGAGAGCACCGAGGCGTGGATGTTCACCGCCGGCATCTCGGGGATCACCGAGGCGTCCACCACCCGCAACCCGTCCACGCCCCAGACCCGGAAGCGCGAGTCCACCACGCTGCTGGCCGGGTCACGGCCGGCGGAGCAGGTGCCGGTGTAGTGCAGGCCGGGGCCGGCGTTGCGGGCGATGAAGGCCAGCTTCTCGGCGTAGGTGCGCAGCGGGTCGGCCGGGTAGAGGCCGCCGTTGAAGCTGGCCAGCGCGCGGCTCGCGCCCAGGGCCAGGCCGCGCTCGAGGGCGAAGACCATGTTGTCGCGGTCGACGCGCTCGGCGAGGTAGCCCGGGTCCAGCAGCATGCTCTGGCGCGGGTCCGTGCCGGCCAGGCGCGCACGGCCGCGGCTGCGCGGCTTGGCGAGGAAGGGGATCAGCGTGTAGGAGCCACCGGCCGGCGCCTGCAGCGGGCCGAAGGGGTATTGCATGCCGGCCACCTGCACGTCCGGGGCGAGGTGCGCCGGGCCGTTGCTGTAGTACGACATGGTCGACACGCCGTTGGAGAGCTGCGGCGGCACGAACACCCGAGAGCGGTACTGCAGGCTCAGCAGCAGGTGGTCCTGCAGGTTGCGCCCTACCGCCGGCAGGTGCTGGCGCACCGGGATGCCCTGGGCGCGCAGCTCGTCCAGCGGGCCGATGCCGGAGAGCATCAGCAGCTTGGGCGACTCGCAGGTGCCGGCGCAGAGGATGGTTTCGCGGTTGGCGCGGATCTGCACCAGGGCGTTGTCCACCAGCGCGCGCACGCCCCGGCAGCGGTTGCCCTGGATGATCAGGTTGGTGATCAGCGCATCGGCCAGCACGCTGAGGTTGGCGCGGGCCAGGGCCGGCACCAGGAAGGCCTGGGCCGGGCCGACCCGGTAGCCGTCGGCGGTGGCGTTGACCTCGGTGACCCCGGCGCCATTGAGCGGGCGGCCGGCATTCAGTTCGATGGTGCGCAGCCCGGTGTCGCCGCTGGCGGCCAGGTAGGCGGCGGTGAGCGGGTGCGGGTCGGCGTAGCGGCCGACGCGGATGCGCGAGGGGCCGCTGCCGGGGCTGCCCACCGGGCGTGCCATGTCGTCATAGGCGCGGAGCAGCGCCTCGGCAGTCCAGGGGCCGCCGACATGGCGTTGCCACTGGGCCAGGTCGCGGGGGTCGCCGCGCAGCCATATCATCGCGTTGATGCTGCCGGAGCCACCCACCACCTTGCCGGCCGCCAGGGCCTGCTGGCGGTTGTCCAACTGCGCCTGGGCGGTGCTCTGGCGGGCCCAGTCGGTGTCGCTGCCGATGTTCTGCAGCCACAGGGCCACTTCGCGGACCTTGGGTTGGTCGATGCGATGGCTGCCGGCTTCGATCAGCAGCACCGAGGCGCCGGTGGCGGACAGGCGGTCGGCCAGCAGGCAGCCAG
>BATO01000034.1 GCA_000474255.1 Aquipseudomonas alcaligenes MRY13-0052
GGGCGAGCCTTTCTTCATCGACCCGGACCAGCATCCCGGCTATCTGCGTCTTAACTTCAGCCATGTGGCACCCGAGCGCCTGGGCGAAGGTCTGCAGCGCCTCGCCGGGGTCATCCGTCACGCACTGGCCGCCGAGGCCGCCTGATCGAGGAGTACGACATGTACAAGGTTCACGGCGATTACATCTCCGGCAATTGCTACAAGGTCAAACTGATCCTCACCCTGCTCGGCAAGCCCTACCAGTGGGTGCCGGTGGACATCCTCAAGGGCGAGACCCAGAGCGAGGCCTTCTTGGCGCTGAACCCCAACGGCAAGATCCCGGTGCTGGAACTGGAAGACGGCACCACGCTCTGGGAGTCCAACGCCATCCTCAACTTCCTCGCCGAGGGCAGCGACCTGCTGCCCAGCGAGCCGCGCCTGCGCACCCAGGTGCTGCAGTGGCAGTTCTTCGAGCAGTACAGCCACGAGCCCTATGTGGCGGTGGCGCGCTTCATCAAGCTCTACCAGGGCATGCCCGCCGAGCGCGAAGAGGAATACCGCACCTGCCTGGTGCGGGGCTACAAGGCGCTCAAGGTGATGGAACAGCAGCTCTCGCGCACGCCGTACCTGGTGGGCGAGCAGTACTCCATCGCCGACATCGCCCTCTATGCCTACACCCATGTGGCGGAAGAGGGCGGTTTCGACCTCTCGCGCTTCCCGGCCGTACTGGCCTGGATGGACCGCGTGGCCAGCCACCCGAAACACGTGGGCATGCTGGGCTGACGACACACCACGAGGCAGGGAGGCCCGCAGATAACGACGCCATCGCTCAATGGCCCGCGCGTCGGGCTGCGCCCCTTCAGGGCCGACGACGCGCCCGAGGTCCAGCGCCTGGCCGGTGACCCGGCCATCGCGGCGACCACCGCGACCATTCCCCATCCCTATCCCCTGGAACTGGCCCAGGGCTGGATCGCCAGCCTGGAGCCTGGCTACCCGCAGCGCCCGCGCATCACCTGGGCCATCGTCCGGCGCGAGGACGATGCGCTGCTCGGCTGCATCAGCCTGATGGGGCTGCGAGCTGGCGCCGAATCCGGCGAGCTGGCCTACTGGATCGGCAAGCCTTACTGGGGCCAGGGCTACATGCAGGAGGCCGCACGCCTGGTGCTGGCCCACGCCTTCGAGGTGCTCGGCCTGGCCTGGGTGGAGGGTTACTGCCTGGCGCACAACCCGGCCTCGGCGCGGGTTATGACCGGCATCGGCCTGCAGCCCCTGGGGCAGCGCTTCCCCCGCGAGTTCCGTGGGCGCGAGGAGACGCTGCTGGGCTTCCGCCTGGACATGGCGCACTGGGCGACCCTGGTCTAACGTGGCGACATCGGCCTGCGACGGGCCAGGCAGGGAGAGACCCATGAAATACACAGGCGGCTGCCATTGCGGCCGGATAGCGTTCGAGGTGGATGGCAGCCCGCTCGCCGAAGTGATGGAGTGCAACTGCTCGCTGTGCAGCAAGCGCGGCTACCTGCTGTGGTTCGTGCCACGGGCGCAACTGACGCTGTCGACCCCGGACACGGACCTGTCCACCTACCGCTTCAACCGCATGCACATCGCCCATCACTTCTGTGCCAACTGCGGCTGCGCGCCCTTCGGCGAGGCGGCCGATCCCCAGGGTAATGCCATGGCGGCGGTGAACGTGCGCTGCCTGGAGGGCGTCGACCCCGGCACCCTGAAGGTGGTGAAGGTGGATGGGCGGAGCTTCTAGCCCGTTTGGTTCAGGCAAGGCGAAGTGCTGCACCCGGCTCCGCCGGACTTGTGTGCGAATTCATTTGAACGTGGGAAACCACGTCCTTGGGGCGTGGTCATGAGTCATCGGCTCTGCCTGTGACGATTTGAATTGAGAGCCCTACAGGATGAACGCGTGTCGTAGGGTGTGCCGTGTGCACCTCCGCGCGGTGCTTCCGGCGAGTCAGAGGTGCGCGCAGCACACCCTACGTCCGGAGTGAGCGGCGGCTGCAGGTTCCGAGGTCTGATTGCGCCCCTTTCTAGGGAGCCAAAAAGCAAAGCCACGTTCTAAGAACCTGGGCTTTTACTCGCGAGAAGAGCCCACCTCGAATGCTGAAGCCCGATAAACGAAAAAACCGGCCGAGGCCGGTTTTTTCATGGGCGCGCGAATCAGCGGATCAGGCTGAGGAACTCGCTGCGGGTCGCGGCGTTCTGGCGGAACTCGCCGAGCATCACCGAGGTGACCATGGAGGAGTTCTGCTTCTCCACGCCGCGCATCATCATGCACATGTGCTGGGCTTCGATGACCACGGCGACACCGGCGGCGCCGGTGACTTGCTGCACGGCCTCGGCGATCTGGCGGCTGAGGTTTTCCTGGATCTGCAGGCGGCGGGCGAACATGTCGACGATGCGCGCGACCTTGGACAGGCCCAGCACCTTGCCGCTCGGCAGGTAGGCGACGTGGGCCTTGCCGATGAAGGGCAGCAGGTGGTGTTCGCACAGGGAGTACAGCTCGATGTCCTTCACCAGCACCATTTCGCTGTTGTCGGAGCTGAACAGCGCACCGTTGGTGACTTCCTCCAGCGTCTGCTCGTAGCCGCGGCAGAGGTACTGCATGGCCTTGGCGGCACGCTTGGGGGTGTCCAGCAGGCCTTCGCGGGAGACGTCCTCGCCGAGCTGGCCGAGGATCGCGGTGTAGTGTTGCTCGAGTTTCTGATTGCTAGATTCCATGGGGCTTCCAGGGGCTAGTGGAATATCAGCGTGCCCTTCGTGGGCCTCCCTTCCGGGGGCCGCACCGCTTGCCCATCGTTGGTGGGCTCGGGACAGCTTTTGCACGCTATGGCCGGATCGAGTGGCGATAGAGGCGGGCATCATACCCGCCATGACGCTTCGGGTCGCGTCGGTGAAGCGGCCATTGTACTGCGGGCGCCGTTGCGCCCGGGTATCCGTATGCGCCATGCAAGGGCTCAGGCGGCGACGGCGCCTCGGCTGAAGTGCAGGTAGGAGCCCTTGAAGCGCTCGCCATTGGCCAGCATGCAGTCGGCGTGGCTAATGTCCATGCCGTAGCCGAGCTCGGCCATCTCGTCATGGAAGACCTGCTGGCCCTGGCGATCCGGGTCGACCAGCAGCACTTCCACGGAACTCGCGGAGTGGCGGTCGATGAAGTCGGCCAGGTCGGCCTGGTTGTCATGGTCATAGAGCAGGTCGCTGCCGATGATCAGGTCGAACTCGCCGAACGCTTCGGTGCCGCCCCAGTCGCAGGTTTCGTAGCGCATCGGTGGCAGGCCGTTGAGGCGGGCGTTCTCGGCGAGGAAGGTGGGGATCAGCGGGTGGATGTCGCTGGCGGTCATGTCACCGCCGCGCTGGTGGCCCACCAGGCTGGCCAGGCAGAGCCCGGCGCCGACTTCCAGCACGCGCAAGCCGGTGAGGTCGCGGGTCGCCATCGTCTGGGCCAGCGCTTCGCCTGCCGGCCACACCTGGCCGAACAGCGCCCAGGTATCGGCGGTGATGCCCAGGTCGGCAGCCTCGCCCAGCGGGTCGTGGAACTGCTCGGCATCCAGCAGCGATTGCATGTGGAAGTCCCTGCCGCCCACCCGGAAGGTACTGGTCTTGATCAGATAGCCTGGCATGTCGCTCCGCTGCGCTGAAAAAAGAGAAGGCAAAAAAAAGCCCCGGAAACCCGGGGCTTCTTTCGAGGCGGGGGTTAGACCACCTGAACTTGCTCGGCTTGCAGGCCTTTCGGGCCTTTGGCGACGAGGTAGCTCACCTGCTGGCCTTCAGCCAGGGATTTGAAGCCGGCGCTTTCGATGGAGCGGTAGTGAACGAAGAGGTCCGGGCCTTCCTGGGGGGTGATGAAGCCGAAGCCTTTTTCATCGTTGAACCATTTGACGGTGCCGGATTGACGAGTGGACATGATGTATCTCCAGGGAAATGTAATGGCATCGACGCCGGGACATCCGGGTCGAGACTGAGGGCGAAAGCGAAAGAAGCCGAGGAGATGAAAGATTGAAATCGTTACATCAGGTCAGAAATCGCAATGACACGTTGCATCCAGTGCGCCCACCATACTCCTCTTGCCGGAATAACCCAGATTTATTTTTATCGGTGCGCTGTCAGGGGCGTTCGGGAGGGAAGAAAAGGCCGCCATCAGTTGAATTTGGGGGGACCGATGGCGGCCCTACAGCAAGCCCTCAGCAGGGCTTCCAGAGGATAGTGAGGCTCCTGCCTAGCGCCATCGCCGCCCGTCGCCGGGCATGGGCAGCGTCATTCGGCTGAGGGTGGCGGCAGGCGTTCGGCCCAGGTTTCAGCCCACTCGGCGAGGGGCAGGCAGCGCTGGATCAACTCGTCGCCATTCTCGCTGAGCCGATAGCCGGCATCCCCCAGGTCGACCAGCAGCGCCTGGCGCAACTCGCCCATGCGGGTATTGAGCACGGAGGGCGAGAGGCCTTCGCAGCGTGCCTGGAGCTCACGGAAGGTGGCCGGGCCCTGGTGCAGTTCCCAGAGGATGCGCAGGCTCCAGCGACGGCCGAGGAGGTCCAGCAGGGCCATGATCGGGCGGCCGCTGGTGGAGCCGCGGACCGGTTTGCCGGGGAGGGGAAGGGTCATGATCGGATTCCTTGCTACTTTTTTAGTAGCAGGCGAAACGCTTTGCTGCTACGTTTTGCGTAGCGTAACAGCCCGACAGGAGATCCGGCCATGAGCACTGCGCGTATCCAACCCCTCGATGCCCCCTATGACCCGGCCGTGCAGGCCGCCTTCGATAAGGTCATGCCGCCCGGCGTGCCGCCGCTCAAGCTGTTCCGCAGCATGGCGCGCAACCCCCGCGTCCTGCAGCGGCTGATCGCCGGCGGCCTGCTGGACCCCGGCAGCATCACCCTGCGCGAGCGCGAGGTGCTGATCCTACGCACCACCGCCCGCTGCCGGGCCGAGTACGAATGGGGCGTGCACGTGGCCTTCTTCGCCGCGCGTGCAGGGTTCAGTGCGGAACAGGTGGCCGACAGTTGCAGCGAACGGCCTGACCCGGCGCTCTGGAGCGCGGCCGAACTGGCGCTGATGGAGCTGGCCGATGGGTTGAACCGTTCGGCGCAGGTGGAGGAGGGGCTGTGGCAGCGGCTGGCCTCGCACTTCGGCGAGGAGCAGTTGATCGAGTGCCTGATGCTGGTCGGCTTCTACCACGCGGTGTCGTTCGTGGTGAACGGCACCGGTGTGGAGCGGGAAGCGGGCGTGCCGCGATTTCCGCGCTGACTACTCGTCGCGGCCTTCGAGCATGGTGCGGCGCAGCATCACATAGACTGCGCCGGTGCCGCCGTGGCGCGGCAGGCACGAGGTGAAGCCCAGCACCTGCGGGTGCTGGCGCAGCCAGGTGTTGACGTGGCTCTTGATCAGCGGGCGCTTGCCATCCAGGCGTGCGGCCTTGCCGTGGGTAATGCGCACGCAGCGGATTTCGAATTTCGCCGCTTCGGCGAAAAAGTCCCACAGGGTTTCGCGGGCTTTTTCCACGCTCATGCCGTGCAGGTCGAGGCTGCCTTCGAAGCCGATCTGGCCCAGCTTGAGCTTGCGCATCTGGCCTTCCTGGACGCCGTCGCGGGCCCAGTGCAGTTCGTCCTCGGCGCCGACATCGATGACGAACAGGTCGGAGAGGCCGTCCACCTTGGTCGATTCGGTTATCTGGGTCGCATTCTGGCGCAGGCTGGCGACCTGCTTGCGGTCGGCCTTCGGCTTGCCGGTGTCGGCACGGTCGTGCTGGATGCGCTTCACGCCACGCATCTGCTCGTTGAACAGGGAAAAGTCGTCGTCTTGCATAAGGCCTCCACGAAGGAGGCCTAGTTTACCCAGCGCCTGGGCGTCAGTCGCGTTTCTTCATCAGCCCGGGAGACAGGCTCAGGTCGTTGCGGCGGCGCGAACGGCGGCGAGCGATGCGCCAGCCGGCGACGCCGAACCAGAGGCACAGCAGGCCGATCACCAGCAGGGTCACGGCGGAACCCGTGCTGTCATTCAACGTACCCAGCGCCGGCGGGCGGCCGAGCAGGGTGGCGGCGCCGGCCATGGCGAGCAGGATGCCGAAACCGGCGACCAGCGCAGCGAAGGCCGCGGCGATACGCCAGCGCCAGCTGCCCGGCCCACGTGGACGCAGGCGGCGGGCATCGAAACCATCGGATAACTTCATCCGGACGTCCTCATTGGCAATCGGGCGTATGACCGGCGCCTGTCAGCGGGGTTCCGGTCGTTCGCCCGATTGGATGTCGCGAGATGTGTAGCGCTCAGGCTCAGGCCAGGGCGCGGGCGTGGGGCACGACGCTGGCGAAGTTATCGGCGAGGGCGATGACTTCGACGCGGTGCATCTCGTCGGCGCTGATCACGCCGCCATCGAGCGTGGGCAGGTCGCGGGTGGCGCAGGCGGCGCTGACCAGGGTGCAGCGGTAGCCGTAGTCCTTGGCGGCACGCACGGTGGTGCTGACGCTGGAATGGGTCATGAAGCCGCAGACCACCAGGTCCAGGTGGCCGATGTCCTGCAGGCGGTCATGCAGCTCGGTGCCGGCGAAGGCGTTGGGCAGGCGCTTCTCGACCACGATCTCGCCCGGCAGCGGGGCGACTTCGGGGAGGTGCTGGCCACGTTCGCCCTGGGGGTCGAGCAGGCCGCCGGGAACGCCCAGGTGCTTGACGTGGACCACGGCGCTGCCGATGGCGCGGGCGGCTGCCAGCAGGGTGGCGATCTCCTCCAGCGCAGCATCCAGGCCGGGCAGGGCAAGAACGCCGCTGCGGTACTCCTCCTGCGCGTCGATGATCACCAGGGTGGCGTTGTTCAGGCTGGCAGGCGGGTAGCCGCGGCCACTCAGTTGGAACATGGATTTGGGGGCGGACATGCGAATCTCCGGTACGGCTTTGTCGGCCATTGTCCGCCGAGCGGAGCGATAAGTGAACCATGTCGCGCAACTGACTTGTCGATCGCCGGGCGGCCGTGCACTATCGGTGTGTTTCGCAGGACGCGAAGCCCCCCGCAGAAGGAGCTGCCCATGCCCGATTTCTCTGAGGTCCCCGCTTATTTCTGGTTGCTCTTCGCCTTGGCCGTGTCCATCGCGGTGATGCGCGAGTTGCGTCGCGAGCGCGAGGAAGAGCCCGGCCCGCCAACGCGTCGCAAGCCCTGAGCCGACGGGTGTAGAATCATCCACCCGAGTTTTCTGAGGTCGTCTTCGTGTCCGAGTCCCGTTTGCGCACCCTGCGTGATCACATCCGCTGGGCGGTCAGCCGTTTCCATGCGGAAAACCTGTTCTTCGGTCATGGCACCGACAACGCCTGGGACGAAGCGCGCCAACTGGTGCTGGGCGCGCTGCACCTGCCCTATGAAGTGGCCGACAGCTACCTCGATTGCCGCCTGGAAGACGACGAGCGCGCCCACGTCCAGGCGCTGCTGCGCCGCCGCATTCTCGAGCGCGTGCCGGTGGCCTATCTGCTGGGCGAGGCCTGGTTCTGCGGCATGCCCTTCGTGGTGGACGAGCGCGTGCTGGTGCCGCGTTCCCCCATCGCCGAGCTGATCCAGCAGAGCTTCGAACCCTGGCTGGCCGCCGAGCCCGCGCGCATCCTCGACCTGTGCACCGGTTCCGGCTGCATCGGTATCGCCGCGGCCCATGCCTTCCCCAATGCCGAAGTGGTGCTGGCCGACCTGTCCTTCGATGCGCTGGAAGTCGCCAACCTGAACATCGAGCGGCATGACCTGGAAGACCGCGTCTTCACCGTCCAGGGCGACGGTTTCGAGGGGCTGCCGAACCAGCGTTTCGACCTGATCCTGTCCAACCCGCCCTATGTGGACGCCGAAGACTTCGCCGACATGCCCGAGGAGTTCCAGCACGAGCCGGCCATGGGCCTGGCCTGCGGCGACGACGGGCTGGATCTGGTGCGCCGGATGCTGGCCGAGGCCGCCGACCACCTCACCGAGCGCGGCACGCTGATCATCGAAGTGGGCAACAGCCAGGTACACGTCGAGGCGCTGTACCCGGAAGTGGACTTCACCTGGCTGGAGTTCGCCCATGGCGGCCACGGCGTGTTCCTGCTCAGTGCCAGCCAGTGCCGCGAGCACCAGGCACTGTTCCGCTCGCGCCTGAACGGCTGAGCCACGGCAAGTCCGAAAGCCCGTCCCCGCCAGGCGACGGGCTTTTTCATGCCTGGGCATTTGGGGGGACGTAGGGCGGGTGAAACCCGCGTGTCGGGTTGCACCCGACCTTCAGGCCCTGCCTCGCATTGCGTGCGTGGGTAACGCGCAGGCTCAGTGGGTGGCGATCCAGATCAGCAGCCCGGCCTGGAACACCGCGAACACCACCAGGCAGGCGATGGTGAAGCGCAGGCCGCTGTCCTCGCGCTGGAAGGCGTTGACCCGATCCTGCAGCTTGCGGATCTCGATCTCCTGCTGGTGCAGGTTGTGGTCGGCCTGCTGGAGCATGGCGGCGGCGTCGAGCATGTCGACGACCTGCACCTTTTCCTTGTTCCAGTCCTCGTGCAGCTCGCTGACGCGCCCGGCACGGTATTCGGCCTTGAGCTGCAGGGCGTCGAGGTAGGTGACCTCGAACCCCTGGGCCTTGAGGAAGTGATCGCGGCGCAGGCGGAATTCTTCGGCCACCGCGTCCTTGGCCGCCAGGGCGCCGCCTTCGACCTTGTAGTGCGGCCAGTGGCGCCGGGCCCAGCCGATGCCGCGTGCCAGCAGGAAGCGGCCCAGGCCACGGTTCTGCGGCTCCAGTTGCAGGCCGCTGTCGGCGCCGAAGCGCACCTCCTTGCTGCGGTGGTCGGCCCAGACCTCGAACAGGTTCTGCTCCTTGCGCACCCGCTGGCCGGGCAGGTGCAGGCTCAGGTGCAGCACGCTCTGGTCGGCGCTGTGGCGTTCCACCTCGCCGAACTGGACGAAGCGCAACGGCCGCGCGCCGGTCTGCCTGTCGGTGGGCAGCGGGGCCAGGCGCAGCAGCTGGAAACGCTCCGGCTCCAGGTCCGTCCACGGGTGTGGCTGGGCTATGGGTTCGGTGGTTTCCGTCTGTTCGGTTTCGTCTTCGGTCATCGAGCGCAATCCTGTGGCTGGGCGCAGCGGGCCCCATGGCGGCGCGCTGACCTGTCCCTTATCGGCTGCTTTTGCCGTCGCTGGAGGGCAGGCGCTCGATGAAGGCGACCAGGCGCTCACCGAGCTCGCGGGCCAGGGGCAGGCCCGGGGAATTATAGGTGGCGAGCGGGTCGCGGGCATCCGCCGGGGTGATGCGCAGGATGTGGTTCATGCCAGGGATGATCGCCAGCTCGGCATCCGGGCGGATCGCCTGCAGGGCACGGGCGTCGCCCACGCTCACCTGGATGTCGTGGCTGCCCTGGACGATCAGCGCCGGCACCTTTACGGCGGTGAAGGCGGCGGCCGGGTCCTTGGCGAACAGCGAGATGAGGTAGGGCTGCACGCTCGGGCGATAGAGCACCAGCAGTGGCTTGGGCACGCGCAGCACCTGATGCCCGGCCTTGAGGCTGGCGAGGATTTCGTCGCTGCGGGCCATCAGCGGCGGTGGCAAACGCTGTTGCAGCTGTTCACGCAGCAACTGGTCGATGGGGCGGGCGCTGCCGGCGATGGACACCAGCGCGTCGGCCCCGGCACCCGGCGCGGCCAGGCTGGCGATCAAGGCGCCCTCGCTGTGGCCGATCAGCACCAGGCGCGAGAAGCGTGGGTCGGCCTTCAGCTTGTGACCCCAGGCCACCGCATCGGCCACATAAAGGTCGACGCTCAGTTGCCGCTCGTCGGGGCCGGCGGCCTGGCTCGCGGCGATACCGCGCTTGTCGTAGCGCACGCTGGCAATGCCGTTGCGCGCCAGCAGCTCGGCGAGCTTCTTCAGGCTGTCGTTGCGCCCGCCCATGGGGTTGTTGCCGTTGCGGTCGGTGGGGCCGGAGCCGGCCAGCAGCAGCGCCACCGGCACAGGCGCGTCGGTCTTGGGCCGCAGCAGGGTGCCGTGCAGGGTGCCGGAGGCGGTCTCCAGCTCGATGGGGCGCTGCAGGATGGTCCAGGGTGCGGCCAGGGCGGTGCCGGTGAGGGTCAGGAAGAGGAGGGCGAGCAGGGGGCGGAGGCGTGGCATGAAGGGTTCCAGGTACGGCGATGTGGCTTGGACGCCGGCGCCGGCGCAAGGTTCGTGGGTGAACTGGCCGGGCGCCGCAGGTATACTCCTCGGCCTTTCTTCGAGGCCCAATTTCAGCGGAGCACTGTGCATGTCCGGCAACACCTACGGCAAGCTGTTCACCGTCACCACGGCTGGCGAAAGCCACGGCCCGGCGCTGGTCGCCATCGTCGACGGCTGCCCGCCGGGGCTGGAGCTTTCCCTGGACGACCTGCAACGTGACCTCGATCGCCGCAAGCCGGGCACCAGCCGCCACACCACCCAGCGCCAGGAAGCCGACGAGGTGGAAATCCTCTCCGGCGTCTTCGAGGGGCGCACCACCGGCTGCTCCATCGGCCTGCTGATCCGCAACACCGACCAGAAGTCCAAGGACTACTCGGCGATCAAGGACCTGTTCCGCCCGGCCCACGCCGACTACACCTACCACCACAAGTACGGTGTCCGCGACTACCGCGGCGGCGGCCGTTCCTCGGCGCGCGAGACCGCGATGCGCGTCGCCGCCGGCGCCATCGCCAAGAAGTACCTGGCCACCCTGGGCATCAGCGTGCGCGGCTACATGAGCCAGCTCGGCCCGATCGAGATCCCCTTCAAGACCTGGGATTCGGTGGAGCAGAACGCCTTCTTCAGCCCCGACCCGGACAAGGTGCCGGAGCTGGAGGCCTACATGGACCAGCTGCGCCGTGACCAGGATTCCGTCGGCGCCAAGATCACCGTGGTCGCCGAAGGCGTGATGCCGGGCCTGGGCGAGCCGATCTTCGACCGCCTGGACGCCGAGCTGGCCCATGCGCTGATGAGCATCAACGCGGTGAAGGGCGTGGAGATCGGCGCCGGTTTCGCCAGCGTCGCCCAGCGCGGCACCGAGCACCGCGACGAGCTGACCCCGGAAGGCTTCCTCAGCAACAACGCCGGCGGCATCCTCGGCGGCATTTCCTCGGGCCAGCCGATCGTCGCCCACCTGGCGCTCAAGCCCACCTCCAGCATCACCACCCCGGGCCGCTCCATCGATGTCGACGGCAACCCGGTGGACGTGATCACCAAGGGCCGCCACGACCCCTGCGTCGGCATCCGCGCCACGCCCATCGCCGAAGCCATGATGGCCATCGTGCTGATGGACCACCTGCTGCGCCATCGCGGCCAGAACGCCGGCGTGCAGGTCGCCACCCCGGTGCTCGGCCAGCTGTGACGGGCAGCGCGCTGCCTTATTGGCGGCTGTCCGGTTTCTACCTGTTCTACTTCGCCCTGCTGGGCGCCACGGCGCCCTTCCTCGGGCTGTACTTCGCCCACCTGGGCTTCTCCCCGGCGCGCATCGGCGAGCTGGTGGCTATCCCCATGCTGATGCGCTGCGTGGCTCCCAACCTCTGGGGCTGGCTGGGTGATCGCAGCGGTCGGCGCCTGGCCATCGTGCGCTTCGGCGCGCTCTGCACCCTGTGCACCTTCGCCCTGATCTTCGTCGACAAGAGCTACGCCTGGCTGGCGATGATCATGGCCCTGCACGCCTTCTTCTGGCACGCGGTGCTGCCGCAGTTCGAGGTGATCACCCTGGCGCACCTCAAGGAGCAGGCGGCGCGCTACAGCCAGATCCGCCTGTGGGGCTCCATCGGTTTCATCCTCACCGTGGTCGGCCTGGGCAAAGCCTTCGAGGTGTTCAGCCTGGACGTCTACCCGCTGGCGCTGGTGATCATCATGGCCGGCATCGTCGCCAGCAGCTGGTGGGTGCCCAACGCCACGCCGCTGGCCCGCGACAACGGCCTGGAGCAGGGCGGCTTCATCGCCCAGCTGCGCCAGCCGGGTGTGCTGGCGTTCTACCTGTGCGTGGGGCTGATGCAGCTGTCCCACGGGCCCTACTACACCTTCCAGACCATCTACCTGGAAGCCCTCGGCTACCCGCGCGGCTTCATCGGCCAGCTCTGGGCGCTGGGCGTGGTGGCCGAGGTCTTGATGTTCCTGGTGATGGCGCGCATCCTCGCGCGGTTCTCGGTGCGCCAGGTGCTGGCTGCGAGCTTCCTGCTCGCGGCGTTGCGCTGGCTGCTGCTGGGCCATTTCGCCGACAACCTCGCGGTGCTGCTGTTCGCCCAAGTGCTCCATGCGGCGACCTTCGGCAGCTTCCATGCGGCGGCCATCCATTTCGTGCAACGCCAGTTCGGCCCGCAGCAGCAAGGCCAGGGCCAGGCGCTCTACGCGGCACTCGCCGGCACCGGCGGCGCGCTCGGAGCCCTGTACTCGGGCTACAGCTGGACCAGCCTGGGCGCCTCCTGGACCTTCGTCATCGCCAGCCTGGCAGCCATGGCCGCTGCCGTTATCATTGCCACTCAATTGAAAGAGGAGCGGGCATGAACCGCCAACAACTCGCCCAGCAGATCATCGATGCCGGCCGCTTCCTGTATGGCCGCGGCTGGTCGCCGGCCACCAGCAGCAACTACTCCACGCGGCTGTCCGCCGACCAGGCGTTGCTGACCGTTTCCGGCAAGCACAAGGGCGAACTGGGCCTGGACGACGTCCTCGCCACCGACCTCGACGGCAACAGCCTGGAGCCGGGCAAGAAGCCCTCCGCCGAAACCCTGCTGCACACCCAGCTGTACCGCTGGAAGCCGGAGATCGGCGCCGTGCTGCACACCCACTCGGTGAACGCCACCGTGCTCTCGCGCATGACCCTGGCCGACTCCCTGGTGTTCGCCGACTACGAGCTGCAGAAGGCCTTCAGCGGCATCGCCACCCACGAATCCCAGGTGCTGGTGCCGATCTTCGACAACGACCAGGACATCGCCCGCCTCGCCGCCAAGGTGCAGCCCTGGCTGGACGAGCACCCCGATTGCGTGGGCTACCTGATCCGTGGCCACGGCCTCTATACCTGGGGCCCGCGCATGAGCGATGCGCTGCGCCAGGTGGAAGCCTTCGAGTTTCTTTTCGAGTGCGAGCTGAAGGTTCGCGCCATTACCCGAGCCTGACGCTTCCTTCCGCCGAAGGTGCATGACCGATAGTGCGTTCGCCCGACCCGCCCCAGAGCGGGAGTGCGGCGCCAGGAGTAGCCAGATGAGCAGCCTTACCGTCTACCACGAGACCAGCCCCGACGTACCGAACAAGGTACTCACCCATGTCGACGACATCGCCAGCACCCTCGCCGATGTCGGTGTGCGCTTCGAGCGCTGGCAGGCCAGCGCGCCGATCACCGCCGGTGCCACGCAGGAGGAGGTGATCGCCGCCTACCGTCCGCAGATCGACGCGCTGATGAAGGAGCGCGGCTACGTCACCGTCGACGTGGTCAGCCTCGACCGCAGCCACCCGCAGAAGGCCGAGCTGCGCGCCAAGTTCCTCGACGAGCACCGCCATGCGGAGGACGAAGTGCGTTTCTTCGTCGCCGGGCGCGGCCTGTTCACCCTGCACATCGACGACTACGTCTATGCCGTGCTCTGCGAGAAGAACGACCTGATCTCGGTGCCCGCCGGTACCCGCCATTGGTTCGACATGGGCGAGGAGCCGCACTTCGTCGCCATCCGCCTGTTCAACAACCCCGAGGGCTGGGTGGCGCAGTTCACCGGCGAGGAGATCGCCAGCCGGTTCCCGCGGTTGGAGGATTGAGCGTGCAAACCCTATCGGTGGGCTGAAGCCCACCCTACGCCCACCCTACGTTCCCCCGACGCATAGAGCCGCGACCTGATCGCCTTTGTTCTGCGGGGGCACTTGAAAGGGTGGGGTCCACTGAACATCGGAACACCGGAGCCTGCATGCCCATCAAAGCCATTCTCACCGATATCGAAGGCACCACCAGCGCCGTCAGCTTCGTCTTCGACGTGCTCTTCCCCTATGCCGCCCGCCACCTGCCGGAGTTCGTGTTGGCCCACGCGGAACGGGCGGATGTCGCCGAGCAGCTGCAGGCGGTGCGTGCGGAGAGCGGCGAGGCGGACGCCGATGTGCAACGGGTGGTGGAGATCCTCCTCGGCTGGATCGCCGAAGACCGCAAGGCCACGCCGCTCAAGGCGCTGCAAGGCATGGTCTGGGAGCAGGGCTACGCTGCCGGCCAGCTCAAGGGCCACGTCTACCCGGATGCAGTGGAGGCGCTGAAGCGCTGGAAGCAGGACGGCTACGCGCTGTACGTCTATTCCTCCGGTTCGATCCAGGCGCAGAAGCTGATCTTCGGCTGCTCCGAGGCGGGCGACCTGACGCCGCTGTTCTCCGGCTACTTCGACACCACCTCCGGGCCCAAGCGCGAGGCGGCGTCCTATGGGCGCATCGCCGACGCCATCGGCTTGCCCGCCGGCGACATCCTCTTCCTCTCCGATGTGGTGCAGGAACTGGACGCCGCCCAGCAGGCCGGCATGCCCACCATCGGCCTGGCCCGCGAGGGCGGCGAGCTGGGCAGCCACCCCACCGTGGCCAGCTTCGCGGTGATCGACCCGGCGCGCGCCTGAGCCCTGCCGGGCCTTACTGGTCCAGCCACACCGCGCGGTGATCCGAGCCGCGCCAGGGCAGGGTGCCCACCGCGCGCACCGGCCGTTCGCCGCGTACCAGGATGTGATCCAGCCCGAGCATGCCCGGCCACCAGGTGGGGCGGATGCGCGGGCTGGTCAGGCGCAGCCCGGCGTTGTCGAGAAAGTCCCGCAGGCGCGGTGAATAGGCCGTGACATTGAGGTCCCCCAGCACCACCACCTCCGGCCCTTCGGCGGCGATGCGCTCCGCCAGCTGCCGCAGTGATTCGTCACGGGCCAGCGCCAGTTGCGTACCCAGCGGCGGCGGTGGATGCAGGCCGAAGACCACCGTGCCGTCTTCCAGCTCGGCACGCAGGTAGGGGTAGCCGGCGGCAGGGCCGCTGAGTTCCAGCACCTGGCAGCGCTTCAGCGGCAGGCGCGAGAACAGCGCCAGGCCGAAGGGCGAATCGCTGTAGCGGGCGCAGGCCTCGAAGGGGCGCAGCGCGGCCAGTTGCTCCGACCAGGCGGGCGTGGCCTCGCTGACGAAGATCAGGTCCGCCTTCTGTTCCGCCAGCCAGCGGGCATCGGCGGTGGCATCCCCGTTGTCCAGCTTCAGGTTGAAGGCGAGGAAGCGCCGCGTGGGCGCATCGGTCGCCAGGGGCTCGGTGGGCAGCGGCGTCAGCGACCAGGCCAGGGCACCCAGCCCGCACAGGGCGAACAGCAGCGAGGAGGCATTGCGCGGTTGCACGGCAGCGCCGACCAGCATCACCAGGGCCTGGATCGGCATGAAGTGACTGAGCAGCTCCAGGCCCCAGTGCAGGCGGCCGAACTGGCCAAGCACCAGGGTGACCAGGGCCAGCCAGGCGAGCTGGTTGAGGTGAAAGCGCAAGGCCTTGAGCACGCGTGCATCCTGGGTGGGGGAGAAAGGCGCGATTGTAGGGCCATCCGACGCGACGTGGGAGCCTTGATAACGGTGCCGGGAACACCCTGGCCGGCGCCCGTGTCCTAACACTGGATAGCCACCCTGCAGGAGCCCGCCATGAGCCAACACGCGATGACCCTGTACGCCGTGCTGGGCACGCTGTACCTGCTGCTCACCGCCTGGGCGCTGTTCAACGTGCTGGGCAGCGGTGTGCGGCGCGAGCAGAAGGTCCTCTGGACCGCGCTGTTGCTGCTGTTCCCGTTGCTCGGGCTGTTCAACTGGGCCTGGATGGGGCCGCGTCGCCTGCACCGTTGATCCAGGCTCACCTATCCTGCACTCATAACCCCGCAATAAGGAGCATCGCCATGGGTTCGATCCTCAACAGCCTCGCCGGGCTGATCATCCTCGCCCTGGATATCTGGGCCATCCTCAACGTCATCAAAAGCAATGTCGAAATCGGCATGAAGGTGTTGTGGATCCTGCTGATCGTGCTGCTGCCAGTGATCGGCCTGATCATCTGGGCCATCGCCGGGCCCCGTGGCAATGTGAGGATATGAGCCGGCGCCGCGGCGCCTGGCTGCTGCTCTGCGCCTGCCTGGCGCTGCCCGTTCACGCCTCTGAAGACGCCGCCTGGGCTGCCTTGCGCAGTGGCCAGGCGGTGTTTCTCATGCATCACGCCAGCGCACCGGGCGCGGGCGACCCGGACAGCTTCCGTCTCGGCGATTGCACCACCCAGCGCAACCTCGACGGTGGCGGGCGCTACCAGGCCCAGCAATGGGGCCAGTTGCTGCGCAGCCACTGGATCGAGGCACCGCGCCTCTTCACCGGGCGCTGGTGCCGCACCCAGGACACCGCCCTAGAACTGCACATGGGCGCGTCACAACCCATGGCCGAGCTGGATTACTTCGAGGGTGATACCGCCGCCATCCAGCGCATGCGTCAGGCCATCAACGCACTGCCGCGCGGCCTGCCGCTGGTGCTGGTGACCCACGGGGTGAACATGGCGGCGTTGACGGGAACGGCGGCGGCGCCGGATGAAGCCCTGATCGTCGCGCTGCCCCTCACCGAGCCGGCCCGGGTCCTGGCGCGCATCCCCGCACCGCACTAGCCGCGCTAGATCAGCTGCAGCTGGTCCTGCACCGGCTGTACCGCCGCGCCTTCCAGGCGCAACAGGATGGCCTTGCGCTCCAGCCCGCCACCGAAGCCGGTGAGGCTGCCGTCGCGGCCGATGACCCGGTGGCAGGGGATGATCACCGCGATGGGGTTGGCGCCGTTGGCCAGGCCGATGGCGCGCACCGCCTTGGGCCGGCCGATGCGCTGGGCCTGGGTGGCGTAGCTGATGGTCTGGCCGTAGGGGATCTCCAGCAGCGCCTGCCAGGCGGCCCGCTGGAATTCGGTGCCCTGGGGCGCCAGCTGCAGGTCGAAGCGTTTGCGCTTGCCGGCGAAGTACTCGTCCAACTGGCGGCAGGCCTTGTCCAACTGGCGGGTGGCGGGCTGCCAGAGCGCATCCAGCACCGTGGACTGTTCGGTCTCCATGTGCAGCAGGCGCAGCCCGGCCTCGTCGCCGGCCAGCAGCAGCGGGCCTAGGGGGCTGTCCTGATAGCGGAAGTACATGGATCAATTCTCCGATGCGTAGCTGTGCCAGAGGTAGACGGCGGCGTAGGCGCGCCAGGGTCGCCAGTGCTCGGCGCGGCTGGCCAGGGCCTTGGCGCTGATGCCGGTTTCCCCCCAGAAGGGTGACTTGAGCAGGCCCAGGTCGGCGGTGGGGAAGGCATCCGGCTGGCCGAAGGCACGCAGGGCGATGTATTCGGCGGTCCAGGGACCGATGCCGGGCAGGGCGCAGAGCCGTGCGATGAGGGCTTCGACGCCCTCGGCCACCGAGAGTTCCAGGGCGCCGGAGGCCACCGCGTCGGCGAAGCGGCGCAGGGTTTCCACGCGTTTGCCGGGCATGCCGATACCCGGCAACGGGTCATCGGCGATGGCGCGGGCGGTGGGGAACAGGCGCAGCGGGCCGTCATCGGGGGAGTCCGCCAGGGGCTCGCCGAGGCGTTCCACCAGGCGCCCGGCGATGGTCACCGCCGCCTTCACCGTCACCTGCTGGCCGATGATGGTGCGCACGCCCTGCTCGAAGGGGTCGAAGGCCACCGGCAGGCGCAGGCCCGGGTAGCGCTCCAGCAGGGGTTGCAGCTGCGGGTCGCCGCGCAGGTGCCGGGCGATGGCCAGGGGGTCGCTGTCGAGGTCGAACATCTGCCGCACCCGCGCCACCAGTTCCGCCTCGCGGCCGATGCACGAGGGGCTCAGTTCCAGGGCGAGGTGCCCGGCGCCGGGGCGCACGCGGAACCAGCCGTGCAGCTCGCCGAGGCGGAAGCTGCGGCAGTAGCTGGCGGCGTCGATGCGTTCGACGCCGGGCAGGCGGCGCAGGGCGAAGTGGCGCAGGAACTGCTCCCAGCTCCAGGGTTCGATGTAGGGCAGGTGCAGGCCGGTGGCGGCGGGGAGGGATGCGTTCATGGCGCGACGATACCGCCGGTCGTGACGGCTGTCTCTCGGAAACTGACCATCGAATTCCTGGCCTTCACGGTTCGACCTGTAACCCGGGCCATCGTAGAATGCGCGCCTTTTCTTCGGGACGGACCCGGCTCGCCGCCCGCCCACCTGCAGCCATCACGGGAGACCCCTCATGAGCGACTACCAGGAAACTCTCTACGAAGGCTACGGCCAGCGTTTTCGCATGGACAAGCTGCTCCACGAAGTGCGCACCGAGCACCAGCACCTGGTGATCTTCGAGAACCCGCGCATGGGCCGCGTCATGGCCCTGGACGGCGTGATCCAGACCACCGAGGCGGATGAATTCATCTACCACGAGATGCTCACCCACGTACCCATCCTCGCCCAGGGCGCCGCGCGCCGCGTGCTGATCATCGGCGGTGGCGACGGCGGCATGCTGCGCGAAGTGCGCAAGCACAAGGGCGTCGAGAGCATCACCATGGTGGAGATCGACGGCACGGTGGTGGAGATGTGCAAGGAGTTCCTGCCCAACCACTCCAAGGGCGCCTATGAAGACCCGCGGCTGAACCTGGTGATCGACGACGGCATGCGCTTCGTCGCCAGCACCGAGGAGAAGTTCGACGTGATCATCTCCGACTCCACCGACCCGATCGGGCCGGGCGAGGTGCTGTTCTCCGAGAACTTCTACCAGGCCTGCCGCCGCTGCCTGAACGACGGCGGCATCCTGGTCACCCAGAACGGCACGCCCTTCATGCAACTGGGCGAGGTGCAGACCACCGCCGGCCGCATGAACGGCCTGTTCGCCGACTGGCACTTCTACCAGGCGGCCGTGCCCACCTACATCGGTGGCTCCATGACCTTCGCTTGGGGCGCCACCAACCCCGCGTCGCGCAAGGTCTCCCTGGACACCCTGCGCCAGCGCTTCGCCGGCAGCGGCATCGTCACCCGCTACTACAACCCCGAGATCCACCTCGGCGCCTTCGCCCTGCCGCAATACGTGCTGCAGGCCATCGGCAAGCCGAGCAACGACTGAGCCGAGTGCCATGCAAAAGGCCCCGTAAGGGGCCTTTTTTTTGTGCCCGCCCGATGGGCCAGAAGACCATTCCTGTGGGAGCGGTTTCAACCGCGAAATGAGCTCGCGAAGGACGCCGTTGCAGCACACAACCTGTAGGGGCGAATTCATTCGCGCACGAGCAACGGCGTTGCCCTGATGTGGGCAGTCGTAGGGCGGGTGAAACCCGCGATCCAGGTGCACGGACAATGTCGGGTTGCACCCGACCTACGGGCTGGGGGCTTCTTCCGTGGGAGCGGTTTCAACCGCGAAGGCCGTGGCAGGGTGCCCATTCGCGAATGAATTCGCTTCCACGATGGGGCCCCTACAGATCGTGATGCAGGTAGCTCGCCTGCTTCGGCAGCCGCAGGCTGAAGAGGAAGGCCACCACCATCATCGCCGAGACGTACCAGTAGAAGGTCTCCTCCATGCTGATGGATTTCAGTCCCAGGGCCGCGTATTCCGCCGAGCCGCCGAAGATGGCGTTAGCCACCGCGTAGGCCAGGCCAACGCCCAGGGCGCGGACTTCCGGCGGGAACATCTCGGCCTTCACCAGCCCGCTGATGGAGGTGTAGAGGCTGACGATGGCCAAGGCGAGGATGATCAGCGCGAAGGCGATGTAGGGGCTCTGCACGCCCTTGAGTGCGGTGAGGATGGGCCAGGTGCACAGCGCACCGAGGGCGCCGAACCAGAGCATCGAGGTGCGCCGGCCGATGCGGTCGGAGAGGGCGCCGAACAGCGGTTGCATGAGCATGTAGACGAACAGCGCGCAGGTCATCACGGCACTGGCGGTCTTGGTGGTCATGCCGGCGCTGTTGACCAGGTATTTCTGCATGTAGGTGGTGAAGGTGTAGAAGATCAGCGAGCCGCCGGCGGTGTAGCCGAGCACGGTGATGAAGGCGCGCTTGTGGTGGCGGAACAGGTGGCCCAGGCTGCCGGATTCCTCGTTGTGCAGCTGGTCCTCGCGGGCGGTTTCGTTCAGCGAGCGACGCAGGTAGAAGGCGATCACCGCCGTCGCCGCGCCGATCACGAAGGGAATGCGCCAGCCCCAGGCGCGCAGCTCGTCCTCGCTCAGCAACTGCTGCAGGATCACCACCACCAGCACCGCCAGCAGCTGGCCGCCGATCAGGGTCACGTACTGGAAGGAGGCGAAGAAGCCGCGCTGGCCCTTCAGCGCCACCTCGCTCATGTAGGTGGCCGTGGTGCCGTACTCGCCACCCACCGACAGCCCCTGGAACAAGCGCGCCACCAGCAGCAGCGCCGGGGCCAGGGCGCCGATGCTGGCGTAGGTGGGCATGAAGGCGATGGCCAGGGAGCCGGCGCACATCATCAGCACCGAGATCATCATCGAGACCTTGCGCCCGTACTTGTCGGCCACGCGGCCGAACAGCCAGCCGCCGATGGGGCGCATGAGGAAGCCGGCGGCGAACACGCCGGCGGTGTTCAGCAACTGCACGGTCGGGTCGTCGGAGGGGAAGAAGGCCGGGGCGAAATAGATGGAGCAGAAGGCGTAGACGTAGAAGTCGAACCATTCCACCAGGTTGCCGGAAGAGGCGCCGACTATGGCGAACACGCGTTTGCGGCGTTCTTCGAAGCTGTAGTGCGGATGGGGGCTCTCGAGGTGTTCGGTCGTACTGCTCATGGGGCGTGGCACTCGTTCTGGAATGAGTTCCGGCCCGCGTCCTCGAGCGGAAGCGGGCCGGGCCTGTCCATTGGATTGACTGCCGATGTCACAAAATGTTGCGGCGTCCTGATATCAGCCAAGCCCCGCTCGGGCGGAAACGCAATGACCGCAGGGCGGGTCGTGGGAGGGGGCTCCCGGACTGTACCGGTGGCGCTGGTGTGGGCTTGGGCCTTGGATCGATGGGTTTCACTGCGCTCTACGCCATCCTGCGGACGGGCGTGGCGTGCGGGATACGTAGGATGGGTAGAGCTTGGCGAAACCCATGCTGTGGTGGCTGATGACTTGGGTGTGGGATAGGGCTGGGAACGATGGGTTTCGCTGCGCTGTACGCCATCCTGCGGGTGGGCGTGGTGTTCGGGGTACGTAGGATGGGTAGAGCTTGGCGAAACCCATGCTGGGGGGCTGATGACGTGGGTGTGGGGTAGGGCTGGGACCGATGGGTTTCGCTGCGCTCTACACCATCCTACGGGGCGGGGATCACCGGGCCGAGGCGCAGTTGCATGGCCACCCGGTCGGCCAGGCCGAAAGCCTGTTCTTCCCTGAGACGGCGGATCAGCTCGTCATGCAGCTCGTCCTCCTCCAATGGGCGGAAGCCGAGGCGGGCGTAGTAGGGGGCGTTCCAGGGGATGTCGGCGAAGGTGGTCAGGTACAGCGCTTCGTGGCCGCGTGCCTCGGCCCAGTCGCGGGCGGCGGCGATCAGGCGGCGGCCGATGCCACGGCGGCCCAGGGCGGGCAGCACGTCCAGCTCCGCCAGCAGTGCGATGCCGCCGAGCACCTCCACCAGGGCGAAGCCCACGGCGATGCCGCCTTCGTCCTGGGCCACCCACAGGCGGCCCTCGGCCTGGCCCTGGGCCAGCAGCGCCTGGGGCACGGTCTGTTCGCGCAGCAGCGCGGGGATGGCCTGTTCGGGGAACAGGCTGGCGGCGGCGCGTTCGATCTCGGCCAGGGCTGCCAGGTGGCGCGGCTCGGCGGGTACCACGGCGTAGTCGTCGGCCTGGCCCATCAACGCCACTCCCCTTGCTGGTCCACCAGGGTGCGCTCGCCCCGGGTCACGCTCAGGTGGCCGTCCTCGCCGACGAAGTAGCGGGTATCGCCGTTGTTGAACTCGTAGCCCAGGGAGTGGCAGGGGGTGACGCCGTCGGCGCACAGGCGCATCAACTGGCGGCCCTTGAGTTCCAGGGTGTTGCCGCTCTTCTTGCTGGTGCCGCGATAGAGCATGTTGTCGCAGCCGACCGTGCCTTCCTCGCACTGGTCGATGATCTCGATGCGGTAGCCGGGGGTTTCCAGGGTCTGGGCCAGCAGCGGGCCGGCGGCGAGCAGCAGGGGCAGGGCGAGGGCGTATCTCATGAAAGGGCGTTCCGGGGCTGGAGTTGGCTGCGGTACTGGCCGGGCGTGATGCCCTTCCAGCGCTTGAAAGCATGGATGAAGTTGGACAGCTCGCCATAGCCGAGGCGTTCGGCGATCTCTTCCAGTCGGATGCCATCGGCGGCCAGCAGTTCCTCGGCCAGGGCATTGCGCACCTCTTCCTGCAGCTGGCGGAAGGAGGTGCCCTCGGCGTCCAGGCGGCGGCGCAGGGTGCGCGAGGTCATGTGCAGTTCGGTGGCGATGCGCTCCATGTCCGGCACCTGGCCGGGCTGTGACAGCAGGCGATCGCGGATGCGCCCGGCGAGCCCGGCACGCACCCGGCGGCGGGCCAGCAGTGCCTTGCACTGGGCCTCGCACTGCTGCGCCACCTGGGGGTTGGCGCCAGGCAGCGGCAGGTCGAGCAGGGCGCGGGCGAAGACCATGCGGTTCTCCGCTGCGGCGAAGCTCGGCGTCACCCCCAGCAGCTCGCGGTAGGGCGTGGGGTCGGCCGGCTCGGGCAGGGCCAGGCTGACGCGGGTCAGCGGCAGGTCGGCGTTGTTCAGGTCGCGCTGCACGCTGAGGGCGCCGGAGATGTCGCGCTCCAGCAGGAAGCCGCGCAGGTCCTCGGGCAGGCCGCGCCCTTCGAGCACCAGGTGCGCTTCATCGTTGTGTTCTTCCAGGCGCATGCTGTGAAAGGCATAGGTCAGGTCCAGGTAGCGCAGGCCCAGTTCGGCGGCGCTGCGGTAGGTGGGGCTGCTGAGCAGGGCGAAGCCCCAGATGCCATAGGTGCTGAGGTGGTAGCGGCGGCCGGCCTTGAGGCCGATGCCGGGGATGTGCCCCAGCGCCTGGACGATGTTGCGCACCAGGGCCAGCTCCTGGTCGGCGTTGACCTCGGCGCCGGGGTCGGCCAGGGCGTTCCAGTCCAGGCCGGTGCCGGCCAGGCAGCGTTCCACGGACAGGCCGTGGTCGAGGCCGAACTGGGTGAGCAACTGCACGCTGATGGCGCTGCGGCGGGGTGGCCAGTGGGCGGTGTGGTGCATGGTGGTCGCGGTCCTGGGCGGTTGAACGGGGGCTTCTGTCCGAAAAGCACAATTCGCTGTCCGATGATGCCATAAACAGCGTGCGCCGCCGCGCATTAGCATCCGTTCATCCGCACGCTGGCTGGCCTGGTCCCCGGCGGTTGCGGCGAACATGGGAGATAACAATGAACAACAATCCCCAGCACCCGGCGCCTCTGCGCGTGCTGATCATCGGGGCAGGTTTCGGCGGCCTCGGCCTGGCCATCCGCCTGCAGCAATGCGGCATCGAGGATTTCCTCATCCTCGAAAAGGCCGACGACCTGGGCGGTACCTGGCGCGACAACACCTACCCCGGCGCGGCCTGCGACGTGCCTTCGCACCTCTACTCCTTCTCCTTCGAGCCCAAGCTCGACTGGTCGCGCAAGTTCGCGCCCCAGGCGGAGATCCACGCCTACCAGCAGCAGTGCGCCGAGCGCCACGGCCTGCGCCGGCGCATCCGCTTCGGCACCGAAGTGGCCGGGGCGCGTTTCGATGAGGCGGCCGCGCTGTGGCGGGTGGAGACCACGGCGGGCGAGCACTTCAGCGC
Source organism: Aquipseudomonas alcaligenes MRY13-0052 (assembly GCA_000474255.1). Taxonomy (GTDB): domain Bacteria; phylum Pseudomonadota; class Gammaproteobacteria; order Pseudomonadales; family Pseudomonadaceae; genus Metapseudomonas; species Metapseudomonas solani. The sequence goes on from BATO01000034.1 coordinate 23,615, forward strand.
CCAGGCCCTGGTCAGTGCCTGCGGCCAGCTGAACCGACCGGCGGTACCGCGCCTGCCCGGCATCGAGAACTTCACCGGCGAGGTGTTTCACTCGGCGCGCTGGAACCATGACTACGACCTGGCCGGCAAGCGCGTGGCGGTGATCGGCACCGGTGCCAGCGCCATCCAGTTCGTGCCGCAGATCGCCCGCAAGGTGGCGCAGCTGCACCTGTTCCAGCGCTCGGCCGCCTATGTGATCGCCAAGCCCGACCGCGCCTACCGCCCCTGGGAGCTGGCGCTGATGAAGCGCCTGCCGGCGCTGCAGAAGCTCGACCGCCTGCTCAAGTACGTGCAGCACGAGGCGCGTGCCCTGGCCTTCACCGTGTTCCCGCCGCTGATGAAGGTGATGCGCCTGAGCTTCCACCTGCATCTGGCACGGGGCATCCGCGACCCCGAGCTGCGCCGGCGCCTGCAGCCGGACTACCCGCTGGGTTGCAAGCGCATCCTCATCTCCAATGACTTCTACCCGGCCCTGGCCCAGGACAACGTCGAGGTGGTGGACCAGGCCATCGCCGGCATCAGCGAGCGCGGCGTGCTCACCGCCGATGGCCGCGAGCGCGAAGTCGACGCGATCATCTACGGCACCGGTTTCGCCGCCACCGACTTCCTCGCCCCCATGAGCATTCGCGGGCGTGGCGGGCGCGACCTCAACGAGGCCTGGCGCGAGGGTGCCGAAGCCTACCTGGGCATCAGCGTCAGCGGCTTCCCCAACCTGTTCATCCTCTATGGGCCGAACACCAACCTGGGGCACAACTCCATCCTCTACATGCTGGAGAGCCAGTTCGCCTACGTGCTCGGCTGCCTGCGCGCACTGAAACGCGACGGCCTGCGCTACATGGACCTCAAGCCCGAGGTGCAGCGCCGCTTCAACGACAAGCTGCAGCACGCCGTGCGCCATACCGTGTGGGAGCGCGGCTGCAACAGCTGGTACAAGACCGCCGATGGCCGCAACACCAACAACTGGCCCGGCTTCACCCTGACCTACCGCCAACAGACCCGCCAACCGGAGCTCGACCACTATGAATGCGTCCGTTGACTTCACCGCCCCCGATGCCGGCCAGCCGCTGCTGCGTGCGGTGCTGCGCGGGGGCTTGCGGGTGCTGTTCCGGGGCCTGGTGCGCCCGCCGATGCCCATCGCCGGGCAGCGGGCGGTGATCCGCGCGCTCACGGCCACGCCCGTGTCGATGCGCGGTGTCACCCGCAGCCGCGACAGCCTCGGCGGCGTGCACTGCGAATGGCACCGCCCGGCGCAGGACAACGGCAGCGTGCTGCTCTACCTGCACGGCGGCGCCTTCTTGATTGGCGCCGCCTCCACTCATCGCGCCATCACCGCCACCCTGGCGCGGCGGGGCGGGTTGGCCGTCTGCGCGCTGGACTATCGCCTGGCGCCCGAGCACCCGTTCCCCGCCGCCCGCCAGGATGCCGTGGCCGCCTACCGTGCGCTGCTGGCCCAGGGCTACGCCAGCGAGCGCATCTTCATCGGCGGCGACTCCGCCGGTGGCAACCTCAGCCTGATCACCGCCCTGGAGCTGGCGCGCCAGGGGCTGCCACAGCCGGCAGGGCTGGTGCTGTTGTCGCCGGTCACCGACTTCAGCGGCGAGCAGATGCACCAGCCGCCGGCGGGCGATCCGCTGCTCAACCCGCTGTGGATGGAGCAGGCCATCAGCCTCTACGCCCCGGCGGGGCTGGACCGCCGCGACCCCGGCCTGTCACCGATCTACGCCGACCTGGCCGGCCTGCCGCCGATCCTGGTGCAGGTGGGCGAGGACGAATTGCTGCTCAACGACAGCCTGCGCCTGGCGGAGGCGGCGAGGGCCGCCGGGGTGCCGGTGCGCCTGGAGCGCTACCCCGGCCTGTGGCACGTGTTCCAGGCCCACGCCGGCATGCTGCGGGCCGCCGACCAGGCGCTGGCCAGCATCCTCGCCTTCATCCGTGCCCGCAGCGGCGAGGGGGTCTGAAATGCACAACATCCTCATCACCGGGGCCGCCTCCGGCATCGGCCGGGCCACCGCGCGGCTGTTCCACGAGAAGGGCTGGACGGTGGGCCTGCTGGACATCGCCCCGCAGCCCCTGGAGGAACTCTCCGCCGAGCTGGGCGGGCTCTGGTACCAGGCCCTGGACGTCACCGACCTGGCCGCCGTCGAAGGCGCCCTGGCGGACTTCTGCGGGCGCCACGACGGCCAGCTGCGGTTGCTGTTCAACTGCGCGGGGTTGCTGCGTTTCGGCCACTTCGAGGCGATCGACATGGCCGAGCACGCGCGCATCCTCGCGGTGAACGTGCTGGGCCTGGTGCAGATGACCCACGCGGCCTTTCCCTACCTCAAGGCCACCGCCGACGCCCAGGTCATCAACATGGGCTCGGCATCGGGGCTCTACGGCACGCCGCACATGGCCAGCTACTCCTCCTCCAAGTTCGCCGTGCGCGGTTTCACCGAGGGCCTGGAGCTGGAGTGGCGCCGCCATGGCATCCGTGTCGGCGACCTGATGCCGCCCTTCGTGCGCACGCCCATGGTCGAGAGCCAGCGCTTCGAGCCGCCGACCCTGCGCCGCCTGGGGGTCAACCTCAAGGCCGAGGACATCGCCGCAGCGGCCTGGCAGCAGGCCCACGGCGCCGCCGTGCACCGGCCCATCAGTGCGCTGTTCAAGCTGATGTACTGGTCTGGGCAGGTGTCGCCGCCCTGGATCAGCCGGCTGATCATGGGCTGGTTGAGCCGGGAGTAGGGGGCGCTGAGGCCCTGCACGCCGGGTTGGCGATAAGCCCGGCGAATGGGCGCGGGGTGAGGTTCTATGGCGCGCTCGCCCGGCGCCATTCCCGTGCCGCCCGTCGTGCCGGTGGCGGGAAAATTCGCCCTTCGGCGGGCAGACCGGCCGAGCTGACGCTACCCTGCATTCTGATGCAGTAGATCGTTGTGCGTGAGCTGAAGCAGCGGCCGGTCCCGCTTTCGCGGGCCTGGCCAGGGCCTGTCCCATGTCCGTGGGGCAGCCCCGTGGCGGCGCCGCCGGGCGTCGCGAGGCCGAATCCTTCGGCCGTCTACAAGCGAAACTCATCAATCGCCAGAGAGGAGGTCGTAACCATGAGCACAACCTTCCACGATGACGTCAGCAGCAATGTTCTGCGCCGCATGAAAGAGGGCGGTTTCGATTTTGCCCGTGTGCACCCCATCGAGTTCTACGCCATCTTCCCCGACGAGGACCGGGCCCGGATGGCGGCGCGAAAATTCAGTGGCGAGTGGTTGAATGCCCAGGTTTCCCCCCGTGACGACGGGGCCTGGCACCTGCAGGTGAGCAAGGTCATGTATGCCACCCATTCCGGTATCGGTGATTTCGAGCACGACCTGGAGGAGCTGGTCGTACCACTGGGCGGAACCCTGGATGGATGGGGCGTGACCCAGGAATTGGCGGCGCCCGCGCGCTGAATTCCCGTTCCCTTGCGCAATCACCGGCCAGCCTCGTGCTGGCCGGTGTCGTTTCCGCAGTCGGAAAACTTACATTTTCCTGACTCGACCTCGGCACGGGCTTTGCCTCAGACTGCGGAAACGGAGGGTTCACATGACCGATATCCTGATTCTTACCCACGCGGATTTCTGCCCGCCCGGCCACCTTGCGAGCCTGCTGGACGCGGAGCAGCGGGCCTTCACGGTGCTGCGCGTGGACCAGGGCGAGTTGCAGGGCTATGACCTCGACCGCCCGAAAGCGGTAGCAGTGATGGGCGGGCCGATGAGCGTGAACGACCCACTGCCCTGGATCGAGGCAGAAATCGAAGCGCTGCGGCATTTCATCGCGCGGGACATCCCCATCATCGGCCACTGCCTCGGCGGCCAGTTGCTGGCGCGGGCGCTGGGGGCGGCGGTGCATCGCATGCCCTACACCGAGATCGGCTGGCAGCCCCTGGAGAAACGCGCACTGGCGGTGGGCAACCCCTGGGTGGCGCACCTGCCCATGCAGTTCCCGGTCTACCAGTGGCACAGCGACACCTTCGACCTGCCCAGCGGCGCCCAATGGCTGTTCGACAGCCCCTGGTGCCCGAACCAGGGCTTCGCCTGGGGCGACAAGGTGCTGGCCCTGCAAGGCCACCCGGAAATGACCGAAGAGCTGGTGCAGCTGTGGCTGACCGACTGGGCCCACCTGCTCGACGAGACCCAGCCCAGCCAGCAGGCCAAGGGCCGCATGCTCACCGACCTGCCGGCCAAGGTGGAGGCGCTGCACGGGGTAGCGGAGGGGTTCTACCGCCGCTGGCTGGACCTGGCCTTCCAGGATCAGCCCCTGCGCATGGCCCCCGCGCTGAGCGCCTAGCGTTGGGTTCCGGTGGGCTGAAGCCCACGACAGGGCGTCGAGTGCTTCGCGCTCCAGTGCGTAGGGCGGGTGAAACCCGCGGCGTCACGCACCATTGTCGGGTTGCACCCGACCTACATCAGGCGCAGACCCTGTAGGGGCGAATTCATTCGCCAAGCGGTGCGCAGCGCCGCCGCTCTTGTGGGCGTGAACGCTAGCGCCCACCCATGATCGCGATGTAGTCCTGGGTCCAGCGGCTGTAGGGCACGCACTGCCCGTCGCCGCACTTGGCCTGGGGCGTTTTCCAGAAGGCGATCTTGTCGAACTGGTCGTAGCCGTTGGTGGCACAGCCGCCGGCGCCGAGCAGTTCGCTGCCGCTGCAGCCCTTGGGCACCGCCGGCACCGAGCCGAACCAGGCGGCCACATCGCCCTGTACCTTGGGCTCCAGGGACCAGTTCATCCACTTGTAGGCGCAGTTGGGGTGCTTGGCTTCGGCGTGCAACATGGTGGTGTCGGCCCAGCCGGTGGAGCCCTCCACGGGAATGGTGGAGGCGATGGGTTGCTTGTCGCCGCGCAGGGCGTTGACCTGGTAGGGCCAGGAGCCCGAGGCGACCACGCCTTCGTTCTTGAAGTCGCTCATCTGCACCGTCGCGTCGTGCCAGTAGCGGTGGATCAGCGGCTGCTGGCCGCGCAGCAGGGCGATCACGGCGGCGTACTGCTCTTCGTTCAGCGCATAGGGGTCGCCGATGCCCAGTTCGGGCCGGGTGGTGCGCAGGTAAAGGGCGGCGTCGGCGATGTAGATGGGGCCGTCATAGGCCTGCACGCGGCCCTTGTTGCTCTTGCCGTCGGGCAGGGTGGTTTCCTCGAACACCACCTTCCAGCTGGTCGGCGCCTTGGGGAACACCTGGGTGTTGTACATCAGCACGTTCGGCCCCCACTGGTAGGGCGTGCCGAAGTGCTGCCCGGCCACGCTGTGCCAGGGGGCGTCCTTGAGCCGGTCGTCGAGGTTCTTCCAGTTGGGGATCAGCGCGACGTTGATCGGCTGCACGCGCTTGCCCGCCACCAGGCGCAGGGAGGCATCGCCCGAGGCGGTGACCAGGTCGTAGCCGCCCTTGGCCATCAGGCTGACCATCTCGTCGGAGGTGGCGGCGGTCTTCACGTTGACCTTGCAGCCGCTGTCCTTCTCGAAGGCGGTGACCCAGTCGTAGGCCTTGTCGGTTTCGCCGCGCTCGATGTAGCCGGGCCAGGCAATGATGTCGAGCGCACCTTCGCCCTCGCCGAGTTGCTTCAGGGGTTCGGCGGCCTGCAGCGCGCCGCTGAGCAACAGGCTGGCGCAGGCGAAGGCCGGGAGGGTGGTCCGGATGAAAGGCATGGTCGACTCCTGTTGCGGCTGCGGGCGGAGCCTGGGCGGCGGACGCCGGAGGGGCGGGCCTTGAGGCGGGAGGTGCTCAAGGCAGCGTAGTTCGGGGCCTGTGGCCTGACAAGGACGGTTACCGATGGCGCCGGGCAGGCTGGCGGACGTGTCCTAGACTGCTTGCGTGGGCGCATTCGCGATAAGCGAAGAAATAGGGAACAAGTACGCGCAGGCCCCCGTCCTAATTCGTATCGCCGCCAAACGGGGCGGTAGCCACCGTTCCGCTCTCCCGCCTGCACCAAGGCAGTGCGCGGTGGCGAGTGGCTGATTGCAAGTCATTGATACGTATAGGGTTGAGTCGCTGGCACGAGGCTTGCGACTGCAAGATGGTCGGTGGTGACAAGGAGTCCGGCATGGCCCGCACCTTTTTTGACGAAATGTATGACGCGAACGGCGACTGCCGTCCGCATTACCGGGAATTCGCCCGCTGGTTGGCCGATACCCCCGAGGAACTGCTTGCCCAGAGGCGGCGCGAAGCCGACCTGCTGTTCCATAGGGCAGGCATCACCTTCACCCTCTACGGGGACGAGCAGGGCACCGAGCGCCTGATCCCCTTCGACACCATTCCCCGCTCCATCCCCATGAGCGAGTGGCGCGTCGTCGAACGCGGCTGCATCCAGCGCGTCAAGGCGCTGAACATGTTCCTCGCCGACCTCTACCACGGCCAGCGCATCATCAAGGCGGGCATCGTCCCGGCCGAGCAGGTGCTGGCCAACGAGGGCTACCAGATCGCCATGCAGGGCCTGGACCTGCACCGCGACATCTACGCCCATATCGCCGGCGTGGACCTGGTGCGCGACGGCGACGGCACCTACTACGTGCTCGAAGACAACCTGCGGACTCCCAGCGGCGTCAGCTACATGCTGGAAGACCGCAAGATGATGATGCGCCTGTTCCCCGAGCTGTTCTCGGCCCAGCGCGTAGCCCCCATCGACCACTACCCGAACCTGCTGCTGGAGACCCTCAAGAGCTCCAGCCCGCTGGATAACCCCAGCGTCGTGGTGCTCACCCCGGGGCGCTTCAACAGCGCCTACTTCGAGCACGCCTTCCTTGCCCGCGAGATGGGCGTGGAACTGGTGGAGGGCGCCGACCTGTTCGTCCGCGACGACCGCGTCTACATGCGTACCACCTCCGGCCCGCAGCCGGTGGACGTAATCTACCGCCGCCTCGACGATGCCTTCCTTGACCCGCTGGCTTTCAACCCGGACTCCATGCTCGGCGTGCCCGGCCTGCTGGCGGCCTACCGCTCCGGCAACGTAGTGCTGGCCAACGCCATCGGCACCGGGGTGGCGGACGACAAGTCGATCTACCCCTATGTCGGCGACATGATCCGCTTCTACCTGGACGAGGAACCCATCCTCGCCAACGTGCCCACCTGGCAGTGCCGCAAGCCCGAGGAGCTGTCCCATGTGCTGGCCAACCTGCCGGAACTGGTGGTGAAGGAAACCCAGGGCTCCGGCGGCTACGGCATGCTGGTCGGCCCGGCCGCCACCAAGGCCGAGATCGAAGCCTTCCGCGAACGCCTCAAGGCGCGCCCGGAGGCCTACATCGCCCAGCCCACGCTGAGCCTCTCCACCTGCCCGACCTTCGTCGAGAAGGGCATCGCCCCGCGGCATATCGACCTGCGCCCGTTCGTCCTCTCCGGCCGCGAAACGCGCCTGGTGCCCGGCGGCCTGACGCGCGTCGCGCTACGCGAAGGCTCGCTGGTGGTCAACTCGTCGCAGGGCGGCGGTACCAAAGACACCTGGATCGTGGAGGACTGACCCGTGCTGAGCCGTACTGCCTCCGATCTGTACTGGATGTCGCGCTACCTGGAACGCGCCGAGAACCTCGCGCGCATGCTCGATGTGAGCTACTCGCTGTCGCTGATGCCCCAGGACGGCCGTGGCGATGGCCTGGAAGAGCTGGCCATGCCGCTGCTGATCACCGGCACCCTGGACGCCTACCTGACCCGCCACGGCCAGCTGCACGCCGAGCGCATGCTGCACTTCTTTGCCCTCGATGCGGAGAACCCGGCGAGCATCTACAGCTGCCTGGGTGCCGCCCGTACCAACGCCCATGCCGTGCGCGGCCGCATCACAGCCGACATGTGGGAGAACATCAACGCCACCTGGCTGGAGATGCGCGGCATCGCCGGCGAGGGCCTGGGGCGCTATGGCATCAAGCGCTTCTGCGAGTGGGTCAAGGAGCGTTCGCACCTGTTCCGCGGCGCCACCTTCGGCACCATCATGCGCCACGACCCCTACCGCTTCATCCGTCTCGGAACCTTCATAGAACGGGCGGACAATACGCTGCGCCTGCTCGATGCACGCTACGAGATGCTCGGCGAGGAGGCGGAGGAGGTCAGCGATACGTCCGCACGTGGCTACTACCAGTGGAGCGCCTTGCTCCGCGCGCTGTCGTCCTTCGAGGCGTACACGGAAGTCTTCCGTGGCTCGCCCGGTGCGCGCCAGGTGTCCGAGCTGCTGTTGCTGCGCCCCGATGTGCCGCGCTCCCTGCGGGCCTGCATGGAGGAGCTCAACCTGATCCTCTCCAGCCTGCCCGGCGAGAACGGCCGGCCGGCCCAGCGCCTGGCCGCCGAGCTGGATGCACGCCTGCGCTACACGAGCATCGACGAGATCCTCGGTGAGGGCCTGCACGGCTGGCTCACCGACTTCATTCTGCTGGTTCGCCAATTGGCCAGAGCGATCCACAGCTCTTATCTGGAGGCCGTATGAAACTGTCCATCCGCCACGAAACCACCTATCGCTACGACGACCAGGTTCGCGCGAGCATCCAGTACCTGCGCCTGACGCCCCACGACAGCGAGCGCCAGCACATCCTCAGCTGGCAGCTCGACCTGCCACGCCCGGTGCGCGCGCAGATCGACCCCTACGGCAACATCCTCCACGTGCTGACCCTGGATGAACCCCACGAGGCCATCGTCATCGGCGCCCGTGGCCAGGTGGAGATCGACGAGCACAGCGAGGCCGAGCACGACAAGCTCTCGGCGCTGCCCTTCCTGCGCTCCACCCGCCTGACTGCGGCGGACGAGGCATTGCGTGCCTTCGCCCACAACCACTGCCAGCTGCGGCCAGAGCGCAGCGGCCTGATCACCCTGATGGACGCGCTGCACGAGCACATCGACTACCAGACCGGCGTCACCGCCGTGGACAGCACCGCCGCCGAGGCCTTCGCCGGTCGCGCGGGGGTTTGCCAGGACCATACCCACGCCTTCCTCGCCTGCGCCCGCACCCTCGGCGTGCCGGCGCGCTTCGTCTCCGGCTACCTGTACAAGGAGAACAACGCCCACCTGGTCAGCCACGCCTGGGCGGAGGCCTGGCTGGGCGATGCCTGGTACAGCTTCGACGTCACCAACCGTCTGTCCCGCCCGGAGCGCCACCTCAAGCTCGCCGTCGGCCTGGACTACCTGGACGCCTGCCCGGTGCGCGGCATGCGCCGTGGCGGCGGCGAGCAGATGCACGCACGTGCGGATGTCGCCGTACCGCCGTTGCTGATGGTCCAGGAACAGCAGTAACACGCGTCACAGGACTTCTCGCCGCATCACCGGTCATTCGACTGCCCGCCTGCCATCCCGGCAGGCACGGGCCGGTGATGCCGAAGCGCAAGGCGCGGGGGAGGCGGGGGGCATAAAAACGGGAGAGAACCATGACCTACTGCGTCGCCATGCACCTTGCCGATGGCCTGGTGTTCGTTTCCGATTCGCGCACCAACGCGGGCATCGACCACATCGCCACCTTCCGCAAGCTCTTCACCTTCGGCACGCCGGGCGAACGCCTGATCGTGCTGCAGACGGCGGGCAACCTGGCCACCTCGCAATCGGTGGTCAACCTGCTCAAGCAGCGCCTGGGCAGTACCCTGGTGAACCTCGACAGCGTGCCCACGCTCTACGACGCCACCGCCCTGGTCGCCGAGACCATCCGCGAGGTGGTCGCCCGCGACGGCGCGCCGCTGGCGGGCAACACCGACCTGACCTGCTCCTTCCTGGTCGGCGGGCAGATCGCCGGCCAGCCGCCCGCGCTGTACAGCATCTACCCCCAGGGCAACTTCATCCAGGCCACCGAGGACACTCCCTTCCTGCAATTGGGGGAGAGCAAGTACGGCAAGCCGATCCTCGATCGCAACCTCAAGCACGACACCAGTCTGGAGGAGGCACTGCGCTGCGCGCTGGTCTCCTTCGACTCCACCATCCGCAGTAACCTCTCGGTGGGCATGCCGCTGGACCTACTGGTCTACCACACCGACAGCCTGATCCTCCCCGCCGGCTACCGCGTCACCGAAGACGACGAGTACTACGAAGGCGTGCGCCGCCAATGGGCCGCCGGCCTGCACGAGGTGCTGGAGAAGCTACCGGCGCCGCCGGCGGCGTACAACGTCTGACGGCGAGGTCACGGGCGGCGCGAAAGAGCGGGCGAATGAATTCGCCCCTACAGGGTTGCCAGGCTGGGCATCGCTGCGTTGGGCCTCGCTGCGCTCGGCGCCAACCTACGGCACCGGCTGTGGGAGCGGCTTCAGCCGCGAAAGGGGCGGGCAGGGTGCCGGCTTTATCGCGAATGAATTCGCTCCCACGGGTTGGGCCTATCCCTCACGCCGGCACCTCGCTACGGCGGATCTGTTCGAGGATGCTCGGGTCGTCGATCGCCCCGTCGTCCAGCAGCAGGAACAGCTTGCTGATGATCTCGCTGGTGCGTGCGTCGCTGTCGGCGAAGGGCAGGTAGAGGTCATCCGCTGGTTTGCCGGCGGGGACGATGCACAGGTAGTTGCCCGGCTCGATGTGGATGACCCCGCTGCCCAGGTGCAGCCGGTAGCGTGCGCGGCTGCCGGTGATGTGGGCGTGGTGGCCTTCGCAGCGCACGTTGGCCAGCCCCAGGTCGGCCACCAGCGCCTGCACCAGTTCGGCGCGGCGCTGGATGGTCTCGGCGCTGCCGGCGTGGCTGGCGGTCTCGCCGGTGAAGGCCACCGAGACGATCAGGTCGGCGTCGCGCAGGGTTTCGGAGAACAGCAGCGGCGGCACCTCCTCCAGCGGCAGGGCGGCGCGGTCGTGGACGAACTCCACCTCCCGCAGGGTGATGGCCTCGGTCAGGGGCAGGTAGCGCTGCGCATCGGGGAAGTTGAGGAAGGCGTACAGGCCCTGGCCCCAGTTGCGGAACACTTCCTCGCCATCGTGGGTGGTCCAGCCCCGGGCCCGCAGCAGGCGCGCGGCCACGGCGCTGCGCAGCACATGGCCGGCGAAGCGCAGGGACTTCAGGCCGTTCTCCCGCTCGGCCGGGGTCAGCAGGTACAGCTCGCGGAACACCTGCTTGAACGGCTGCACCCGGCGCTGGGCCACCAGGGCCTGCTGCCAGGCGGAGAGCGCCCCGGCTTCGAACAGGTGCAGGGGGTGGGCGATCAGCAGCGGGCCGTCGATGGCACGGGCCGGTCCCACCAGGGGGCAGAGGGTGAAGGCGTCGCCGTCCAGCCAGCCCAGTTGGCCGTCACCGTCGCGCAGCACCAGGTGGTCCAGCAGCAGGCGCGCCGCCGGCATGCGCAGCAGCTGGCGCAGCTGCGTCAGCTCCAGGGCCTCGCCCCGCGCCATCATGGCTTCCAGGGTCAGGCGGAAGCGGCGGATCTGGTCCTTCATCCGGGCCTGCAGGGTCTTCAGCTCGGCCAGGCCTTCGTGCTTGCGCAGGGCGGCGGGTACCGACTTCAGGCGCTTGCCGCCCTTGCTGGCAACCATGACCGGGTTGAGGCCCTGCAACTCCAGCCACAGGTCGTAGCCGTCCAGGTGCAGGCGGTCCGGGGTCTGCTCGGCGATCTCCGCTTCCATCGCCCACTCCAGCCGGGTGGCGTCACCATAGCCGGCGGTGCGGGCGAGGTTCTCCAGGCCGGCCTGGATGGCGGCCTGGGAGTTGGCCTGGCGCTCGGCGCCGTAGCGTTCCACTTCGCGGTGATAACGCTTCAGGGCCAGGTAGCGCTCGCGGGTTTCGTCCGCGCCGCTGATGGGCAGCAGGCCGTAGGCGCGCAGGGCGGCCTGGGCGTGGCGCTGCAGCTTCTTCTCCAGGGCCTTGCGCTCCAGGCCACGGAAGGCGTCCAGCAGCAGGCGGGTGTTGGGGAAGGCCCAGGGCGTGCCGTCGAGGCTGGCCAGGTAGTCGGCCAGGTGCTCGGCGTCGGCCTGGTCCAGGGCGGCTTGCAGGGCGTCGCGGTCCACCACGCCCAGCTCCGGGTCGTCGCTGCTCTGCAGGTCTTCCACCAGTCGCCCGCTGTGGTCGACGGCCAGCGCCAGGTCGAGGTAGAGGCGTTGCAGGGGCTTCAGGTCGCTCCAGCCGAGGGCGTCCAGCACCGCTTCACTGGCCGCACCGCTGAAGGGCAGGGCGGTGAGCAGGCTGGCGCGGGGGAAGCCGGCAAGCTGCTTGGCCAGTTCGGCCTCGTCGTCCTTTTCCAGGTGACCGACGTCGAGCAGGGCGGTCAGTACCCGGCCCAGGTGGTTTTCGTAGTGTCTTTCGAGGGCGTCCGGCGCCAGGTCGAGGCGCGACAGTTCGCGCACGCCGGCCAGCAGCCAGTGTGCAGTGGAGGTTCCGGGCTCATCGATCAGGCTTCGCAACAGCGTGGCGCTGTCCGGCAGTTGGGCCAGCGCGTGATCGACGAACTCGGCGTTGAGCGCGTCGAGCCGTTGCTCGCCCGTGCTGTCGCCTTGGACGAGGGGCGGCAGCGTGCACAGGCTCTCGGCCCAGGTGTGCACCGCTCGCTCGTGCAGGGTCGCCTCCAGGCGGCCGGCCTCGGCCAGGCCCACGGCGAAGCGCCGGATGGCCTCCGTCGCCTTGCCTTGGTAGACCTCGGCGAGGCGCGGGTAGTCAGCGTTCTCGGCGGGGCTGGGGCGGTCCCACCCGCCGCCGAGCAGCCACTGGGCGAAGTCCAGCCAGGCACCGTCGACGGGGTGCCCGGCGAGCAGCGCCAGGCAGTCTTCCAGGTTGGGCGTGACCCAGGCGCCGGTGGGGTAGTGCCAGTGGGCCTGGGCCTTGAAGCCGGGTTGCAGGGCGTAGTCGCTGTCTTCGAAGGCCTGGGTCAGCATGTGCCGCACACGCCGTTCCAGGGCCTGGAAGCCATAGGCGCCGGGGTGCGCCGTGACGCCCGCATGGCTGGCGATCTGGGCCAGGCGCTGGCGGGTGTAGAGGTGCTCGGTCTCGTCGTGGCCCCAGATGCGCGGGAAGACCAGGGCATCCACCAGGGCGGGCTGGCCGTCGGGGCCGGCTTCGGCGAGGAAGGCGTCGGCCAGGGCGAGGCCGTCGACCTCGTCCCAGAACGGGTGCTGGTAGCCGTCTTCGGCCAGCAGGGCGTCGCGCTCGGGCAGGGCATCCAGGGTGCGGTCGAGGAAGGCATCGAGCAGGGCGATGCGGGCCTGCTGGCGGGTGTCGGCTTGGTAATGCTGCATGGGGAGTCCGTTCGTCATGGGCTTAACCACCCACCAGGGGGACCAGGCGCAGGAAGGTGAGCCGGGCCTGGGCGGGCAGGTCGAGGGAGTGGTCGAGGTCGTGGAGCATCTGGCCGTCGAGGAGGACGCGGTAGCGGCGCTGGCGGAAGCCGTCCAGGGCGCGCTGCACCTCGGCTTCGGCGTCGATCCGTGGGGCGCCGGGCACCTGGGTGCGCAGCTTGATGGCGCCCCGGGCGGACTGGTGGCGGATGTCTTCTTCGCTGAGGTAGCCGGGGCCGCTGCTGGCCTGCAGGCGGTCCAGCCAGCGCTCGGTGGTCTGTTCGGCCACGACATGCAGCACCACCCGGCGGATCAGCTCGCCCAGGGTGAGCCGGGAAGCGTCCAGGTGCAGGTTCAGGTCCGGGGTGAGGGCCTCATTGCGGGCCCCGCGCAGGACCAGGCTTTCGACGTGGAGCTCGGTGCTCATGCTGGCTCTCCCGGCCGGCGGTTCAGGTGGGAGAGCGTAGCGCCGGCGCGGTTGGCGGAGAAGCCCGGCCGCCACCGTCCGTGAGGGCCGTCACGGCGTCTTGCGGCCGCTCATGTGGCGCAGGTAGGCGACCAGCTGTTCCAGCTGCGCGTCGTCGATCACCGCGGCGGGGAAGGCGGGCATGCGCCCTTGCGGCCAGCGACGCATGGCCTGCGGGTCGCGGATGTAGCGCTGGAGGAAGCCTTCGGCGAAGTATTCGGTGGGGTTGTAGGGCAGGTTGAGGTCGGGGCCGAACTGGGCGTCGCCGGCACCGTTGAGGCGGTGGCAGGCCAGGCAGTTCTTCTGGAACTGGGCGAAGCCGGCCTGGATGTCGGCGCTTGCATCGCTCGCCGGCAGCAGCGCGGGGAAGCGCTCGACGACCGCAGCCAGGTAGCGCAACTTCGCCACCTGGAAGGGCCACTGTTCCGGGCCTATGCCGCCAGCCTGCGGGTCCGTCCACACCAGGTAGAAGGGCCCGGCGCTGGGCTTGCCCTTGGCCAGTGGCGGCCAGGGCTTGCCCGGGTCTTCTACCGCCAGCCAGGCCCGGGCGCCCTCCTTGGCGAGCAGGGGCGTGGCGGGCAATTCGGCGGCGAACCCGTCCAGCGCCACGGCCTGCAGGTGCTGGCCGGGTTCGACCCCATCCAGCAACGCTGCCAGGGGCAGGGCGCGGTAATGCATGGTGCGCTTGTAGGCGACGTCGGCGGGTACCTCGATATCCCGCGCCTGGGGGTGGGCCAGCAGCCTGGCGCTGTCCCAGCGCTGCGTGCCGCCGGGCAATTCGAGCAGCAGCTCGGCGGCGTGCAGGGTAGGGGTCAGCAACAGCAGGCAGAACAGCAGGTGGCGCATCAGGGTGTGTCCAGAATCGGCTTGAGGGTGGTGTAGCCGCCGGCATTCTGCACATTGGTGTAGCCCCTGGCACGCAGATCGTCCTGGGCGATGCCGGAGCGGCGACCGCTTCGACAGTAGAGGACGATAGGGGTGTGTTTGTCCGGTGCCAGTTCCGCGATTTTCGTACCAATGTCTTCGAAGCCGATGTAACGGGCACCGGGCAAGGCTCCTGCCTCGATTTCTTCCGGCGTACGCACGTCGATCAGCACAGCGCCCGGTTGCTTCAGTGCTTCCAGCGCCGCTGCCTGGTCGACATCGGCGGCGAGTGCGGGAAGGCTGAGGGAAAGGGCCAGTGTGGCGAGCATCTTGCGCATGGTGTAACTCCCTGAAAAACAAGAACCCTTGGACCCTAGCACAATTGCCGGAGGTCATCGCCAGCCGTTAGGATCGGGCCTTTCCGTCATTCCACGCCCCTCCGGGCTAAGGAGCGGGCCATGCTGGCCGCGCTGTTCGCCGTCATGGCGCCGATCCTCATCACTGCTGGCATCGGCTATGCCTGGGCACGCTCCGGGCAGAATTACCCAACAGACTTTATCGCTCGTCTGGTTCTTAACGTGGGCACGCCGAGCCTGGTGCTTTCCACCCTCAGCCAGGCGGAAATCGACAAGCACGCCTTCGGCCAGATCGCCATCGCCTGCCTGCTCACCACCCTGGTGATGGGTGTGATCGGTCTGGGCCTGAGCCGGGCCATGAAACAGGACTGGCGCGTGCTGGTGCCGGCCTTCCTGTTCCCCAATTCCGGGAACATGGGCCTGCCGGTGGCGCTCTACGCGTTCGGCGAGCCGGGCCTGGCCCTGGCGGTGGGCTTCTTCCTGGCCCTGGCGGTGGTGCAGTTCAGCCTGGGGCTGCTGCTCTCGGGCAGCGAGCGTTCGGTGAAGAAGCTGTTCATCAACCCCATCGTCATCAGCCTGGCCCTGGCCATTCCGCTGATCCTCTTCGACCTGACACTGCCGCGCTGGCTGGCCAACACCATTGAGCTGCTGGGCGGCATGACCATCCCGCTGATGCTGCTGACCCTGGGCGTGTCCCTCGCCAGCATCCGCGTCGGCCACCTGGGCAGCGGCTTGCTGCAGGGGGCGTTGCGCATCCTCTTCGGTGCGGGCGTGGGCTGGGGAGTGGGCCTGGCACTGCAGCTGGAGCCGCTGACCCTGGGCGTGCTGGTGATGCAGTCGGCGATGCCGGTGGCGGTGTTCAACTACCTGCTGGCGGTGCGCGCCGGGCGTTCGCCGGAGCAGGTGGCGAGCCTGGTGATGTGTTCGACGCTGTTGTCGTTCGTGACCATTCCGCTGCTGCTGGCCTGGTGGCTACCTGCGCTGCGTTGACCGCAGGGCGCGGTGCGCAGCACAGGACGATGCCCGCGTTGTCAGCTGACCAGCCGGGTCAGGTTGGGGAGGATGAGGATGACGGTGGTGGCGAAGACGATGAGGCTCGCTTGCCGCATTTTCGGCTGTTTGAACATAGCCTTGTGCCTTTGTTTTTGTTGGAGGCGCCATGCGTCGGGCGTGAACGGCCTGCCGGTCGGCGTGGCCGCCTCCTTGGCGGTGGGTGGAAAAAGCCGCCCCGGCAAAACCCGGCAGCGACCTCTGACAACCTCAACTCTAGGGGCCGGTTCCCCGGCCCTTTAGAACGCTTGGGATCAACAGCCCGCTGCTTAGAACGTCGTTCGCAGGTCGCCCCGGGCCTGTGGATGGCAACCCTTGAGCCAGACACATCGCGTTGACCTGGGAGTCAGGTGACCGTTCGTCTGAGCGCAGAAGTCAATGGCGCTGAGCAGTTCGGTCATTGAGTGCGGCCCGCGTGCCGCTAAGGTAAGCCCACAGCGGTCGGCCCCTGGCTGGCCCCTCTGCCTAACGACAAGAGAGAACCCCATGACCGAAGCATATATCTACGACGCGGTGCGCACGCCCCGCGGCAAGGGCAAGAAGGACGGCGCGCTGCACAGCGTCAAGCCGGTCAACCTGATCGCCGGCCTGCTCAAGGCCCTGGAAGCGCGCAACAAGCTGGATACCAGCCAGGTCGACGATATCGTGCTCGGTTGCGTGACCCCGGTGGGCGACCAGGGCGCCGACATCGCCAAGACCGCCGCGCTGGTGGCCGACTGGGACGAGACCGTCTCCGGCCAGCAGATCAACCGCTTCTGCGCCTCGGGCCTGGAAGCCATCAACCTCGCCGCGATGAAGGTGCGCTCCGGCTTCGAAGACCTGGTGGTGGCCGGTGGCGTGGAATCCATGTCGCGCATCCCCATGGGCTCCGACGGCGGTGCCTGGGCCATGGACCCGGAAACCAACCTGCACACCAACTTCGTGCCCCAGGGCATCGGTGCCGACCTGATCGCCACCCTCGAAGGCTTCAGCCGCCAGGACGTCGACGCCTTCGCCCTGCGCTCCCAGCAGAAGGCCGCCCGCGCCAGCGCCGACGGCTCGTTCAAGAAATCCCTGGTGCCGGTCACCGACCAGAACGGCATCGTGCTGCTGGACCATGACGAGTTCATCCGTGGCGAATCCACCCTCGAAGGCCTCGGCGCGCTGAAGCCGAGCTTCGAGATGATGGGCCAGATGGGCTTCGACGCCACCGCCCTGCGCAAGTACAGCCATGTCGAGCGCATCGAGCACGTGCACACCCCGGGCAACAGCTCCGGCATCGTCGACGGCGCCGCCGCCATGCTCATCGGCTCCGCTGCCAAGGGCAAGGAGCTGGGCCTCAAGCCCCGCGCGCGCATCGTCGCCACCGCGGTGACCAGCACCGACCCGACCATCATGCTCACCGGCCCGGCGCCGGCCACCCGCAAGGCCCTGGCCAAGGCCGGCCTGGCGGTGGGCGACATCGACCTGTTCGAAGTCAACGAAGCCTTCGCCTCGGTGGTGATGAAGTTCATGAAGGACATGGGCGTGCCGGAGGAGAAGGTCAACGTCAATGGCGGCTCCATCGCCATGGGCCACCCCCTGGGCGCCACCGGTTGCGCCATCCTCGGCACCCTGCTCGACGAGCTGGAGAAGCGTCAGCTGCGCTATGGCCTGGCCACCCTCTGCGTGGGCGGCGGTATGGGTATTGCCACGATCATTGAGCGCGTTTGAGGCCGGAGAATAAAAATGACTGACGCCATCCGTTACGAAAAAGGCCAGGACAATATCGTCGTCCTGACCATCGACATGCCCGGCCAGAGCGCCAACACCATGAACGCGGTGTACCGCGAGGCCATGGGCGCTACCGTGGACCGCCTGGAGGCCGAGAAGGATTCCATCGCCGGGGTCATCGTCACCTCCGCCAAGAAGACCTTCTTCGCCGGCGGCGACCTCAATGAGCTGATCAAGGTCACCAAGGCCGATGCCAACGGCTTCTACCAGATGATCCTCAAGATCAAGGGCCAGCTGCGCCGCCTGGAAAGCCTCGGCAAGCCCGTGGTCGCCGCCATCAATGGCGCGGCCCTGGGCGGCGGCTGGGAAATCTGCCTGGCCTGCCACCACCGCATCGCCGTGGACGAGAGCCACGTCCAGCTCGGCCTGCCGGAAGTCACCCTGGGCCTGCTTCCCGGTGGCGGCGGCGTGGTGCGCATGGTGCGCCTGCTGGGTATCGAGAAGGCGCTGCCGTACCTCGCCGAAGGCAAGAAGGTGCGCCCGGACCAGGCCCTCAAGGCCGGCCTGATCCACGACATCGCCAAGGACCGCGACGAGCTGCTGGCCAAGGCCCGCGCCTTCATCGCCGCCAACCCCAGCGCCGTTCAGCCCTGGGACGTGAAGGGCTACAAGATCCCCGGCGGCACCCCGTCGACCCCCGCCGTGGCCCAGATGCTGGCCATCGCCCCGAGCGTGTTGCGCGACAAGACCAAGGGCTGCTTCCCGGCGCCGGAGAAGATCATGTGCGCTGCCGTCGAAGGCGCCCAGGTGGACTTCGACACCGCCCAACTGATCGAGGCGCGCTACTTCACCGAGCTGACCACCGGCCAGGTGGCGAAGAACATGATCGGCACCTTCTGGTTCCAGCTGAACGAGATCAACGCCGGCAGTTCCCGTCCCAAGGGCCCGGCCCGCTATGAAACCAAGAAGGTCGGCGTGCTCGGCGCCGGCATGATGGGCGCGGGCATCGCCTACGTCTCCGCTGCCGCCGGCATCGAGGTGGTGCTCAAGGACGTCTCCATCGAAGCCGCCGAGAAGGGCAAGGCGTACTCCGCCGGCCTGCTGGACAAGAAGGTCTCTCGCGGCCACCTGAGCGCCGAGAAGCGCGACGCCTTCCTCGCCCGCATCAAGCCGACCGTGGATGACGCCGACTTTGAAGGCTGCGACCTGATCATCGAAGCCGTGTTCGAGAACCGCGAACTCAAGGGCAAGGTCACCGCTGCCGCGGAAACCCATGCGCTGGCCGATGCGGTGATCGCCTCCAACACCTCCACGCTGCCGATCACCGGCCTGGCCGCTGCCGTGGCCAAGCCGGAGAAGTTCATCGGCCTGCACTTCTTCAGCCCGGTCGACAAGATGCCCCTGGTGGAAATCATCCGTGGCGAGAAGACCACGGACGAGACCCTGGCCCGTGGCTTCGACTACGTGCTGCAGATCAAGAAGACCCCGATCGTGGTCAACGACAGCCGTGGCTTCTTCACCTCGCGGGTGTTCGGCACCTTCACCAACGAAGGCATCGCCATGCTCGGCGAAGGCGTATCGGCGGCGATGATCGAGAACGAGACCCGCCAGGCCGGCATGCCCGTGGGCCCGCTGGCGATCTCCGACGAGGTCTCCATGAGCCTGATGACCCACATCCGCAACCAGACCGCCGCCGACCTCAAGGCCGAAGGCAAGGCGCTGCCGCAGCACCCGGCCTTCGCCGTGATCGACCTGATGGTCAACGAGTACAAGCGCCCCGGCAAAGCCGCCGGCGGTGGTTTCTACGAGTACCCGGCCAGCGGCAAGAAGCGCCTGTGGCCGGAGCTGAAAGCGCGCTTCGAGAAGGCCGACAAGCAGATCCCGGCGGAAGACGTGCGTGACCGCATCCTCTTCATCCAGGCCATCGAGACCGTGCGCTGCGTGGAGGAGGGCGTGCTGCACTCCACCGCCGACGCCAACATCGGTTCGATCTTCGGCATCGGTTTCGCCGCCTGGAGCGGTGGCGCCCTGCAGTTCATCAACCAGTACGGCGTGCAGGACTTCGTCGCCCGCGCCAAGTACCTGGCCGAGCAGTACGGCGAACGCTTCGAGCCGCCGGCCCTGCTGCTGGAGAAGGCCGCCAAGGGAGAGGGTTTCTGATTCCCTGATGGCGTAAACACAAAGCCGGCCCCTGGGCCGGCTTTGTCGTTTCTGGGCTCAGCCCGGCTCCACCTGCCACCAGGTGGGCAGCAGGCGGCGGATCTCGGGTTGGGCGAAGCGCTCGTCCATCAGGTGCACCACGCCCCGGTCGCCCTGGGTGCGGATCACCCGGCCGGCGGCCTGCACCACCTTCTGCAGGCCGGGGTAGAGGTAGGTGTAGTCGTAGCCGGCCTGGAAGATCGCACCCATGCGCTGCTTCAACTGCTCGTTCACCGGGTTGACCTGGGGCAGGCCGAGGGTGGCGATGAAGGCGCCGATCAGGCGTTCGCCGGGCAGGTCGATGCCTTCGCCGAAAGCCCCGCCAAGCACCGCGAAGCCGATGCCGCGCCCGCCCTCGGCGAAGCGTTCGAGAAAGGCCGTGCGCGCGCCTTCGTCCATGCTCCGTGACTGGCTCCAGGCGGGAATGAAGGGGTGGCGCTCGGCGAACAGCGCGGCCACCTGCTCCAGGTACTGGTAGCTGCTGAAGAAGGCCAGGTAGTTGCCCGGGCGCTCGTGGTACTGGTCGGCCATCAGCTCGACGATGGGCGCCAGCGACTGCGCCCGGTGCTGGTAGCGGGTGGACAGGCGCCGCGCCACGCGGACCTGCAATTGCTCGGCGGCGAAGGGCGATTGCACCTCCAGCCAGGGCGTGTTGGCCGGTACCCCCAGCAGGTCGGCGTAGTAGCGACGCGGGTTGAGGGTGGCGGAGAACAGCACCGTGGAACGGCTGCCGGCCAGGCGCGGGCCGAGGAAGGGCGCCGGCACCAGGTTGCGCAGGCACAGGGTGGAGCGGCTGCTCTTGCCCGCCTGGTATTTGCTCAGGTCGAACAGCGAATGGTGGTCGAACAGCTCGGCCATGCGGCCGAAATGCATGGCGTCGAAATAGAACGCCATCAGCTCGGGGTCCAGCGGTGCGCCGGGCTGTTCGGCGAGGTGGTCGGTGATGGCGGTGACTGCGCTCTGCAGGGCGCCGAGCAGCTTCTGCGGCGGCTCGTCGTAGGCCTGGTAATCCACCACCTGGGCCTTGTTCAGCTCGTTCCAGCTGCGCTGCACCCGCTCCAGGGGCTTCTTCAGCGGTGCCGGCACGCTCTTGCACAGGGCCTTCAGCGCGCCTTGGCGCAGCTCGGCGGAGTACATGGCGCGGGCCCGCTCCACCAGGTTGTGGGCTTCGTCCACCAGCACGCCGACGCGCCACTGGTTGGCCTGGGTGAGGCCGAAGAGCAGGGCGCCGAGGTCGAAGTAGTAGTTGTAGTCGCCCACCACCAGGTCGCTCCAGCGCGCCATCTCCTGGCCCAGGTAGTAGGGGCAGACGTCATGGGCCAGGGCCACCTCGCGCAGGGCCGCGCGATCCAGCCAGCGACGCTCGGCGGCGGCCGCGCGGGCGGCGGGCAGGCGGTCGTAGAAGCCCCGCGCCAGCGGGCAGGCCTCGCCGTGGCAGGCGCTGCCGGGGTGCTCGCAGGCCTTGTCGCGGGCGGTGAGCTCCAGCACCCGCAGGGGCAGTTCATCGACGCTGTCGCGCAGGGTCGCCAGGCTGTGCAGGGCCAGTTGGCGCCCCGGTGTCTTGGCGGCGAGGAAGAAGATGCGCTCCAGGCGCTCGCCGCCCAGGGCCTTGAGCTGGGGGAACAGGGTGGCCAGGGTCTTGCCGATGCCGGTGGGTGCCTGGGCCAGCAGGCAGCAACCGGTGCTGGCGGCCTTGTACACCGCCTCGGCCAGTTCCCGCTGGCCGCTGCGGAACGCCGCGTGGGGGAAGCGCAACGCCTGCAGTGCCGTGTTGCGCACGCCCTGGTGGGCCAACTCCTGCTCGGCCCAGGCGATGAAGGCCAGGCACTGGGCCTCGAAGAAGGCGCGCAGCTCGGCGGCGCTGACGCGCTCGGTGAACAGGGTTTCCTTCTGGCTGGCGACATCGAAATACACCAGGGCCAGTTCCACCTCGTCCAGGCCACGCTCCTGGCACAGCAGCCAGCCGTAGACGCGCACCTGGGCCCAGTGCAGCTGGCGGTGGTTGGCCGGCTGGCGGGCCAGGTCGCCGCGGTGGGTCTTCACTTCTTCCAGGCGGTTGCGCGCGGGGTCGTAGCCATCGGCGCGGCCGCGCACCTTGAGGTTTCGGAACTCGCCGGCCAGGGCTACTTCGCTCTGGTAGCCCTCGCCACGGCGCGCGGCCACCAGGGCGTGGCCGGCCATGCCTTCGAGGGCGGTGGGGGCGGGGGTGAAGCGCAGGTCCAGGTCGCCGCACTTGGCGGTGAATTCGCAGAGCGCGCGCACCGCCACCTGGTAGCTCACGCCAGGGCGGCCTCGGTTTCGGCCCATTGCACGTAGCAGACGGTGACCGGCATCTGGTGCTCGGCGCAGAAGTCCAGCCAGCGCAGCTGGTTGTCCTGCAGGCGGTCGCCGGGGCCCTTCACCTCGATCATCTGGTAGCGCCGCTCCCCGGGCCAGAAGCGGATCAGGTCCGGCAGCCCGGCGCGGTTGGTCTTGATATCCAGCAGCAGGCGCTGGAACCACAGCTTCAGGTGCGCGGCGGGCAGGCACAGCAGGGCCTGTTCCAGCAGGGTTTCATCGAGCACGCCCCAATAGACGAAGGGCGACTGCAGGCCGTACTTGGCCGCGTGGTTGCGGCGGATGGTGGCCTGCCAGGCGTCGCCATCCAGCTGCGCCAGGCAGGCGGCGAAGGCCTCGGCGCGGCGGGCGTGGAAGTCCGCCGCCAGCAGGTCCGCCGGTGCGGCGTGGAAGGGGTGGAAGAAGGCGCCCGGCAGCGGCAGGAAGATCGCCTCCCAGCACAGCAGGCCGAACAGCGAGTTGATCAGGGTGTTCTCGACGTAATGCACCGGGCCCGGCTCGTCCGCCAGGTGCCGGGCGACGCAGTGCTCCACCGAGACGAAGTCCTCGCCCCGGGGCAGCTGCAGGTCCAGCCGCAGCACCGGCGCCGGCTTGCGGGCCGCCG
The DNA here is from genome assembly GCA_000474255.1 of Aquipseudomonas alcaligenes MRY13-0052. Classification (GTDB taxonomy): domain Bacteria; phylum Pseudomonadota; class Gammaproteobacteria; order Pseudomonadales; family Pseudomonadaceae; genus Metapseudomonas; species Metapseudomonas solani. The sequence goes on from BATO01000034.1 coordinate 46,355, forward strand.
CCTTGGGCAGGCCCAGCTTGCGCTGCAGGCGCGGCAGGATGCGCGCCAGGTGCTGGCGTTCTTCCTCACTGTGGGCGCCGGCGGCCAGGTCCAGGGCGAGGCGGTGAGCCTCGTCGAATTCGGCGGTCTTCTCCAGCACGCGGATACGGCGGATGCGCGCACCGGGGTAGCTGCACCCGGCGTAGATCTCCAGGGCCAGCGCCCATTCGCCCAGGCGTTCGCAGTGCTGGCCGAGCTGGAACAACAGGCGCGCGCGGCGGCTCTGCAGCCAGGGGTTGTCGTGGGCTGGGGGAATGTCGGCGAGCACCTCGGCGGGCGCCTGGCCGGCCTCGAAGCGTTCGCGGCACTGGTAGAGGTGCAGGTAGAAATCGATATCGGCGCGCTGGCGGAAGCCCCGGGAGGCGGCGTCCAGCTCGACCTTTTCGTACTGGTAGATGCCCAGGTCGGCGAGGACGAACTCGGACCAGTCCTGGGCCAGGTTGCCGAAGAACATCAGCCGCAGGCGGTCGCACAGGGCCATGAGCTGCAGGGCATAAATGCGCTCGTCCAGCGTCGGGTACCAGGCCTCCAGGGGCTGCGCCTCGGGGTATAGGGGTTGCAGCAGGGCGAGCTGGTCGGCCTTGCGCAGGGTCGCGCGGCCCAGTTGCGTGCCGAAGCAGGCGGCGATCTCCGGCTTGCGCAGCAGGGCGAAGAGCTGCGCGAGCTCCAGACTGGGCGCCGCATCCACCCAGCCTTGTGCCACCAGCGGCAGCATGGCGTCGCGGGTGGGGCCGATCTCGGCGTACGCCAGCTTGCTCTCGCGGAATAGCGTGCCCTTGCGCATCACCATGCGCACCAGCAGCGCCCGGGACGCCTTGGGCAGGCCGGCGAAGGCGGCGATGAAGCCGCGTTCCTCGTCGTCCAGCAGGTCGTCATAGCGGGCGCCGATCCAGTCGAGCACGGCCTGGAAGTTGTTCAGGTAGTAGAAGGGATCGTCGAGGGCGCTGGGCATGGCGGAACGGCTTGGGTAAATGGCTGGCTATTTATACAGCTATCGACCCCTGCCGCCCAAGGGGATTTCGATCAGTGGGATGGCATCGGGCGCCACCCCACTTGGCTTCAGTAGAAGGCCACGGCTTTCAGCCGGTCCATCGAGTCGCCGAAGTGGTAGCTGAAAGGACGACCCAGGGCGCCGGCCAGATGTTCACATTTCGATGCCAGGTCCATGTGGGTGTTGACGCCGACCTTGGCGTTCTCGTGTTCGACGCCCCCGACGGGGCCGATGACGAACTCGAACTGGTTCAGTTCGCGCTTGTTGCGAAGGGGAGTCGATCGGTCGGTCACGGCAGAGGTGACCAGGATCGTCTCCTGGCTCACCAGGGCCTCCATGGCCGGGTCTGCGAAGCGAATCTCCACCGGGATCTCGTCGTAGGAGTAAGGGGTGGAAAGGTTCAGCAGCATCATGTGGCGATAGGGGCTCCCTTCCTGCTCCGGTGCTTTCAAACCGATGAAGGGCAGGGCGGGCTCGAAGTGCGCCGTCACATTGCAAACCGCCTCGCTCTGCATGCTCTGCGAGCCCTTGAGGGCCATGCCGACCAGGTCGGTCAGGCCGTAGGCCACGCTCAGGGATACGTGGTCGAGGCTGAAGTGAGCGTCGTACTCGCGAGGCAGTTCGAGGGCCTCGGCGCGAGCTTTGGCCTCGGTGGGATCCATGGCGTCGGGGTGAATGGCCAGGTGCATGTCCAGCGAGGCGTTGCGGCCCTCGACGATGGCCTTGAGGGCGGCTTGCAGGGCCGTCTTCTGTGCCGGTTCCAGACCACCGAACAGCGGCTCGCTGAGCACCAGTTCCTGACTCAGGCTGCCGGCGACCCGAAAGGTGACCTTCTCCGGATCGATGCCCTGTGCATGAATCAGCGCTGACAATTGTTCGTGGTAGATCGGCAGGAGTTCGTCACCGAAAGTGGTATCCAGTACCGAGCGCTCGAAGGTGAGCGTGGCGAAATCACTGTCGCATCCACCGAGCAGGAGCGCGGCGGCAAGCAGTGACAGGGAGCGGGTGGTTCGGGGTGTGCTGGAGGTCATCGTGCGTCCTTGTTGATGGGCGGCGGTATTTCACCACAGGCCCTGCCCTGCGTGCATCGCTGCGTCCCGTCCTGCTGCCGGCGGTCAACGCCGACGCAGCAGGCCAATGAAGAACAGCCCGCCGATGGCTGCGGTGGCGATGCCGATGGGCAGGTCCTCGGGGGCGACCAGGGTGCGGGCGGCGACGTCGACCCAGACCAGGAACAGCGCGCCGAGCAGGGCGGCGACCGGCAGCAGGCGGCGGTGCTCGGCGCCCACCAGGCGCCGGGCCAGGTGCGGCAGCATCAGGCCGACGAAGCCGATGGCGCCGCTGAGGGCCACCAGCACCCCGGTGAGCAGCGAGGCGCAGACGAACACCTGCAGGCGCACCCGCCGGGCGCTGAAGCCCAGGCTGACGGCGGTCTGCTCGCCGGCCATCAGGGCGTTGAGCCCGCGCGCCTGGGCGAGCAGCACGAGCAGCCCCAGGGCCAGGCACAGCGCCGGCGGCCAGAGCAGCTCCCAGCGCGCGGCGCCGAGGCCGCCGAGCATCCAGAACACCACCGAGCTGGCGGCGTGGTGGTCACCGAGGAACAGCAGCAGGTTGACCAGCGCCATGCACAGGAAGGACACGGCGACGCCCGCCAGCAGCAGGCGGTCGCTCTCCAGGCGGCCGTGGCGGCTGGCGATGGCCAGCACCAGCAGGGTGCTGCCCAGGGCGCCGACGAAGGCGGCCAGGGGCAGGCTGAGCACGCCGATGAACTCGCCCAGGTAGAGCAGCACCAGCACCGCGCCCAGGGCCGCGCCGGAGCTGACCCCCAGCAGGTGCGGGTCGGCCAGCGGGTTGCGCGTGGCTGCCTGCAACGCGCCGCCCACCAGGGCCAGGCCGGCGCCCACCAGCGCACCGAGCAGCACCCGGGGCGCGCGGATCAGCCAGACGATGTGTTCCTGGCCACGGCTCCAGTCGCCCGCAGCGCTCATGCCCAGGCGCTCGGCGAGGATGCCCCAGACGTGGGCCTGGGGTACCGCGGCCGGGCCGAAGCCCAGGGCGACGATGCAGGAGAGCGCCAGCGCCACGGCCAGGCCGAGCAGCAGCAGGCGGTAGGCGCCGGGCGTGCGCACCGGGCTCATGGCGTCTTCCCGGCGAAGCGTTCGGGGTGCAGGCCGGCGGCCAGGGTCTCGATGGCCTCGATGTTCTCCACCGAGGGGGTGACGGCGAGGTAGGGCAGGACCAGGAAGCGCTGCTCGCGGATCGCCTCGACCGATTGCAGGGCCGGGTGGGCCAGGAGGAAGTCGCGCTTCTGCTGCCAGCTGCGTTCGCCGTAGTCGACGATGAGGATCACCTGCGGGTCGCGCTCGACCACGGTTTCCCAGTTGACCTGGGTCCAGCTGGCGGCGAGGTCGTCCATCAGGTTGTGGCCGCCGGCGGCGTCGATGATCGCTTGCGGCATGCCCAGGCGGCCGGAGGTGAAGGGGCGGTCCTCGCCGCTGTCGTAGAGGAACACCCGGGGGGCCTCGCCGCCGTTCTCCAGTCGCCTGGCCACCTCGGCCTGGCGCGTGCGCAGGCCGGCGACCAGGGCGTTGGCGCGGGCCTCGACGTCGAAGATGCGGCCGAGGTTGTCGAGGTCGCGGTAGAGGTCCTCAAGGCTGGCAGCCTCGCGCGGCATCACGTGGGCGCAGGATTCGCTCAGCTCGTACACCGGGATGCCCAGGGGCGCGAGGGTGGCCGGGGTGACCTCGCCGCCCACGCGCATGCCGTAGTTCCAGCCGGCGAAGAAGAAGTCGGCGTCGACGTTGAGCAGCGTTTCGATGGAGGGGTATTTGCGCGCCAGCTCCGGCAGGTCGCCCAGGGCGGCCATCAGCCGGGCGTCGGGGGTCTTCCAGCCGCTGATGCCGCTGTAGCCGACCATGCGCGATTGCAGGCCGAGGGCGACCATCATTCCGGTGAGGTTGATGTCCTGGCTCACCGCCCGCTGCGGTGCGCGTTCGAACACCACCTGGCGGTCGCAGCTGGTGACGCTCAGCGGGTAGTCGGTGGCCTGGGCGAGGGGCGCCAGGAGCAGGGCGAGCAGGGCGATAGGCGAAGGCTTCATGGGGTGATCCAGGTGATGCGCGGGTGGTCGGCGAGGGGGTGGCGGTCCACCAAGGCGTGTACGCCAAACACCTGTTGCAGCAGCTCGGCGGTGAGCACGTCGGTGGGGGTGCCGCTGGCCACCACGCGGCCTTGGTCCAGTACGTAGAGGCGGTCGCAGAAGGCCGCCGCCAGGTTGAGGTCGTGGAAGCTGGCCAGGGTGCTCAGGCGCAGCTCGCGCAGCTGCTGCAGCAGCTCCAGCTGGTAGCGCGGGTCGAGGTGGTTGGTGGGCTCGTCGAGCAGCAGCAGGCCGGGGCGTTGGGCCAGGGCGCGGGCCAGCAGCACGCGCTGCTTCTCGCCACCGGAGAGGCGGGCGAAGGCCTGCTCGCGAAGCCCGGCCATGCCCACCGCCGCGAGGGCTTCGTCGACGATGCGCGCGTCCTCGGCATCGTCGCCGTCGAACAGGCCCTTGTGTGGCGAGCGGCCCATGGCGACCACCTCGACCACGGCCAGGCCGAAGTCCTGGGGGAACTCCTGCAGCACCACGGCGATGCGTTGCGCGCTCCAGCGCGGGCTGCGTCGCCAGAGGTCGTCGCCGTCCAGGGCCACCCAGCCGGAGGCCGGGCGCTCGGCGCGGTAAGCGCAGCGCAGCAGGCTGGTCTTGCCGCTACCATTGGGGCCGATGAGGCCGACGAACTCGCCCGCGCGCACCTGCAGGTCGATGCCCTGCAGAAGCCAGCGCGGGCGGCCGTCGGGTGCCCAGGCGAGGTCGCTGATGTTCAGTGATGACATGCCGGGCACTCCCTTCCGCCGGATCAGAAGCTGTAGTCGGCGGTGACGAAGAACGACCGCGGCTGGCCCAGCAGCCATTGCTGGCCACCGTTCTGCTGGGTGACGGCGTAGCGGCGGTCCAGCAGGTTGTTCAGCTCCAGGCCCAGGCGCGTGTTGGGCAGCACCTGCCAGCCGAGGTTGGCGTCGAGCACGGTGTAGCCCGGCACCTTCACGGTGTTGGCCGCGTCGGCGTAACGGGCGTCGACGTAGCGCGCGCCGAGGCCGGCGTCCAGGTCACGGCCCAGCTGCTTGCTCAGCCACAGGTTGGCGGTGCGTCGCGGCACGTCGGTGGGGCGGTTGCCGGAACGGGAGATCAGCTGGCCACCGGCGGACTCGTTGAAGTCGTCGTACTCGGCGCGCACCACGGCGGCGTTGGCCGAAACGTGCCAGCCCTGCTCCAGCGCCAGCTCCAGGGTGGCTTCCAGGCCATCGGAGGATTGCTGGCCGATCTGCTGGGTGGGCCGGGTCACCGACTCGCGGGAGAGCAGCTTCTTCTTGACGATGTGGTAGGCGGCCAGGGTCCATTCGCCGCGGCCGTCCCAGAATTGCTGCTTGAGGCCGAACTCGGTCTGCTTCGACTCGGTGAGGTCCATCTTCTGCTGGGTGGGGCTGAGGGTGATGAGGTTGCTCACCCCGTCCTCGCTGGTGGAGTACTGGCCATAGAAGGACAGCTGCGGCGTGGCGGCGAACACCAGGCCGGCGCGCCAGTTGCCGCCGGAGAGGCTGCGGTCGCTGCGGGTGTTGGCGCGCAGGTCGTCGCGGTCGATGTGGTTCTGGTCGCGGCGGATGCCGGTGACCAGGGACCAGCGCTCGTCGAACTGGGTGCGGTTCTCGGCGAACAGGGCGACGGTGCGGGTTTCGCTGCGCGAGTGCGGGCCGTAGGCCGAGGCGCTCTGGTAGTAGCCGGGCGTGGGGTTCCACGGGTCGACGTAGTCGCCGCCCACATCGATGTAGGGCGAGTTGTTCAGCAGGTTGAAGCGGATGCGGTTGAACTCGGCGCCCACCAGGGTGCGGCTGCTGAGGCCGAACAGCGAGTGGTCGAAGGTGAAGGTCTGGCGGTCGCCGATCTGCTCCTGCTCGTGCTTGATGCGCAGGTTCTCGGCGCGCTCCAGCTGGCCCAGGCCGGCGTCCCAGTTATAGGCCTCGGCGTTGCGCCAGTAGCGGCGGCTCTTGATGTGGTAGAGCTGGTTGCTGGCGCTGATGCCCTCGGCCAGGGTCCAGTCGGTGACGAGCCGGGTCCACTGGTCGTTGTAGTGCTGCTCGGCGTTGTGCAGGTTGTAGTTCTTCTCTTTCAGGCTGTGGCGCAGGTGGCCGTCGATCAGCGGCGTGCCGAAGTCGTTCATCGGCGTGAGGTCGCCCTGGTCATGGGCCAGGGTGAAGGCCAGGTCGTCGCGGGCCTGCCAGCGCAGGGCGGCGCTGAGGCCGAGGTTCTTCGAGTCGCCACGGTCGATCCAGCCATGGCTGGTTTCGCGGTTGAGGTTGAGGCGGTAGCTGAGGGTGTCGGTGAGCGAGCCTCCGCTGTCCAGGGCCATCTGCTGGCGGTCGTCGGAGCCGTAGCCCAGGCGCAGGCGGTTGCGGATCTCGCCCTCGAAGGGCTTCTTCGGCACCACGTTGATCACCGCGCCGGTGGCGCCTTCGCCGTAGAGCACCGAGGCCGGGCCACGGATCACGTCGATGCGTTCGACCATCCACGGGTCGGTGGGGAAGGTGACGGTGCCCATGCCGGTGTAGAAGCGCGTGCCGTCGTACAGCTGCATGACCGAGGCGTGGCCGGTGAAGCCCCGGGCCGAGAGCGCGGTGCCGCCGTTGCCGGGGGTGCCGATGTTGCTGATGCCGGGGGAGCGGGTCACGGCGTCCTGTACGGTGGCGTTGTTGCGCCCGCGCACCTCTTCGCCGCTGATGCTGCTGGTGCTGGCCGGGGTCTCCAGGGCGGAGAGGCCCAGGCGCGAGCCGGCGGGCAGCGGCGTGTCGAGGCTGATGGGGGCGTCGTCCGCCTGGCCGGTGACGGCGGTGGCGGGCAGGGCCAGGGCGCCGTCTTCGGCGTGCAGGGCGAGGGAGATAGAGAGCGCGAGCAGGCCGAGGGCGGCGCTTGCCGGAGCGTTGGAGCTGAAGGTGCGGGACATGTCGTTCCTATCACGTCAGGAATGAATGGAGCCCGGAGGGAATGCAAAGGCGTGCGCAGGCGCGAGCGCCCAAGCGAAAACCGGCCCGTGCCCGCCCACCGCGGGTTTGCCTATCGATGCTCCAGGCCGGTCTCCGGGCTTGCGAGGATCACGCGGCATTCGCCTTCCCATGCAGGTGCACAGTGGCGTTTCGAATGCAGCGCTCGCTTACCGTTGCGGGGGCAGCGCCGGACTGGTCCTGAGGACGCACCGGCTTCCCGTTTCACCCCACGCACGACGGCGTGGGACACCTGGAACGGCGCGCATATGACCATCCACACGTCCGGTCGTCAACGCCAGTGTGTTGCGGCAGATGGCGGAAAAGCCCGTTCCAGAGCCCTGTCGACCTTGCCGGAATGCCTTCTTTTTTGTCATATCAACAATGTTGATTTGAGAGTTGGCGCTCACGTATCGTCCGTCCACGGGCTGCAGGGCGATTCCCTCGCGCTGGCCCTGTGGAGGGCTGCCGGCCCTCCATCCCGCAATCGCTCGCCGACCCCGGCAGAGCCAGGAGCCCTGTGATGACCGATACCCCCAACAGAACCCTGCCTTCGGGCCTGCAACTCCTCCAGGCGGTGATCGCCGGCAAGCTGCCCGCACCCGCCATCGGCGACACCATGGCGATGAAGGCGGTGGGCGTGGAGCCCGGACGCGTCTTCATCGAGGCGCGGCCGGATGCCCGCCACCTCAACCCGGCCAACGCGGTGCACGGCGGTTTCGCCGCCACCTGCCTGGATGGCGCGGCGGCCCTGGCGCTGTTCTCCACTCTGGCTGCCGACACGCCCTATTCGACGGTGGACCTGGGCGTGAAGTACCTGCGCCCGCTCAAGGTCGGCGAGCTGTACAGCGTCGAGGGCTGGCTGGTGGAGCGCACCCGCAGCCTGGCGGTGTGCGACGCCCATATCCGCGACGCAGCCGGCAAGCTCTGCGCCCGCGCCACCACCACCTTCAACGTGCGGGACTGAGCCATGCGCGAACTCATCGTCAAGGGCGCGGGGCGCCTGGCCTGGGAGGAGGCACCGTCACCGGTGCTGGATTCGCCGCTGGCGGCGCTGGTACGGCCCATCGCCTCGGCCTCCTGCGACCTCGATCGGCGCCTGGTGGCCGGGCTGACGCCGTTCAAGCCGCCCTTCGCCCTGGGCCACGAGTGCGTGGCCGAGGTGTTGGAAGTGGGCGCACAGGTGACCACGGTGAAGCGTGGCGACCTGGTCTCGGTGCCCTGGAAGATCGCCTGCGGCACCTGCCGCCAGTGCCTGGCCGGGCGCAGCACGGCCTGCACCGGCGTCGCCCGCCACGCGGCCTATGGCGTGCCGGCCGGCGGCCATTGGGGCGGGTTGTTCTCCGAAGTGGTGCGGGTGCCCTTCGCCGACGCCATGCTGGTGGTGCTGCCGCCGGGGCTGGACCCGGTGGCCGTGGCCAGCGCCAGCGACAACCTCACCGATGCCTGGGTGGCCACCAGCCGCCCGCTGGCGACGCGGGAGGAGGCGAAGGTGCTGGTGGTGGGCGGCACCGAGAGCCTGGGCATTCTCGCGGTGCAGATGGCCCGCGCCGCCGGGGCGGCCGAGGTGGATTACCTGGATGGCGACGGCTACCGCGACGACCTCGCCGTGCGCAGCGGCGCCACCTTGCGCAACGGCGCCGACGGCGCGCTGAACGAGCGCTATGACCTGGTGGTGTCCGCCACCCGCGACCCGCAGGCCCTGCGCACCGGCCTGCTGGCGCTGGCGCCGGGCGGGCACTGCTCGTGCATCGGCATCATCTTCGAGGACCCGGTCATCCCGCTGTTCGGCATGTACATGCGCGACGTCACCCTCTCGGTGGGCGCCTGCAGCGTGCGCCCGCACATCCCCAGGGTGCTGGAGCTGGTGGAGCAGGGGCATTGCGACCCGCTGCTGGTGAGCCCCAGCGTGGTGCCCTGGGAGGAAGCGACCGAGGCATTGATCCAGCCGCTGGCCAAGTGCATCGTGGTGCGCGAGCGCATCACCTCGGCGGGCTGATCAGTCGAGGCGGGCGGCCAGGGATTGCATGACCGAGTGCCAGGCGATCCGGCCGTCCGTGTCGGTGGTGTCCAGTGCGGCGCGGATGACCCGGCGCTCCAGGTCGGTGGCGCGGTGCTCCACGTCATGGCCTTCCGTGCTGAGGGAGAGGCGCTTGTAGCGGTGCTGTTCCGGGTCGCGCTGCTGGGTCACCAGGGCGCGTTCGAAGAGGTGGGTCAGCGGGCGGTGCAGCGCCTGCTTGCTGACGCCGAGCAGAGCGGCCAGTTCGCCGACGTTGATGCCGTCGACGCGCCGGATGGCGTAGAGGATGCGATGGTGCACACGCGACAGGCCGAGGGTTTCCAGGTAGGCGTCGGCGTCCACGGTGAGGCCGCGGAAGCCGAAGTGCAGTAACTCCAGCGCGACATCCAGATCGTCCAGGCGTCTGATGTCGGCGGAGTCCAGTTTGATTTTCCTGTCGATGACCATGGGCAGCTCCCGGGCGCGATGGGCGGGGATGCTACCGGCGCCGTCGGTGGTGGTCCAGTTGCAACCACAGCGGATGCCGGCAACCGAGCCGGCCCGCACACAGGAGGAACTGCGTGATGAAACTGATCTATGCCGGAGCGTCGCCTTTCGCCCGCAAGGTCCGGGTGCTGGCCCTGGAGGCCGGGCTCGCTGCGGGCATCGAGATGCTCGACACCGCCGTACTGCCGATCAAGGAAAACGCCGAGGTCAACCGCGCCAACCCGCTGGGCAAGATCCCGGTGCTGATCACCGCCGAGGGCGAGGCGCTGTTCGACAGCCGCGTCATCTGCGAATACCTCGATGCCCTGCAGAGCGGCGACGCCTTCTTCCCCCATGGCAGCGAACGCTGGACCTGCCTGACCCGCGCTGCCCTGGCCGACGGCCTGATGGATGCGGCGCTGCTGGTGCGCTACGAGGGCGCCATCCGCCCCGAGGCGTTGCAGTGGCAGGAATGGAAGGACGGCCAACTGGGCAAGATCCACCGCGCGCTGGACGCCCTGGAAGCCATCGCCGGGCAGCTCCAGGGCCCGGTGGACATCGCCCAGATCGCCGTGGGCTGCGCCCTCGGCTACCTCGACTTCCGCTTCGCCGACCTGGGCTGGCGCAATGGCCACCCGGGGCTGGAACGCTTCTTCGCCGCCTTCTCCGAGCGTGAGTCGATGAAGGCGACGGTGCCGGCCTGACACCGTCGCGTTGGGCCTCGCTGCGCTCGGCGCCAACCTACGGCGCGGCCCCAACCCCGCGCCGGGGCTGACCGCTGTGTCGGGTGGATGGCGCTTCATCATCCACCAGCGGAATCG
>BATO01000033.1 GCA_000474255.1 Aquipseudomonas alcaligenes MRY13-0052
ACAGAACTCGAACAACCTAGCCCGACCACGCATCGGGGGCGGGGAAATCATGCACGGCAGCCGACCTCGCAGGGAGATCCCGCGCAACCACTACGCGCCTGCCCAGCGCTTCTGGGTCCAACTGGTCAAGACCAACGACAACCCCAGCTCAGGGGCGTTGTATGTCAATTCTGTGAGGATCTATTACGACAACGAACTGACCAACGAGCTGACCTTCTCACCCACCCAGCTGGTTTTCACCAAGAAGGGCTGCAGCCTGCGCACCCCTGACACCACGGTGACGTTGCCGACCACCAACCTGCATCACTTCACTGGGGTCGGCAGCACGGCCCGGGAGAAGGCCTTCAGCCTGAATCTCGATTGCGACCCGGATATCCGCATCTCCTACCGTGTGGACGGGCTGCATGAAGCCGGCTCGGTGCTCAAGAACGTGATAGGCCGGGACATGGCCAGGGGCATCGGCGTGCAATTGCTCAAGGGCAATGGCGGGGCGCCCCTGGCGCTGGGCGTCAGGAACGAGCACCTGAACACCGGCACCGCTGGCGGCCCCAGCGCGATTCCGCTGGTCGCGCGCTACTACCAGCTCGAGCCCACGGTCAGCCCGGGGCAGGTGCTGACCACCGCCACCCTCACCCTGTTCTACGAGTAGCGCGGTCAGGCCCCGAACAGCTGGCGCAGCGCGCTGGGGGAGAGCCCCGTCCAGCGCCTGAGCGAGCGGCGGAAGTTGGTGCTGTCGTGGAAGTGCAGGTACGCCGCCACCTCGTCGTTGCCGTAGCCCTTGATGCGGTAGAGGTAGAGCGCCACGTGCTTGCGCACCAGGTCACGCTGCTCCTGGTAGTGCGTGCCGTGCTTGGCCAGCTTGCGCTTGAAGGTGGCCGGGCTCATGGCGAAGGCCAGGGCCGCGTCCTCCAGCACCGGCGCCTCGCGCACCCGCTCCAGCAGCCAGCCGTAGAGCCGGTCCAGCAGGCTGGCGCGATGGCCCAGCGCCGCCAGCTGGCGCGCGCATTCCTGGCGTGCCACCTGGCCGGCGGTCTGCGACGCCTCCGGCAGCGCCCGGGTCAGCCAGGCGCGCGGCACTTGCATGGCGTCCACGTGCTGGTCGAAGCGCACCTCCTCCCCCAGGTGCACCCAGTACTGCTCGATGCAGCGCGGCTGGGCATGGGCGAAGTGGTAGCGCCACGGCAGCCGCTCCCCGCCCAGGCGCCGGCACAGCGCCGCCACCGCCGTCATGCTCGCCTCCAGCAGGAAGCGCCGGTGTTCCCCCGCCCCGCAGGCGTCCACCCAGTACAGCCAGGCGTCCTGCTCGTCCAGCACCAGCCGGGGCGCCAGCAACGGCGTCAGCAGCGCGCGCTGGCGGATTAGCTGCCCCAGCGCATCCTGCAGGTGCTCGGCATGCAGCAGGGTGTGGCTGGCGGCGCCGTAGTGGCCGGGCAGCAGCCGCTGGCCGAAGAGAAAGGCCGTGTCATCGGCGGCCAGCAGACGCCGGGCATTGCCGATCAGCCCGAGGAACTGCTGCGGGCTGACCAGCTGCCCGCCGGCGAGGATGTCCTCGTAGAACAGGCCGGTGCCCCGCAGCAGGCGGTGGCTGTCGATCCCCCGCGAGAGCGCCAGGTCGATCAGCACCGCCGGCTGGCCGTGGGCCGGGATGAAGCGGCTGTCGCACTCGTACCAGTCACCCCTGATGGTCATCGCGCACCTCAGGCACTGTGGGCCAGGCGCGGCGAGCGGGCCTTCGCCAGGGCCAGGTTGAGCCGTTGCAGCAGCGTCTCGGGGCTCTCGTCCAGGGCCATCGCCACCGCCGTGCTGGCGCGCAGTTGCAGGCGCTCGCCGTGCTGGCGGGTGCGGTGGGCGAAGTGCATCACCGCCTCGCCCAGCTCCGTGGCCAGCTGGTGCGCCTGGCGCTCGCCGGTGTTCGGCAGCAGCACCACGAAGCGGTCGCCGGCCAGGCGGCAGAGCAGGTCCTGGCGGCGCAGGTTGAGCAGCAGCAACTGGGTCAGCGCCAGCAGCAGGTGGTCGCCCTCGGCATGGCCGAAGCGGTCGTTGACCTGGCTGAAATCATCGATGTCGAGGATCACCAGCGACAGCGGCTGGCCGTTCGCGGCGGCCTCGCCCAGGCCCAGCTCCAGCTGGCGGCGCAGGTAGTCGGCGTCGCCCAGCGGGGTGAGCGTGTCGAACTGGCGGTGCTCGCGGAACAGCCGCTCGCGCTTCTCCATCTGCGCGCTGATGGCCAGCTGCTCGCGGTGCCAGTGGTAGATGCCCAGGGTCAGCAGCACCAGGCCGATGGGCATCGGCACCGACTCCAGCCAGTGGTCCCAGTGCACCGTGTCGGGCATGCGGATGAACTCATCGAGGCTGTCGATCCACCAGGAGAAGAACACCCCCGCCAGCCCCAGCACCAGCAGGTTGGTCACCCGCCCGGCGGGCCGGCTTTTCAGCACCAGGCCGATCCACACCAGCGCCAGCAGCGCCGAGCCGCCCTCGCCGAGGATGTCCAGCCAGACCCACTCCGACGCCGCCTTCAGATCGCCCACCGCCAGGTGCAGCAGCAAACCGATATTGGCCGCCAGGAACAGCGCGGTGAGCTTGAGGCGATGCAGCTTCAGCAGGGAGGTCATGGGCAGGTCCGGCGGGTTAGACCGGGCCAGCAGAGCAGATGATTGTGACGGCGAGGTTGCAGCGCCGGAGCGGGGTGGGAGGGTCGGATCGGCTCAGGGCACATGGGCAGATTTTCAGGTGCCCGGGTCGCATTCCGTAGGGGCGAATTCATTCGCCAAGCAGCCCGCAGGGCTGCCCCAGCGTGGCCTGGACGCTGCGTCGCCCCTGCAGGTCGGTGGGCGAATGAATTCGCCCCTACGGCGGCTCTGGAGGGTCCTATCAGCTCAAAACCCTAGGGTTACCCCCGCAAAACCCTGCCATTCCGGCCCTATGCCGTTGTCCTGTCACAGAAGCGTCATCCGTGCTGCCTAGCGTCCGCTCCCAAGTTGCCGGGTCATTTGCTCGGCCTGGATTCCATCCTGGGGAGAGCATTCATGTACAAGCGCAGCACCGCCGCCCGGCTTGCGGGCTTCACCTTCAGCGCACTGACCCTGGCCGTGGCCAGCGTTGCCTGGGCTGCCGACGAGGGCGCGGCCGGCGCCACCGAGCACGTCGAAGTGGTCGGCCAGGCCGCCAGCATCGACAAGGCCCTGAAAGAGCAGCGCGCCTCCGACAGCGTTGAAAGCGTGGTGCATGCCGACGGCGTCGCCCAGTTGCCGGACCAGAACGCCGCCGAAGCGGTGCAGCGCCTGCCCGGCGTCTCGGTGGAGCGCGACCAGGGCGAAGGCCGCTTCGTCAGCGTGCGCGGCCTGGGCCCGGACCTGAACAGCGTCACCATCAACGGCACCCTGGTGCCGGCCCCGGAAAGCGACCGCCGCGCCGTGGCCCTGGATGTGCTGCCCGCCGAGCTGGTGCAGTCGCTCACCGTGATCAAGACCCTCACCCCGGACATGGACGCCAACTCCCTCGGCGGCACCGTCGACGTGGAGAGCCTCTCCGCCTTCGACCACGAGGGCCTGTTCTACACCGGCAGCACCGAGGCCAGCTACGACGAGAACACCGACAAGACCAGCCCCAAGTTCTCCGGCGCCATCAGCGACCGCTTCAGCCTCGGCGACGGCATCGACAACTTCGGCGTGGCCGCCGCCCTGAGCTGGCAGGAGCGCAAGTTCGGCTCCGACAACGTCGAGACCGGCGGCGCCTGGGACTTCGAAGACGGCGCCCGCCTGGAGGAGCTGGAGCAGCGCGACTATGCCATCACCCGCGAGCGCGCCGGCGGCGGCCTCAACTTCGACTACAAGCCCGACGACGTTTCCAGCTACTACCTGCGCACCCTCTACAGCCGCTACAAGGACAGCGAGACGCGCAACGCCGCCGGCATCGAATTCGATGACGCGCGCCTGCCGGGCGAAACCGGTGACGGCGAGGGTTACCGCGAGCTGAAGGACCGCGAGGAAACCCAGGAGATCCAGTCCTACGTCTTCGGCGGCGAACGCATGATGGGCCTCTGGACCCTGAGCGGGCAGGCTGGCTACAGCCAATCCAGCGAAGACAGCCCCGGCCACATCGCCGGTGCCACCTTCGAAGGCATCCGCGACTTCACCGGCACCGGCTTCGACGACAGCAAGAAGCCGCGCCTGAACGTCGAGAACGGCTTCTACGACCCGGCCAACTTCGCCCTCGACCAGGTCGACTGGGAAAAGCAGAACACCGAGGACACCGAGAAGAACATCCGCCTGGACCTCGCCCGCGACTACGACCTCTCCGGCTACGCCGCCCAGGCCAAGTTCGGCGGCAAGCTCAGCCGCCGCGACAAGACCAACGACCTGGAAGCCTGGACCTACGAGGACCTGGATAACTTCTTCAGCGACGAACAGCTCAACCTCGGCCAGTTCCAGAAGGGCAACGTGCACTACACCCTCGACCGCTTCGGCCCCGGCATCAGCGCCAGCGCCATCAAGGGCCTGCTCGGCCAGCTCAACGCCGCCGACTTCTACAACGAGGAAGAGTCGCGGGTGAACGACTTCGACATGAGCGAAGACATCAACGCCGCCTACCTCATGAACACCCTGGACGTGGATGATTGGCGCTTCATCGCCGGCATGCGCTACGAGGGCACCGAGTTCGAAGCCAAGGGCACCGGCATCCGCGATGGCGACTACGAGAGCATCGAGCGCAAGCGCGACTACCACCACTGGCTGCCCGGCCTGCACGCGCGCTACCAGATCGACAAGGACACCCAGCTGCGCGCCGCCTGGACCAAGTCCGTGGTGCGCCCGACCTTCGGCCAACTGGCCCCGGGCTTCGTCATCGACGGCGACGAAGCCAGCTTCGGCAACCCCGACCTGTCGCCGCTGGAGTCGACCAACTACGACTTCGGCATCGAGCACTACCTGGGCCGCGCCGGGGTGGTGTCGGCCTTCGTCTTCTACAAGGACATCCAGAACTTCGTCTACAACACCGACCTGGCCGGCACCGGCGACTGGGCGACCTTCGACGAAGCCAACACCTTCGCCAACGGCGACAGCGCCAAGCTCTACGGCCTGGAGCTGGCCTACTCGCAGAAGTTCGACTGGCTGCCCGCCCCCTGGAACGGCCTGCTGCTGGGCGCCAACGCCACCTTCAGCCGCTCCGACGCCAGCATCGAGGGTTTCGACCAGGCCAGCGGCCGCACCCTCAAGCGCGACATCGACCTGCCCAACCAGTCCGACACCGTCGGCAACCTGATGCTGGGCTGGGAGAACGACAAACTCAGCCTGCGCCTCTCGGCCAACTACAAGTCCGACTACCTGTTCGAAGTGGCCCCGGTGGGCGACCGCCAGCACGACCTGCACGTGGACGCGCAGACCTTCGTCGACTTCAGCGCCCGCTACTTCCTGACGAAGGAGCTGCAGCTTTCCTTCGAGGCGCAGAACCTCACCGACGAGAGCTACTACGTCTACACCGGCAGCCGCAGCTACAACGCCCAGTACGAGGAATACGGCCCGACCTACACCCTCGGCCTGACCTTCACCCACTTCTGATCGCCGCGCCCTCCCACCGGGGAGGGCGCTCCTCCGCATCGCCTGGAACCGCCCGATGACCCACACCCGCACCCGCAATCCCCTGCTGCTCGCTGCCCTGCTCGGCCTGGCCGCCTGCCAGCCGCAGCCGGCCGCCGAAGCCCAGGCCCCGCAACTGGCCCTCAGCCCCTGGGGCGCCTCGGCCAAGGTCAAGGCCGAAGACCTGCGCCAGCTGCCCGGCTCCGCCATGCGCCTGGCCGCCAGCGAGCGTAATGGCCTGCTCCTGCTGGACGGCGAAGGCCAGGAGCTGGCGCGCCTGCCCGGCTCCTTCTCCAGCCTCGACCTGCGCAGCGCCGGCCCCAAGGGCCTGATCGCCGCCAGCCTCGACAACGCCACCCAGCAGGCCACCCTGGTGAGCCTGGATACCGACACCCATCGCTGGGGCCGGCCGCTGCAACTGCCGGCCCGTGACTACGCCGTCGCCGGGCTCTGCCTGTACCGCGACGACGCCCGCAACCTCTACCTGTTCCTGGTGGGCGAAGACGGCCACGGCGAGCAGTGGCTGGTGGGTGCCGGTGAGCGCCTCAACGCCGAGGCCCGCCACGTGCGCGGCCTGGCCCTGCCGCCGGCCGCCGAGTACTGCCAGGTGGACGATGCCGCCAACCGCCTGTTCGTCAACGAAGAGAACGTCGGCCTCTGGGCCTACCCGGCCCACCCGGAAGCCGACAGCGCCCGCGTGCCGGTGGACCTGGTCGCGCCCTTCGGCGGCCTGGCGAAAAGCGCCGGTGCCATGGCCGTGGTCCCCGGCGGCCTGTTGGCGCTGGACCCTGCCGCCGCCCGTCTGCACCTCTACCAGCAGCAGGGCGTGACCTGGAACGCGGTGGCCAGCCTGCCGCTCCCCGGCCTGGAAGAGCCCGAGCGCATCGCCGTCGCCACCAGTGCCCAGGGCACCGACCTGCTGGTGCAGGACGACGCCAGCGGGCGCCTGTACCAGGGCCGCCTGGACTGGCAGGCGCAGCCCGTGGCCCTGCCGCCCGTGCTGCCCAGCGTCGCCGCCCTGCGCCAGAGCGAGCCGGTGGGCCGCCAGGGCGACGCGGCGGACGACCCGGCCATCTGGGTCAACCCCAACGACCCGGCCGCCAGCCGCGTGCTCGGCACTAACAAGAAGCAGGGCCTGCTGGTCTACGGCCTCGACGGCCAACTGCTGCAGGAGCTGCCGGTGGGCCGCCTGAACAACGTCGACGTGCGCCCCGGCTTTGCCCTCGGCGGCCAGCGGGTCGACCTGGCGGTGGCCAGCAACCGCGACACCAACAGCCTCAGCCTGTTCGCCATCGACCGCGCCACGGGCGAGGTGAAGCCGGCCGGCGAGGTGCGCACCCCGCTCAAGGAGATCTACGGCATCTGCCTGTTCCAGCCGGCCTCCGGCGAGCTCTATGCCTTCGCCAACGGCAAGGACGGGCGCTTCCTGCAGTACCGCCTGGACGGCGCCAGCGGTGAAGCGAGCGGGCAGCTGGTGCGCGAGTTCCGCGTCGAGAGCCAGCCCGAGGGTTGCGTCGCCGACGACCAGCGCCAGCGCCTGTTCATCGGTGAGGAAGACGTCGACGTCTGGGCCCTGGACGCCCGCGCCGACGCCCCCGCCGAGCTGCACTCGGTGATGCAGGTGGGCGAGACGTTGCACGCCGACGTCGAGGGCCTGGGCCTGTACCAGAGCGACGCCCGCGACTACCTGGTGATCTCCAGCCAGGGCAACGACAGCTACGTGGTACTCGACGCCGAGCCGCCCTTCGCCCTGCGCGGTGCCTTCCGCGTCGGCCTCAACGCCGCCGCCGGCATCGACGGCGCCTCGGAGACTGACGGCCTGGAAGTCACCTCCGCCAACCTCGGCGGCCCCTGGAACCAGGGAATGCTGGTGGTGCAGGACGGCCGCAAGCGCATGCCCGAGCAGACCCAGAACTTCAAGTTCGTGCCCTGGGCCGAGGTGGCCCGGACCCTGGGCCTGCACTGAGCTGTCATCAACCCGTCATCGCCGCGTAATCGAATAGGGCCCTGCGGGGCCCGGCAACACGAGGAACCAACCATGTACGCAACACTGGAACAGATGACCGTCTGGGGCCTGATCAGCGACGCCAGCCTGCTGGTGAAAGGGGTGATGGCGATCCTGCTGTTCGCCTCCCTGTTCAGCTGGTACCTGATCGTCCAGCGCGGTGCGCTGCTGGCGCGCGTCGAGCGGCAGGCCAAGGCCTTCCAGGCGCGCTTCCGTGGCACCGTCGACCTCACCCAGCTGCAGCGCCGCGACGACGCGGACGAGGACGCCGCCCTGGAACGCATCTTCCTGGCCGGCTACCAGGAGTTTGCCCAACTGCGCCGCGAGCCGGGCATCGCCCCGGAGATGGTGGTGGACGGCGTCGAGCGCGCCCTTTACGTTGCCATCGCCGAGCAGGAAGAACGCCTGGAGAAGGGCCTCACCTTCCTCGCCACCGTCGGTTCGGTCAGCCCCTACATCGGCCTGTTCGGCACCGTGTGGGGGATCATGAATTCCTTCATCGGCCTGTCCCAGGTGCAGCAGGCGACCCTCTCCACCGTCGCCCCGGGCATCGCCGAAGCCCTGATCGCCACCGCCATCGGCCTGTTCGCCGCCATCCCCGCAGTGATCGCCTATAACCGCTTCTCGGCCCGCGCCCAGGGCCTGGTGGCGCGCTACTACGCCTTCGGCAACGAACTGCAGGGCCGCCTGCAACGCCGCCTGGCCGGCGCCAACCCCGTCGCCGCCGCAGCCTGAGGTGCAGCATGCTCGTCCGTCCCCAGCGCAAGCACGGCCCCAAGGCCGAAATGAACGTGGTGCCCTACATCGACGTGATGCTGGTGCTGCTGGTGATCTTCATGGTCACCGCGCCGATGCTCACCCAGGGCGTGAAGATCGAACTGCCCAAGGTGGCCAGCGAGGCGCTGCCCCGTGACAGCCAGCAGCGCATCCTCACCCTCTCGGTGAAGGCCGACGGCGGCTACTACTGGAACCTGGGCACGGAGCTGGACACCGAAAGCCAGACCGACAGCGCCGTGGCCCTGGAGGAGATGACCGCCAAGGTGGGCGCGCTGATCGCCGAGCGCGGCGACACCCAGGTGTACATCCGCGCCGACCAGGACGCCGGCTACGGCAAGGTGGTGGCCGCCATGGCCGCGCTGCAGCAGGGCGGGGTGGCCAACCTGGGGCTGATCACCGAGGCGCCGCAATGAGCGTGATGGTCATGAGCGATGCGCCTCTCTCCAGTCTGTCGCTGCCCAGCGCCCGTACCTGGCGCAACGCCTTCGCCGCCGGCTGCGCCCTGGCCCTGCACCTGGGCGTGCTGGCGCTGCTGATGGCCGGCTGGGCCCCCGAGCGCCCCGCCGAACCGGCCCAGCGGGTGCTCACCACCCAACTGATCAGCCTGCCTGCGCCAGCCCCCGAACCGGTTCCCGCGCCGGTGCAGCCGGCTGTCGCGGAAGCCGCCCCGGTGGAACCGCTGCCGACGCCCGTGGCGCCGGTGCCGCCGCAGGTGGACCCGCGAATCGAGCAGCGCAAGCTGGAGCAGGCCGCCCTGGCCCGCAAGCGCGTGGAAGAACAGAAGCGCCAGGAGCAGGTGCAGCAGGAAACCCGGCGCCGCGAGCAGCAGCGCCTGGAAGCCGAGCGCGTCGCCGCGGCTGCCGAGCAACAGCGCCAGCTCGATCTTGCCCGCCAGGCGGAACAGCAGCGCCTGGCCGCCGAGCGTGCCCGCCAGGCCGAAGCCGCCGCCAACAGCCGCCAGTACCTGCCCATCGCCAAGGAGGCGCCGGACTACCCCCAGCGCGCCCTCGACAAGGGCATCCAGGGCGACTGCACGGTGGAGTACCGGGTGAATCCCCAGGGCCGCGTCGAGGACCCGCAGGTGGTGGGCGACTGTCACCCGCTGTTCATCCGCCCGTCACTGGTCGCGGCGCAGACTTTCCGCTACCAGCCGCGCCTCGAAAACGGCCAGCCCGTAGCCGTGCCAGGCGTGCGCAACACCTTCCACTACCGCATCGAACGCTGAGCGCGGAGCGCCGGCGCATAACCAGAAGAGAACCGTGATGACCCAGGATTTCGACGCCTTCCACGCCGCACTCGCCGCCCATGACGACGTGGCCATCAACCCCAGCGGCAACCGCAGCCTGGACCGGATGGTGGACGCCGGCCGCCGTAACGTCCTCAAGGGCGGCCTGGCCATGGCCGCCCTGGGCTTCTTCGGCGGCGGCATCAGCGCCTGCCGCGCGGTGGCCGACGACGGCCTGCTGGGCTTCAAGGGCGTGCCCCAGCAGTTCGATGCCAAGCTCGACAAGGTGATAGTCGCCGACGGCTACAGCGCCACGCCGTTCTTCTCCTGGGGCGATGCGGTGCTGGCCGATGCGCCGGCCTTCAAGGGCGATGCCAGCGAAACCTGGGAAGACCAGCTCAAGCAGGCCGGCGACAACCACGATGGCATGCACTTCTTCCCCTTCCCGGACGCGCCCAACGACCACGGCCTGCTGGTGATCAACCACGAGTACATCAACCCCACGCTGCACAGCGCCGGCATCGTCTTCGTCGAGGGCAAGCGCAAGGCGGAAGACGTGAAGAAGGAGCAGGCGGCCCACGGCGTCAGCGTCATCGAGGTGAAGAAGGACGGCGACGGCCACTGGCAGCGGGTCGCCGGCTCGCGCTACAACCGCCGCATCTCCACCCTCACGCCCATGCAGCTCACCGGCCCGCTGGCTGGCAACGCCGCCATGAAGACCGCCTCCGACCCCAGCGGCCTGGAGGTGATCGGCACCCTCAACAACTGCTCCATGGGCGTGACCCCCTGGGGCACCTACCTCGCCTGCGAGGAGAACTGGCACAACTACTTCATCAACCGCGACCCGGCCGACTACGCCCAGCGCGTGTCCCACAAGCGCTACGGCATCGCCAAGGAAGGGGTGAGCAAGAACTACGGCTGGGAGACCGCCGACGCCCGCTTCGACGCCACGCCCTACCGCGACCAGCCCCACGACGGCCATGTGCAGGAGCCCAACCGCTTCGGCTGGGTGGTGGAGATCGACCCCTTCGACCCCACCAGCAAGCCGAAGAAGCGCACCGCCGTCGGCCGCTTCTGCCGCGAGTGCTCTACCCTGTCCCTCGGCACGGACGGGCGCATGGCCTACTACTACGGCGACGACACCAAGGGCGAGTACATCTACAAGTTCGTGCCCAGCGGCCGCTTCGACGCCGCCAACCCCAAGGCCGCCCGCGACCTGCTGGACGAGGGCACCCTCTACGTTGCCCGTTTCGACGATGACGGCAAGGGCCAGTGGCTGGCCCTGGTGCACGGCCAGAACGGCCTCACCGCCGAGAACGGCTTCGCCAGCCAGGCCGAGGTGCTGCTCAACGCCCGCGCCGCCGGCGACATACTCGGCGCAACGCCCATGGACCGCCCCGAGTGGGTGGCCGCGCACCCGGAGACCCGCGAGGTCTACGTCACCCTCACCAATAACGACGATCGGGGCAGCAAGAAACCGGTGAACGCCGCCAACCCGCGCCCGCACAACCTGCACGGGCAGATCCTGCGCTGGAACGAAGCGGGCGGCGATCCCACCGCCACCACGTTCCAGTGGGAGATCTTCCTCCTCGCCGGCGAACCCCAGGGCGCCAAGGACGACAAGGGCCAGGCGGTGCCGGCCAACCTGATCGGCACCATCAACGGCGACGCCTTCTCCTCCCCGGACGGCCTGGCCTTCGACCCCGCCGGCCGCCTGTGGATCGAGACCGATTTCGACGACATCGAGCCGGCCATGGCGCGCATCGGCTGCAACCAGCTGCTCTGCGCCGACCCCAGGACCCGTGAGGTGCGCCGCTTCCTCGTCGGCCCGCGCGGCTGCGAACTCACCGGCATCACCTTCACCCCGGACGGCCGCAGCATGTGGGTCAACATCCAGCACCCCGGCATCAGCTACCCCGCCAGCGACGGCAAGAGTCGCCCGCGCTCCACCACCGTGCTCATCACCAAGAACGACGGCGGCGTGATCGGCAGTTGATGCACGCGATGATGGACCGCTCTCTGTAGGTTGGCGCCGAGCGCAGCGAGGCCCAACGATGCGGACTCGACTCCGCGCGTTGGGCCTCGTACCTCGGCCCAACCTACGGGGTGCATGACGCCGGCTCTCGTAGGAGCGAGCTCTGCTCGCGAAGCTTGGCGACGCCGAGGTGGCGGGTTTCACCCGCCCTACAAGGGGCCCGGAACCTCCGATGCCGGGCCGCTCTCCGTAGGTTGGCGCCGAGCGCAGCGAGGCCCAACGATGTCGGGCTCGACTCCGCGCGTTGGGCCTCGTACCTCGGCCCAACCTACGGTGGTGCACGATGCCGACCCTGTAGGAGCGAGCTCTGCTCGCGAACATCGGCGCCGCCAATGTGGCGGGTTTCACCCGCCCTACAAGGGGCCGGGGAACCTCCGGTGATGGACCGCTCTCCGTAGGTTGGCGTCGAGCGCAGCGAGGCCCAACGATGCGGGCTCGACTCCGCGCGTTGGGCCTCGTACCTCGGCCCAACCTACGGGCGTGCATGACACAGGCTCTCGTAGGTCGGGTGAAACCCGACGCTCCGCTATGGCTTCGGCGGCCGCCTGTGTACGCCGGCCAGCACCTTGTCGGCGAAGGCGGCGGGGCCGCGTACTTCGAGGTAATGCACCTGCTCGCCATCGGGGATGAAGAACACCTGGTAGGGCTTGCCGTCCTGGCTGGTGCGCCAGGCGAAGAGCTCGATGCCGTCGATGCGGTAGGGCGTGAGGCTGGCCTTGTCGCCGCACAGGTCCATGGCCTGGCGCATGGCGAACACCCATTCGCGGGCTTCGGGCGTGGCGGCGCTGTCATCGCCGAACAGCAGGCGCACCTGTTGCGCCGGGGTGCCCAGGCCGGCATTGCCCAGCTCCTGCTGCGTCATCGGATGGTGGGCGAGGCTGTGGCCGTCGGGGTAGCGGGCGATCAGCAGATCACCGCTGTGCAGCAGCAGCTCGGGCTGCTCCACCAGGCCCAGTTGCAGTTTCTCCTTGCCCGCCAGCACCAGCGGCAGGCCCGTCGCCTTGGCGGCGGTCAGTTCCTGGTGCGGGGCAGGGCGATAGTCGCAGCCCTGGGCCAGGGCGTTCGAGCCAATCACCAGCAGGGCCAGCGGCAGCAGGCGTTTCATCGTCGTCATCCATGCGTCTGTGAGGCGGCGAGCTTAGCAGCGCAGCGGAACCCCGGGTGCGCCACCGTTCTCGTGCTCAAACCGAGTGGTACAGGGCGGCCAGTTCATCGGCGAAGGCTTCGAAGGCGGTCCGCACCGGCTGGCTCGGCTACCCATCGGATGCGGCATTCAGTCGCGCCTTCAGCGTTTCAACGGCATGGCGCCAGGGGGGCGAGGCGGCGCCTGGCGACCAGCGGTATGGCCTGAAACCCGCACAAGGATTGATACAGGGAGGGTTGGCGCTGGTGGCGCCGTGCCATACTTTCGCCAAGTCGGCTTTGTATGGGCGATCCCCTGGAAGCTGTTTACCTGAGGGTGCGGGAGGTGAGGTCAGGGATGGATAAGGTCCAGCTGTTGCTCAGCCACTACGCCGAGAGCCGTTACACGCGGCAGCTCAACAAAGGCTTTGGATGGCTGCGTTTCGAGCCCGAACTGGAGGCGGAGTACCGCATCTCCAATTACCGGGCCTTTCGCACCACGCGAATCGGCGCCCTCTGCACGCTGCTGCTGGCGCTGCTGTTCTTCCTCGGCTTCGACATCTTCTACGCCCTGCGCCACTACGATGCGACGCTGACCCCGGCGATCTTCGGCATGCGCCTGATCGCCCTGGCCGGGATCATGCTTTCGGCGACCATGGTGCTCTACGGCAACGATCGCTCGGCCGGCGCCTTCTGGGTGCCCTGCACCGTGTTCTTCATCGGCACCACGACGCTGGTCAGCAACATCCTCTACATGCAGGTGCTGGAGCAGGTCGGGATGCCCTTCAACATCGACGGCATGATCCTGGTGCTGATCGCCATCTTCTTTCCCGTGGGCTACAGCTACTGGGGGTCGGTGGTGTGCGCGCTGGTCACCTTCATCACCATGCTGGTGGCGATCCCGGCCTTTCTGCCGGCGGGGTATCTCGACGACTTCGTCGCGCTGTCCATCTACCCGCTGGTCGCCATGTTCTTCGCCGGCATGTCGCGCTACTTCCAGGAGTCGGCCACGCGGCGCCAGTTCCTCACCCGCGCGGCGCTCAAGGAGCTGGCCGACAGCGACAGCCTGACCGGCCTGTGCAACCGGCGCATGTTCGAGATCCTGCTGGATCGTTCCCTGCGTGAAAGCCAGCGCGAGCGCCATTGCCTGGGGCTGATGCTGGTGGATGTGGATTTCTTCAAACGCTACAACGACCTCTACGGCCACCCGGCCGGGGACGCGGTGCTCAAGGCGGTGGCCGAGGCCCTGCAGAGCACGCCCCGGCGCTCCCTGGACTTCGCCGCGAGGCTCGGTGGCGAGGAGTTCGCCCTGGTGTTCTGCGACCTGGTGCCGGTGTTCGCCGAGCGGGTGGCGGAGGAGGTGAGCCGGCGCATCGAGGGGCTGGCCATTCCCCACGAAGGCTCCAACATCGGCCCGGTGCTGACCGTCAGCGTCGGCATGGCCCTGAGCCAGCCTGGCGACACCCGTGACAGCCTCTACAAGCGGGCGGACGAGGCGCTCTACACCTCGAAAGGGGGGGGCCGCAACCGAGCGACCCTGGCCGCCGAAGTGGGCTGAGCCCACTCGGGTGATGTTTTTTTCATCCTTCCTTCACCGCGTTTTCACTCCTTCCCGGTCACTCTCGCCTCGCGCTGGGCAGACCGGGTCCGTGTCCGCGCAGAGGGTTGCATCCATCAGGCAGCCACATCCGTGCGGGCCCCGGGAGTCGTGATGAATAAATTGCCCCAGATCACCCTGGCCTTCTGGATCATGAAGATCTGCGCCACCACCCTGGGCGAGACCGCCGGGGACCTGCTGTCGATGACCCTGGACGTTGGCTACGCCATCAGCTCGCTGATCCTCATCAGCGCCTTCTTCGCCACCCTGCTCACGCAGCTGGCGAGCAAGCGCTACAACCCGCTGGTGTACTGGGCGGTGATCCTCTCCACCAGCACCGCCGGCACCACCATGTCGGACTTCATGGACCGCACCCTGGGCCTGGGCTATGCCACCGGCTCGGCGATCCTGGTGGGCATCCTGCTGTGCATCTTCGCGCTGTGGCGGGTCACCGAGGGGTCGCTGTCGGTGGACCGCATCCGTTCGCGGCGCGGCGAGCTGTTCTACTGGGGCGCGATCCTCTTCTCCAACACCCTGGGCACGGCGCTGGGCGACTTCCTCGCCGATGACTCCGGGCTCGGCTTCGCCGGTGGTGCCTTGCTGATCGGCGGTGCCCTGGCGCTGGTGGTGGCGGCCCATTACTTCACGCGGATCTCCACCGTGCTGCTGTTCTGGCTGGCCTTCGTGCTCACCCGGCCCTTCGGCGCGACCCTGGGCGACGTGCTGACCAAGACCCACGAGAAGGGCGGGCTGGACTTCGGCACCGTCGGCTCCTCCCTGGTGCTCGGTGGCGTGCTGCTGGTGCTGGTGGTGTACGCGACCTGGGTGCAGCGCCAGCGCGCCGCCTACGCGGGGCTGACGCTGGTGCGCACGCCTCAGCGATAGGCCGAGGCGGCGAGGGCGCGGGCGAGGCTCATGTCGTCGGCGCTCGCCGTCGCCGGTTGTCGGTGCAGTTCCTGCAGGGTGCGCTCCAGCTGCGCGCCACGGATGCGCCCATCGCTGGCGACGAAGGCCATCGCATCGTCCCGCGCCTGGGCCTGGATGCCCGGCTGGCGCTCCTCCTGGCTGAGGTTGCTGGTGGTAGCGGGGGCGAAGGTGATGGCCGCGCTGCTGCTGAGCAGCCAGGAGCCGGAGCCTTCGTCGGCCAGCGCGGCGGCTGGCAGGGCCAGCAGCGCGAGGCAGAGCGGGAGTGTCGGGCGCATGGTAGGGGTCAGGGCAGGGTCTTCAGTGCCGCGCAGCTGGCTTCGTAGCGCTGGCCACAGGCGGCCTGGTAGAGGCGACGGGCCTGGTCCGGGTCGCGCGGCACGCCCTGTTCGCCCTTGAGGTAGAGGCTGCCGAGCACGTGCTGGGCCATCGGGTTGCCGGTGGCGGCGGACTGGTTGAGGTACTGCAGCATCGCCTGCTGGTTGGCGTAGGCCGGGTCGTTACGCCCGGTGTAGAGGTAGGCGAGGCTCACCGCCGCCATGGCGTGGCCCTTGTCGGCGGCACGCTTCCACCAGAACTCCGCCTGCTTGAGGTCGGCGGGCTTGGCCACGAAGAAGTGGCTGCCCAGCTGGAACTGCGCTTCCAGGTCGCCGCGCTCGGCGTTGGTGCGCAGCAGCTCCAGGGGCGTGGGCTGGTCCTGCACCTGGTTGGGCAGGCGCTGCGGCGGTGCTTCGGGCTTGGGCTGGTCATGGCTGCAGCCGGCCAGCAGGGCCAGGGCGCAGAGCGCCGCCAGGTGTATCGCTTTCATCCATTCACTCCTGCCGCCGCCAGGGTTCGCGGCGTGCTTCATACGGTAGTCAGACGGCGTATCCGACAACAGCTTTTGCCAGGGGTGCAACGCCATCCTGTGAGCCGGTCGTGATCGTCGGCATTTCGTCGCTTGGCTTTGTGAAAATAAGATGCTAGATTTTCATGAAATTTATCAATTCAAATTTCATGAGGCCTCGCATGTTCAAGCAATCCGCCCAGCATGTCGGCACCTGGTACGCCGCCAGCTACCCCGGCTCCATCCCTCTGCGCCCGCGCCTGCAGGGCAGCCTGGACTGCGAGGTGCTGATCATCGGCGCCGGCTTCAGCGGCCTGCACACCGCGCTGCGCCTGGCCCTGGCCGGCAAGCGCGTGGTGTTGCTGGAGGCCAGCCGCGTGGCCTGGGCGGCCTCCGGACGCAATGGCGGGCAGGCGCTGCTGGGCTGGTCGTGCGACATGCCGCCGCTGGAAAAGGCCCTGGGGCAGGAGCGCACCCGCCGCCTGTGGGACAGCATGCGCTGGGCCGCAGGCGAGATGCGCGAGCTGCCGCAGCGCCACGGTTTCGACGTCGACTACCGCGTGGGCAGCCTGTGGACGGCGGTGCTGGAGCGCCGCGTCGAACTGCTGCGCGAGGCCCAGCGTGACGCCGAGCAGAAGTGGGGCTACGACGCCATGCGCCTGATCGAGCGCGACGAGCTGCCGGAGTGGATCGACAGCCCGCGCTACAAGGCGGCGCTCTATGACCCGGAGGCCGCCCACCTCAACCCGCTGAAGCTGGCCCAGGGCCTGGCCGCCGCCATCGAAGCCGCCGGCGGGCGCATCTTCGAGCAGAGCCAGGTGCTGGAATACCGCGAGACGCCGGCCGGCTACGTGGCGCGCACGCCCGAGGGCGAGGTGCGTGGCGACGTGCTGGTGCTGGCCTGCAACGCCTACGTCGACGGCCTGGACCGCCAGCTGTCCTCGCGCCTGCTGCCGGTGGGCTCCTACCAGGTGGCCACCGCGCCGCTGGACCCGGAGCTGGCGCGCTCGCTGCTGCCGAAGAACAGCTGCGTGATCGACAACCAGTTCGTGCCCGACTACTTCCGCCTCACCCCCGACCACCGCCTGCTGTTCGGTGGCGGCTGCACCTACCTGGGCGGCCTGCCCAAGGACGTGCCGGCGGCCACCCGGCCCTACCTGGAGCGCGTGTTCCCGCAGCTCAAGGGCGTGCAGATCGACTATGGCTGGGGCGGCCATATCGACGTGACCATGAAGCGCACCCCCGACATCGGCCGCCAGGGCCAGCGCTACTGGCTGCAGGGCTTCTCCGGCCACGGCATCCTGCCGACCCTGGCCGGCGCCCGCGCGGTGGCCGACGCCATCCTCGGCGACGAGCAGCTGCTGGCGCTCTACCAGGGCCTCGACAACCCGCGCTTCCCCGGCGGCTCGCTGCTGGCCGCACCGCTGGAAGCCGCCGGCAAAGCCTGGTATCGCTTGCGCGACCTGGCCTGACGCCGGCACCGAAGGAGATTCGACATGGACATGCAAGACGAGATCGAAGGCCTCGCGATCCTCATCCGCGACCTGCGCAAGCACAAGAACCTGACCCTGGGCGAACTGGCCGCGCGCATCGACCGCTCGGTGGGCTTCCTCTCCCAGGTGGAGCGCGGCCTGTCGCGCCCGACCGTGGCCGACCTCACCGCCATCAGCGAGGCGCTGGGCGTGCCCACCACCTATTTCTACAGCCTCAGCAAGCCCCGCGAGGTGCGCTGGGTGACCCGCCCCGGCGAGCGCCGCACGCTCTACTACGCCGGCGGCATCACCGACGTGCTCGCCTCGCCGAACATGTCGGCCGGCTTCTCCATGCTCGAAAGCCACCTCGAACCCGGGGCCACCAGCGGCGAAGGCCACCTGGACGACAGCTCCGAGCAGGGCGGCTTCGTGCTCGAAGGCGAGCTCAGCATCTGGCTCGACGACGCCGAGGAACCGGTGGTGCTGCACCCCAACGACAGCTTCCAGCTGCCGGCCCACGCGCAGTTCCGCTACGCCAACCTTTCCGATAGGCCCACCCGAGTCCTATGGGTATTCACCTAGAGCCGGCTTATGGCCGGCTGCGCGTCGGCGATGCGGCGTTGAAAGCGATCTCAGAATGCTCATTTACCGCTCGTAGACTCCGCTTCTTCGATCGCTTTCGCCTTGCCTCGCTCTAGCTCGCTCAGCCCTAAACCGACTCTTATCTTTTCTTGCAGGACCACAGCGATGACAACAACAAACCCGCATCCCGACCTGCTCGCCGAAGTACGTGCCTTCCGTGCCCGGTACCCGGAGATCCGCTACGTGGACCTGATCTGCCTGGACATCCCCGGGCATTTCTACGGCAAGCGCTACCCGGTGGAGATGCTGGAGAAGGTCGCCGCCGGCGGCCCGCTGAAGCTGCCGCAGAACTGCGTGCTGCTGGGCACCCAGGGCGGGCTGTACCCCATCGGTGACTACTGCTTCGCCGACGGCGACCCGGATGCGCCACGGCGCCTGGTGCCCGGCACGTTGAAGCCGGTGTGCTGGGAGCGCCAGCCGCTGGGGCAGATGCTGATCACCTCCGACGGCACCGAGGCGCCCATCGAGTTCGAACCGCGCGAGGTGCTGGCCCGCGTGCTGCAACGCCTGGCGCGGCGCGGCATCCGCCCGGTGGTGGCCTTCGAGCTGGAGTTCTACCTGTTCGACCGCACGCTCAAGGACGGCCTGCCGCAGTTCCCCCGCGACGCCCTGTGCGACGACGAGGACGACCAGCCGAACATGCACATCGAGCGCCTGTCGCGTTTCTCCACCGTGCTCCACGAGATGGTCGAGGCCGCCAACCAGCAGGGCGTGGCGGCCAACGTCATCACCGCCGAGCTGGGCCCGGGGCAGTTCGAGATCAACTTCGGCCACTGCGACGACGGCCTGCAGGCCGCCGACTGGGCCGCCCTGTTCTGCCGCAGCACCCGGGGCGTGGCGCTCAAGCACGGCCACCGCGCCAGCTTCATGAGCAAGCCCTACCTGGACGCGCCGGGCAGCGGCATGCACGTGCACGTCAGCCTCTACGACGAGGCCGGCGCCAACCTGCTCGACGCCGACGGCCAGCGCCCCCTGCGCCACGCCGTGGCCGGCTGCCTGGAGCTGCTGCCGCACTGCATGCCGATCTTCGCCGCCAACCACAACGCCTTCCGCCGCTACGGCGCCATGGTCAACGCCGCCAGCCGCGCCAGCTGGGGCTTCGAAGACCGCGATGCGTGCATCCGCATCCCCGAGTCCGACGGCCGCAACCTGCGCATCGAACACCGCCTGGCCGGCGCCGACGCCAACCCCTACCTGGTGCTGGCGGCCATCCTCACCGGCATGGAACACGGCCTCGACGCCGCGAAAGAGCCCATCGCCCCGCTCAACGAAGACCGCTCCAGCGGCATCGACTTCCCCACCGACATGCCCGCCGCCGTCGCCGCCATGCGCGACCACCCCGTGGTCAACCAGGGCCTGGGCAGCGAATTCGTGATGGTCTATTGCGAGAACAAGCGCCAGGAGTACCTCGACTTCATCAACGAAGTCAGTGCGCGGGAATATCGGTGGTACATGTAGCTGGAAGCTGGAAGCTGGAAGCTGGAAGCTGGAAGCTGGAAGCCGGAAGTGTCCTGCGTAGGGTGGGTAGAGCGTAGCGAAACCCACGCGGTCGGCGTTCGACACGACGCCGAATGGTGGGCCGGTGAAGCGTGGTCCACCCGCTTGGATGCCGGGTGCTCCCCGGCGTACGAAAGCGGCACAGCTTCTGGGCTTCCGGCTTCCAGCTAAATCAACTTCAAGCTCCGCCGAAGGCGGCCAACAGATCCTCGACGAACGCCTGCTGCGCTTCGCTGGGTTCGCGGCCGCGGTGGTGGGTGAGGCGGAATTCGACGTTGAAGCCCAGCCGCTCCGGGAGCAGGGCGCGGAGTTGCCCGCGTGCCTCCCAGGGCGCGGCGATGTGGCGGGGCAGGTAGCCGATGTGGGCGCCGGAGAGGATCAGCGCCAGGGTGCCTTCCACCTGCTCGGTCACCGCGCTGCTGGCGGCGGACTGGAAGGGCTCGGCCTCGCCGATGAAGCGGTAGGGGTGCAGCACCCGGTCGCAGTGGCGCAGGTCGCTCTCGGTCACGCGCGTGCGGTCGAACAGCGGGTGCCCGGCGCCGCAGAACAGCAACTGCTCCTCGACGAACAGCGGCTGGTGCTCCAGCGCCTGCTGGTTGCCGGAGAAGTAGCCGATGGCCAGGTGCAGCTGGTCCTGCAGCAGGCGCCGCTCCAGTTCGGCAGGCATGGCGCTGAGCAGCTCGATGCGCACCGCCTGGCGGCGCGCGCGGAAGCGGCGGATGGCATCGGCCAGGCGCAGCATCACCGTGTCGTCGAGGGACTCGGAGAGGCCGATGCGCAGCTCGCCCAGGAGCATGTCGGCCATGCCCCGCGCCTCGCCCTTGAAGGTCTCGATGGCGCCGAACAGCCGCCGTGTCGCCGCCAGCACCTGTTCGCCCTTGGGCGTGAGGCGGAAGCCGGCCTTGCCCCGTTCGCACAGGCGAAAGCCCAGGCGCGTTTCCAGCTTGGCCATCTGCGTGCTGATGGTGGACTGGCCCACCCCCAGCGCGCCCTGGGCGGCGCTGAAGCCGCCGTTCTCCACCACGGCGATGAACAGCCTGAGCAGTTGCAGGTCCAGGTCCTGGAGTTGGGCGAGCATGTGAATCTCCAAACATCGATGGCAAGCGATGCCAAAGTAGAACACTTCATATTTATCCGAAGCAAAGCCCGGCGCAGGATCGCCTCATCACCGCTCCGGGAGCTTTCGCCATGCGCCTTTCCCTGTTGTTCGCCCTGCTCGCCGCCTGTGTCCTGCCCGCCCAGGGGCAGGACCGGGAGCTGAACCTCTACAGCTGGTCCGCCTACATCCCGCCCCAGGCGCTGGAGCGCTTCAAGGCCGAGACCGGCATCAAGGTGAAGTACGACATCTTCGACAGCGCCGAAGCCCTCGACGCCAAGCTGCTCACCGGCGGCAGCGGCTATGACGTGGTGTTCCCGGCCAGCAGCGGGCTGGCACGGGCGATCAAGGCCAATGCCGTGCAGCCGGTGCAGCGCGAGCAATTGCAGCACTACGCCAACCTCGACCCGCAGCTGCTGGCCAAGCTCGCCAGCGTCGACCCCGGCAACCGCTTCGGCGTGCCTTACACCTGGGGCACCATCGGCCTGGGGATCAACCGCGATGCGGTGCAGAAGCGCATCCCCGACGCACCGCTGAACAGCCTCGACCTGCTGTTCAAGCCCGAGTACGCCAGCCGCCTGAAGGACTGCGGCATCGCCGTGATCGACTCGCCCCAGGAGGTCATAAGCGTCGCCCTGCACTACCTCGGCAAGGACCCCTACAGCACCGCCAAGGCAGACCTCGCGGCGGTCCACGGGTTGCTCACCGCATTGCAGCCGAACCTGCGCTACGTCGGCGCCGGCAAGCACATCAACGACCTGGCCAAGGGCGAGATCTGCCTGGCGCTGACCTACAACGGCGACGCCGCCATCGCCGCCGAGCAGGCCCGCGAGGCGAAGATGCCCTTCGAGGTGGTCTACCGCATCCCCCGCGAGGGCACGCTGATCTGGTTCGACACCCTGGCCATCCCCGCCGACGCGCCACACCCCCAGGCGGCCCATGCCTTCATCGACTGGATGCTGCGCCCCGAGGCCATCGCCGAGCTGACCAACAGCCAGTTCTTCGCCAACGCCAACCAGGCCGCCACGCCGCTGCTGGACCCGGCGGTGGCCAACGACCCGGACATCTACCCGCCCCAGGCCGTGCGCGACCGCCTGTTCGGCGAGCAGGAACTGACCCTCAAGCAGCAGCGCGAGCGCACCCGCCTCTGGACCCGCTTCCGCACCCAGTACTGAACCCGCGCAGACGGGAAACACCCCACCGATGGAGCCCGATGACATGGAACACGCCTACGACAACGACCAGGCCATCACCCGGCCGAGCCTGCTGGGCACGGCCGCCGAAGCCACCTACGCCGGCATCACCAGCTTCATGCGCCGGCGCTACAGCCGCGACCTCACCGGCGTCGATCTGGTGGTGAGCGGGGTGCCCTTCGACACCGCCACCACCAACCGCCCCGGCAGCCGCTTCGGGCCCCGCGCCATCCGCGCCGCCTCGGTGCAGATGGCCTGGGCGCGTCACTTTCCCTGGGAGTTCGACCCCTTCGACCACCTGGCGGTGATCGACTACGGCGACTGCGCCTTCGACCACGGCACGCCCCAGCACACGCCGGAGGCGATCCAGGCCCACGCCGCGCACATCCTCGAGGCCGGTGCGGCGATGCTCACCCTGGGCGGCGACCACTTCATCAGCTACCCGCTGCTCAAGGCCCATGCGGCCAAGCACGGGCCGCTGTCGCTGATCCACTTCGACGCCCACAGCGACACCTGGCCGGACGAAGAGGGCCAGCGCATCGACCACGGCACCATGTTCTTCCACGCCGCCCGCGAGGGCCTGGTGGACCCGGCGCGCTCGGTGCAGATCGGCCTGCGCACCACCAACGACGACGTGATGGGCTTCCAGGTGCTGGACGCCCGCGAGGTGCACCGCCACACCCCGGAGCAGATCGCCGAGCGCATCCGCGCGCGGGTGGGGGACAACCCGGTGTACCTGACCTTCGATATCGACTGCCTCGACCCGGCCTTCGCCCCTGGCACCGGCACCCCGGTTTGCGGCGGGCTCTCCAGCCACCAGGCGCTGGAAATCCTCCGTGGCCTGCGCGGCATCAACCTGGTGGGCATGGACGTGGTGGAAGTGGCGCCGCCCTACGACAACGCCGAGGTCACCGCCCTGGCCGGCGCCACCCTGGCGATGGAAATGGTCTGCCTGTACGCCGCGCGGCATAAGTTGGGCGAGCGCTGAAGCGCCGAGACGCTTCTGTAGGATGGGTCGGGCGGCGTTCCGCGAGGTACGAAACCCATCGAATTCCGGGCACACCAGCATGGGTTTCGCTTCGCTCTACCCATCCTACGAGCTGTGTAAAAAGACGCGGGCCCAGGGCGGGCCCGCGTTTCACGCACAACCTTTCAGGCTTCGTCGATCATCCCGCGCAGGCCCATGCGCGTCTCGCCGAACAGGCGCACGTCCATCAGCTTCGGGGCGCGGACGATGGGGCGGAAGTCCATGCGCTCGATGATGTCGCGCTCGATGTCCACGCCCGGCGCGACCTCGATCAGCTCCAGGCCTTCGGTAGTCAGGCGGAACACGCAGCGCTCGGTCACGTAGAGCACCGGCTTGCCGGCTTCGGCGGCGAGGCGGCCGGCGAAGGTGCGGTGCTCCACCTCGCGGACGAACTTGCGCAGCGCGCCGTCCTGCACGATGCGCAGGGCGCCGTTCTCGATGCGGATGTCCTGCGGGCCGGCGCTGAAGGTGCCGACGAAGACCACCGCCTTGGCGTTCTGGCTGATGTTGATGAAGCCCCCGGCGCCGGCCAGGCGCGTGCCGAACTTCGACACGTTGAGGTTGCCCGCCGCATCCGCCTGGGCCAGGCCGAGGAAGGCGAGGTCCAGGCCGCCGCCGTCGTAGAAGTCGAACTGGTAGGGCTGGTCGATCAGCGCGCTGTGGTTGCAGGCCGCGCCGAAGTCCAGGCCCGAGGCCGGCACGCCGCCGATCACGCCGGGCTCGGCGGTGAGGGTGAGCAGGTCGATCACCCCTTCTTCCGCCGCCACCGCCGCCACGCCCTCGGGCATGCCGATGCCCAGGTTCACCACCGCGCCGGGCTTGAGTTCCAGCGCGGCGCGGCGGGCGATCAGCTTGCGCAGGTCCAGCGGCATCGGCGGCAGGCTGCCCTCGGGCACCCGCACCTCGGCAGCGAAGGCCGGGTTGTAGGCGGTGGCGAAGGTTTGCTGGTGGTGCTCCGGCGCGGCCACCACCACGCAGTCGACGAGGATGCCGGGGATCTTCACCTGGCGCGGGTTGAGCGAGCCACGGGCGACCACCCGCTCCACCTGGGCGATCACCAGCCCGCCGGAATTGCGTGCGGCC
This sequence comes from Aquipseudomonas alcaligenes MRY13-0052, assembly GCA_000474255.1. Lineage (GTDB taxonomy): Bacteria > Pseudomonadota > Gammaproteobacteria > Pseudomonadales > Pseudomonadaceae > Metapseudomonas > Metapseudomonas solani. The sequence continues at coordinate 24,098 of BATO01000033.1, forward strand.
ATGGCGATGGCCAGGCTCTCGATGGTCAGCGCCTCGCGCTCCATGGTCAGGTTGCCGTCCTCGTCGGCGCTGGTGGCGCGCACCACCCCGACGTGGATGGGGAAGGTCTTGTAGAAGAGGTATTCCTCGCCGTCGAGGGCCATGCGCCGCACCAGCTCGTCGGTGGTGCGGGCGTTGAGCTTGCCGCCGCCGTGCTCGGGGTCGACGAAGGTGCCCAGGCCCACCCGCGACAGCTGCCCCGGCTTGCCAGCGGCGATGTCGCGGAACAGCTGGGAGATCACCCCCTGGGGCAGGTTGTAGGCCTCGATGCGGTTCTCCACCGCCAGCTTCTGCAGCCCGGGTACCAGGCCCCAGTGGCCGCCGATGACGCGGCGCACCAGCCCTTCGTGGGCCAGGTGGTTGAGGCCCCGGCCCTTGCCGTCACCCTGGCCGGCGGCATAGACCAGCGTCAGGTCGCGCGGCGCCTGCTCGGCCTGGAAGCGCTGCTCCAGGGCGATGGCGATGGCCTCGGCGAAACCGATGCCGACGAAGCCGCCGGTGGCCAGGTGGGCGTTGTCGGGGATACGCGCCACCGCCTCGGCGGCGCTCATCACTTTGCTCATGTCGTACCTCGAGCCTGGAAAGGGGGGCGGCCTGGTTCTCCCGTGGGAGCGGCTTTAGCCGCGAAGGGCCGCGCAGCGGACCCGGGGCGCCCCTGCGGGCCGCATCGCGAATGAATTCGCTCCCACGAGCCGCACATCAGAAGCTGCCGAACAGGCTGCCGAGGGTGATCACCACCACCAGGGCCAGCAGCGGGAAGATCACCGTGTTCATGAAGATGAATCTGTAGGAATCGCGGTGGGTCAGCTTGCAGATGGCCAGCAGCGAGATCACCGCGCCGTTGTGGGGCAGGGTGTCCATGCAACCTGAGGCCATGGCGGCGACCCGGTGCAGCAGCTCGGGGCTGATGCCGGCGGCGTTGGCCATCTCCAGGTACTGCGCGCCGAGGGTCTTGAGGGCGATGGACATGCCGCCGGAAGCGGAGCCGGTGATGCCGGCGAGGATGTTCACCGCCACCGCCTCGGACACCAGCGGGTTGCCCGGCACGCTCAGCACCAGGTCGCGGATCACCACGAAGCCGGCGAGGGAGGCGATCACCGTGCCGTAGCCCACCTCGGAGGCGGTGTTGAGGATCGGCAGCATGGAGCCGAAGGTGCCGTCGTTGAGGCTCTGCTTCAGGTCCGCCCAGCGCCGCCAGTGCAGGCCGATGAGCAGCAGCACCGCCGCGCCCAGGGCGACGATGATCGACCAGATGCCGATCACCGACTTGGCGTCCTGCAGGCCGCCGAATTCGGGCTTGGCGAGGTAGCTGGTGTCGAGGTTGGGCAGCACCTGCTTGGCCATCAGGAAGTTCAGCGCGATCACCAGCAGGATCGGCAGCAGCGCGAGCCAGAAGCCGGTCACCGGCAGGCCGCTCTGCTCGGTGGGGTCGTCCTTGTGGCTGCCGTAGCCTTCGCCGGCGGCCATCAGCTTGTGGGCCTGGGCGGCGAGCCACCAGCTGCCGAGGCCGAGCATGATCAGCCCGCCGATCAGCCCGAGGATGGGCGCAGCGAAGGCGTCGGTGCCGAAGAAGGGGCTGGGTATGGCGTTCTGGATCGCCGGGGTGCCGGGCAGGGCGGTCATGGTGAAGGTGAAGGCGCCCAGGGCGATGGCGCCGGGCAGCAGGCGCTTGGGAATGCCCGCCTCGCGGAACAGCGCGGTGCCGATGGGGTACACGGCGAAGGCCACCACGAACAGCGACACGCCGCCGTAGGTCAGCAGCCCGCAGGCCAGCACGATGGCGAGGATGGCCCGCTCGCGCCCCAGCCGCGTGACGATGCCCTGGGCGATGGCGCGGGCCGAGCCGGAGTCGTCCATCAACTTGCCGAAGATGGCGCCGAGCAAAAACAGCGGGAAGAACTGGATCAGGTAGCCGCCCAGGGACTTCATGAACACCTGGGTGTAGGTGGGCAGCATCAACGCCGCATCACCGGCGAACAGCACCGCCAGCAGCGCCATCAGCGGCGCCAGGATCAACACGTTGTAGCCGCGATAGGCCAGGAACATCAGCAGTGCGAGGGACAGCAGGATTCCGAGGGTACCCATGGGATTTCCTTCTTGTTGTTATTTTGAACCGCCGCAGCGGCCGGGCCTGGGTCGGCCCTTTGCCGGTATAGAGCGAAAGCTGTGCCAGGTGGGCTGAAAAGCCCTGGGGAAGGCGCTGGTGCTGGGTTTGAGCCATCAGCGGGAAGGCGAGCGGAGCGATCCGAGTGTCCAAATAAGTGGACAGTGTCCTGATTATTGGACGCCTATTTCGCATGATGTCCAAAAATATGGACATCCCATAACCCCGGCGAGCAGGTCCTGGAGTTGTAGGGTGGATGGCGCTCTTTCCATCCACCAACGCGCCCACCCCCAACACCGTGGCCGCAGGAAAATGCACACCCTGCCCAGTGACCAACCCCGCACCGCGTGGATCGATGAAGCGCGATCCACCCTACGCCGGCCTGGGCGTTCTGTAGGGTGGATGGCGCTTTTCCATCCACCACCGCGCCCGCCCCCAATCACCGTGGCCGCGGGGAAGGCACGCCCTGCCCGGCGACCAACCCCGCACCGCGTGGATCGATGAAGCGCGATCCACCCTACGCCGGCCTGGGAGCTTCGCGGGGGGTATGCCGCTGGCGTGCCGGCCCGTAGCCCGGGCTTCAGCCCGGGGAGGCCGCCCGGCTACAACCCGTGCGCCTGGAGCTTGTTGTAGAGGCTGGCGCGGGCGATGCCGAGGCGTTCGGCGGCCTGGGTGCGGTTGCCGTCGCAGGCGGCGAGGGCGCTGAGGATGGCCGCGCGTTCCGCCTCGGCGAGGCTGTCCGCCAGGGGGCGCACGGCGGGCGGGGCGGGCTCGGCAGCCGCTGCGGGCGCGGGGGCGGGTGCGGCCGGTTGCGGGTCCACCAACAGGGTGCGCAGGTCGTGCGCCTCCAGCGGGCGGTTGCCATCGCCCAGCAGCTGCGCCCGTTCCAGCAGGTTGCGCAGCTCGCGCACGTTGCCCGACCAGGGCTGGGCGCAGAGCAGGTCGAGGGCGCCCTGCTGCAGCTCCAGCGGCGGCTGGCCGGAGCGGGTGGCGATGTCGTCGAGCAGGTAGTCCACCAGCGCGGGCAGGTCTTCCCGGCGCTCGCGCAGGGGCGGCACGCGCAGGGCGAGGACGTTGAGGCGGTAGTAGAGGTCTTCGCGGAACTCGCCGGCGGCCACCTTGGCCTCCAGGTCCACATGGGTGGCGGCGATCACCCGCACGTTCAGGGTCTTCACCTGGTTGGAGCCCAGCGGCTCCACCTCCTGCTCCTGCAGCACGCGCAGCAGCTTGGCCTGCAGCGGCAGGGGCAAATCGCCGATCTCGTCGAGGAACAGGGTGCCGCCGTCGGCCAGCTCGAACTTGCCGGCCCGCGCACGGCGGTCGGCCCCGGTGAAGGCGCCCGGCGCGGTGCCGAACAGCTCCGCCTCCACCAAGGATTCCGGGATGGCCGCCACGTTCACCGCCACGAAGGGCCCGCTGGCGCGCAGCGACAGGTTGTGGATGCCCTGGGCGAGCAGCTCCTTGCCGGTGCCGGTCTCGCCGCGCAGCAGCACGGTGGCGTCCAGCTGGGCGGCGCGGCGGGCCTGGCGCTTCACCTCGCTGGCGGCGGCGCTGGTGCCGATGAAGCCGGCGATGGTGTAGCGCGCACGGCGGGCGCGGGCCAGCTCGTGCTGGGCGGCGGCCAGCTGGGTTTGCAACTGGTTGTACTTGGCCATGACCGGCTGCAGGTGGCGGGCGCGGTCGAACAGCACGAAGCCGAGGGCGCCGACCAGGGTGCCGTCCTCGTCGCGCAGGGGGATGCGTGTGACCACGAAGTGCTCGTCGCCGAAGGCCATCAGGTCGAGCATGCTCGGCAGCCCGTTGCCCACCACCTCGCGCAGGCGGCTGGCCGGCAGCACCTCCTCCACCTCCTTGCCGAGCACGCTGCGCGGGTCGGCGATGCCGATCTTCTGCGCGTACTTGTCGTTGATCCAGACGATCCGCGCCTGGCGGTTCACCGCGATGGTGCCCTCGCACTGGGCGTTGAGGTGGTCGAACAGCAGGGGCATCGCCACGGCGCGGAAACGCTCGGGCGAGACGCCAATGATCAGGCCGTGTTCGTCGAGGTCGTCGCGGGAAATGGCCATGGGCGGTGAGGTCCGGAGGGGCGGGAGCGACGGATTATGGGCGGGGCGCCGAAACATCGGCAAGGAACCCTTTGCGCTCGCCGGCAGTCGATCAGGAGGTAGACGAATTTCCCTACAAGGAGCTTTTGCATGGACCTGATCCGCATCCTCATCGCCATCATCCTGCCGCCGCTGGGCGTGTTCCTGCAGGTGGGTTTCGGCGGCGCCTTCTGGCTGAACATCCTCCTCACCCTGCTGGGCTACATCCCCGGCATCGTGCATGCCGTGTACATCATCGCCAAGCGCTAGCGGGCTGGTGAACAACTGACTGCGTGGCCGCTGCGGCGTTGAAAACGCCTTGCATCGGCTGCCTCGCCTACGTTTTTCAACTTCGTGCCGGGCGTTAAAAGCAACGGGGACGCCATGCGTCCCCGACTCCGTTCTATTGCAGCGTGGCCTGTTCGCGGCCGTCGAACAGCTCCGCCACGTCCTTCACCCGCACCCATTGGCGGCCCTGCCATTCCATGACGCTGAACTCCGTGCCCTGCCAGGTCACCCGGCGCTGGCGGGGCAGGTGCGGCGTGGCCTGGGAGCGAAGGGCGGGGATCACCTCGCCGGTGATCCACTGGCGCAGGCCACGGTGCTCGGGGTGATAGAAGTTGACCTTGAGCAGCTCGCAGACGGCGCTCTCGCTGATCAGCAACAGGGTTTCCACCGCGCCCTGGTGGTTCTCCACGCGCTCGCTGCGCCACTGGTCCGGGTCCAGCTTGCGGGTCAGCTTGTCGTCGATATGGCGGTTGGTGAGTGGGCCAAGGTCGCTGGCGACGACCCAGGCCTGGTCGTCGATCAGCAGCGCGCGCAATGCGCGGTGGTGGCGGTGGAAGACGCTGGGAACGAAATAGTCGTGGGACATGATGAGACTCCTTCCTTGCAGGGGAGCCGCCACCTGATCCAGGGCGCATAAGGGTGGCGGACCGTACGAGGTGTGGAATACCGGTATGAATGCCACCACCGGCGGGCTCTCGCCCTCCTCGCACGGTCCGCCATAGATGGCCAGGCCTCGAAGACTGCATTCTTTCGTTGGGCCTGCTTATGGCGGTGTTGCGATGGCATTCAAGTTCGGGATTCCACTCCCGGCCATGCCGAGGCATGACGGTTAGAGACGCTACAGAACGCCCTTGTAGGCCGGCAATGACGAGGGTGGGTAGGAATCTTCGGAGGATCGAAAGGCTGTTGGCCAACCCCCGTGCTCCACCGGCTGGACTAGCCTCTCCCTGGCTGATGACGCAACAGTAAGGAGGCTGCCATGCCCTACTACTTCTACAAGGCTGTTCTCGACTGCCACATCACCGGGAAAATTCCTTTCCTGCCCACAACTGGAATCAAGAAGGGTGGGCTTGATCCTTCCCAGAGGAACGCATTCGGGGGCGCCACCATGACAGCGGTTGCTACTACTGGAAGAGCCTTGAGCGAGTCTGACAAGACTGGGCGTGGCCAGTGCCTGACTGGCGATAAGGAGTACGCGGAAGACTACGCCAAGACGGACAACCACAGGTTGCTCCGTATTACCCTGGGCGATGGCGACCTGGCGAAGCTAGTACAACGAACGGACCTGATGACTGCCTTCGCCAGCATGCAGGAGGCGGTCGACGCCAATGAGTGTTCGGCAATCGTGACGATCCCACCTGAATCCATCCATTACCTGGCTGATAACGACTCGTGGCAAGCGATCTCGACGTATCCGAACCCGGAGCCGAAGTCTTATGGTGATTGAGGGTGGGCTCTAGAACGGAAAAGCCGCGCAATGCGCGGCTTTTTCATGGGGTATTGGTGGTGGGCCCACACGGACTTGAACCGTGGACCAAAGGATTATGAGCCCTCACCTGCCCCCCGTCTCATCTGGCAAAACAGCTCTATGCCTGTGTTTTCGGGGATATTGCCGGTCATCGAAAGCCAGTATTTACATCAGGTGTGGACGCAATGTGGACACTTTCGCCTTCCCAGCTCTTCACACCCCTGCATTTCCTTTCACAGTGTGAAAACACCCACTACCCCGGGCAGGCCCGCGCCGCCGCTGGCACTGGGGCCTATCTTCATCTCGCCCCGGGTTGGACTTTTTTTTCTACACACGACCCGTCGGCGAGAGGGGGTGATTCCGTTTTAGCGGTGCGTTTTCGCGCCGGCGGCGATTTTCTCGCAGCACCGTTCAGCGGCAGGGGATGCTCTACAGCTCGTCCAACCTGGTGATGTAGCTCGGGCTTTTCAGCTCGCGTCGCATGCCCCATTTGGGGGTGGCAGGGACTGCACCTGGTCGAATCGTGCCGATCCCCGCTACGCTTTGCGCTCGGTCTTCCTGATCACTGCAGTGCTCCGGAAGCTTGCGGGGGCTGTTGATAGGTCGAGAGCATCTATAGAGGGCGCCGGATGGCGCCCTTGAATTGACTGTCGGAGAAACGAATGGAATTTCTAACTGTTCTGCAGGGCTTGCTGACGCCAGTTATTGCGGGGTTGGGCATCCTCATTGCCTACCGCCAATGGCGGACTGCAAGAGATAAACTGCGGCTAGATTTGTTTGATAAGCGCGTAGAAGTGTATGAGGCAATAAACGAATTTATTACCAAAAGTCAAAGCCGGTCGGCTGATAAAGATAAAGTTTCACAGGACTACCTCGACGCATTGGGGAAGGCGCGCTGGTTATTTGAGCCTGATGTGCTCTACTTCTGTCGAAAGAAAATACTGAAATGCGCTTCAGAGTTGCAGGAGCTGCGAGAGGCACGCGAGGCCATGGAAGACGGTCCGGAGTTGCCAAGGAATGACAGTAGGATCATGGCGAAGAGGTTGGAGTTGAATAAATATCGGAAGGAGTTTGAGGAGATTTGCACGCCTTACATGGCTATTCGAATGAAATAAATATACAAGCGCTTCGGCGTTGTTTTGGGGTTGCAAAATCTATGGAAGGATATATGAGCGAAAAATGTATTTATTGCGACTCAGGAACTGAGTTCAATATAGAGCATATGTTTCCTGCGGGTATGGGGCGCGATGATCGTTTTGTTCTGAAGGGGTGTGTTTGCACGGCTTGCAATTCTTTGTTTGCAAAGGATATAGAAGTTGAGTTGATGCGACGGTCGCCAGCTGCTATTGCACGAATGTTCTTGCAGGATCATGGGCGAGAAAAAGACGAACCACCAAAATTAGAGGCCGAGGCGTTCTACACGATGGACCCTGAAAGGGGCTTAGCATTGGAGAGCGTGGCAGGGAAGAAAATGCTGCCAGACTTGCCGCCGCAAGCGATCATCAATGGGAAGAACGTCCAGTTCATCTCCACCAAAATGGATGATCTGCAAACCTTCTTCAATCTCCTTGAAGAGTTGGTGGAAGGCGAGAAGCTGTTTACAGTTAAGAAAATAAGGGATCAGGATGGCTCAAGATTCTTAGTGACGGAGTATGTCAGGACTGGAGATAAGTATCAGATTGGTGAAAGCGTAGAGATGAAAAAACTACCGAAAGGTCAGTTGCTATGGTTGCAGCAATTTAGCAAGCCTCATCAAAAGGGAAATGCCGCTTTCCATCCTAGGTTCTTCCTTCATGATCGACGTTCGATTAATTATAAATCTGATGGTCTTGAGGAGTTGTGTCTCAATCTGGCAAGAATGAGAGAGTTCGTACGCAATCGAGATAAATGCACTGCATATGAAGATACGGAACATCAAAATCCTTTGGTGAAAGTGGAGATGGCATTTGATATCCATAAGCCTCAGAGGGCTATGGCAAAGATTGGGGTGAATACCCTGGCTTTTTTGTGCGGGGCGAAATATATCCGTGATAAGGCGTTCGATACAATCAAGAGCTCAATATTAACGGGTGAGCCGGTGCTGCCTTTAGTTGCAGCAGAAGTAGATGATCCATTTCAGTTTGTTATGGGTGGGAAGGTCGATAACTCTCATGTGCTATGTTTGCACAAATACCCATTAGAAAATGGTCGATGCCACATAATTTTTTGCATACGGTTGTATGGTGGGCATACATATCAATTTCTGTTGGCTGAAAACGCGCCGGATGCCGAAATTGAGCCGCACGGGACATATTTTGTTGTGAACTATGTTGAACATCGAATAGAGCAACTGAGCGGTTACCACTTCTTATTGCGTGAGCTTTTACCGGATATCAAGCGGTAATTGGCTTCAGTTTCCCGCCCAACTGGCCGGCAGTACCGGCCGCTGCACTGAAGGCCGCCGCGTTCGCTGGCGGCGGGCTCAATGCGTGCACGTGGCTCGCGATGTTCGTGTTCATCTCCTGCACCAGATCCAGCAGGTCGCACAGCACCTGCAGGACGTTCACGGAGCTGGAGCCCAGCCAGGTCTTCGGCGCTTCCAAGTGCTGGCTGATGCCAGCGACGCTCTGGCGCAACCCCTGGATTTGCTCTTCCATGTTGCGCCCATAGTAGCGTTGCAGCGCTGACCCACCACCATGTTCATGTCCTGGCCGCTGGCCTGATTCAGATCGTCCACGGCAGCCAAGCTAGCGCTACCACCGGGCAGCAGCTTCAGCACGCCCAGCGCTTCCACTTTCTTCCCGCCCACGGTCTCGGTCGCGTGGTCGTCCACCTCCTCCATGTGGCTTTGGTCGCGCTCGGCGTTCTGAAGGGCTTCCACCTGGCGCAGCTAGCTGCCGTCGGCATTCACGCAGGACTTGGTATAGCTACTGGGCTCAGTAAGGAGTGGACGCAAAGTAGACGCAAGACGCGGAGTGAAATAGCGCTGAGCCAGTATCCGGAAAGACGAAAGCCGCGCATTGCGCGGCTTTCAAAGTGGTGGGCCCACACGGACTTGAACCGTGGACCAAAGGATTATGAGTCCTCTGCTCTAACCAACTGAGCTATAGGCCCCCAGAAGGCCGGCGGATTATACCGGCGCCTTTTCCTGAGCGCCAACAGGTTGACAGGGATCGAGGAATTGCCGGGCGAAAACGTCGGCGGGGAGGGGGCGGCTGACGACGTAGCCCTGGATCTGTTCGCAGCCTTCGGCGGTGAGGAAGGCTTCTTGAGCGTGGGTTTCGACGCCTTCGGCGATGACGGTGAGCTGCATGCTGCGGCCGAGGGCGATGATGGCGCGGGCGATGGCGGCGTCTTCGAGGTCGTCTGGCAGGCCGCGGACGAAGGATTTGTCGATCTTGATGATGTCCAGCGGCAGGCGCTTGAGGTAGCTGAGGGAGGAGTAGCCGGTGCCGAAGTCGTCGATGGCCAGTTGCACGCCGAGCGCCTTGAGGGCGTGGAGCACGGCGAGGGCTTCTTCGGCCTGGCTCATGATGAAGCCTTCGGTGATTTCCAGTTGCAGGTGGCAGGGGACGACGCCTGTGTCCTGCAGCAGGCGGTCGATGCGCTCGACCAGTTGCGGCTGGCGCAGTTGGGCGCCGGCGAGGTTGACGGAGAGCGGGCCGAAGGGGGCGTGGCGGTCCTGCCATTCGCGCATCTGCCGGCAGGCTTCGGCGAGGACCCAGTCGCCCAGGGGGAGGATGAGGCCGTTCTCTTCGGCGAGGGGGATGAAGCGCTCGGGGGAGATTTCGCCGAACAGGGGGTGGTGCCAGCGGATCAGGGCTTCGGCGCCGATCAGGCGGCGGTTCTGCAGGCACAGCTTGGGTTGGTAGTAGAGGCTGAGTTCGCCGCGTTCGAGGGCACGGCGCAGTTCGTTCTCCAGGGCCATGCGTTCGTTGGCCTGGAAGGTGAGGTCGCGGGTGTAGAACTCGATGCGGTTGCGGCCCTTGGATTTGGCGCGGTACATGGCGGCGTCGGCGTTCTTGACCACGGTGGCGACATCGCTGCCGTGTTCGGGGTAGAGGCTGATGCCGATGCTGGCGCTGGTGAAGAACTCGTGTTCGTCGGCCTCGAAAGGGGCGCTGAAGCAGGCGAGCACTTTGCTGGCGATGTGCTCGGCGTCAGCGGCGGTGTGCAGGCCGGGCAGCAGGATGATGAATTCGTCGCCGCCGAGGCGGGCGACGGTGTCGATGTCGCGCAGCTGGTCCTTGAGGCGGGCGGCGATGCTTTTGAGCAGGAGGTCGCCGACCGGGTGGCCGAGGCTGTCGTTGATGTGCTTGAAGCGGTCGAGGTCGATGAAGAGTACGGCGCCTCGCTGGGCGTCGGTGGTGGCGTCGAGCAGGGCGGCCTGCAGGCGACTTTCGAAGAGGATGCGGTTGGGCAGCCCGGTGAGGGGGTCGTGGTGGGCCTGGTAGTCGAGGCGGGCCTGGGCGTGCTTGAGGGTGGAGATGTCGGCGAAGACGCCGACGAAGTGGGTGATCTGCTCGCCGCGGTTGCGCACGGCGCTGATGGTCAGCCATTCGGGATAGGGTTCGCCGTTCTTGCGGCGGTTCCAGATTTCGCCCTGCCAGTGGCCGTCGGCGGCGAGCTGGTGCCACATGGCGGCGTAGAAGGCGCTGTCGTGCTGGCCGGAGGCGAGCAGGCGCGGTGATTGGCCGAGGGCTTCGGCTTCGCTGTAGCCGGTGATTTCGGTGAAGGCGCGGTTGACGGCGGTGATGCGCTGTTCGGTGTCGGTGATCATCACGCCTTCGGCGGTGCTTTCGAAGACGGTGGCAGCCTGCAGGAGCTTTTCCTGCATCTGCTGGCGCTCGGTGATGTCGCGGGCGATGGTGAGGACGCAGGCTTCGCCGTTGATGGGGATGGGTTGGGCGGTGAGTTCGCAGAGGCGGATGCTGCCGCCCTTGGTGCGTATCGTGGCGGTGAAGCTGCGCAGGCTGCCCTGGTCGCGGATGGCGTGGACCATATGCTGGCGGTCTTCGGGGTTGGCCCAGATGCCGAGTTCGAGGGTGGAGCGGTCGGCGGCTTCGCCGGCGACGTAGCCGGTGATGCGGGTGAAGCCTTCGTTGGCTTCGATGAGCCTGCCGTCGACCAGGCGGGTGATGAGCAGGCCGTCGGGGGATGCGTGGAAGGCGCGGGCGAATTTCTCTTCGGAGATCTTCAGTTGCTGCTGGGTTTCCTTGACCAGGGTGATGTCGCGCACGACGACGATGAGGGCGGGGATGCCGTCGAGGTCGATGGGTTGCGCGGAGATGAGGCCGGTGAAGCTTTCGCCGTTCTGCCGGCGGAAGGTCATTTCCAGGTTGTGCAGGCTTTCGTTCTGCAGGCGCTGGAGGAGGCCGGGCCCCATGTCGGGGGTGCCCCAGATGCCCAGTTCGGTGGCGGTACGGCCGATGGCCTGGGCGGCGTCGATGCCGGTCTGTTGCTCGAAGGTGCGGTTGACGTCGAGCAGGCGGCCGTCCTGGCGACGGGCGAGGGCGATGACGTCGGGGCAGTTGTGGAACACGGAGGCGAATTTCTGCTGGGAGAGGCGCAGGGCGTGCTCGGTGTCCTTGGCCTCGGTGATGTCGATCATCAGGCCGCGGATGATCTGGCTGTCGCCCTGGGGGTCGAGGGTGACGATGTCGCGGATCCACAGGACGCGGCCGTCGGCGGCGAGCATGCGGTAGTCGAAGCTGTGGTCGCGTCCGGCGGCGACTTCTTCGTTGCAGAAGTGTTCGGCGTGCCGGGCGTCTTCGGGATGGAGGGTGCGCTGCCAGAAGCCGGTTTCGAGCCAGTCCGCCAGGGGGTAGCCGAGCATGCGTTCGGCGTGGGGGGAGACGTAGGTGAAGCGGTGCTCGTCGAGGCGCATTTCCCAGGCGATGGCGTTAAGGCTTTCGACCAGGCCACGGTAGTGCTGTTCGCTGGTGCGCAGTTCGTCTTCGAGCAGGGCGCGGCGTGACATTTCGCCGCTGAGGCGGCGGTTGATGCGCAGGACGAAGAGCAGGGCGAGGCCGATCAGCAGCAGGGCGGGAAGGCCGTAGGCGATGAAGGTGGTCCAGACCGGGCGCCGGTCGATGACGCCGCCGACCCAGCGGTCCTGGATGGCTTCGATCTGGGCGGTGCTGATGTCGGCGAAGACCTTGTCGAGGATGCCGACCAGGGGGGTGTCGCTACGCGGCGTGGCCATGGCGAGCTGGTAGCGGTAGGGCGTCTCGCCGCTGATGTAGAGGCCTTCGAGCCTGAGTTGGCGCAGGCTCCAGACGCTGGAGGCGAGGTCGCCGACGAAGGCGTCGGCCTGCCCGGTAGCGAGGGCCTGGAGGCCGGCGGCGACGTTGGGCAAGGGCAGGAGGTTGAGGTCGGGATTGCCGCTGCGCAGCAGTTCGTGAGGGGCGTAGTCCTCGACCACGGCGATCTTGAGGCCGTAGAGATCGCCGAGCGATTTGGGCTGTGGGCCGCCGTCGCGGGCGAGGATGACGATGGGGAAGTCGAGGTAGGGGCGGGTGAAACTGAGGTATTGCTGGCGTTCGGGGGTGGACATGACGCCGGGCAGCAGGTCGAGCTGGCCATTGCGGGCCTGCTCCAGCACTTCACCCCAGTTGCGTGGTTCCACCGGCTCGAGGCGGACGCCCAGGCGTTCCTGGATCAGCTTGACGTAGTCGGCGGCGAGGCCCTGGTGGCGGCCCTGGCTGTCGCGGAATTCGAAGGGGGGCCAGGAGGCGTCGATGCCCATGCGCAGGACGGGGTGGTCCTGCAGCCATGCCTGTTCTTCCTGGGTGAAGGTGAGCGCTCCGGACGGGGCTGCCCAGAACGCCAGACACAGCAGGAGAATGGCAGGCAGACGCGCCATGACGGTCCCGTTCCACGAAGTGATAGGCGGAAGTGTAGACGCGGCAGCTGGCGCTTTGGTAGCAGAAAGAAAAACCCCCGGACTGGCCGGGGGTTGTTCGATCACTCGTCGAGGAAGGAGCGCAGATGCTCGCTTCGCGACGGGTGGCGCAGCTTGCGCAGCGCCTTGGCTTCGATCTGGCGGATCCGCTCGCGGGTCACATCGAACTGCTTGCCGACTTCCTCGAGGGTGTGGTCGGTGTTCATGTCGATGCCGAAGCGCATGCGCAGGACCTTGGCTTCACGGGCGGTGAGGCCGGCCAGTACTTCGCGGGTGGCTTCCTTGAGGCTTTCGACCGTGGCCACGTCGATCGGGGACTGCATGGTGCTGTCCTCGATGAAGTCGCCCAGGTGGGAATCCTCGTCGTCGCCGATCGGGGTTTCCATGGAGATCGGTTCTTTGGCGATCTTCAGTACCTTGCGGATCTTGTCCTCGGGCATTTCCATGCGCTCGCCAAGCTCTTCCGGGGTGGGCTCGCGGCCCATTTCCTGGAGCATCTGGCGGGAGATGCGGTTGAGCTTGTTGATGGTCTCGATCATGTGCACCGGAATACGGATGGTGCGGGCCTGGTCGGCGATCGAGCGAGTGATCGCCTGACGGATCCACCAGGTGGCATAGGTCGAGAACTTGTAGCCGCGCCGGTATTCGAACTTGTCCACCGCCTTCATCAGGCCGATGTTGCCTTCCTGGATCAGGTCGAGGAACTGCAGGCCGCGGTTGGTGTACTTCTTGGCGATGGAGATCACGAGGCGCAGGTTGGCCTCGACCATTTCCTTCTTCGCCCGGCGAGCTTTCGCTTCACCGATGGACATGCGGCGGTTGACGTCCTTGATCTCGGAAATCTTGAGGTCGACTTCCTTCTCGAGGTCGATCAGCTTCTGCTGATTGCGCTTGACGTCGTCGACCAGCTTGCTCAGGGCTTCGGCGTACTTGGCCTTGCCTTTGGTCAGGCCTTCGACCCAGGTCAGGTCGACTTCGTTGCCGGGGAACAGGCGCAGGAAGTCGGCACGCGGCATGCGGGCATCACGCACGCAGAGCTGCATGATGGCGCGTTCCTGGGCGCGGACACGGTCAAGGGCGTCACGAACGCGGTCTACCAGGGCATCGAACTGTTTGGGTACCAGTTTGATGGGCATGAACAGCTCGGCGAGGCCTTGCAGTTCATCGATGGCCTGTTTGCTGGAACGACCATGCTTCTTCAGCGCCTTGCGGGCCTTTTCCAGCTGGTCGGAGACGGCTGTGAAGCGGCGCAGGGCCTCTTCCGGATCGGGACCGCCGTCGCCTTCTTCCTCGGCGTCGTCGCTCTCACCTTCCTCTTCTTCGTCTTCGTCCTTTTCCTTCGCGGCGCTTTCTTCCTTCGGGACGACAGGCTCGACTTCCTCGGCCGGCACGCTGCCGTCGTCGGGGTCGATGTAGCCAGCGAGGACGTCGGAGAGACGGCCACCTTCGGTAGTGACGCGATGGTACTCGGAGAGAATGCTGTCGACGGTACCGGGGAAGTGGGCGATCGCGCTCATTACTTCGCGAATGCCTTCCTCGATGCGCTTGGCGATCTCGATCTCGCCTTCGCGAGTCAGCAGTTCCACCGTGCCCATTTCACGCATGTACATGCGCACCGGGTCGGTGGTTCGGCCAATGTCGGTCTCGACGGCTGCGAGTGCGGCGGCGGCCTCTTCGGCTGCAGCCTCGTCGGTGTCGGCTTCGGCCAACAACAGGGCGTCCGCATCCGGAGCACTCTCGAATACGTTGATCCCCATGTCATTGATCATGCGGATGATGTCTTCCACCTGTTCCGGATCGGAAATATCCTCCGGCAGATGGTCATTGACCTCCGCGTAAGTCAGGTAACCCTGCTCACGACCACGGGCGATCAACTCTTTGAGGCGAGACTGCTGTTGCGCTTTTCCGGACATAACACCCTATCCACTTAAGGTCTTGGCGGGCTAAAAACAAGCCGAGGATTATACCTGACCAGAGGCCTCAAGCGCCAGTTGGGCTGGTGGAGGCTGGAGATGGACTGCGGCTGAGGAGGTCGCGCAGCTGGTCTTTCTCCTCTGCGCTGAGTTCGCTCTGCCTTGCTTTGCGTAGCAGTTGTTCGAGGCTGCGCTCGCGTTGGCGGGCCGACAACCTAGTTATAGTGTCGAAAAACTGTTGTTCAAGGTTGTCACTCGAAATCAACCATTCCTTCTCCGCCAGTGCCTGCAGCAGCCGGCCCTGTTCGGTGCCGTGCCAGCGGGCGATGAGCTGCAGCGAGCGCAGCTTGGGGTTCTTCTGCAGGGCTTCGAGGAGCGACACCATCAAGCGGGCGTACGTGTCGTCTTCTGCGGCGAAATGGCTGGCATTTTCCACCTTCTGCGCAAGGTTTGGATGGTGAAGCAGTGTCCTGAGTGCCGTCAGGGTTGGCGACTCGACCTTGATTTCAGTGCGCGGGGGGCGCCTGAATTCGCCTTGGCCGCCTTTCTTGTCCCAGGGCTTTCCGCCCTTTTTCCAGTCGCCTTTCCACTCGCCTTTCTTGCGCTCGGGCTTCTGCCATTCGCCCTGTTGCTGCCGTGCGGGTGGTTCGAAGTAGTGTTCCTGGCCGGCATCGCCATAGCCTTCGTAGCTGGCAGGGGCGCCGTAGTGGTAGTCGTCGGGGTAGTGCGACGCTTCGCCGCTGTGCGACGGTGCATCGTGGCTTAGCTGGCCGATGGCCTCACCGTTCAGGCCGGTGATTTCCGACAGGCGCTGACGCATCAGCGTACGCAGGTTGGCGCCGGGCACTTTGTCGATCAGTGGCGCGGCCAGGGTAACCAGGTGCGCCTTGCCTTCCAGGGAGCTGGGATCGGCTTCGTCCCTCAGTTGCTGGAAGAAGTAATCGGCCAGGGGCTGCGCGTGCTGGGTGATGCGGGCGCGGAAGGCATCGGTACCCTCGGCGCGTACCAGGCTGTCCGGGTCTTCGCCTTCGGGGAGGAGCAGGAAGCGTGCGCGCCGGCCGTCCTCCAGGGACGGTAGCGTGGCTTCCAGTGCGCGCCAGGCGGCCTTGCGTCCAGCCTGGTCGCCGTCGAAGCAGAACAGGATGCTGGGCACCAGGCGGAACAGGCGCTTGATGTGCTCCTCGCTGGTGGCGGTGCCGAGGGTGGCGACGGCGTTGCGCAGGCCTTGCTGGGCCAGGGCGATAACGTCCATGTAGCCTTCGACGACCATCACCTCGTCGAGGTTGCGGTTGTTCTTGCGGGCTTCGTAGAGACCGTAGAGTTCCTGGCCTTTGTGGAAGACCGGTGTTTCCGGCGAGTTCAGGTACTTGGGTTTGTCATCGCCCAGTACGCGACCGCCAAAGGCGATGACCCGGCCCCGGCTGTCGCGGATGGGGAACATCACGCGGTCACGGAAGCGGTCGTAGCGCTTGCCGCTATCGGCGTTCTCGATCAGCAGGCCGGCATCGATCATGGCCTTCTGCTGCAAGGCGTCGCTGGCCAGGTGCTTGAACAGGTTGTCCCACCCCGGTGGGGCGAAGCCGAGGCCGAAGTCGCGGGCTATTTCACCGGACAGGCCGCGTCCTTTCAGGTAGTCGACGGCGGCCTTGCGTGTCGGGTGGCTCTTCAGGGCTTGGCGGTAGTAATCCGAGGCAGCTGTGAGCAGGGCGTAGAGCGGCGAGTCGGTGGCTTGGCGTGGGCGATTGTTACGCCCGCTTTCCTCGCGCGGTACGTCCATGCCGGCACGTTTGGCCAGCTCCTCGACAGCCTCGGGGAAGTCGAGGTTGTCGTGGTCCATGATGAAGCCGAGGGCGTTGCCGCCGGCGCCACAGCCGAAGCAGTAGTAGAACTGCTTGTCGGGGCTGACGCTGAAAGAGGGCGTCTTTTCGTTATGGAATGGGCAGCGGGCGCTGTAGTTTTTGCCGGCCTTCTTCAGCTGGATGCGCGAACTCACCACCTCGACTATGTCGGTGCGGTTCAGCAGATCGTCGATGAATCCTTGGGGGATCAGGCCGGCCATAGGGTGCTCAGGACGCTGGGAGGGTCAAAGCATAGGCCCCCATCGCCGGTTGGCGATAGCGGCATTACCGGTGCTGCAAATGCAAAAAACTCCGGCGTTCGCCAGGGCGAAGCGGAGTGTCGCATGCGGTGCCTGAATGCACTCGCCCGGCCGGAGCCGGGCGATGCTGAAAGCGTGCGGCGAAGCCTGTTAACTCAGTACAGGCGCTCGCGGCGGCGCTGCTCGCGCTGCACTTTCTTGGCGTGACGCTTCACTGCAGCAGCAGCTTTACGCTTGCGCTCTGCGGTGGGCTTCTCGTAGAACTCGCGGCTGCGGACTTCAGCCAGTACACCGGCTTTTTCGCAGGAGCGCTTGAAGCGACGCAGGGCTACGTCGAAGGGTTCGTTCTCTTTAACTTTGACGGCTGGCATCCAGGTCGTACCTTCACTAATTACCGTGGGTGAACGCGCTCCTGGCTAAGACTGCGGGAGAACGTCGGTTTTCAAGGGTTGCGGATGTTAACGCCTTGCGCCCTGGAATGCAAAGCCTTCAGTCGAAAACCGCTGGCCGGGGCGGAGGGCGGCGATTATGATGCGCGCCTTCTTTATTAGCTAGGCCTGGAAGGCAGGTTCCCAATGCTAGTGCTGGGTCTGGAAACCTCTTGCGACGAGACCGGTGTCGCTCTCTACGACAGCGAGCGCGGCCTGTTGGCCGATGCGCTGTTCAGTCAGATCGACCTCCATCGCGTGTACGGCGGCGTGGTGCCCGAGCTGGCGTCCCGCGATCACGTCAAGCGCATGCTGCCGCTGTTGCGCGAAGTGCTCGATGGCGCCGGTTGCAAGCCGGCCGATATCGATGGCATCGCCTACACCTCCGGCCCCGGCCTGGTCGGCGCGCTGCTGGTGGGTGCTTCCTGCGCCCAGGCCCTGGCGTTCGCCTGGGGCGTGCCTGCGCTGGGTGTGCACCATATGGAAGGCCATCTGCTGGCGCCGATGCTGGAAGAGCAGCCGCCGGAGTTTCCGTTCGTCGCCTTGCTGGTTTCCGGCGGCCATACCCAGCTGGTTCGCGTCGATGGCATCGGCCGTTACGCTTTGCTCGGTGAGTCGGTGGACGACGCTGCGGGCGAAGCCTTCGACAAGACAGCCAAGCTCATCGGCCTGGGCTATCCGGGTGGCCCCGAGATCGCCCGCCTGGCCGAAAGCGGTGTGCCGGGGCGCTTCACCTTCCCGCGCCCGATGACTGATCGCCCTGGCCTGGATTTCAGCTTCAGCGGCCTCAAGACCTTCGCCCTCAACACCTGGCAGCAGTGCCGCAATGCTGGGGACGACGGTGAGCAAACCCGTTGCGACATCGCTCTGGCGTTCCAGCAGGCGGTGGTCGAGACTCTCGTCATCAAGTGCCGCCGGGCCCTGAAGCAGACCGGCTTGAAGCGACTGGTGATCGCCGGTGGGGTGAGTGCCAACCAGGCGCTGCGCCAATCGCTGGAGGCGATGCTGGGCGAATTCCACGGCAACGTCTTTTATGCGCGCCCGCGGTTTTGCACCGACAACGGCGCGATGATCGCCTATGCCGGTTGCCAGCGCCTGAAGGCCGGGCAGCAGGAAGGTCCGGCCATTGCCGTGCAGGCGCGCTGGCCGATGGAAAGCCTGCCGTCGATCTAGCGTCGCGTGGCGTCTTGTAGCCTCAGGCTTGTAGCTTGAGGCTGTCTTCAGTTTCAGAAATGTCGTTCGCGTCCTGCGAAAAGGTCGCGTAGATTGCCGCGGTGTCGCCAGACGATCAGGCAGCAGAGCACGGCCATTGGCAGCAGGGCTCCGGGTTTCTGCCAGGCCAGTAATGGCAGGGTCAGCGGCGTTGCGATCAGCGCGGCGAGCGAGCTGGTGCGGGTGAGGAAGAAGGTCAGCGCCCAGGCCCCGACAGCCAGCAAGGCGGCCGGCGGGTAGAGCCCGAGTAGCATGCCGGCGGCGGTGGCGACGCCCTTGCCGCCGCGAAAGCGAAAGTACAGCGGGTAGAGATGCCCGAGCACGGCGGCGAGGCCGATCCAGGCCTGTTTCTGGATGCCGAGCCCGATCAGGTAGGCGACCAGTACGGGCAGAAGGCCTTTGAGCAAGTCGCCGAGCAGGGTGAGGATCGCGAGCTTCTTGCCCGCCACGCGCAGCATGTTGGTGGCGCCCGGATTGCCTGAGCCCTGGTCGCGTGGGTCGGCGAAGCCGAACAACCGGCTTAGCAGGATGGCGAAGGACAGCGAGCCGAGCAGGTAGGCGAGAATCGCCAGCAGCCAGAACATTGGTATCCATTCCAGGGCGAGGGAGCCCTGATTCTAACGGGGCAGAAGTTACGTGGACACGGTTTTCATCGAGGGTCTTGAAGTCGATACCGTCATTGGTGCGTACGACTGGGAGCGGAGCATTCGCCAGTGCCTGCGCCTGGACCTGCAAATGGCCTGGGACAACCGCCCGGCCGCCGCCGATGATGAGCTGGCCCATGCCCTGGACTACGCTTCTGTCTCCCAGCGCATCCAGGCGTTCGCTGGCGAATCGCAGTTCCTTCTCGTGGAAACCTTCGCCGAGCGATTGGTCGCTGTGCTCATGGCGGAATTCAACATTCCCTGGGTGCGGCTCAAGCTGCACAAGCCCGGTGCGGTGCCCGCTGCCAGCAGCGTTGGCGTGGAGATTGAACGCGGATGCCGCTGACACCGGTTCTGCTGGGCCTGGGCAGCAATATCGGGCGTGAAGAACACCTGCGGGCCGGCCTCGATGCGCTGGCCGGTTTCCTTCATGAGATCCATTGCTCGCCGGTGTTCGAAAGCCAGCCGGTGGGCATCAAGAGCGGACCCTTCTACAACCTGGTGGTGGCGGCGACGACCGACCTGCCCCTGATGGAGCTGGACCGCCGCCTCAAATTCATCGAGGCCGACAACGGCCGCTATGCGCCAGATCGCAAGGGTTTGCCGCTGGACATCGATGTGCTGCTTTACGGCGACCTGGTCGGCAGTTTCGATGGCCTGGCCTTGCCGCGTGCAGAGGTGTTGAAGAACGCGTTCGTGCTCTGGCCCTTGGCACTGGTAGCGCCTGAGCGCCTGCACCCGGGTGAGGGGCGCAGCTTCGCGGAGCTTTGGGCAACGGCGCAGATTCAGCAGCAGCTGTGGCCGGTGCCTTTCGAATGGCAGGGGCGCAAGTTGACGCCCGCCGATCTGCTTCAGGCCTTCCCCGCGCCTTCCTTGTAAGCCTTCAGTGCCTTCAGGCGCTCGAGCCTGAGCGCTTCGCCCAGTTCGGCCCCCTTGTAGCCCTTTTCCAGCAATGGCTGGACCGCGACTGCACGCGCGGCTTCGGCGGCGCCTCGCAGGTAGTCGGCCTGGGGGTATTCGCGCTGCTCCAGGCCGTGCCGGCCGCGGGCGTCCATCTCGCAGGCCGCGATGAATTCCTCGAAGCGCTGCGGGCGGCGGTAGACATCGAAACGGGCGAGCAGCTCTGCCAGGGTCGAGGCGCGGAGTTCGGTGGCGCGGTGGGCATGGGTGTGGAACTCGCCCACCAGCATCGCCAGCTCCTGGCAGTCCCGAGGCGCCTTGCAGCGCTCGTTGACCTGCTGGATCAGCTTGAGGCCGCGCTGTTCGTGGGCGATGTGCCGGGGCCACTCCTCTTCTGGCGTCTCGCCCTTGCCCAGGTCGTGCAGCAGGCAGGCCCAGCGCACGGTGAGAGGTTGGTCGTGTTCCGCGCACTGCTGCAGCACCGCCAGCACGTGCAGCCCTGAGTCCACCTCCGGGTGATGATGCTCGGGCTGGGGCACGCCGAACAGGGCGTCCAGTTCCGGCATCCAGGCCTGCAGTGCACCGCAGTCGCGCAGCACCTGGATGAACACGTCCGGGCGCGGCTCCATCAGGGCGCGGGAGATTTCCTTCCAGCTGCGCTCCGCAGTCAGGGCGTCCAGCTCGCCGGATTCGGCGATTTCCCGCATCAGTGCGATGGTTTCCGTCGCGACGCTGAAGCCAAGTGGCGCATAGCGGGCGGCGAAGCGAGCCACACGCAGCACGCGCAACGGGTCTTCGGCGAAGGCGGGGGAGACGTGGCGGAGGATGCGTTGCTCAAGATCGCGCCGGCCGCCATAGGGGTCGACCAGCGTGCCATGTTCGTCTTCGGCGATGGCGTTGACGGTGAGGTCGCGGCGGATCAGGTCCTCTTCGAGGCTGACGTCCGGGTTGGCGAAGAAGGTGAAGCCGCCGTAGCCGCGCCCGCTTTTGCGTTCGGTACGTGCCAACGCGTATTCCTCGCCGCTCTGCGGGTGGAGGAACACGGGAAAGTCCGCGCCGACCGGCTTGAAGCCCTGTTCGAGCATTTCTTCGGCGGTTGCGCCGACCACGACCCAGTCCACTTCCGTGACCGGGCGACCCAACAAGCGGTCACGAACCGCGCCGCCCACCTTGTATATCTGCATGCTCACCTCCGAGGGTGCGGAGGATAGCAGCCCGCTCGCTCGCTGCGATGGGGATTTGCCGGGTCAGGGCTTCCACTGCGCTTTGCAGCAGCTCGGCGCTGTCCCAGGCGGGGCTCAGGCCGGTGCTGGCGATGCCTTCCCAGAGCACCTGGCCTTCGAGGTCGGTGATGCGCAGGCGCAGGGTGCCGGTTTCATCACGCAGGCGGTGGATGGCCTGGTAGGGGCCGAGTGGGCTGGGCGGCGCCTGGTCGACCTTGAACTCCAGCGGTGCGTCCTGCAGGGCCAGCCAGTAGTAGATGCGCAGCTCGGGCGTCTGGCTTTCGTGATAGCCCCGGGTCGCCAGGCCTTGGCGGAGCAATGGGTCGAGCCGAGCGTAGTGCTCACGGTAGGGGGCTTGGCCGAGCAGCGCCTGTTCCGGAGGAACCAGTTGGAAGCTGTGGCGAGCGGTCAGGTCGCCGCCGTCCGGGTGCACCACCTGGATGCTGGGGATGTGGGTGGAGCAGGTGGCCAGGACCAGGCACAACAGCAGGACGAGGAACAGGCGCATCGACGCTCTCCATGGGCGATGACCGCATGCTCGGGGGAGCCCGGCATGCGGTCAACCGATCAAATGGGCGGGATAACCAGGTCCAGGCGGGGGTATTCGCCGTCTTCGCTGCGCTCACCCTTGGGTGGTACGTGGTGGGTGCCGGTGATCTGCTCGCCGTTCATGGTTTCCAGGTGGATGTCGAAGCCCCAGAGGCGGTGCAGGTGGCGCAGCACCTCCTCGGTGGATTCGCCCAGGGGTTTGCGGTCGTGTTGCTGGTGGCGCAGGGTCAGGGAGCGGTCGCCACGGCGGTCGACGTTCCAGATCTGCACGTTGGGTTCGCGGTTGCCGAGGTTGTACTGGGCGGCGAGGGTTTCGCGGATCTGCCGGTAACCGGGTTCGTCATGGATGGCAGGGACCAGCAGCTCGTCCTTCTGGTCGTCGTCGAGGATGCTGAACAGCTTGAAGTCGCGGATCACCTTGGGCGAGAGGTATTGGAGGATGAAGCTCTCGTCCTTGAAGCTCTTCATGGCGAATTTGATGGTGGAGAGCCAGTCGCCGCCGGCGATGTCGGGGAACCAGCGTTTGTCTTCCTCGGTGGGCTCTTCGCACATGCGGCGGATGTCGCGGTACATGGCGAAGCCCAGGGCGTAGGGGTTGATGCCGCTGTAGTAGGGGCTGTCGAAGCCGGGCTGGAATACGACGCTGGTGTGGGACTGGAGGAACTCGAGCATGAAGCCTTCGGTGACCAGGCCTTCGTCGTAGAGGTCGTTCATCAGGGTGTAGTGCCAGAAGGTCGCCCAGCCTTCGTTCATGACCTGGGTCTGGCGCTGGGGATAGAAGTACTGGGCGATCTTGCGCACGATGCGCACGATCTCGCGCTGCCAGGGCTCCAGCAGCGGTGCGTGCTTTTCGATGAAGTAGAGAATGTTTTCCTGGGGTTCCGACGGGAAGCGCCGGTTGTCCTTGTCACCACCCTTGCCCGCGCCCTTGGGAATGGTGCGCCAGAGGTCGTTGATCTGCTTCTGCAGGTGTTCCTCGCGCTCCTTTTGCCGGCGCCGTTCTTCTTCGGCGGAGATCGGATAGGGTCGCTTGTAGCGGTCAACGCCGTAGTTCATCAGGGCGTGGCAGGAGTCCAGCAGGTCTTCCACCGCGTCGATGCCGTGGCGCTCCTCGCATTGCATGATGTACTGCTTGGCGAACACCAGGTAGTCGATGATCGAGCTGGCGTCGGTCCAGGTGCGGAACAGGTAGTTGCCCTTGAAGAAGCTGTTGTGGCCGTAGCAGGCGTGGGCGATCACCAGTGCCTGCATGGTGATGGTGTTTTCTTCCATCAGGTAGGCGATGCAGGGGTCGGAGTTGATGACGATCTCGTAGGCCAGGCCCATCTGCCCGCGGGAGTAGCCTTTCTCGGTGGCCAGGAAGTGCTTGCCGTAGGACCAGTGGTGGTAGCCCAACGGCATGCCCACCGAGGCGTAGGCATCCATCATCTGCTCGGCCGTGATGACTTCGATCTGGTTGGGATAAGTGTCCAGGGCATAGCGCTCGGCCAGTCGGCTGATCTCGCGGTCGTAGGTGCGGATCAGGTCGAAGGTCCACTCCGACCCGGTGGAGATGGGTTGCCTTTTCTTCTCTGTGGCAGTCATGTCACGGCCCTCAGGTAACCAGTCGGCGCTGGAAGAGTTCGCGGAACACGGGGTAGATATCGCCAGGGGAGACGATCTGCTGCTGGGCGAAGGTGTCGGCGAAGGTGTCGCAGACCTGCTCGTATTCGAACCACAGCGCCTGGTGCTCGCGCGGGGTGATCTCGACGTAGGTGTAGTACTGCACGAAGGGCATGATCTGCTTGATCAGGATGTCCCGGCAGATGGGCGAGTCGTCGTTCCAGTTGTCGCCGTCCGAGGCCTGTGCTGCATAGATGTTCCATTCGTTGACGGGGTAGCGCTCGGCCATGATCTCCTGCATCAGCTTGAGGGCGCTGGAGACGATGGTGCCGCCCGTTTCGCGGGAGTAGAAGAACTCCTCTTCGTCGACCTCGCGGGCGCTGGTGTGGTGACGGATGAACACCACTTCGATCTTGTCGTAGTTCCGCTTGAGGAACAGGTACAGGAGGATGAAGAAGCGCTTGGCGATGTCCTTGGTCGCCTGGGTCATGGAGCCGGAGACGTCCATCAGGCAGAACATCACGGCCTTGGAGCTGGGGTTGGGCTGCTTGACCAGCAAGTTGTACTTGAGGTCGAAGGTGTCGAGGAACGGCACCCGTTCGATTCGTGCGCGCAGCTTGAGGATCTCCGCTTCCAGTTCCTGGATGTCGCCGAAGTTGTCCGGCTCCTCACGCTTGAGCCTGGCAAGTTCTTCCCGCGCCACACGCAGCTTGGCGCGACTGGAGCCGGAAAGGGCAATGCGACGGGCATGGGCCGAGCGCAGGGTGCGGATGATATTGATGCGTGAGGGGTTGCCCTCGTTGCTGATGCCGGCGCGTACGGTCTTGAAGGTGTCGGAGCCGGTGAGATGGCGTTTGACCAGGTTGGGCAGCTCCAGGTCTTCGAACATGAAGTCGAGGAATTCTTCCTGGGTGATCTGGAAGACGAACTCGTCCATGCCTTCGCCGGAGTTGCTGGCCTTGCCACTGCCGCGTCCGCCGCCACCGCCTTGCGGGCGAGGGATGCGTTCGCCTGTGGTGAATTCCTTGTTACCCGGGTGAACGATGGTCTGCCGGCCGCCACGGCCGTGATGCAGCACGGGCTCGTCGATGTCGCGGCCGGGAATGCTGATCTGCTCACCATGCTCCATATCGGTGATGGAACGGCGGCTGACGGCTTCTTCCACCGCCTTCTTGATGTGGTCGCGGTACCGCCTGAGGAAGCGCTGGCGGTTCACCGTGCTCTTGTTCTTGCCATTCAGGCGTCGGTCGATCACGTAGCTCATGGGTGCCCCTCCGGGGCAGCTTCAAGCCGCAGGCCGCAAGCCGCAGGTAGAAGCGCAGAGCATCGGCCCCCGCTCCTTCTTGCCGCTTGAAGCCTGCAGCTTGTGGCTGCAGTTACTGCGACTTGCGTACCCGCAGGTACCACTCGGACAGCAGGCGAACCTGTTTCTCGGTGTAGCCGCGCTCGACCATGCGTTTGACGAAATCGTTGTGCTTCTGCTGCTCGTCCTTGCTGCCCTTGGCGTTGAAGCTGATGACCGGCAGCAGGTCCTCGGTGTTGGAGAACATTTTCTTCTCGATCACCACCCGCAGCTTCTCGTAGCTGAGCCAGGTGGGGTTCTTGCCGTTGTTGTTGGCCCGGGCGCGCAGCACGAAGTTGACGATCTCGTTGCGGAAATCCTTCGGGTTGCTGATGCCGGCGGGTTTCTCGATCTTCTCCAGTTCTTCGTTGAGGGCGACGCGGTTGAGGATCTCGCCGGTTTCCGGGTCCCGGTATTCCTGATCCTGGATCCAGAAGTCGGCGTAGAGCACATAGCGATCGAAGATGTTCTGGCCATACTCGCTGTAGGACTCGAGGTAGGCGGTCTGGATTTCCTTGCCGATGAACTCGATGTAGCGCGGTGCCAGGTACTCCTTGATGAAGCGCAGGTAGCGCTCACGCACCTCGGCGGGGAATTGTTCCTGCTCGATCTGCTGTTCCAGCACGTAGAGCAGGTGAACCGGGTTGGCCGCCACCTCGTGCGGGTCGAAGTTGAACACCTTGGAGAGGATCTTGAAGGCGAAGCGGGTGGAGAGGCCGTTCATGCCCTCGTCGACGCCGGCGGCGTCGCGGTATTCCTGGATCGACTTGGCCTTGGGATCGGTGTCCTTGAGGTTCTCGCCGTCGTAGACGCGCATCTTCGAGTAGATATTGGAGTTCTCCGGCTCTTTGAGACGCGAGAGGGCGGAGAACTGCGCGAGCATCTTCAGGGTGTCGGGCGCGCAGTGGGCATTGGCCAGGGAGCTGTTGGCCAGGAGCTTGTCGTAGATCTTGATCTCATCGTTGACGCGCAGGCAGTAGGGCACCTTGACGATGTAGATCCGGTCGATGAATGCCTCGTTGTTCTTGTTGTTGCGGAAGCTGTGCCATTCCGATTCGTTGGAGTGGGCCAGCAGGATGCCCTGGAACGGAATCGCCCCGAGGCCCTCGGTGCTGTTGTAGTTGCCTTCCTGGGTGGCGGTCAGCAGCGGGTGCAGCACCTTGATCGGCGCCTTGAACATCTCGACGAACTCCATCAGGCCCTGGTTGGCCCGGCACAGAGCGCCCGAGTAGCTGTAGGCGTCGGCGTCGTTCTGCGGGAATTCCTCCAGCTTGCGGATATCCACCTTGCCCACCAGGGCAGAGATGTCCTGGTTGTTCTCGTCACCGGGCTCGGTCTTGGCCACGGCGATCTGGTTGAGGATGGAGGGGTAGAGCTTGACCACGCGGAACTGGCTGATATCGCCGCCGAACTCGGCGAGGCGCTTGGTTGCCCAGGGCGACATGATGGTGGAGAGGTAGCGCCGGGGAATGCCGTAGTCCTCTTCGAGGATGGCGCCGTCTTCGGTGGCATTGAACAGCCCGAGGGGCGACTCGAACACCGGAGAGCCCTTGATGGCATAGAAGGGCACTTTCTCGATCAGCTGCTTGAGCTTCTCGGCCAGGGAGGATTTGCCGCCGCCCACCGGACCCAGGAGGTAGAGGATCTGCTTCTTCTCTTCCAGGCCCTGGGCGCCGTGGCGGAAGAAGGCGACGATCTGGTCGATGCAGTCTTCCATGCCGTGGAAGTCGGCGAAGGCCGGGTAACGGCGAATCACCTTGTTGGAGAAGATCCGTGACAGCCTCGAGTCGGTGGAGGTGTCCAACAGCTCCGGCTCACCGATGGCCATCAGCATCCGTTCGGCTGCGGTGGCATAGGCGCTGCGGTCCTGCTTGCACAGGTCGAGATATTCCTGAAGGGAATATTCCTCCTGGCGGGTCGCCTCGAAGCGTTGTTGGAAGTGGCTGAAAATGCTCATTGCGTCACCTCGCTGGATACTGGGAGCCGGCGGGATCGGATATGCGGGTGCGGGCAGTCAGCCGACGAGTCAGCCGATGAGAAACCCCCAGAACACCTAATGGTCGCTGCCGATGGCCCGGAACCGGTGTGCCGGCTCTCCCCTTTTGGATGGCCTGACCTAAGAGTAGTTCGGAATCCGGGAGGTCAAGGATGACGGAAGGATAACAAGAGATTGCCGTTCGTCAGGTCGCGGCGCTAGGCCAGTGATGGCGCGGGATTGCGCCATCGAGAAAATTTTTACTCGGCACTGCCCTGGGCGACTTCGCCGGGGTAGGTGGCGCGCCAGAGCTCGAAGCCACCGTCCAGGCTGTAGACGTCGGAGAAGCCCTGGCCCACGAGGTAGGCGGCGGCTCCCTGGCTGGAGTTGCCGTGGTAGCAGGTGACGATCAGGGGCTTGTCGAGGTCGGCCTTGGCGATGAAGTCGGCGAGGGAGTAGTTGTCCAGATGCTGCGAGCCGGTGATGTGGCCATTGGCGTAGCTCTGCGGGTCACGGATGTCGACCACCTGGGCACCGTGTTCGCGCAGTGCCTGGGCCCGCTCCGGCGGGATGCGTTGGAATTCGCTCATGCTGTGTTCTCCTCGCAGCTGCAACGGATGCGTTCGCCGCTGTCGACGTTCAGAAGGGTCATGGCCCCGCCCCAGACACAGCCGGTGTCGAGGGCGAAGAGGCCGGGTTCGTCGCACTTGCCTTCCAGGGCCGCCCAATGGCCGAAGATGATCTTCTGACCACGAGTCTTGCGCTCGGCGTGGCTGAACCAGGGTGCGTAGCCAGGGGGGGCGGTGTCGATGCCCTCCTTGCTCTTGAGGTCCAGGGTGCCGTCGGCCTTGCAGAAGCGCATGCGGGTGAAGCAGTTGGTGATGACGCGCAGGCGGGCGATGCCTTGCAGGTCTCCATCCCATTTCGCCGGCTCGTTGCCGTACATGCCGTCAAGGAAGAGGGGCAGACGGACATCGTCCCGCAGAACTTCCTCCACCTCGCCCGCGCGTTTCAGCGCCTTGGCCAGCGTCCAGTTGGGCGGGATGCCGGCGTGGACCATGGCGATGTCGCGCTGCTCGTCATAGTGCATCAGCTTTTGCTGGCGCAGCCATTCAAGCAGGTCGGCGGCATCGGGTGCTTCGATGATCTCGCGCAGGGTGTCCGACTTCTTCAGGCGCTCGGTGTTGTGAGCGACCGCCAGCAGGTGCAGGTCGTGGTTGCCGAGCACGCAGACCAGGCTGTCGCGCATGGCGTAGAGGAAACGCAGGGTTTCCAGCGATTTCGGGCCGCGGTTGACCAGGTCGCCCACCAGCCACAGGCGATCGCGAGCGGGGTCGAACGCCACGCGTTCCAGCAGGCATTCCAGTGGATCGAGGCAGCCCTGGAGGTCGCCGACTGCGTACACCGTCATGGGGGCTCCTGTCAGTGCAGCGCGCCGGGAACGGCCAGGCGGAAGGGGGCGATCTCGGCGTCGAAGCGTTTACCGTCTTCTGCCACCATCTGGTAGCTGCCCTGCATGGTGCCGACGCGGGTCGCCATGACCGTGCCGCTGCTGTAGACGTGGCTCGCGCCCGGCTCGATCAGCGGTTGCTGGCCGACGACGCCGGCACCCCGCACTTCCTGCACATGGCCGTCGCCATCGGTGATCACCCAGTGGCGAGACACCAGCTTGGCCGGCAGCTCACCCTCGTTGCGGATGGTCACGGTGTAGGAGAAGGCGAAGCGGTTTTGCTCGGGCTGCGACTGCTCCGGAAGGAAGCGGGTGGTGACACTGACGGCGACCAGGTAGCGGGAATCGGGCACGGGACTGTTCTCTGGAACCGGAATGAAAGTCTAGGGCGTCAGGCGCCGGTTGTCTGTTCGGCCAACTGGTCGGCCAGGCGTACGAACGCGGCCAGGTCCAGTTGTTCGGGGCGCAGGCTACCGTCGACACCGGCGGCTTCGATGGCATGGCTATCGAGCAGGCCCTTGAGTGTATTGCGCAGGGTCTTGCGGCGCTGGTTGAAGGCTTCGCGCACAATGCGCTCCAGCAGGCGATGATCCTTGGCCGGGTGCGGCAGGACTTCATGGGGCACCAGGCGCACGATCGCCGAATCCACCTTGGGTGGCGGGTTGAAGGCCCCGGGGCCGACGTTGAACAGGTGCTCCACGCGGCAGTGGTACTGGACCATGATCGACAGCCGCCCCCAGTCGCCGCCACCGGGCTCCGCGGCCAGGCGCTCCACCACTTCCTTCTGCAGCATGAAGTGCATGTCGCGGATCAGGCGCGCGTTGCTCAGCAGGTGGAAGATCAGCGGGGTGGAGATGTTGTAGGGCAGGTTGCCCACCACCCGCAGGCTGTGGGGTTCGGCGTTGAGCTGGTTGAAGTCGAACTTCAGGGCGTCGCCCTGGTTCAGCTTGAAGCGTGGCTCGTGGCCGAACTTGCTCTGCAGGATCGGGATCAGGTCCAGGTCCAGCTCGATGACGTCCAGTTGCGCACCGCTGCCCAGCAACCCTTCGGTCAAGGCGCCCTGGCCCGGGCCGATTTCCAGCAGGCGCTCGCCTTCCTTGGCATGGATGCCGCGAAGGATGCGATGGATGACGCCAGCGTCGTGCAGGAAGTTCTGGCCAAAGCGCTTGCGCGCGCGGTGTTGGTATTCGGACATTGCGGGCTCCAGGTGGAGCAGCTTGAAGCCGGTAGCTTGAAGCTGGAAACGGGGAAAGGCGCGGAGTTTACAGCATTGCGCCGATCAGGCCGAAATGTGCTGCTGATCGGCGCGCTGTGGCTCAGCCTCGGCTGGCGGCCATCTCGTAGGCCGTCTCCAGGGCCACCTGCAGGCTGCCCCCATCGATGCGCCCGGTTCCGGCCAGGTCCAGGGCGGTACCGTGGTCCACCGACGTGCGGATGATAGGCAGGCCGAGGGTTACGTTGACCGCCGCGCCGAACCCCTTGTATTTGAGCACGGGCAGGCCCTGGTCGTGGTACATCGCCAGCACCGCGTCGCAGTGCTCCAGGTGCTTGGGGGTGAACAGGGTGTCAGCGGGCAGAGGGCCGATCAGGTTCAGGCCTTCTTTGCGCAGGCGTTCCAGGCAGGGCTCGATGACCTCGATCTCCTCGCGCCCCAGGTGGCCACCTTCGCCCGCATGAGGGTTGAGACCGCACATCAGGATGCGCGGATTGGGCAGGCCGAATTTCTCCACCAGGTCGGTGTGAAGGATGCGGGTCACCCGTTCCAGGCGTTCGCTGGTGATGGCGGCGGCTACATCCTTCAGCGGCAGGTGCGTGGTCACCAGGGCGACGCGCAGGCCGCGGGTGGCGAGCATCATCACCACCTGCGTGGTGTGGGTGAGTTCGGCGAGGAACTCCGTATGCCCGGAGAAGGCAATGCCGGCCTCGTTGATCACGCCCTTGTGCACGGGCGCGGTGATCATCCCCGCGAAATGGCCATCCAGACAGCCCTTGCCCGCGCGAGTCAGGGTTTCCAGCACGTAGCCTGCATTGGCCCGTTCGAGCACGCCGGGCTGGACGGGAGCTTGCAGGGGGGTGTCCCAGACGTAGAGTGCGCCTGCTGGTGCCGGCTCTTCAGGCCAAGCGGCGGGCGAGACGGGCGTGACACGGATGTCGAGGCCGAGCTGGCTGGCGCGCTCTTCCAGCAGCGCTTGGCTGGCAATGGCGATCAGGGGGTAGGGCTGGCGCTCTCGGGACAGGAGCAGGCAGAGGTCCGGGCCGATGCCGGCGGGTTCACCAGGGGTGAGGGCGAAGCGGGGAAGGGGCATTGCGGGCTCTCCGGCTGTGGCGCGTGGCGGCGATTGTACCGCCAGCGCGCCACCCTGCGTGGCAGGGCGCCGAAGAATCAGAGCTTGGTTTCGACGTACGCCTCGTCGCGGATCTGACGCAGCCAGGCTTGCAGCTCTTCGTCGTACTTGCGGTTACGCAGGACGTTGATGGCTTGCTGCTCGCGCATCTGGTCGGCGCTGTCGGTGGCGCGACGGCCCAGGACTTCCAGCACGTGCCAGCCATAGGGGCTCTTGAACGGGCGGGACAGCTGGCCGGCCGGGGTCTTGGCCATGACTTCGCGGAACTCGGGAACCAGCGCGTTGGGGTCGATCCAGTTCAGGTCGCCGCCATTGAGGGCCGAGCCCGGGTCCTCGGAGAAACTCTTCGCCAGGTCGGCGAAATCTTCACCGGACTTGATGCGCTCATAGAGACGCTCGGCCAGGCGCTCGGTGTCGGCTTCGCTGCGAATCTCACTCGGCTTGAGCAGGATGTGGCGAACGTGCACTTCATCGCGAACCTGGGTGCTGCCGCCACGCTTGTCCAGCAGCTTGAGGATGATGAAGCCGCCCGGGGTGCGTACAGGCTCGGTGACT
The DNA here is from genome assembly GCA_000474255.1 of Aquipseudomonas alcaligenes MRY13-0052. Lineage (GTDB taxonomy): Bacteria > Pseudomonadota > Gammaproteobacteria > Pseudomonadales > Pseudomonadaceae > Metapseudomonas > Metapseudomonas solani. The sequence goes on from BATO01000033.1 coordinate 55,200, forward strand.
TCACCGGGTGCCAGGGCGCTGATCATGCCGTCGAAGGGCGGCGGCAGCTGGGCGGCCTTGCGCCAGCCGATCTCGCCGCCTTCCAGAGCGGTTTCGCCTGCAGAGCGGGAAATCGCCAGTTGGGCGAAGTCGGCGCCTTGCTGCAGTTGCTGGTAGAGCTCCTTGGCCTGTCGGTCGGCAGCCTGGATGGTTTCGGGCGAGGAGCCGTCCGCAACCGGGATCAGGATGTTGGCCAGGTGGAATTCTTCGGAGAGCTGCATCTTGCCCAGGTCGGAGGCGAGGAAGTTCTGCACTTCCTGGTCGGTGACCTGGATCCGCTCCGCCACGCGACGCTGACGAACACGGCTGATGACCATCTCGCGACGGACCTGGTCGCGGGCGTCTTCATAGGAGAGGCCGTCCTGAGCCAGGGCGCCCCGGAACTGCTCGACGCTCATGCCATTGCGCTGGGCGATGGCTTCGATGGCCTGGTTCAGTTCCTCATCGGTGATGCGGATGCCGGAACGGTCGCCGATCTGCAGCTGGATGTTCTCGATGATCAGGCGTTCCAGCACCTGCTGGCCCAGCACGTGCTCAGGGGGCAGCGCCGAACCGCGCTTGGCGATGGTCTGCTGCACCTCATGGACGCGCTGGTCGAGTTGGCTCTGCATGATCACGTCGTTATCGACGATGGCCACGACACGATCGATCGACTGGACCTCGGCATGCACCGCACCACCGAGGAACAGGGCGCCCAACAGCAGCGGGCGGAGACAATCAGAAAGCTTGGTCTTCACGTTCACGGTAACCTTGGATGCCATTGTCGAGGAAGCTTTCAACCTTGTTGCCGATCACGCCGCCGAGGCCCTTGAACACGATCTGCAGGAAGACGCCGCGGTCGGCCTTCTCGTTGAGTTCGGGCGAAAGGGTGGTCTCGTCGTAGTCGACCCAGTAGCGGTTGATCAGACGGAGTTTCCAGCAGCAACTGTCGTACTCGAAGCCACCGAAGGCTTCCAGGGTGCGGTTGCGGTTGTAGTCGTACTGCCAGCGGGCGATGGCGTTCCATTGCGGGACGACCGGCCAGATAACGGATGCGTCATGCTGCTCGATCTTGTAGTAGTCCTTGATCAGGCGGCCGGTCACGTTGTCGATGTAGTCGCCGCCTTCCTGCCACTGGCCGGTGGTCTGGTTGTAGACCACGGAGTCGTTGCGGTAGCGGTAGCCGAAGTTGACCACCTTGTTGACGTCGTCTTCCGGCTGGTAGTGGAACATCAGGCTGCCGGAGCGGGTACGGCCGGCGTCCGGGTCCCAATTGAAGTCGGAGGATAGGCGCCAGTCGCGGTTGAAGCGGTACAGGTATTCCAGCGCATAGGGCGAAACACTGGCCTGGGCCGACTTGCGATCGCGGTAGTCGATGCCAGGCAGCTGCACCTTGCGGTCTTCGAAGTAGAAGGCCTGGCCGATGCTGAAGCGCTGACGCTCGAAGCCGTTGGGCTGGATCCAGCGGTTGGTCAGGCCCAGGGATACCTGATTGGCATCGCCTACACGGTCACGACCGGAGAAGCGGTTCTCGCGGAACAGCGAGGAATAGCTGAAGGCGCTTTCGCTGCTGTCGAAGACCGGAATGTTGTCCTGCTTTTCCTCAGGAACATAGAGGTAGAACAGGCGGGGTTCCAGGGTCTGCTTGTACTGGCTGCCGAACAGCTCGGTGTTGCGATCGAAGTACAGGCCGCTGTCGACGCTGAAGATCGGTACGCCGCGGTCTTCGCTGCTGTTGAATTCCTGGCCGGCGAGCAGGGTGTCCTTGCCACGCTGGTCCAGATCCAGGTCGTACTGGGTGTAGAGGTACTTGACCGAGGGCTTGAGGAAGCCGTAGCTCCAGTCCAGCGGCAGGCTGACGCCCGGCTCCACGTGGATGCGGTTGCCGTTGGCACGGGCCAAGCCCGGGATGCGGGTGTCGTACCACGGGCTCGCAACGCCATTCTCGTCGGTGAAGTCACCCTTGCGCAGATCACGCTCGAAGCGTACGAACTCGGTGGAGTAGGAGAACTTCAGGCCGCCGGCATCGACTGGCAGCACGCCATCCAGGGTGATCTGGGGCAGGCGGTCGTACGGGGTGATCTCGGTGACCGTGGCCATTTCATAGGCATGGGCATTGAGCCTGGCGGTGTAGCTGTCGCCACGCCAGGTGACGGCGCCCTGTTGGTTGACGTAGGTCGATTGCTCGATGCCCAGCTCGGTCTGCAGGTCCTGGAAGTAGTACGGGTCGCTGATGTCGGTGTAGTCCACCTCGGTCATCAGGCGTTCGTCCAGGCCGCCCTTGTGTTGCCAGTTGTACAGCCAGCGCTTGTCCTTGTACTCGGACTGCAGCTTGCGCTCGTCTTCCTCGTCATTCAGGTACGCACCACCGAACTGGCCTTCGCTGCTCTTGGTCAGGTAGCGGAACTCGCCTTCCATCAGCAGGCCACGCTTGGCCATGTAGCGCGGATAGAGGGTGGCGTCGTAGTTCGGCGCGAGGTTGAAGTAGTAGGGCGTCAGCAGGGAGAAGCCGGTGTCGCTGCTGGTACCGATGCTCGGCGGCAGGAAGCCGGACTGGCGACGGTCGTCGATGGGGAAATAGATGTAGGGGGTATAGAACACCGGAATGTCCTTGACCCGCAGCGTCACGTTGGTCGCGGTGCCGAAGCCCGTGGCCTGGTTCAGCTTGATGTTGTTGCCTTTCAGGTGCCAGGCGTTGTCGCCCGGCTCGCAACGGGTGTAGGTGCCGTCCTTCAAGCGGATGATCGCGTCTTCCTGGCGCTTGGCGTACAGGGCGCTACCGCGGGTGTGCGATTTGTGCAGCACGTACTCGGCGTTGTCGATCTGCGCTTCGCCGTTGTCCAGTTGCAGTTCGGCCCTGTCGCCGACCACCAGGGCGCCGTTGTCGCGCAGCTTGACGTTGCCCACAAGCTCGCCACGATTTTCGGCTTGCAGCAGGTTCGCCTCGTCGGCTTCCACCTGCATGCTGCCCTGGCGCAGGACCACGTCACCGGCGAGGGTCGCGACCTGCTTTTCCTGCTCGTAGCGCGAGGCCTTGGCGGAAACGTAGGTGGGCGCGTCTTCCGGCGGGGTCTTGTCGTTCATGCCGGGGCGGC
>BATO01000032.1 GCA_000474255.1 Aquipseudomonas alcaligenes MRY13-0052
GCTGCACACCCCGAGTGCGCCCCGGCCGGTGGCGCCCGCGCCTGCGCCAGGCCGGGACGGCGCCGCCGAACTGCTGGAGATCGCCACGCTGGCCAATGCCGGGCGCAGTGCCGAAGCCCGCGCCGCCTGCGAGCGCCACCTGGCGGCCCACGGCCCCTCGGCAGCGGTGTTCTACTGGCTCGGGTTGCTCTGCGACGTGGCCGGGCAGCAGCAGGAGGCCCAGGACTACTACCGCAAGACTCTCTACTTGCAGCCCGGACACGCCGAAGCCCTGGCCCACCTGGCGGCGCTGCTCGCCGCGCGCGGCGACCTGGCCGGCGCCCGGCGCTTGCAGGAGCGCGCCAGTCGTGGAGTGAACGACCATGATCGATAGCCATACCTTGCGCCTGGACGACGCCCAGGCGCCCATCGACGACTGCTGGAACCGCATCGGCGTACATGGCGACAAGAGTTGCGAGCGTCTGCACGAACACATCCATTGCCGCAACTGCGAGGTGCACGCTGCCGCCGCCACCCGCCTGCTGGACCGCTATGCCTTGCACCGCGAGCTGGACGAGGAGCAGGCGGCCGAGGAAGAAAGCCTCGGCGAAACCCGCTCCACCCTGGTGTTCCGCCTTGGCGACGCCTGGCTCGGCCTGGCCACCCGGCAGCTGGTTGAAGTGGCGCCGCAGTCGCTGATCCACTCCCTGCCGCACCAGCGCTCCCTCGGGCTGCTGGGGGTGACCAATGTGCGTGGCGCCCTGGTGGCCTGCCTGTCGCTGGTGGAGGTGCTCGGCCTGGAGCCGGGCCAGGGCGGCGCCCAGGAGCGCCGCGTGGTGCCGCGCATGCTTATCGTCGCCAGCGACGACGGCCCGGTGGTGGCACCGGTGGACGAGGTGGACGGCATCCACGCCATTCCCCTGGGCGCGGTGGTGGAGGCCGGCCGGGGTGCCGCCCAGGTTGCGCGGCCCTTCGCTTCCGGCGTGGTGCAGTGGCGCGGGCGCAGCGTCACCCTGCTGGACGAATCGATGTTGCAGCAAGCCATCGCCAGGAGCCTTGGATGACCCCGGACCAGATGCGTGATGCCTCGCTGCTGGAGCTGTTCAAGCTGGAGGCCGAGGCGCAGACCCAGGTGCTCGGCAGCGGGCTGATGGTGTTGGAGCGCAACCCGCGCCAGGCCGACCAGCTGGAAGCCTGCATGCGTGCCGCCCACTCGCTCAAGGGCGCGGCGCGCATCGTCGGCATCGATGCCGGCGTGCGCATCGCCCACGTGATGGAAGACTGCCTGGTGGGCGCCCAGGAAGGCCGCCTGCACCTGCAATCCGAGCATATCGACGCGCTGCTGCAAGGCTCCGACCTGCTGCTGCGCCTGGGCTCGGCGGCCGGTGCCGACTGGGCCGACAAGGACGGCCGCGCGGATATCGACGCCCTGGTGGAGCGCCTGCAGGCGCTGGCCAGCGGGCAGCGCGTGGCCCCCCGCGAGCCGGTGGCCCGGCCCGAGCCCGCTGCCGAACCCGTGGCGGCGCCCGTCGTGGCCGCACCCGAGGAAGAACCCGTGGCATCCGCCCCAGCGGCCGGCGAGAACCGTGATCGGGTGTTGCGGGTCAGCGCCGAGCGACTCGACCACCTGCTGGACATCTCCAGCAAGTCGCTGGTGGAGTTCCAGCGCATCAAGCCCCTGGGGGATTCGCTGCAACGCCTCAAGCGCCTGCAGGCCAGCGCCGTGCGTACCCTCGACGGCGTGCGCGAGGCGGTGCAGGACGACGCCATGGATGCGGCCTCCCGCGCCATGCTGGCCGAGGCCCGGCAACTGCTGGGCGAATGCCAGCAGATGCTCGCCCGGCACATGGCCGATCTCGACGAGTTCGGCTGGCAGGGCGGCCAGCGCGCCCAGCTGATGTACGACGCGGCGCTGGCCTCGCGCATGCGCCCCTTCGCCGACGTGCTCGCCGGCCAGGCGCGGATGTTGCGCGATCTCGGTCGCAGCCTCGGCAAACAGGTGCGCCTGGATATCGAGGGCGAGAACACCCAGGTCGACCGCGACGTGCTGGAGAGGCTCGAAGCGCCGCTGACCCACCTGCTGCGCAATGCCGTCGACCATGGCATCGAAAGCCCGGCACTGCGGGCCGAGCGTGGCAAGCCGGAGGAGGGGCGCATCCTCCTGCGCGCCCGTCATCACGCCGGCATGCTGGTGCTGGAGCTGCGCGACGACGGCGCCGGAGTTGATCTCGAGCGCCTGCGCACTGCAGTGATCGAGCGTGGTTTCGCCACTGCCGAGACCGGCGCGCGGCTCGACGAAGACGAACTGCTGGCCTTCCTCTTCCTGCCCGGCTTCAGCATGCGCGAGCAGGTCACCGAGGTGTCCGGGCGCGGCGTCGGCCTGGACGCGGTGCAGCACATGGTGCGCCAGCTGCGGGGCGGCGTGCGCATGGAGCAGCGCCAGGGCGAGGGCTCCAGCTTCCACCTGGAGGTGCCGCTGACCCTGTCGGTGGTGCGCAGCCTGGTGGTGGAGATCGGCGGCGAGGCCTATGCCTTCCCCCTGGCCCATATCGAACGCATGACCCGGGTGCCCGCCGAGGCGCTGGTGCAACTGGAAGGCCGCCAGCACTTCTGGCACGAAGAGCGCCACGTCGGTCTGGTAGCCGCCAGCCAGGTGCTGCAACGCCCCGAGGGCGAAAGCGACGGCGACGGCCTGGCGGTGGTGCTGGTGCGCGAGCGCGAGGCGCTCTACGGCATCGTGGTCGACCGTTTCATCGGCGAGCGCACCCTGGTGGTGATGCCGCTGGACCCGCGCCTGGGCAAGGTCCAGGATGTGTCCGCCGGTGCGCTGCTGGACGACGGCACGCCGGTGCTGATCCTCGATGTCGAGGACATGCTCAAGTCGGTGGGCAAGCTGCTCGGCAGCGGCCGCCTGGAACGCGTCGGCGGCCTGGCCCGGCAGGGCGCGGGCAGCCGCCGCAAGCGCGTGCTGGTGGTGGACGACTCGCTCACCGTGCGCGAGCTGGAGCGTAAGCTGCTGCTCGGCCGTGGCTACGAGGTGGCGGTGGCGGTGGACGGCATGGACGGCTGGAACGCCCTGCGCTCCGAAGCCTTCGACCTGCTGATCACCGACATCGACATGCCGCGCATGGACGGCATCGAGCTGGTGACCCTGGTGCGCCGCGACAGCCGCCTGCAATCGCTGCCGGTGATGGTGGTGTCCTACAAGGACCGTGAAGAGGACCGGCGCCGTGGCCTGGACGCCGGTGCCGACTATTATCTGGCCAAGGCCAGTTTCCACGACGAGGCGTTGCTGGACGCGGTGGTCGTGCTGATCGGGGAGGCGCAGGGATGAGGATAGGGATCGCCAACGACATGCCCCTGGCGGTGGAAGCGCTGCGCCGGGCCCTGGCCCGCGAACCGGCCCACCAGATCGTCTGGATCGCCGGCAACGGCGCCGAAGCGGTGCGCTTCTGCCAGGAGGACACTCCGGACCTGGTGCTGATGGACCTGCTGATGCCGGAGATGGACGGCACCGAGGCGACCCGGCGGATCATGGCCCAGTCGCCCTGCGCGATCCTCATCGTCACCGTGGACAAGGAACAGAACATCCATCGCGTGTTCGAGGCCATGGGCCACGGCGCCCTGGATGCGGTGGACACGCCCGCGCTGGGCACCGACCACGAGCGCGACGCAGCGGCGTTGCTGCGCAAGATCCAGAACATCGGCTGGCTGATCGGCCAGCGCGTGGGCAGCCGCGGGGCTCGCGAGCCCTCGTGCCGGCAGTTGGTGGCCATCGGTGCCTCGGCCGGCGGGCCCGCGTCCCTGGCGCAGTTGCTCAAGCAGTTGCCGGCCGGCTTCGCGCCGGCGGTGATGCTGGTGCAGCACGTCGACGAAACCTTCGCCGCCGGCATGGCCGAGTGGCTGGGCAGCGAGTCCAGCCTGCCTGTACGCCTGGCTCGCGAGGGCGAGCCGCCGCAGCCCGGCCAGGTATTGCTGGCGGGTACCAATAACCATATGCGCCTACTGCGCAACGGTGAACTGGCCTATACCGAAGAGCCCCGCAGCCATGTATACCGCCCCTCCATCGATGTGTTCTTCGACAGCCTGGTGGCGCATTGGCGGGGCGAGGCGGTGGGCGTGCTGCTCACCGGCATGGGCCGCGATGGCGCGCAGGGGCTGAAGGCCATGCGTGAAAGGGGCTTCCTCACCATCGCCCAGGACCAGGCCAGCAGCGCCGTATACGGCATGCCCAAGGCTGCGGCGGCGCTGGATGCGGCCGTGGAGATCCTGCCCTTGCAGCGGATCGCACCCAGGCTCGTGGAGGCGTTCTCGCGTTGATGGTTTCTCGGGCCGGGGCGCTGCGGTCGGGTCTTGGTGCGTTCGTGCAGCCCGGGGCATCGACGGTGCAAGCCGGGCGGCTCGTTTTTTTGGCGGCGGCGTACCCGTGCCGCGCATTATCATTGGCCGTGCACAGAGGTTGTCTGCGTGTCGTGTGAGGCCTGTAGGCCTGGAGAAAGTTATGCATTACCCCTATCGCAATCAGGCCGAAACGTACTCGTTCACCGAGAATAAGGTGATGGTGCTGCTGGTCGATGATCAGGCGATGATCGGAGAGGCCCTGCGCCGCGCCCTGGCCGATGAGGCCGGAATCGATTTCCATTTCTGCGCGGACCCGCTGACGGCCGTCGAGGTTGCCCGGCAGATACGCCCGACGGTGATCCTCCAGGACCTGGTGATGCCCGGCGTCGACGGCATCAGCCTGCTGGCCGACTATCGAGCCGCCGCCGAGCTGCGTGACATCCCCATCATCGTGCTGTCCACCCGTGACGACGCAGCGATCAAGAGCACCGCATTCGCCGCCGGCGCCAACGATTACCTGGTCAAGCTGCCCGACACCATCGAGCTGGTGGCGCGCATCCGCTACCACTCCCGCTCCTACCTCGCCCTGCAGCAGCGCGACGAGGCCTACCGCGCCCTGCGCGAGAGCCAGCAGCAGCTGCTGGAAGCCAACCTGGTGCTGCAGCGCCTGATGAACTCCGACGGCCTCACCGGGCTGTCCAACCGCCGCCACTTCGATGAGTACCTGGAAATGGAATGGCGCCGTGCCTTCCGTGAACAGACCTCGCTGTCGCTGCTGATGATCGATGTGGACTACTTCAAGGGCTACAACGACCACTTCGGCCATATCGCCGGGGACGACGCCCTGCGCCGCGTGGCCGAAACCCTGCGCGAATCCTGTACGCGCTCCTCCGACCTGGCTGCGCGCTATGGCGGTGAGGAGTTCGCCATGGTGCTGCCGGGCACCTCCAGCGGCGGCGCGCGCCTGCTGGCGGAAAAGGTCCGGCGTGCGGTGGAGGCCCTGGGCATCCCCCATGACCTGCCCCAGGACGGAGCCTCGCTGAGTGTGAGCATTGGCGTCTCGACCCTGACGCCCAAGACCGGCCAGGTGTCGCTGTTGCTGGTGGACCGCGCCGACCAGGGGCTGTACATGGCCAAGAACAACGGCCGCAACCAGGTGGGGCTGGTAGCCGATACGCCCGGCGCCTAGCTTTTTGCCTGCGCTCCACACAGACGTGTAGGGGCTGTAGGGGCGACTTCAGTCGCCAAGCGGCGCATAGCGCCGCCGCTCTGAGGACCCAACAGCATGAGCGCGTGCCGTAGGGTGTGCTGCGCATCGCCGCTCGGTGCCTCCGGTGAGCCCCAGGTGCGCGCAGCACACCCTACGTCCTGAGTGAGTGGCGGCTGTATGCTCCGGGGCCGGGTTGCAACTCCCTTCAACAGGCCAAAAGCCAAGCCACGTTCCAAGGGCGTGGATGTTGACTCGCGAACGGTCTACCCCAGGCAAAAAAGCCGGTGGAGGTAAAAAGCGACCTCCACCCTACGCGCCGGTCAGGTCCGCAGGGCTGAACTCGCAGGCGCGAATTCATTCGCGACTGGCGATCACCGCATAACTCCACATAAACACCACGGGCCCTGCAAATTGCGTCCACACAGGCCGGCGAACATGTCTGCACGATCCTTTTCCATGGAGTGCACCGCATGTACCGCCCGCCCTTGTCTTCCCGCTCGCCCGGCTGCTGGCTGCTGGCGTTGTTCCTCGTGCTGTTCGGCGTGGCGCCGTGCCTGGCCGAGGAGGCTGCGGAACGTGGCGAGAGCCCCTATTTCGCGGTGGATAACGCCGAGCCGGGCGTCGATGGCCTGCCGCTGAAGTCCACCCGCGTGGAGGTGCAGGTGCTGGGGGTGATCGCCGACGTGAAGGTGATCCAGCAGTACCGTAACGAGGGCTCGCGGGCCCTGGAGGCGCGCTACGTGTTTCCCGGCTCCACCCGCGCGGCGGTGCATGGCATGACCGTGCGCCTGGGCGATCGCGAGCTGCATGCGCAGATCCGCGAAAAACAGAGCGCCCAGCGCGAGTACCAGGAGGCCAAGAGCGCCGGCAAGACCGCCGCCCTGCTGGAGCAGGAGCGCCCCAATGTGTTCCAGATGAGCGTGGCCAACATCCTCCCCGGCGACGTGGTGGACGTGGAGCTGCGCTACACCGAGCTGCTGCTGCCCACCGATGGCACCTACCACTTCGTCTTCCCCACCGTGGTCGGGCCGCGCTACAACGGCGCACCGGGGCAGCCGAGCCACAAGGCCGAGCCCTGGGTCTCCACCCCGCATCTGGCCGAGGGCGACCCTGGCCGCAGCACCTTCTCCCTGCAGGTGGACCTGCAATCGCCCACCGCCATCGGCGAAGTCGTCTCGCGCACCCACCGCATCGCCCGCCAGGCCATCGCGGCCCGGCACACCCGGGTGACCCTGGAAGAGGGGCATGAGCCGGGCAACGACCGTGACTTCATCCTCGACTACCGCCTGGGCAGCGAGGTGTTCGAGAGCGGCGTGCTGCTGTCCCGTGGCGCCGAGGAGAACTTCTTCCTGGCCATGGTGGCGCCGCCGGCGGCGGTGAAGGCCAGCAGCATCGTGCCGCGCGAATACATCTTCGTGGTGGATATCTCCGGCTCCATGCACGGCTTCCCGCTGGACACCACCAAGGTCCTGCTGCGCCGGCTGATCGGCGGCCTGCGCCCGGTGGACAGCTTCAACGTGCTGCTGTTCTCCGGCAGCAGCAGCCTGCTGGCGCCGCAGTCGCAGCCGGCTACCAAGGCCAACATCGAGCAGGCGCTGACGATGCTCGACACCCAGATGGGCAGCGGCGGCACCGAGCTGCTGCCGGCGCTGCGCCAGGCGCTGGCGATGCCGGCGGATGCGGAGCGCTCGCGCAGCTTCGTTGTGGTCACCGATGGCTACGTGACGGTGGAAACCGAGGCCTTCGAACTGGTGCGCAACAACCTGGGCAAGGCCAACCTGTTCGCCTTCGGTATCGGCAGTTCGGTGAACCGCGAGCTGATCGAGGGCCTGGCACGGGCCGGGCAGGGCGAGCCCTTCGTGGTGCTCGACGACAGCTCGGCGCAAGCCGAAGCCGAGCGCCTGCGGCGGATGATCGACTCGCCGGTGCTGGTGCACCCCAAGCTGTCCTTCAGTGGCCTGGAGACCTATGACGTCGAGCCGCTGGCGCTGCCCGACCTGTTCGCCCAGCGCCCGCTGGTGGTGTTCGGCAAGTGGCGCGGCGAGCCCCGTGGCGTGCTGCAGGCCGAGGGCATCGCCGCCAGCGGCCCCTGGCGCAGCGAAGTGCCGATCGAGGCGGGCAAGGTGCTCGACGGCGACCAGGCGCTGACCCACCTGTGGGCACGGCACCGCATCGCGTCGTTGATGGACCAGGAAGCCCTGGAAGGCGGCTTCGGCTACAGCCAGCAGATTCTCGACCTGGGTTTGAAGTACAGCCTGCTGACGCCCTACACCTCGTTCATCGCCGTGGACCAGGTGGTGCGCAACCCCGACCCGGCCGGCAGCACCACAGTCAAGCAACCGCTGCCGCTGCCCCAGGGCGTGAGCGCCCAGGCCGTCGGCACCGCCGAGGCGGGCTCCGCCACCGCCGGCATCCTCGTGCCGAGCACGCCGGAGCCGGCCACCTGGGCGATGCTGGCGCTGGCCCTGCTGGGCATGGGTTGGGTGACCCGCCGCCAGGTGCGTAGGTGAAGGCCCGCGCGCTGCCGGGCTGGGCCTGGCTGCTGGCGCCGGTGCTGGCGCTTTGGCCGGTGTGGCTGTGGAGCCTGCGGCGCATGGGCGATGGCTCGGACGACCCCTACGGCGTGGTGGCGCTGGTGGCCCTGCTGCTGGGGCTGTGGGGCGAGCGCCGCAGCTTCCTGGCGACGCCCCGGCGTGGCTGGCTGCTGGTGTCGCTGGCCCTGGCGGCGCTGGCGATTCTCGGCAGCGCGTGGGTCCCGGCGCTGGGGCGCGGCGTGCTGGCGGTGCTGGCGGTGATCGCCACCACCCTGGCGCTGCGTCGCCCCGGTCAACCGGTGCTGGCCTGGCTAGGCCTGGGGCTGCTGGCCTTGCCGATCCTCTCGTCGCTGCAGTTCTTCGCCGGTTACCCGCTGCGCCTGGTCACCGCTGAAGCCAGCCTCTGGCTGCTGCGCGGCCTGGGCCACGAGGTGCAGCGCCTGGGCACGGCGCTGCAGGTGAACGGGCAACTGGTGATGGTGGATGCGCCCTGCTCGGGCGTGCACATGGCTTGGGTGGCCTACTTCACCGCCTTCGCCACTGCCGCCTGGCTGCGCCTGGGGGACAGGCAGCTGCTGCGACGCCTGCCGTGGATCGGCCTGCTGGTGCTGGGCGGCAACAGCCTGCGCAACACCCTGCTGGTGCTGCAGGAGGCCGGGCAATCGAACTGGCCGGCGTGGATGCACGAGGCCACCGGGCTGCTGGTGTTCATCGGTGTCTGCGCCCTGGTGCTGCGCACCGTGGCGGCGGGGCAGGGCGCGGTGCGGGCGTTGCCCGCCACGACGGCGACCAGCATGGCGCCCTGGCACAACGGGCGCTGGCTGGTGGCGTCGTCGTTCCTGCTGCTGGGGGTAGGGTCGCTGCTGGGCCGGCCGGTGGCCGAGGCCCGTCCCGTTGCCGCCTTCGTCGAGTGGCCGCAGCGTTTCGAGGGCGAACGCCTGCGGCCCCTGGCGCTGTCGCCGGTGGAGCAGCGCTTCGCCGCGCAATTCCCCGGTGCCATCGCCCGTTTCAGCACCGGCTCGCGGGTGGTCACCCTGCGCCATGTCACGACGGCCACGCGCAAGCTGCACCCGGCGGCGGACTGCTACCAGGGCCTGGGGTATGTGATCCGTGCCATCGCCCTGCGCCAGCGCCCCGGCAATGGCGGGCTGCAGCGCTGCTTCCTGGCCGAGGGGCAGGGGCCGGCGCTGCAGGTCTGCGAGTACATCGAGGACGCCGCCGGGCAGAGCTTCAGCGACAATTCCAGCTGGTACTGGGCGGCGCTCAGCGGCCGCTCCAGCGGGCCCTGGCGGGCGGTGACGGTGGCCGAAGCGCTGTAGTCCGACGCCGGGTCTACGGTGGTCGGGCGGGCTGCCCGGCGGGTTTCGAGTCGGGTATACTCGCCGGCTTTTCCGAAAGTTTTGCCTGAGAGCGCTTCCAGCCATGGAAATCAACCCGATCCTCAATAGCATCAAGGACCTCTCCGAACGTACCCAGACCATTCGGGGGTATCTTTGACTACGATCACAAGCATGATCGTCTCGTCGAAGTAAACCGCGAACTCGAAGACCCCAACGTCTGGAACAACCCGGAGTACGCCCAGAATCTTGGCCGTGAGCGTTCGCTCCTGGCGCAGATCGTCGAAACCCTCGACGAGCTGACCGGTGGCCTGGCCGACTCCCGCGACCTGCTGGACATGGCGGTCGAAGAGAACGACGAAGGCGCGGTCAACGACGTCGCCGCCGAAGTCGAGCGCCTGCGCGAGATCCTCGAGAAGCTGGAATTCCGCCGCATGTTCAGCGGCGAGATGGACCCGAACAACGCCTACCTAGACATCCAGGCCGGTTCCGGCGGCACCGAAGCCCAGGACTGGGCCAACATGCTGCTGCGCATGTACCTGCGCTGGGCCGACAAGAACGGCTTCAGCGCCGAGATCGTCGAACTGTCCGAAGGCGAAGTCGCCGGCATCAAGGGCGCCACCGTGCACATCAAGGGCGAATACGCCTTCGGTTGGCTGCGCACCGAGATCGGCGTGCACCGCCTGGTGCGCAAGAGCCCGTTCGACTCCGGCAACCGTCGCCACACCTCGTTCACCGCGGTGTTCGTATCCCCCGAGATCGATGACAACATCGAGATCGAGATCAACCCGTCCGACCTGCGCATCGACACCTACCGCTCCTCCGGCGCGGGCGGTCAGCACGTGAACACCACCGACTCGGCCGTACGTATCACCCACGTACCGACCAACACGGTGGTCGCGTGCCAGAACGAACGCTCCCAGCACGCCAACAAGGACACCGCCATGAAAATGCTGCGGGCCCGGTTGTACGAGCAGGAGATGCAGAAACGCAACGCCGCGTCCCAGGCGCTGGAAGAGACCAAGTCCGATATCGGCTGGGGCCACCAGATCCGTTCCTACGTGCTCGACCAGTCGCGCATCAAGGACCTGCGTACCGGCGTCGAGCGCAGCGATTGCGACAAGGTGCTGGACGGGGATCTCAACGAGTACCTCGAAGCCAGCCTGAAACAAGGTCTCTAAAGCCGCTGCGCTTGTTCTTTTAGCGATAACTTTTCACCAGGCGCCAACACGCCGAAGCAGGAACCACCAAGACCATGAGCGACCAACAACCCGACCAGCACGAACTGCAACAGGAAGAGAACAAGCTGATCGCCCAGCGCAAGGAAAAGCTTGCCGCCGTGCGTGAGGCGAAGGCCATCGCCTTCCCCAACGACTTCCGCCGCGATGCCTATTTCGCGGACCTGCAGAAACAGTACGCGGACAAGACCAAGGAAGAGCTGGAAGCTGCAGCCATCCCGGTCAAGGTCGCCGGTCGCATCATGCTCAACCGTGGTTCCTTCATCGTCCTGCAGGACAGCACCAGCCGCCTGCAGGTCTATGTGAACCGCAAGACCCTGCCGGAAGAGACCCTGGCCGAGATCAAGACCTGGGACCTGGGCGACATCATCGGCGCCGAAGGCACCGTGGCCCGCTCCGGCAAGGGCGACCTGTATGTCGACATGACCAACGTGCGCTTGCTGACCAAGGCCCTGCGCCCGCTGCCGGACAAGCACCACGGCCTGACCGACACCGAGCAGCGCTATCGCCAGCGCTACGTCGACCTGATCGTCAACGAGGAAACCCGCCATACCTTCCGCGTGCGCTCCCAGGTCATCGCCCACATCCGTCGCTTCCTCTCCGATCGCGGTTTCCTCGAAGTGGAAACCCCGATGCTGCAGACCATCCCCGGCGGTGCCGCGGCCAAGCCCTTCGAAACCCACCACAACGCCCTGGACATGGCCATGTTCCTGCGTATCGCGCCGGAGCTGTACCTCAAGCGCCTGGTGGTCGGTGGCTTCGAGAAGGTCTTCGAGATCAACCGCAACTTCCGTAATGAAGGCGTTTCCACCCGGCACAACCCCGAGTTCACCATGCTCGAGTTCTACCAGGCCTACGCCGACTACGAAGACAACATGGACCTGACCGAGGAGCTGTTCCGCGAGCTGGCCCAGGCCGTGCTCGGCAGCACCGACGTGCCCTACGGCGACAAGGTGTTCCACTTCGGCGAGCCCTTCGCGCGCCTGTCCGTGTTCGACGCCATCCTCAAGTACAACCCGGAAATCACCGCGGCTGACCTCAACGATGTCGAGAAGGCTCGTGTCATCGCCAAGAACGCCGGCGCCAAGGTCCTCGGCCACGAAGGCCTGGGCAAGCTGCAGGTGATGATTTTCGAGGAACTGGTGGAGAGCAAGCTGGAGCAGCCGCACTTCATCACCCAGTACCCCTTCGAAGTCTCGCCGCTGGCGCGCCGCAACGACAACGACCCGAGCGTCACCGACCGCTTCGAGCTGTTCATCGGTGGCCGCGAGATCGCCAACGCCTACTCCGAGCTGAACGACGCCGAAGACCAGGCCGAGCGCTTCATGCTGCAGGTCAAGGAGAAGGACGCCGGTGACGACGAGGCGATGCACTTCGACGCCGACTTCGTCAACGCGCTGGAATACGGCATGCCGCCCACCGCCGGTGAAGGCATCGGTATCGACCGCCTGGTGATGTTGCTGACCAATTCGCCGTCTATTCGTGACGTCATCCTGTTCCCGCATATGCGGCCCCAGGCCTGACGCGTGAGAAAAGCCGCCTTCGGGCGGTTTTTTCTTGGCCGGCGTTGAGTTGAATAGCCGGAGAAATGGTCGAAACTGTCTTGCATCCCAGCTGAACCCGGAGGTCCATGCATCTTGCCCAAGTCGTCCCGTAGCGACAGTGCCGCCCAGGCGGCCAGCGCCCTCGCCGAAAGTGTCCAGTACCAGGGCCGCAAGGCCAGCCGGCAGGGCAGCGAGCAACGCCGCCAGGCGATTCTCGATGCCGCCATGCGCATCATCGTGCGTGACGGCGTGCGCGCGGTGCGCCACCGCGCCGTGGCGGCGGAGGCGGAAGTGCCGCTTTCGGCCACCACCTATTACTTCAAGGACATCAACGACCTGATCACCGACACCTTCGCCCAGTTCGTCGAGCGCAGCGCCGAAGCCATGGCCGCGTTCTGGGGCAGCGTCGAGGGTGACCTGCAGGGCATGGCGGCGGCTCTGAGCCGCGACGGTGCCTCGCGCCGGCAGATGACCGACGAGATCGTCGAGATGGCCATCCAGTACGTGCGCCGACAACTGATCGAGAACCGCGTGCAGTTGCTGGCCGAGCAGGCGTTCCGCCAGGAGGCGCTGATCAACGCCGGCCTGCGGCCGCTGGCCGATGCCCACCGTGGCATCCTCTCCCAGGGCGCCGAGCACTTCTTCCAGGTGCTGGGCTCGGATGAGCCGGCCGAGGACGCCAAGGTGTTGACGGCCATCATTCTGCGGATGGAATATCAGGGCCTGCTCGATGGGGTGGACAACCTCGATATCGACGAGATGCGAGCCGTGCTCAAGCGCTACCTCTACCTGGTGATGGGGCTCTAGAACACGGTACGAGACCCCGCATTCAGGCCACCTGTCTTGCGGGGTTTTTCATGGTCACAAGGAGAGCGAAATGAAACCCTGGCGCGCATTGGTCGCCCTGTCCTTCCTGCTGCTGAGCGGGTGCCTGGTCACCTTGCGGGACCCGATCCCGGCCCATGAGCCGGCGCCGATCCCGCTGCTGGGCGACTGGACGCGCAAGGACGAGTGGGGCGAGCGTCTATACCTGGAGATCAGCCGCGCCGGCTCCAACCTGTACAAGGCCCGTACCTACGAAGGCAGCAAGGACAACCTCGACAGCCTCCAGGAGTACGGCTTCACCGTCGCCCACCATGGCCGCCGCTGGTACCTCTCCGCCGGGCTGCCGAAGAAGTGGGGCGCCAATTTCGCCGTCGCCGGCTTCGAACTCACCACCGACAACGAACTGGTGATCTACAACCTCGATGTCGAACGCCTGCACCAGGAGCTGGAGCACGGCACCTTCGAGGGCGCCAGCGTGGAGATGCCCGAGGGTGATGGCGTGCTGCTGAACACGCCCTGGGAGAAGATCCAGGCCTGGCTGGACGACCCGGCCAACTCCGATGTCTTCGTCGAGGTGGCGCGCTACCAGCGTTCCACCGAGGAGTGAGCATGAGCCGGCGCCAACTGCCCGACGACTACCAGAACATCGTCCGTACCCTGTCCGACCGTATCGTCCATGCGCAGACGCCGATCCGCGTGCTGGACGCCATCAAATGGGACGACAGCGTTCGCCAGGGCTTCCTCAAGCACAAGGGCAAGGCCATGCCCGAGGTGGACCGCGCCTATTACGAGAGCCGGCCGCTGGCCTTCGACTCCTCGGCGAAGAAGCTGGAATTCCAGAACATCGAGCGCGACATCACCCGCCAGCTGGGGCAGTTCAACCCGGTGGGGCAGATCATGCGGCGCATGTGCAAGGAATACCGCATGGTGATCCGCATGCTCGAAGCGCGCGGCACCGCCGACTTCGGGCTGATCTCCCAGGAGCTCTACGGCGCCGCCTCGGACGCCTTCCATGCCGGTGACCCGACCCTCTCCGACCTGGGGCTGATGCTCTCGGACTACCTGAACAAGATCGACGACCGTGGCGACCTCAAGGACGAGCCCAAGACGCTCACCGCCAAGGA
Source organism: Aquipseudomonas alcaligenes MRY13-0052 (assembly GCA_000474255.1). Lineage (GTDB taxonomy): Bacteria > Pseudomonadota > Gammaproteobacteria > Pseudomonadales > Pseudomonadaceae > Metapseudomonas > Metapseudomonas solani. Next base: position 14,133 of record BATO01000032.1, read on the forward strand.
CGCCGTGGCCATGCTGCAGAGCCGCCTCAGCGCGGTATTCGGCGAGGGCGACGACACCATCCGCGTGTTCGAGTCCGACGGCATCGTCGCCGACGCCGCCGCCGGCGCCGACTACATCAAGGTGCGCGCCGACGCGATGTTCAACGAACGCGACGTGCGCGCCCTGGAAGTGCACGAGGGGCTGGTGCACGTCGGCACCACGCTGAACGGCCAGAACCAGCCGATCTGCACCTTCCTGGCCAAGGGCCCGCCGTCGTCCACCGTGACCCAGGAAGGCCTGGCCATCCTCATGGAAGTGATCGCCTTCGCCTCCTACCCCACGCGCCTGCGCAAGCTCACCAACCGCACCCGCGCCATCCACATGGCGGAGGAGGGGGCCGACTTCCTCGAGGTCTATCACTTCTACCGCGAGCAGGGCTACGGCATGGCCGAGAGCTACGGCAACGCCAGCCGGGTGTTCCGTGGCTCCTCGCCGGACGGCCTGCCCTTCACCAAGGACCTGTCCTACCTGAAGGGCTTCATCATGATCTACAACTACATCCAGCTCGCCGTGCGCAAAGGCAAGCTGGAGCAGATCCCGCTGCTGTTCTGTGGCAAGACCACCCTGGAAGACATGCGCACCCTGCGCCAACTGGTCGACGAAGGCCTGGTGGCACCGCCCAAGTACCTGCCCCCGCAGTTCCGCGACCTCAACGCGCTGTCGGCCTGGATGTGCTTCTCCAACTTCCTCAATCACCTGAGCCTGGATCGCATCGAGGCGGATTACGCGAATATTCTTTAAACGCTAGCTGGAAGCTTGAGGCCTGAAGCTGGAAGAAAAAGCCTACGAGGTCGGCCAGCAAATGGCCTGGATGAAAAACCGCTGCAACAGATGAATGCTTGATACCCGAGGTGACGCCCAGCACGCTTTCCAGCTTCCAGCTTCCAGCTTCCAGCTTCCAGCTTCCAGCTTCCAGCTTCCAGCTTCCAGCTTCCAGCTTCCAGCTCCAGGCTCACTGAGGACCCAATCAAAATGCCCAGCCATCAGCTCGACTACGAAATCCTCGGCGCTTCGGCGCAGACCGTTGAGATCATCCTCGACCCGCAGGAAACGGTGATCGCCGAAGCCGGGGCGATGAACTACATGACCGAAGGCATCCGCTTCGAGGCGCGCATGGGCGACGGTTCCTCCAGCGGCGTGCTGGGCAAGTTGTGGGGGGCGGGCAAGCGCCTGCTCACCGGCGAGTCGCTGTTCATGACCCACTTCACCAACGAGGGCCGTGGCCAGCAGCGGGTCGGTTTCGCCGCGCCCTACCCGGGCACCGTGGTGCCCATCGACCTGGCCCAGGTCGGCGGGCGCCTGGTGTGCCAGAAGGACGCCTTCCTCTGCGCCGCCCACGGCACGCAGATCGGCATCGCCTTCAACAAGCGCATCGGCGCCGGTTTCTTCGGCGGCGAGGGCTTCATCCTGCAGAAACTCGAAGGCGACGGCCTGGCCTTCGTGCATGCCGGCGGCACGGTGATCCGCAAGGAGCTGAACAACGAAACCCTGCGCCTGGACACCGGTTGCCTGGTGGCCTTCACCACGGGCATCGACTACGACATCGGCCTGGCCGGCGGGCTGAAGAGCATGCTCTTCGGCGGCGAAGGCATCCTCCTGGCCACCCTCAAGGGCACCGGCACGGTGTGGATCCAGAGCCTGCCCTTCTCGCGCCTGGCCGAGCGCATCTACGAGGCCACCTACAAGGCGCGTGAGGAAACCCGCGCCGGCGGCCAGTGACCCGCTCCTGCCTCCTGCTGCTGGTCCTGCTGCTGCAGGGCTGCAGCGGGCTGCTGTTCTACCCCGAGCGCCAGCTGCCCTTCACCCCCGAGCGTGCCGGCCTGGCCTACCGCGATGTCGAGCTGGTCACCGCCGACGGCCTGCGCCTGCATGGCTGGTGGTTGCCGGCTGCGGCTGGTGCCGAGGTCAAGGGCACGGTGCTGCACCTGCACGGCAATGGCGGCAATGTCGCTTCCCACCTGGGCGGCAGCTGGTGGTTGCCGGAGCAGGGCTACCAGGTGTTGCTGCTGGACTACCGCGGCTACGGCCGCTCCGAGGGCAGCCCCTCGCTGGCGGGGGCCTACCTAGACATCGACGCCGCCTTCGCCTGGCTCGACCGCGCGCCCGAGGTGCAGGGCAAGCCGCTGGTGCTGCTGGGCCAGAGCCTGGGCGGCGCCATGGCGGTGCACTACCTGAGCGAGCACCCCGAGCGCCGTGCCCAGCTGCGCGCGCTGGTGCTGGACGGCGCGCCGGCCAGTTACCGTGACGTGGCTCAATTCACCCTGGGCAATGCCTGGTTAACCTGGCCGCTCCAGGTGCCGCTGTCCTGGCTGGTGCCTGATGGCGACAGCGCGATCGGTGCGATTGCCGGTCTGCAGGGCTTGCCGATGCTGATCTACCACAGCATCGACGACCAGGTGGTGCCTCTTTCCAATGGCGTGCGCTTGTATCAAGCTGCGCCGCCGCCGCGGGTGTTCCAGCCGACTCGTGGCGGCCATGTGCAGACCTTCGCCGACCCCACCTGGCGGGAGGTGATGCTGCGCTACCTCGAAGACCCGAACGGTTTCGTCGGGCTGCGACGGCTGGCTGAAGTCCCGAATACAGAGAGTCCCCAATGAGCGAACGCAACCCCATCCCGCTGATCCTCACCGGCGTCGGCACCATCATCGGCACCGTGATGGTCCTCTGGTACTACGGCTACCTGCACTTCGCCAAACCGGAAGATGCGCTGCTGCTGTCCGACTTCACCATGCTCAAGACCGTTCCCGGCGAGGACTACAAGGTCTCGCTGACGCCCGCCACCCAGGTCGCCCAGTGCATCGATGGCGTTCTGGTGCTGTTCGACACCGAGCAGAAAGGCCTGACCGGCGTGCTGGTGAACAACAAGAAACAGGCCGTGCGCTGCATGGGCCAGGAGACCCCGCAAGAGGTCAAGTGAGGGCAGGATGAAGGTCGAGGTCTGGCAGGGCGACATCACCCGCCTGGACGTGGACGCCATCGTCAACGCGGCCAATTCCTCGCTGCTCGGCGGCGGTGGCGTGGATGGTGCGATCCACCGCGCCGCGGGTCCTGAGCTGCTCGCTAGTTGCCGTGAGCTGCGCGGCTGCCCCACCGGCGAGGCGCGCATCACCCCGGGCTTCCGCCTGCCGGCGACCTTCGTCATCCACACGGTCGGCCCGATCTGGGCCGGCGGCAGCCAGCGCGAGCCCGAGCTGCTCGCCAGCTGCTACCGCAACAGCCTGGCCCTGGCGGAATCCGCCGGCGTCGCCAGCATCGCCTTCCCGGCCATCAGCTGCGGCGTCTATGGCTACCCGCTGGAAGCCGCCGTGCGCATCGCCGTCACCGAACTGCGCCGCCCACGGCCGACCGGCAGCACCCTGCAGCGCGCGCTGCTGGTGGCCTTCTCCGAAGACATGACACGCCTCTACCGCGACGCCCTGGCCTGATCCGGCGGCTTTTGTGGGAGCGAATGAATTGGCTCTGTCTGCGTTAAGTGTTGCTAGAGGATTTGAGTCCAGTTGATTGCTGAGCTCTGGTGATGTTTCTGGTTTCGCCCACCCGGGCGAGTCCCTTTTCTCAGTCGTCGGGATGCCGAACCACTTAAAAGGAACCAAAAGGGCTTGCCCCATCATCCGGCCCCGGCTTCGCCGGGGTTCCCTCACTCCATCGCCGTTACTCGCTACGCTCGCCCTTCGGGCCGCACTGAAGTGCGTTCGCCGCAAGCGTCGTCTGGGGGCCGGCGCGATGGGCCATCCATGGCCTGGCGCGCCTCTCGCGGCATCCATGCCGCTCGTCCCCCGGCGCAACGACTGCGTTCGGCCTCCTGGAGGGGCGTTGGCGGCTGCCCCACCTTTCTTCGTCCAGCGCATCGCCACGTGGTGCGCACGGGCTTTCGTAGGATGGTGTAGAGCGAAGCGAAACCCATGCGGTGGAGGTGGCACGAATCCTTGGGCGCCCGGAAAGCACCGTGCTTGAGCGCTTGCATTAAAACCACAACAGCTAACGCAGACAGAGCCAATTCATTCGCGAAATGTCCAGCGCAGCCCTGTAGCCCGGGCTTTAGCCCGGGGATGCCGGTCATTCCACTCCCGGGCTGAAGCCCGGGCTACGCAGCTGTCCTGGCGCCCCCCTGGTGGAGGTAAAGAGCGACCTCCACTCTACGCAGCGGTCATGCCCGTGCGGCGGGGCCGGCTGCTTTTGTAGGGGCGACTTGAGTCGCCAAGCGGCGCGCAGCGCCGCCATTCGCTCACCGCGCCCCACGCAACAACCGCAAGCCGTTGAACACCACCAGCAAGCTGGCGCCCATGTCGGCAAACACGGCCATCCACAGGGTGCCCATGCCGGCCAGGGTGAGGGCGAGGAACAGCGCCTTGATGCCCAGGGCCAGGACGATGTTCTGCACCAGCACCGCGTGGGTGCGGCGCGAGAGGCGGATGAACAGCGGCAGCTTGCGCAGGTCGTCGTCCATCAGCGCCACGCCGGCGGTTTCGATGGCGGTGTCGGTGCCGGCGGCGCCCATGGCGAAGCCGATATCGGCGCGGGCCAGGGCCGGGGCGTCGTTGATGCCGTCGCCGACCATGCCGATGCGCTGGCCGCCCTGCTGGCGACGTTCCACTTCCCGCAGCTTGTCCTCGGGCAGCAGATTGCCCAGGGCTTCGTCGATGCCCACCTGGGCGGCGATGGCGGCAGCGGTGTGGGGGTTGTCGCCAGTGAGCATCAGGGTGCGCACCCCGAGCTGGTGCAGCTCGGTCACCGCCTCGCGGCTGGTTTCGCGCACGCCGTCGGCCACCGCGAACAGGGCCATCGGGCCTTCGGCGTCGAGCAGGACGATGGCCGTCTTGCCTTCGCGCTCGAGACTATCCAGGCGCATCTCCAGGGTGCTGGAGCACAGCCCCAGTTCCTCCACCAGGCGATGGTTGCCCAGGTGGTAGAGGCGCCCGCCGATCAGCCCCTTGACCCCGCGGCCCGGCAGCGCGGCCAGGTCGTCGACGCCGTGCAGGGCGATGCCGTCGGCCTCGGCGGCGCGGGCCAGGGCCTGGGACACCGGATGGTCCGAGCGCGCGGCGAGGCTGGCGGCCAGGGTGCGCGCCTCATCGGCGCGGCCCTCGCGCAGGGGCACATAGTCGGTCTGCTGCGGGCGGCCTTCGGTGAGGGTGCCGGTCTTGTCCAGGGCAACCCAGGCCAGCTGACGGCCCATTTCCAGGTAAACGCCGCCCTTGACCAGCACGCCACGGCGCGCGGCGGCGGCCAGGCCGCTGACTAGGGTCACCGGGGTGGAGATCACCAGGGCGCAGGGGCAGGCGATCACCAGCAGCACCAGGGCGCGGTACACCCAGTCGAGCCAGGCGCCCTGCATCAGCAGCGGCGGCAGCACGGCGGTGAGCAGGGCGAGGACGAACACCGTGGGCGTATAGATGCGCGAGAAGCTGTCGACGAAGCGCTGGGTCGGTGCGCGGGTGCCCTGGGCCTCTTCCACGGCGTGGATGATGCGCGCCAGGGTGCTGTCGTTGGCGGCGCGGGTGACGCGGTATTCCAGCTCGCCCTCGCCGTTGATGGTGCCGGCGAACAGCGGGTCGCCCGGCTCCTTGTCCACCGGCAGGCTCTCGCCAGTGATGGGTGCCTGGTTGACGCCGGAGCGGCCCACCAGCAGCTCGCCGTCCAGGGCGATGCGCTCACCGGGGCGCACGCGCACCCGGGCATCGGGGCGCACTTCGCTGGCCGGCATCTCGCGCCATTGGCCGTCCACCTGCACGGTGGCCTGTTGCGGGGCCAGGTCCAGCAGGCCACGGATGGCGTTGCGCGCGCGGTCCAGCGACTTGGCTTCGATCAGCTCGGCGAGGGCGAAGAGCACGCTGACCATGGCCGCCTCGGGCCACTGGCCGATCAGCAGGGCGCCGGTCACGGCGATGCTCATCAGGGCGTTGATGTTGAGGTTGCGGTTCTTCAGGGCGATCCAGCCCTTGCGGTAGGTGGGCAGGCCGGCGGTGGCGATGGCCAGCAGCGCCAGGCCGGCTTCCAGCCACACGGGCCCGAAGCCGAACCATTCGCAGGCTTCGGCGGCGAGCGCGGCGACACCGGCCAGTGCCAGGGGCCACCAGGGTTTGTCGGCGGGCTTGGCGGGGGGCGAGGCGGCGTCCAGCGGTTCGGCCTGCATGCCCAGCTGGGCCACCAGCTTCTGCAGCGGTGCCAGCTCGGTGAAGCGGTGCTGCACCTTGAGCACGCGCTGCATGAGGTTGAACTCCAGCGCCTCCACCGCCGCGACCTTGCCCAGGGCATCCCGCAGCAGGCGTTCCTCGGTGGGGCAGTCCATGGCGTCGATGCGCAGGCTGCTCCAGCGCAGCTCGCCCAGGGGCGCATCCATGGCCTCGGTCGCCAGGGCGGGTTGGGCATGCTCGTGGGCATGGCCGTCGTGGTCATGGTGATGGTCATGGCCGTGCTCATGGTCGTGCGCATGGCCATGATCGTGCCGCGCCGGGCTGGGACGCGGGTTCGAATGATCGTGGTTGCAGCAGTTGTCCTGGCTCATCGCGGACTCCATTGACGGGAATGGTGCTGATTGCACACCCTGTAGCAACTACAGAGTCAAGCAGGGGAATGAACCATGAAGATCGGCGAGCTGGCACGACTGACCGATTGCCCGGTGGAGACCATCCGCTACTACGAGCGCGAAGGGCTGCTGCCGGAGCCGTCCCGCAGCGAGGGCAACTACCGCCAGTACACCCAGGCCCACGTGGAGCGCCTGGCCTTTATCCGCCACTGCCGTTCCCTGGACATGACCCAGCAGGAAATCCGCGAGCTGCTGCGCCTGCGCGACAGCCCCGAGGCGGACTGCACCGCCGCCAACCGGCTGATCGACGAGCACATGCACCATGTGGAGGTGCGCATTGCCGAACTGCGTTCGCTGCAGGAACAGCTGCGTGCCCTGCGGGCCCATTGCCAGATCGCCGGCAGCAGCGAGTCCTGCGGGATTCTCCGTGAGCTGGAGCAGCCGGCGCCGCCCAGCGTGATCTCCGATTCCTGCGCCGAGGCTGGGCACCTGCATGTGCCGGGGGTGCACAAGCGGCATTGAGGGGGCGGCGTTTCATCTGCAACGGTGTGCCGCGCTCGACTCCGCCTGGTGGAGGTAAAGAGCGTCATCCACCCTGCACAGCGGTCATGTCCGTGCGGTGGCCTGCGGGGCTACCGGGCTTCGAACACGAAGGGGTTCTGCGGGTCGGGGAACTGCAGGCGGTGGTGTTCCGCGGACGTCTTGCTGCCGGGTTGCAGGTAGTCCACCCGCAGGCCAACCGGCTCGTTATCGACGGTCTCTTCCAGGTAGGCATTGCTCGGGTAGAGGAAGCTGCCTTGGGGGGCTTCGCGCACCGCCGCGCAGGAGGCGAACAGCGGGGGCAGGTTGTAGAGCGTCTGCCCTTGCACCAGCAGCACCTGGGTGTAGCGATCGGCACGGCCGCTGCCCTTGGCCGGCAGTTCCAGGCAGAAGGATTCGCCCTTGCGCCAGGCGGTGATGCCATGGAGCCCTTCCGGGTCGATCGAGGCGCCGGCCTGCCAATCGGCCGGGGCGAGGTCGGTGACAGCTGCCAGGCTCCAGTGGCGCTCGCCGATGTCCAGGCGCTGGCCGTCGAAGGCGATCTCGGGCATGCCCGCTGGCGGCTCACCTTCCAGCGCGCCCGGGGCGCTCCATTGCTCCGAGTCGTAGCGCTTCACCGCTGCCGCCATGGCGTTGACCCAAAGGCACTGCTGCGCCTCGGTGCAGGCCAGGGACAGCTCGCTGCCGGCCCCTTCGAACAGGTTGCCGCCGAGGGACCGGTAGAAGGCCTCGTAGCCTTCGAAACGCAGGGGCTCGGCCGGTGCCGAGAAGGGCAGGGCGGTGCAGAAGGCGAGTGCCAGAACCTGGCGTGAGCGGGCGAATGACGGCATTTTCCCTGATCTCCGGGGCGCGATGGCTTGCATCCTAGCGAGGCGGCCGGCCTTGCGGAAACGGCGATCGGCGCGGCGCCAAGTCGCGCACAAAAAAGCCCGCCGGGGAGGCGGGCTTTTTCATTACCGAAGGATCAAAGCGCAGCGCGCGGGGCGACCGGGCCGGGACCGTTGGCGATGGTCACTTCCACACGACGGTTCAGCGTGCGCGAGGAGGCGGAGGCATTGCTGGCCACCGGATAGTCCTTGCCGAAGCCGTGGGTGGTGATGCGCGTGGGGTTCACACCCATGGCCACCAGGGCGCGGCGCACCGAGTCGGCACGGGCCTGGGACAGGCGCAGGTTGTGGTCGACGGTGCCGGTGTTGTCGGTGAAGCCTTCCACCACCACCTGGCGATCCGGGTTCTGCACCAGGAAGTTGCCCAGTTGCTGGACGTTGCTCATGCCGTTGGGGTTGAGCTCGGCGCGGTCCACTTCGAACAGCACGTCACCCAGGGTCACCACCTGGCCACGGTCGGTCTGCTTGGCCTTGAGCTGGTTGACCAGTACATCCACCTGCTGGTTGCGCGCATCCAGCTGGGCCTGGGTGCGCTGGGCCGGCGCGTTGGCCAGGGCCTCTTCGGCGGCCTTCTGCTTGATGGTCTGGCGGGCCAGCTCGACGCGCTGGTTGGTGATGTAGGCGAGCTGGTCGACCTGCACCTGGTCCTGCTTGTCGGCGTAGGCCTGTTCGGCGCGGCTCAGCATGTCGCCGGCCTCCTTGGTTTCCAGGGCCGCCAGGGTGTTGGCCTGGGGCTCGGCCTGCAGCTCGGAGTAGTTGCTGCGTGCCTGGTCCAGGTTAGGGTTGGGCTTGGAGGCGCAGGCCACCAGCGCCAGGCTGAGTACGGAGAGAGCGGAAACTGTGATCAGCTTATTCATGACGGATCATCCTTATCGAGGCGGAAAGAGGGCGGCGCGGATCACTGCACGATGATCGGCTGGCGCGAGCCTTCCTCGCGAATCTGCTGGACGCCTTTCTGGGCGTCATCCAGGGTTTTCTGGGCCTTGGTGGCCAGGGCCTTGCGCTCGGCGACGCGGGCGTCCCATTCGGCCTGCTCGGCGATGCGGCGGGCTTCGTCGTAACGCTCTTCACGCAGCAGGTTCTCGGCCTGGGCCAGCTTGTCCTGGGCGTTCTTCATTTCCACCGGGGCGTACTGTGGGCTGCCGGCGCTGACGGCGCTCTTGACCACGGTATTGGTCACGGCGAACTGTTCGGTGGGCGGATTGCCGGCGCAGCCGACGAGCAGGGCGCTACCGCCGGCGACCAGGGCGGCCAGGACTGTTCTGCGAATCGTTACAGCAGGGCTTGTCTTCATGATGTTCAGCTCCATTGGAATTACCTCGCCATTTCAGATCTCATGGCAACTTGCCTGCCAGATGCATGCTTAGGGCCGCTAGATCGACGATTTTCCGCCAAAAATCACCGACTAATGGTTGATGCGCTGGCGTGCTTTTTGTGACAGGGGCAATTCTGGAAATGTTCAATAAAATTTACGTAAATACCCTGGAAAGCCCGCCGCACAAGGGCTGCGGGCGATGGGCCGAGCCCTTCATGTCATGGCATGCAACGAGGGGGAGGTAGGCAAGATAGGCGGGCAGCGCCGGCCCCAGGGCGGGGCCGGGCAATGGGCGATCAGTGCTCGGTGCTGTCGTGCTGCTGGTCGAACTGGCGCAGGTGCTTGCGGGAAAGGGCGAGGAAGCGTGGCGTGGGTCCGATGTCCTCGAAGAGCGGGTCACCCTGCTCGTCGGTGGCCACCACCTTGCTGCCCTTGACGTAGGGCAGGCTGGCTTCGAGCTCCTCGAGGGCGGCGCCGAGCAATTCGCCGAGCAATTCCTCCAGGCTGCGCTTGGGGTACATCTCGTTGAGGGCGGCGAGTCGTGCCGCGGATTCCACATCCAGGTGGATGCTGTACTAGCTGCGGGTCAGGCGACCCTTGGCGTTTTCTTCCCAATGGCGGATCAGTTCGCGGATCTTCATGGTCACCTCTTGCCGGGCCCGCTCGTGGCGGGCGCTTCTGGGGCCCGCCTGTCTTCAGCCTAGCTCGCCGGGGACGATGCAGCGGCATGGTGTCGCACCCTTGTAAGTCGATGGCGCCCTCGGCACTCTGGGGGCTCGACATCTCTCTGGGGAGCCTGTCATGGCGGAAATCGACGCACGCTTGCGCGAAGACGTTCACCTGCTCGGCGAATTGCTGGGCAATACCATCCGCGCCCATCAGGGCGAGGCCTTCCTGGAAAAAATCGAGCGCATCCGCAAGGGCGCCAAGGCGGCCCGCAAGGGCTCGCGGCAGGGCGAGCAGCAGCTCAACGAGGCCCTCGATGATCTCACTGCCGATGAGTTGCTGCCGGTGGCCCGGGCCTTCAACCAGTTCCTCAATCTGGCCAATATCGCCGAGCAGTACCACCGCATCCGCCGGCGCGGGCCACAGGAGCCGGAGCTCTTCGAGAAGCGCGTGCTGCCGGAGCTGCTGCAGCGCCTGGGCGCCGCCGGGCATTCGCCGGACCAACTGGCACGCCAGGTGGCGCGGCTGGATATCGAGCTGGTGCTGACCGCCCACCCCACCGAGGTGGCGCGGCGGACGCTGATCCAGAAGTACGACGCCATGGCCGCTCAACTGGCGGCCCAGGACCACAGCGACCTCAGCGCCGACGAGCGCGCCAAGGTGCACACCGCCCTGGAGCGGCTGATCGCCGAGGCCTGGTTCACCGACGAGATCCGCCGCAGCCGGCCGACGCCGGTGGACGAGGCCAAATGGGGTTTCGCGGTGATCGAGCATTCCCTCTGGCACGCGTTGCCGGAATTCATCCGCCAGACCGACCGCACCCTGCATGCCGCCACCGGCCTGCACTTGCCCCTGACCGCCGCGCCGGTGCGCTTCGCCTCGTGGATGGGCGGTGACCGCGACGGCAACCCCAATGTCACTGCCGCCGTGAGCCGCGAAGTACTGCTGCTGGCGCGCTGGATGGCCGCCGACCTCTACCTGCGTGATGTCGACCACCTGGCCGCCGAGCTGTCCATGCACCAGGCCAGCGATGAATTGCGCGTACGCGTGGGCGTGCACCCCGAGCCCTACCGGGCGCTGCTCAAGCAATTGCGCGAACGCCTGCGCGCCACCCGCGCCTGGGCCCAAGCGGCGCTGGATGGCGAGGTGGCGGCCGGCCCCGAGGTGCTGCAGGACAACCAGCAACTGCTGGAGCCCCTGGAACTCTGCTACCACTCCCTGCACGCCTGCGGCATGGGCGTGATCGCCGATGGCGCGTTGCTCGACTGCCTGCGCCGCGCGGCCTGCTTCGGCCTGTTCCTGGTGCGCCTGGACGTGCGCCAGGACTCCGCCCGTCATCGCGCCGCCCTGGCAGAAATCACCGACTACCTGGGGCTCGGCGACTACGCGGCCTGGGACGAGGACGCGCGCCTGGCCTTCCTCCAGCGCGAGCTGGACAACCGCCGCCCGCTGCTGCCGCCCCATCACAAGCCGTCCGCCGAAACCGCCGAGGTGCTCGCCACCTGCCGCGTGGTGGCCTCGGCACCGGCGGCCTCCATGGGCTCCTATGTCATCTCCATGGCCGGCGCGCCTTCCGATGTGCTGGCCGTGCAACTGCTGCTGAAGGAGGCCGGGCTGCAGCGGCCGATCCGCGTGGTGCCGCTGTTCGAGACCCTCGCCGACCTGGACAACGCCGCCCCGGCCATCGACCGGCTGCTGGGCCTGCCCGGCTACCGCTCGCGCCTGCACGGCCCGCAGGAAGTGATGATCGGCTACTCCGACTCGGCCAAGGACGCCGGCACCACGGCCGCCGCTTGGGCCCAGTACCGCGCCCAGGAAGCGCTGGTGGAAACCTGCCGCCAGCATCAGGTCGAACTGCTGCTGTTCCACGGCCGCGGCGGCACCGTGGGGCGTGGCGGTGGCCCGGCCCACGCGGCGATCCTGTCGCAACCGCCGGGTTCGGTGGCGGGGCGTTTCCGCACCACCGAGCAGGGCGAGATGATCCGCTTCAAGTTCGGCCTGCCGGACGTCGCCGTGCAGAACCTCGACCTTTACCTGGCGGCGGTGCTGGAGGCGACCCTGTTGCCGCCCCCGCAACCCGAGCCTGCCTGGCGCGCCGAAATGGACCGCCTCGCCGCCGAAGGCGTGGCCGGCTACCGGGCGGTGGTGCGCGAGCACGAGCAGTTCGTCGAGTACTTCCGCCAGGCCACGCCGGAGCAGGAGCTGGGTCGCCTGCCCCTGGGCAGCCGCCCGGCCAAGCGCCGCGCCGGTGGCGTGGAAAGCCTGCGGGCGATCCCCTGGATATTCGCCTGGACCCAGACCCGCCTGATGCTGCCGGCCTGGCTGGGCTGGGAGCGGGCGCTGCAGAGCGCGGTGGAGCGGGGCGAGCTGGCGCTGTTGCAGGAGATGCGCGAGCGCTGGCCGTTCTTCGCCACCCGCATCGATATGCTGGAAATGGTCCTGGCCAAGGCCGACGGCAATATCGCCGAACTCTATGACTCGCGACTGGTAGAAAAGCAACTGTTGCCGCTGGGTGCGCATCTACGCGACCTATTGTCGCAGGCCTGTACGACCGTACTAGGGGTGACCGGGCAGTCCGAGCTTCTGGCGTCCAGTCCCGAGACCCGCGAGGCCATCAGTGTGCGCAACACCTACCTCGACCCGCTGCACCTGCTCCAGACGGAGCTTCTGGCCCGTTCCAGGCGCGCCGAGAACAGCGCCGAAGGCCCCTTGGAACAGGCGTTGCTGGTGAGCGTGGCGGGCATTGCGGCGGGCCTGAGGAACACCGGCTGAAGGGGCTTATTATCCGACTTTCGGTGGCTTGTGCGGCATAGGGGTGCTGTGTATCTTGATCAACCTTTTGGCCGCTCAACGACGCCGAAACCCGATACTGAGATTGGCCCCAAGAGGCGAATCCGAGACTTCAAAACAATCTTGAGGAGCACATCGATGCGCGTGATTCTGCTGGGGGCGCCCGGTGCCGGAAAAGGTACCCAGGCTGGTTTCATCACCAAGAAATTCGCTATTCCGCAAATCTCCACCGGCGACATGCTGCGCGCAGCGGTCAAGGCGGGCACCGAACTCGGCCTGAAGGCCAAGAGCGTGATGGATGCCGGCGGCCTGGTTTCCGATGACCTGATCATCAACCTGGTCAAGGAGCGCATCGCTCAGCCCGACTGCGCCAACGGCTTCCTCTTCGATGGCTTCCCGCGCACCATTCCCCAGGCCGAAGCCCTGAAGGACGCTGGCGTGACCATCGACCACGTGGTCGAGATCGCCGTGGACGACGAAGAGATCGTCGGCCGCATCGCCGGTCGTCGCGTGCACCCGGCTTCGGGTCGCGTGTACCACACCGAGCACAACCCGCCGAAGGTCGCTGGCAAAGACGACGAAACCGGTGAAGACCTGATCCAGCGCGACGACGACAAGGAAGCCACCGTGCGTCATCGCCTGTCCGTCTACCACTCGCAGACCAAGCCGCTGGTGGACTTCTACCAGAAGCTGTCCGCGGCCGAAGGCACCCCGAAGTACAGCGCCATCGCCGGCGTCGGCTCGGTGGAAGAGATCACCGGCAAGGTGTTCGCCGCGCTTTCCTGATCGATCGCTGATCGATTCGACCAACGGCCCGCTTGCGGGCCGTTGGCGTTTATAATGCGCGCCTTTTTCGACCCACCTGGATGCACCGATGACCACCCTGCTGGCCCTGGATACCGCCACCGAAGCCTGTTCCGTCGCCCTGCTGCATGACGGCCGCGTGCTCAGTCACTACGAGGTGATCCCGCGCCAGCACGCCCAGCGCCTGCTGCCGATGATCCAGGACCTGCTGGCCGAGGCCGGTGTCGGCCTGCCCGCCCTCGACGCCATCGCCTTCGGCCGTGGCCCGGGTGCCTTCACCGGCGTGCGCATCGCCGTGGGTGTGGTCCAGGGCCTGGCCTTCGCGCTCGACCGCCCGGTGCTGCCGGTGTCCAACCTCGCCGTGCTGGCCCAGCGTGCCCACCGCGAGCATGGCGTGACCCAGGTAGCCGCGGCCATCGATGCGCGCATGGACGAGGTCTACTGGGGTTGCTACCGCCTGGAAGCCGGCGAGATGCGCCTGGCCGGCAGCGAAGCGGTGCTGCCGCCCGAGCGTGCGGAGCTGCCCCGTGACAGCCAGGGCGAGTGGTTCGGCGCCGGCACCGGCTGGGGCACCTTCGCCTCGCGCATTCCGGTGGCGGTGAGCGGCCAGGCGCCCGACCTGCTGCCCCACGCGCAGGACCTGCTGACCCTGGCCACCTTCGCCTGGGCCCGCGGTGAAGCGGTGGTGGCGGACGAGGCCCAGCCGGTTTACCTGCGCGACAACGTCGCCACGCCCAAGGCACCGCGCTGAACGGTCTGACGGCCGGCATTGCCGGGCGTCAGCGGCGATTGAAAATCCCTGGCCATCCGGCTAGATTTCCACCACATTCGCCAACCCCTTCTTCAGCCTGACCTCCATTGATGCGCATCGACGGCTTCACCTCATCCATCTCGCTGGATCGCAGTCCCCGCCAGGGCAGCGCGAATACCGCTTTCCGCGAGGTGCAGCGCGAGGTCGAAACCCGTCGTGACGTGCCGGCCACCCCGGCCAGCACCCAGGGCTTCGAACAGACCGCCCAGCCGCGCAAGGTCGAGGCCAGCAATGCCAGCAGCAACAGCCTGCCGGCCCGCCCCCAGGACATCGTGCAGCAGCGTAACCTGAGCAATCGCGCCAACCAGGCCATTGCCAGCTACGCCACCACCGCCAGCTTCGCGTCGGAGACCGACGCGCCGGAAGTCCTCGGGCTCGACCTCTACGCCTGATGCTGCCGTACTTCCTCGGCTGCCCGTCCTGGAACGAGCCCGCCTGGCGCGGCAGCTTCTACCCCGCCGATACCCGCCCCGCTGAAACCCTCGAGCACTACGCCCGCGTGTTCAACGCCGTGGAGGGCAACACCACCTTCTACGCCCGCCCCTCCGCCGCCACGCTGCAGCTGTGGGCCGAGCGCATGCCCGCGCATTTCCGCTTCTGCGCCAAGCTGCCCCGGGACATCAGCCACGAGGGTGACCTGCGCGACCGCATCGGCGCCACCCAGGAGTTCCTGCGCCTGCTCGAGCCCCTGGGTGCACGGGTGGCGCCGCTGTGGCTGCAACTGTCGGCGGGCTTCGGGCCGCAGCGCCTGGGCGAGCTGGCGGACTGGCTGGACACCTTCTCCCACCGCGCCCTCGCCGTGGAGGTGCGCAACGCCGCGTTCTTCGCCCGGGGCGAGGAGGAGAAGGCCCTCAACCGCCTGCTCCACGAGCGCGGCGTGGAGCGCATCTGCCTGGATTCGCGAGCCCTGTTCGCCTGCGACTCCGACGACCCGGCGGTGCTCCACGCGCAATCCAAGAAGCCGCGCGTGCCGGTACGCCCGACCGCCTTCAGTGCTGCGCCCCAGGTGCGCTTCATCGGCGGCCCGGACCTGGACGCCAACCAGCGCTACCTCGACCCCTGGCTGGACAAGGTGGCCGACTGGATCGGTGAAGGCCTGGTGCCCCATGTGTTCCTGCACACCCCGGACAACCACCTGGCGGCCGCCCAGGCGCAGCGCTTCCATGCCGGGCTGATGACCCGCCTGCCGGGCCTGCCGGCATTGGCCGAAAGCGCTGCACAGCAGGAATCGACGCAACTCGACCTGCTCTGAGGCTGTCGCTTTCCCCAAGGCGCGGGTTAAGGTCGGGCCTTTGCAACCAGGGAGAGATGCCATGCCGAGCCAGGCCCAACGTGCCGAAACCTTCCGCGCCCTGCACCAGGACGCCGGACTTCTCGTACTGCCGAACCCATGGGATGCCGGGTCGGCGAAGATGCTCTCCGCCCTGGGCTGCCGGGCCCTGGCCACCACCAGTGCCGGGTTGGCCTTCTCCCTGGGCCGCCGTGACGCCGAGGGCGCGGTGAGCCGTGAAGAGGCATTGGTCAACGCCCGCGCCATAGTCGAAGCCACGCCCCTGCCGGTGGCCGCCGACCTGGAGAACGGCTACGGCGACAGCCCCGAAGCCTGCGCCGAAACCATCCGCCTCGCCGCCGAGGTCGGCCTGGTGGGCGGCTCGATCGAGGACGCCAGCGGCCGTGCCGATGCGCCCATCTACCCCTTCGAGCTGGCCGTCGAGCGTGTCCGTGCTGCAGTGGAGGCGGCGCGCAGCCTGCCGTTCCCCTTCACCTTCGCCGCCCGTGCGGAGAACTTCCTCCATGGCCGGCCCGACCTCGACGACACCATCCGCCGCCTGGTGGCCTATGCCGAGGCCGGCGCCGATGTGCTCTATGCGCCGGGGCTGACCACCCGCGAGCAGATCATCGAAGTGGTACGGGCTGTGTCGCCCAAGCCGGTCAACATTCTGGTGGGCTCGCCGGCGTTGAAGATGGGGCTGGCGGAGCTGGCCGAGCTCGGCGTCAAGCGCGTCAGCCTGGGCTCCAACCTGGCGCGGGTGGCCTACGGCGCCTTCTTCCGCGCGGCGGAAGACCTGCTCTGCGGCGACCTCACGGCCACCCAGCGGGCGATGCCCTTCGACCGTATCAACGACCTGTTCAAGGGCTGAACGGGTGCGCGTGCGCCGGCTGATTCCGCTGCTGATCCTGCTGCTGGTGCTCGGCGCACCCCTGGCGGTGTACCAGAAGTGGGTGCAGCTGCCGCCGCGCTGGGACCCCTGGGCGCCGCTGGATGTGCGTGACGACCCCAACCTGCTGACCCCCTTCAAGCTGATGCGCCTGCAGGCCGACCCGGTGCTGTGCCGCCTGGCGCTGCAGACCTCCAACCTGAAATACGCGGCGCTGCCGGACAGCGCGCCGGCGGCGGGTTGCCCCATCGAGAACAGCGTGCGCATCAGCGGCTCGGGGCTGGCCTTCAGCAGCAGCTTCATCGCCACCTGCGAGGTGGCCGTGGCCTTCGCCCTGTTCGAGCGCCACGGGCTGCAACCCGTGGCCCGCGAACTCTACGGCCAGCCGGTGGCGCGCATCGACCACCTCGGCAGCTTCGCCTGCCGCAATATCGGCGGCACCCAGCGTCGCAGCCAGCACGCCTCGGCCAACGCGCTGGACATCGCCGGCTTCCGCCTGGCCGATGGCCGGCGCATCAGCGTGGCCCGCGACTGGGCTGGCGATGACACCGAGGCGCGTTTTCTGCGCCGGGTACGCGACGCCGCCTGCGAGCACTTCAACACCACCCTGGGGCCGGACTACAACGCCGCCCACCACGACCACTTCCACGTCGACATGGGCCTGTTCCGCATGTGCCGCTGAGTGCCGCGCACGGGCGCCTGGCGCGCGGCTCTGGCAGAATGCCGAGCATCTTGAAGCAGTGGATCCAACCGATGAGTGATGAGCGGGAACAGGCCCGGGTGCGCGTCGACGCACTGGCGCCGCAGTACCAGGCAGGTGCGGCCCAATGGGCGGCCAGGCTTGGGCTGCCCCTGGACGGCGAGGCGGACTTCGCCCTGCAACTGGGTGACGACGGCCTGCAACTGGTGGACCTGTCGCCCCAGGCACCGGGCCCGGTGCGGGTCGACTTCGTCGAGGGCGCGGCCGCCCATCGACGCCAGTTCGGCGGTGGCGCCGGGCAGATGATCGCCAAGGCGGTGGGCGTGCAGCCGGGCATCCGCCCGCAGGTGCTGGATGCCACTGCCGGCCTGGGCCGCGACGCCTTCGTGCTCGCCAGCCTGGGTTGCGAGATGGACCTGATCGAGCGCCAGCCCCTGGTCGCCGCACTGCTGGAAGATGGCCTGGCCCGCGCTGCGGGTGACGGCGAGGTCGCCGCCATCGCCACGCGCATGCGCCTGCACACTGGCAATGCCATCGAGCTGATGCAGGGCTGGCAGGGCGAGGCGCCCCAGGTGATCTACCTGGACCCGATGTTCCCGCACCGCGACAAGAGCGCCCTGGTGAAGAAGGAAATGCGCCTGTTCCGCCCGCTGGTGGGCGATGACCTGGACGCCCCGGCCCTGCTCGCTGCCGCCCTGGCGCTGGCCAGCCACCGCGTGGTGGTGAAGCGCCCGCGCAAGGCGCCGATCATCGAGGGTGCCAAGCCCAGCTACGCGCTGGAGGGCAAGTCCAGCCGTTACGACATTTATCCGAAGAAGGCCCTGAGCAAGGGCTGACCGCGAGGGAAGGGACTCCATGGACGACGCCATCCGCTGCCCCATCCGCCGCACCCTGGCGCACCTGCCCTGGGTCGGCGATGACCGTGCCGGTGCCCGCCATTGGCTGGCCATGCAGCGCGACCCGCTGGCCTGGTTGCAGAAGGTGCACGCCGAGCAGCCGGACATGGCGGTCACGCGCATGGGGCTGAGCCGGCTCTGGTGCCTGTTCCACCCCCGGGCGGTGCAGGAGCTGATGGTCGACCACCGCGAACACCTGAAACGCTGGGAACCCAGCCTGTGCATGATGCGCCAGTGGAACGGGCGCAGTTTCATGATGCGCGAGGGTGAACCCGCCCGTGAGCGGCGCAAGGAAATGCGGCCGCATATCGCCGCGCCTTCGGCCGCCGAGATCCTGCAACTGGCGCAGCGCTGGAGCGCGGGCATCGAGCCCGGTGCCGAGCGCGACCTCGACCTGGAAATGGCCGCCTACAGCGTCACCCTCACCGGGCGTGCGCTCTTCGACATCGACCTGGAAAACGACGCCTTCCGCGTGGCCCGCGCGGTGCGCCTGCTGTCGCGGGTGGCGCTGCTGGAGACCAGCACCGGTATTCCCCTGGGGCACTGGTTCCCCAGCAAGCTCTGCCCGCGCAAGCGCTGGGCCCTGGCGCAACTGCAGGAAGTGGTAGGGCGCTGCGCTGACGAATCACCCCGTCCGCTGGCGGTGCAGCGCGACGAACTGGCCACGCTGCTGATGGCGGGGCACCAGTCCACCGGTGCGACCCTGACCTGGGCGCAGCTGCTGCTTGCCCAGCACCCGGAGGTGCGCGAGGCACTGCGGGACGAACTCAAGGGTGTGGACTGGAGCCGGGTACAGGGCGTGGCCGACCTGCGCCAGTGCCCGCTGCTGCGGGCGGTGATCCAGGAAAGCCTGCGCATCTACCCGCCGGCCTATGGCCTGGTGCCCCGGCAACTGACGGCGGATGTGGAGGTGTTCGGGCAGGAGCTGAAGAAGGGCGACATCGTCATGCTGTCGAGCTGGATCACCCACCGCGACCCGCGCTGGTTCGAGGCGCCGCTGGAATTCCGCCCGCAACGCTTCATCGAGCCTTCGACCTGGCCCAAGGGCGCCTACTTCCCCTTCGGGCTGGGGGACCGCGCCTGCCCGGGCACGGCCATGGCGATGATGGACCTGGCGGTGTCCCTGGCCTGGTGGGTCGAGCACTGGGACGTCGAGCCGCTGGGGCCGATCGAGCCCCAGGGCTGGTTCTCCCTGCGGCCCAAGCGGGCGCGGGTCAGGTTCGTGCGGCGGGGGTGACGTCCTCGGCGCGGTAGGCGCGGAGGAACAGCTCCACCACTTCCTGCACATGCTGCTCGGCCTCTTCACCCTGGAGGGGCGTGGCGCAGCCGATCAGCAGGCGGAAGTTGTGCCCGCCCTTGATCAGGCAGAAGAAGTGCTCGGCGGCGTTGATCGGCTTGTCGATGCGCAGCTTGCCGGCCTTGTCCGCCTGGATCAGCAGGCGCTCCATCTCATTGAGGATCTGCTGCGGGCCGGCATCGAAGAACAGCTTCGAGAGCTTCGGGTCCTGGTTGCCCAGGGTGGCCATCAAACGGTGCAGTTCGATGGACTCGCTGCTGTTGATCAGCGCCTGGAAACCCATGCCGATGTTGCGTAGCACAGTTTCGATGGTCCCACCGAGGGGCAATTCGAACAGCAGCTCCGGCAACTGCTCCATGCACTTGGCCTTCACCGCGGCGGAGAACAGCGTCTCCTTGTCGGTGAAGTGGCTGTACACGGTGAGTTTGGAGACCCCGGCTTCGGCGGCGATGGCGTCCATGCTGCTGCCGTCGTAACCCTTGCTGAGGAACAGCGACTTGGCCGCCTCGAGGATCGCCGCACGCTTGGCCGGGTCCTTGGGGCGGCCGGGGCCGCTGGCTTGTAAAGTTTTGTCAGACATTCGCGTTTAAATACTGGACTGGTGAGTTTGCTATTTTTACTATACTCGGCAGTATAAATATTCCAACAGCACTTTTGCGAAAGGTCATACACCATGTTCCGCCATGTCCTGCCCCTCGCTCTGCCTTTGACACTCTCTTTGCTCGTCGGTGCCTGTGGCAACAGCGAGACCGTCCAGCAATCGATACGCCCGGCCATGGTGGTGCAGCCACAGCCCGCCGGCGACGCGATGGTGACCTACCCGGGCGAAGTGCGCGCCAGGCTGGAGCCGGAACTGGCGTTCCGCATCGGCGGCAAGATCACCCGGCGACTGGTGGACGTGGGGGACCGGGTGAAGGCCGAGCAGCCGCTGGCCGAGCTCGACCCGCAGGATGTGCGCCTGCAACTGGAAGCGTCCCGCGCCCAGGTGACGGCGGCCGAGGCCAACCTCAAGCTGGTGCGCGCCGAGCGTGACCGCTACAAGACCCTGCTGGACCGCAAGCTCATCAGCCCCTCGCAGTTCGACAACGTCGAAAACCAGTACCGCTCCGGCGAGGCGCGGCTGAAACAGATCCAGGCCGAATTCAACGTGGCCAGCAACCAGGCCGGCTATGCCGTGCTGCGCGCCTCGCAGAACGGCGTGATCGCCACCCGCCGCGCGGAAGTGGGTCAGGTGGTTGCCGCCGGGCAGACCGTGTTCACCCTGGCCGCCGACGGCGAGCGCGAAGTGCTGATCAGTCTGCCGGAGCACGCCATCGACCGCTTCAAGATCGGCCAGGAAGTGGCCGTCGAACTCTGGTCGCAGCCCGACAAGCGTTTCCCCGGGCGCATCCGCGAGCTCTCGCCGGCTGCCGACCAGCAGTCGCGCACCTTCGCCGCGCGCATCGCCTTCACCGCCGGCGAGGTGCCCGCCGAGCTGGGCCAGAGCGCCCGCGTCTACATCCAGGCCAACGGCGAGGTGCCGCTGTCGGTACCGCTCTCGGCGCTCACCGCCGAAGCCGGTGCGCCTTACGTCTGGGTGGTGAACCCGGACAGCTCGAAGATCGAACGCCGCCCCGTGCGCGTCGGCCCCTACGGTGAAGACCGCGTACCGGTGCTCGAAGGCCTGAAGCCCGAGGACTGGGTGGTCGCCGCCGGTGTCCAGGTGCTGCGTGAAGGCCAGGAAGTCCGCCCCGTGGACCGCGCCAACCGCGCGGTGAAGCTGATCGCCAAGGAGTAGGGCAGAGTGAACTTCAACCTTTCCGCCTGGGCGCTGAAGAACCGTCAGATCGTCCTCTACATCATGCTGCTGCTGGGCATAGTCGGTGCGATCTCCTACACCAAGCTGGGGCAGAGCGAAGACCCGCCCTTCACCTTCAAGGCCATGGTGATCCGCACCAACTGGCCCGGCGCCAGCGCCGAGGAAGTGTCCCGCCAGGTCACCGAGCGCATCGAAAAGAAGCTCATGGAGACCGGCGAGTACGACAAGATCATTTCCTTCTCCCGCCCCGGCGAATCCCAGGTGACCTTCCTCGCGCGGGACTCGATGCATTCCAACGAGATCCCCGAGCTCTGGTACCAGGTGCGCAAGAAGGTCAGCGACATTCGCCACACCTTGCCCCAGGGCATCCAGGGGCCGTTCTTCAACGATGAATTCGGCACCACCTTCGGCAACATCTACGCGCTGACCGGCGAGGGCTTCGACTACGCCGTGCTCAAGGACTACGCCGACCGCATCCAGCTGCAGCTGCAGCGGGTCAAGGACGTGGGCAAGGTCGAGCTGCTCGGCCTGCAGGACGAGAAGATCTGGATCGAGCTCTCCAACACCAAGGCCGCCACCCTGGGCCTGCCGCTGGCCGCCGTGCAGCAGGCGCTGGAAGAGCAGAACGCCGTGGCCGCCGCCGGCTTCTTCGAGACGGCCAGCGACCGCGTGCAGTTGCGCGTCAGCGGGCGCTTCGACTCGGTGAAGGAGATTCGCGACTTCCCCATCCGCGTGGGTGACCGCACCTTCCGCATCGGCGATGTCGCCGACGTGCACCGTGGCTTCAACGACCCACCCGCGCCGCGCATGCGCTTCATGGGCGAAAACGCCATCGGCCTCGCGGTCTCGATGAAGGCGGGCGGTGACATCCTCATCCTCGGCCAGGCCCTGGAAGGCGAGTTCGCCCGCCTGCAGGAAACCCTCCCGGCCGGCATGCAGCTGCGCAAGGTCTCCGACCAGCCGGCAGCGGTGAAGACCGGCGTGGGCGAGTTCGTCCGCGTGCTCACCGAGGCGCTGATCATCGTGCTGCTGGTGAGCTTCTTCTCCCTGGGCCTGCGCACCGGCCTGGTGGTGGCGCTGTCGATCCCCCTGGTACTGGCGATGACCTTCGCCGCCATGTACTACCTGGGTATCGGCCTGCACAAGATTTCCCTCGGCGCGCTGGTGCTGGCGCTGGGCTTGCTGGTGGACGACGCGATCATCGCGGTGGAGATGATGGCCATCAAGATGGAGCAGGGCTACGACCGGCTCAAGGCGGCCAGCTATGCCTGGACCAGTACGGCCTTCCCCATGCTCACCGGCACCCTGATCACCGCCGCCGGCTTCCTGCCCATCGCCACCGCGCAATCGGGCACCGGCGAATACACCCGTTCGATCTTCCAGGTGGTGACCATCGCCCTGCTGGTGTCCTGGATCGCCGCCGTGGTCTTCGTGCCCTACCTGGGTGACCGCCTGCTGCCGGACCTGGCCAAGCGCCACGCCGAGAAGCATGGCGGCAGCGGCGCCCACGACCCCTACGCGACGCCCTTCTACCAGCGCGTGCGGCGCGTGGTGGAGTGGTGCGTGCGTCGGCGCAAGACGGTGATCGTCCTGACCCTGGTGGCCTTCGTCGCCGCCATCGCGATGTTCCGCTTCGTGCCCCAGCAGTTCTTCCCGGCCTCCGGGCGCCTGGAGCTGATGGTCGACCTGAAGCTGGGCGAGGGCTCCTCGCTGAGCAACACCGAAGCCGAAGTGACGCGCCTGGAGAAGATGATCAAGGAGCACTCGGGTGTGGATAACTACGTGGCCTACGTGGGCACCGGTTCGCCGCGCTTCTACCTGCCGCTGGACCAGCAACTGCCGGCGGCGAGCTTCGCCCAGTTCGTGGTGCTGGCCAAGACCATCGAGGACCGCGAGGCCCTGCGCAGCTGGCTGATCCAGACGCTCAACGACGAGTTCCCCAGCCTGCGCACCCGCGTCTCGCGCCTGGAGAACGGCCCGCCCGTGGGTTACCCGGTGCAGTTCCGCGTCTCCGGCGAGCACATCGACGAAGTCCGCGCCTACGCCCGCAAGGTGGCCGACAAGGTGCGCGAGAACCCCCACGTGGTGAACGTGCACCTGGATTGGGAAGAGCCGAGCAAGGTGGTGCGCCTGAACATCGACCAGGACCGCGCCCGCGCCCTGGGCGTGAGCACCGCCGACCTGTCGCGCTTCCTGCAGAGCTCGCTCACCGGTTCCACGGTCAGCCAGTTCCGCGAGGACAACGAGTTGATCGACATCCTCCTGCGCGGCACCCCGCGTGAGCGCCAGGAGCTGGCCCTGCTGCCGAGCCTGGCGGTGCCCACCGACAGTGGCAAGAGTGTGCCCCTGTCGCAGATCGCCACCCTGGAATACGGTTTCGAGGAAGGCATCATCTGGCACCGCAACCGCCTGCCTACCGTGACCGTGCGCGCCGACATCTACGACAAGTCGCTGCCGGCCAGCCTGGTGGCGCAGATTCTGCCGACCCTGGAGCCGATTCGCGCCGAACTGCCCAGCGGCTACCTGCTGGATGTAGGCGGCACCGTGGAAGACTCGACCCGTGGGCAGAAGTCGGTGAACGCCGGCGTGCCGCTGTTCATCGTCGTGGTGCTGACGTTGCTGATGCTGCAGCTGAAGAGCTTCTCGCGTACGGCGATGGTGTTCCTCACCGCGCCCCTGGGGCTGATCGGGGTGACTCTGTTCCTCCTGGTGTTCCGCCAGCCCTTCGGCTTCGTGGCCATGCTCGGCACCATCGCCCTGTCGGGGATGATCATGCGCAACTCGGTGATCCTGGTGGACCAGATCGAGCAGGACATCGCCGCCGGCCTGGACAAGTGGCACGCCATCATCGAAGCCACGGTGCGCCGCTTCCGGCCCATCGTGCTCACCGCCCTGGCGGCGGTGCTGGCGATGATCCCGCTGTCGCGCAGTGTGTTCTTCGGCCCCATGGCCGTCGCCATCATGGGCGGCCTGATCGTCGCCACGGCGTTGACCCTGCTGTTCCTGCCGGCGCTCTACGCGGCCTGGTTCCGGGTCAAGGAAATGCCCCGCGCCGTGTAGGCCGGGCTGAGGTACTAGGCCCAACGTTGCGATGCCACCTCAGGCACCGCGCGTTGGGCCTCGCTGCGCTCGGCGCCAACCTACCGCCTGGGTTCCTTCTGTAGGGCGGGTGAAACCCGCGATGCTCCGGGCAACGGGCCGTCGGGTTGCACCCGACCTACGGACTGTCCGTAGGATGGCGTAGAGCGCAGCGAAACCCATCGACTCATTCGTACATCCCATCCAGCAGCAACGCGAAGTTGCGCTCCACCACCAGGCGCTTGAGCTTCTGCGTTGGCGTCAGTTCGTCCTGCTCCTGGCTGAGCAGGCGCGGCAGCAGGGCCCAGGCCTTGATCCGCTCCACCTGGGACAGCTCTGCGTTGATGCTGTCGATGTGCCCCTGCAGCTCCGCCAGCAGCGCCGGTGCCTGCAGCCAGGCGTCGGCATCGCCCGCCAGGCCCTGGCGTTTCGCCCAGATGGCCAGGCTTTGCGGCTCCAGGGCGAGCAGGGCGCTGAGGTGCTTGCGCCTGTCCCCGTGCACCAGCGCCTGTTCCACCAGCGGGTGTTGCTTGAGGCGCGTCTCGATGGGCGTCGGGGCGATGTTCTTGCCGCCTGCAGTGATGATCAGTTCCTTCTTGCGACCGGTCAGCCAGAGGTAGCCGGTGGCGTCGATCCGCCCCAGGTCGCCGCTGCGCAGCCAGCCATCGAGGGTGAAGGTTTCGGCGGTCTTCTCCGGTTGCTGGAAGTAGCCCTGGAACACATGGGGGCCGCGCACCAGCACCTCGCCGTCGTCGGCGATGCGCACTTCCACGCCGGGCAAGGGCCGGCCCACCGAGCCGGCCTTGCTCGGGCCGCCTTCGTTGCTGGTGAGAAAGGCGGTGGACTCGGACATGCCCCAGCCTTCGTACAGGGGCAGGCCGAGGGCGGCGAAGAAGTTCACCAGCTCGGCGTCCAGCGGCGCGCCACCGCTGACCAGGGCGCGGATGCGCGAGCCGAACAGGCGCTGGCGCAGGCCGTTGAGCACCAGGCGCCGGGCCAGTTGCAGGCGCAGCCCGCCGCGCTGGCGAATACCGGTGCGCAGGGCCCAGTCGAGGACGCGGCGCTTGCCGGGCGCCAGGGTCTGACGCTGGGCCATGACGGCGGCGTGGAGCTTTTCGAAGAGCCTGGGCACGCTGCCGAAGAAGTCCGGCTGCACCTCGGCGATGGTCCGGGGCACATCATTGATATCCGGCACGTAGGCGGCCTGGGCGCCACACCAGAGGCGCTGGTAGTGGCCGATCACCCGTTCGCCGACATGGGCCATGGGCAGGAAGGCGAGCCCGGTGTAGCGCGGGGGCGGCAGTTGGTAGGCACTGATGGCAGCCAGCAGGTTGCCGTGGCTGAGCATGGCGGCCTTGGGCTCGCCGGTGGTGCCGGAGGTGAACACCAGGTTGGCCAGGGCCTGGCGGTCGAGGGCTTGCCAGCGTTGGCGGACCTGCTCGGCGCTCACCCCGTCGCCCTCGGCGATGAAGGCGTCCAGGCCCGTCGCGGCGCCGTCCTCCCCGCTGTCGATGGCCACCACGCGCAAGCCCGGCAGCGAGACGCCGCGGGCCTGTTCCAGGCGCTCGACGAACAGCAGGCGGCAATCCGCACGCTGCAGTTGCTGGGCCGCCTGCGCCAGGGTGAGGCTCGGGTAGAGGCCAACGCTGACGGCGCCGGCCATGAGCACGGCGAAGTCCAGCAGGCTCCATTCGAGGCGGGTGCGGCACCAGATCGCCACGCGGTCACCGGGCTCGACGCCGGCGGCGACCAGGGCCCTGGCCAGGGCCTCGCTGCGGCGTGCCACTTCGCCCCAGTCGAGGCTGCGCCAGGCGTCGTTTGCCCGCACCTGGGCGGCGGGCCAGTCGGGCGTCTGCCGGGCGCGCCAGGCGAGCAGGGCGGGGATGCTGGGAAGCTCGGCCGGCGGTTGTTGCGTCGTCATCGAACACCTCCTGTACTCGTGGGACGGCGGGGCTCAGGGAATGGGCTGGCCCGAATCGCGCTCCTTCACCGCCTGGGCGAACCCGACTTCCTCGCAACGTGCCTTGAAGCGCACGCCTTCCGGGCTATGGCGGGTGATGCCGTCGAACAGTGTGGCGAACATTTGCGTGGTTTCCAGGCCCATGTTGTGGAAGGCCTGGTTGATCATCAGCTTCTGCATCATCAGCTGGTTCCTGGGGATGCCCTGCATGCGCGCGGTGAGCGCTTCCACCGCTGCGTCCAGCTCGGCCAGGGGCACGCTCTGGTAGACCAGGCCCAGGCGCTGGGCCTCGCGGCCGTCGATGAGGTCGCCGGTGAGGAGCATGCGCTTGGCCTTCTCCGGGCCCAGGCGGTAGACCCACATGGCGGTGGTCGGGCAGCCCCAGACCCGCGCCGGCGGATAGCCGATCACCGCTTCGTCGGCCATCAGGATCAGGTCGCAGCACAGGGCGATGTCGCTGCCGCCGGCCACCGCCGGGCCGTGCACCTTGGCGATCACCGGCTTGTAGCTGCGGAACAGGCTCATGAAGTGCTCGGTGTTCTTCTTCATCAGCGCGTAGTCGACCATCGGGTCCCAGGGCATTTCCTGGCTGCCGTAGATGCCGCGCGGGTTCTCGGCGAAGAACTTGAGGTCGTAGCCGCTGCAGAAACCACGGCCGGCACCGGTGAGGACGATGACGTGCACCGCGTCGTCGGCATTGGCGCGCAGCACGGCGGCTTCGAGGTCGGCGGGGAGACGGTCGTCGATGGCGTTGAGCCGCTCGGGGCGGTTGAGGGTGAGGGTGGCGATGCGGCCGTCGACCGCGTAGTGGACGGTGGAATCGGTCATGGAAGCGCTCCGTGGTTTTTATTGGATCGGGGCTTGGCGTGTGGGGAGAAATAAGTAAACTGAATTCACTTTTCCTGTCCAGCGCTTTATCGAGAGCCCCGTGACCGATCTTTCCCCCAAGGCCCAGAGAACCCGTGCCAGCCTGCTGGATGCCGCCCGCGACGAATTGCTGGAGCTCGGCGGCGGCCTGGAAGTGGGGCGGGTGGCGGAGCGGGCCGGCGTCTCGGTGGGGCTGATCTACCGCTACTTCGCCTCCCGCGCCGGGCTGCTGGCCGCGGTGGCCGAGGACTTCCACGACCGCTACCAGGCCGAGGTGATGGTCGCCGACCCGCTGCCCGGTGCCGAGGACTGGTGCAGCCGCGAGGAGCAGCGGGTGCGCCGCGCGGTGCAGTTCGTCTATGCCGAGCCCCTGGCACCGCTGCTGTTGGTGAGCCTGGCGCGGGAGCCGGAGGTGGCGGCGCTGGAAGCCCGGCGCATCACCGAGAACGTACGCCAGGGTGCTGACAACATCCGCCGGGGCCAGGTTGCCGGGCAGTTGAACGCCAGCCTCGACCCGGAGCTGGTCTCGGCGATGATCCTCGGTGGCATGCACCAGGCCCTGCTCGAAGCCCTCGGCCGTTCGCCGCGCCCGCCGGCCGATCAGCTGTCGCGGCAGCTCTGGCATTTCATCCGGGGTGCCCTGGCGCCACTCCAGCCGACATGACCCCAACAACAAGAAGAGGCAGGCATGCAGCACGCGACACAGGTGGAACTGCTGAAGAAGACGCTGGCGCTGGCCGAGCGAGGACAATCCGACTGTCTGGAGGCGCCTTCATCGCTGGCGGTGGACAGCTACCTCGACGAGGCGCGTTACCGGCGTGAGCGGGACGAGGTATTGCGCCGCGAGCCGCTGCTGGTGGCGCGCTCCAGCGAGGTGACGGCGGGGCGCTTCATCACCCGGGACCTGCTGGCGCCATTGCTGCTGGTGCGTGACGAGGCGGGGCGGTTGCGCGGCTTCCTCAACGTCTGCAAGCACCGTGGCACCCAGTTGGTGGCGGAGGCGGAAGGTGCCAACCGGGTGTTCGTCTGCCCCTACCACGCCTGGGCCTACAACCCCGATGGGCAGCTGCGCGGCATTCCCCACGGCTACGGTTTCGAGGGCGTCGACCGCGGTTGCCTGAACCTCACCGAGGTGCCGGTGGCCGAGTGTTTCGGCGCAATCTGGGCGCGCCACTCGCCCGGCCCCGCACTGGACATGCCGGCGTTCTTCGGCCCCGAGCTGATGGCTGATTTCAACAGCTTCGCCCTGGAGGGGCAGGTGCTTTTCGACCCGCGCGACATCCTCCGGCCGGTGAACTGGAAGCTGACCATCGACACCTTCCTGGAGAACTACCACGTGGCCAAGGCGCACCAGGCCACCATCGACCCCCTGTTCTGGCCCAACCTGGGGCTGTTCGAGCGCTTCGGCCGGCACATCCGCAACTACTACGTGAAGCGCAACCTGCGCGAGGTGCTGGCGCAGCCGGAATCCGAGTGGGACCTGCGGCGCCACGGCAACCTGCTGTACTTCATCTGGCCCAACACCCTGGTGCTGGTGGAGCCGGACCACATCGACTTCTCCAGCGTCTTCCCCGACGGCCCGCTGGCCACCCGCGTGCTGGGCTACAACCTGCTGCTGGAGGAACCGGCGACGGACAAGGCCCGGCGCTACTTCGAGAAGAACAACGAGATCCTTTATTCCGCCCTGGAGGAGGACTTCGCCATGGCCGCACGGGTGCAGGACGGCATCCGCGCCGGCGCTAGCGACCGCCTCTGGCATGGGCGCTACGAGCAGGCGCTGCGCTGGTTCCACCAGGGGCTGGATGAGGCGCTGGGGGATTCCCGCGTCGAGGTGGTGGGCGGTGCGGTTTCGCCGGGGACGTAGGTTGGGCCAATCCATCGCCCATGGGGCCACCCAGATGCGATGCCGGGTGCGGGCTCTTTTCGCGAATGAATTCCCACGGGGCAACTCCCATAAGGCATTTGCAGGTTGGGTTGAACCCGGGCACGTTGGGCCTCGCTGCGCTCGGCGCCAACCTACGGTGCTTGAACAGAAAAGCCCGGCGCTTGGCCGGGCTTTTTCGTTTCGGGCTGAGGCTCAGAGTACGCCGAAGACCTTTTTCGCCAGGCCGGTGGCCGCGGCGGCTGGGTTCTTGCGGATGCTGGCTTCCTGGTCGGCGATCATCTTGAACAGGCCGTCGAGGGCTTCTTCGGTCACGTAGCTTTCGATGTTGGCGCTCTTGGCGTCGACCACACCGAAGCTCGCGGCCTGGCCGGCGAAGCTGTTGTACTGCTTGGCCAGGCCGACCTGGTCGGTGGCTTTCTTGACGATGGGCAGGAACTTGGCGCGCAGCTGTTCGCGGCTGGTCTTGTTCAGGTACTGGGTGGCGGAATCCTCGGGGCCGGAGAGGATGCCCTTGGCGTCCTGCACGGTCATCTTCTTCACCGCGTCCACCAGCAGCGCCTGGGCTTCCGGCACGGCGGCTTCGGCGGCCTTGTTCATGCTGGCTTCCAGCTGGTCGACCTGGGCACCCATGCCCATCATCTTCATGGTCTTGGCGGCCTTGCCGAGTTTGCCCGGCAGCTCGATGCGCACTTCGGGGTTTTCGCTGAAGCCGCCCGGCTTGCCGAGTTGCTGCACGGCGACCTTGGCGCCCTGGGTGAGCGCGTCCTTGAGGCCGCCGCTGGCGTCCTGCTGGCTGAGGTCGCTGAGGGAGAGGGCGAAGGCGCTGGCGGAGAGGGCGAGGCCGGCGACCAGGGTGGTGAGTCGGAACATGGCGGCATCCTTGTGGCGGAAAGGCGGGTTGTCAGGGAACGGCATCGACCTTGATGCGCAGGGGCTGCGGGTCGCTGCCGTCGAGTTTAACCGAGTGGCGCTCGGTGCTGATGAACAGCAGCTTGCCGTCGCGCTCGATGCGCGCGCTCACCGCATAGTCATGGCCGGGCTGCAGGTTGGCCGGGTCGTAGCTGAGCTGGAAGGGCAGGGGCACCTGGCCTTCGACCCGGCCCTGCTGGTAGGCGAGCTCGCGGGCGGGGGCATCGGCCAGCGAGACGTCCTGCAGCGAGACGCGCAGCGTGGCATCCGGCGGCAAGGCGCTGCGTTGCAGGTAGAAGACCTCGCCATTGAGATGGGCCTGGGTCGGGGACTGGACGGTGGTGCAGGCGACGAGCAGGGCGCTGGCGAGCAGCAGGCTGGGCGATTTCATGGGGGTCTCGTGGTCCGTTGGCGGCGATAGACACACTATAGAAGTGAGGGCGCGGGGGTACAGCACCCGTGCGCCCGGATCGGATCATCGACCGTCGGCGTCGGCCTTCGAGACCGGCGCACGCTCCTGCAACACGCGGCTGAGTTCCTGCAGGCGCCGCTGGGCGCTGACCAGATGTTCCAGTCGCAGCGCCATGCTCCGGCCGCGCTGGCGCTGCGCCGCCTCGCGCTCGGCCAGGCTGGATTCCCGGCGCTCCAGTTCCGCTTCGCGCCTGGCCAGTTCGCGGGCCTGCTGCTGGAGTCGCTCCATGCGCTCGGCGAGGTCCCTTTCCAGGCGCTGCAGATGCGCCGCGCGACCGGATGTCGCGGGTGGCGCTGCCTTGCCTGGCGCCGCGGCGATATTCCAGGTGCCGTGCTCCTGCTCGCGGTGGGCCTTGCTGGCGACGGCCATGAGCCGCTCCAGCGCGTCGCGGTCGAGCAGCACCGTGCGGTGCTCTTCCACGCGGCTCGGTTTCATGGGCTGGATCAGCGGCAGCGCCTTGAGGTTCAGCAGGTGGAATTGCAGCGCATGCTGGCGGGGGCTCATGAGCAGCGCTCCCGGGTCAGCTCCTTGAGCACCCGTTTCACCTGGCTCCAGTGGTGGTCCTCGATGGCGTTCAGGCTGTAGCCCTCGGGATTGAGGGTGAGCTCGGCGATGTAGGCCTTGCAGCGTCGGCCGGGTTGGGGCTCGTCGAGGGTATAGAGAAGGAAGTCGCGCTCCAGGGCGGCGATTCCGAAACAGCAGAGGATGGCGGCATTGAGCGTCTGGCCCTCGGCGTTCTGGATGGGGATTGATCTGAGCAGCATGGTCGGCATCGTCCTCGTTGAAGGAGTCCTGCTGGGCGCAGGCCGGCCATGGTACTGAGCGGGCACGAGCAGGCCGCTCGGCACGCTCCCCAGCGGCTTGTAGGCGAGTTCCCTAAATGTTCGGAGGAGGAGGGCCGGCCCCGGGCGGGGCCGGCCGGGGGGTCAGGGCGCGTCGACCGGCGCTTCGGTCTCGGCTTCGCCCTGGCGTTCCAGGGCGACCTGGCGGATCGACAGGCGGATCTCGGCCGGCAGCACGCGCTTGGCCGCGCCTTCGGCGAGGTCACCCAGGGCTGGGTGGTAGCTGAGCTTGCCGGCTTCGTCCTGGCGCAGCACGCGCTGGTCGAGGAGGGTCTGGATGAAGTGGCGGAACAGGCTCTTGTCGAAGAACTCCGGGGCGTTGAGGCCGTGGAGGATCGACAGGCGCTGGGCCATCACGGTGCACAGGTCTTCCAGTTCCTCGGCGGCCAACTGGTTCTGCCCGGCGTTGAGCAGCAGGGCGATGGCCATGTAGAAGCGTTGCAGGGTCTGGGCGATGGAGCGCGAGAGCAGCGTCAGCAGCACGAACTGGCGCGAGCTCGGCGCCGGGCGCACATAGGTTTCGTTCTCGAACTTCAGCAGCCCCTGTTCGACGAAGGCCTCCAGCCACTGGTCGACCACGGCATCCAGCTCGTCCAGGTTCCAGCGGATGAACAGTTCGGCCTGCAGGTAGGGGTAGAGCGCGCGGGTGTAGCGCAGGATCTGCTCGCGGCTCATGCGCCCGCTGCTCTGGAAGAAGCTGGCGAGCAGCGCCGGCAGGGCGAAGATGTGCAGCACGTTGTTGCGGTAGTAGGTCATCAGGACGGCGTTCTGCTCGTCCAGGTAGAGGATCTTGCCCAGGGCGTCCTTCTGCTCGGCCAGCAGGTTCATGCTCTGCACGTACTGGATCAGCGCCTGGCCATCGCCTTCCGGCAGGGTGGCGTGGGGCGAGTAGGGCACGGCGCGCAGCAGGGCCAGGTAGAGGTCGAGCACGCGGGTCAGGGCGCGTTCGTCCAGGGCCAGGCGGCTGGTGGACAGCAGCGCCAGGGCCACCAGGTTGACCGGGTTGATCGCCGCCGCGTCGTTGAGGTGGCGGGCGACGCGGGTGGCCAGCTTGTTGGTGGTGTCGCTGAGCCATTCCGGGCGGTACTGCGGGCCCAGTTCCTGGTCGCGCCAGGTCGGCTGTTCCTGGTCGAGGAATTCGGCGAGCTTGATCGGCTCGCCGAAGTTCACCGCGACGCTGCCGAAGCGTAGCTTGAGGGCGCCGATGACTTTGAAGATGTCGAAGATGGATTCTTTCTTCTTGCTCGCGCCACGCAGCTCGCCCAGGTAGGTGCGGCCTTCCAGCACGCGCTCGTAGCCGATGTAGACCGGCACGAAGACGATGGGCAGGCGCGAGGAGCGCAGGAAGCTGCGCAGGGTGATGGCGAGCATGCCGGTTTTCGGGTGGAGCATGCGGCCGGTGCGCGAACGTCCGCCCTCGACGAAGTACTCCACCGGGAAGCCACGG
Organism: Aquipseudomonas alcaligenes MRY13-0052; assembly: GCA_000474255.1. Classification (GTDB taxonomy): domain Bacteria; phylum Pseudomonadota; class Gammaproteobacteria; order Pseudomonadales; family Pseudomonadaceae; genus Metapseudomonas; species Metapseudomonas solani. The sequence goes on from BATO01000032.1 coordinate 46,822, forward strand.
CTGAACAGGGTGTGCAGGTATTCGTTGAACACCGCGGTGTAGAGCGGGTTGCCCTTGAAGGTACGGCGCATGAAGAAGGCGCCGCCGCGACGCAGCAGGCCACCGATCACCGGCATATTGAGGTTGATGCCGGCCGCGATGTGCGGTGGGGTCAGGCCGTTGCGGAACAGCAGGTAGGAGAGCAGCAGGTAGTCGATGTGGCTGCGGTGGCAGGGCACGTAGATGACTTCGTGGCCCTGGGCGATCTCCTGCACCCCTTCGATGTGGTTGACCTTGATGCCTTCATAGAGCTTGTTCCAGAACCAGCTCAGCACCACTTCGAGGAAGCGGATGGCGGTGTAGGCGAAGTCGGAGGCGATCTCGTTGCCGTACTTCAGCGCCTGGGCCTCGGCCTTGGCCGGGCTGATCTTCTCGCGCTCGGCTTCCTCGGCTATCACCTGGCGCACCTGGGGCGCGTGCACCAGGCCCTTGACCAGGTTGCGGCGGTGGGAGAGGTCGGGGCCGATGACGGCGGTCTTCTGGTTGCGGAAGTGCACCCGCAGGATGCGCTGCACCATGCGCTGGGTGCGCTCGGGGCCCTTGCCCTGGGCGATCAGCTCGCGCAGGTGGATGGGGGCGGAGAACTGCACGCGGGTCTTGCGCCCGAGGATGAGGATGCTGACCAGCTTGCGCAGGCGCCCGGTGACAGCCCAGCTGTCGGCGAACAGCAGCTTCCAGGGGCTGGTCTCGCGGTCCGGGGACTGGCCCCAGAACACCGTGACCGGAATGATCTGCGCGTCATCCACGGCGTGCTGCTGGATGGCGTCGAGCACCCGCACCAGGGTCGGCGAGGTGCCGCGCTTGTCCTGGCCGCCGAACCAGCCGGGTTCGGGGGTCAGGTAGAAGAAGGCGGCGGGCTCGAGGGTGTCGCCCACCGCCACCGGCAGCACCGGGCGGGGCAGGCCGGCCTTGGTGCACTCCCGGTCCACCACCGCCAGGTCGCTGGCCGAAGGTTGCTGGAGCACATAGAGCACCGGCTTGCTGCGGTCGAGCTTGAGGGTGAAGGCGGACTGGTTGATGGTTTCCGAGCGCACCCAGAGATAAAGGAGGCGGCGCAGGGTACCGAAGGCCAGGCGGCGGAAGGGCGAGCGGGTCATACGGAGTCTGTAGTCGAACGAGCGAGTGCTCGGGGTGGCTAGTTTGCCGTATTCGCCATCCAGCCGCAAAAAGCACCTAACGGTCTGAAAACCATGGGGCCATCAGGAAACTTCCGGAATCTTCTGCTGTCTTGCTATGCCGCCGGGGGACTCCTTATAGTCCGCCGGCGTTTTGCAAGGCCCCAGCGGCCAGCATGGCCGGGGGCTTTTCCCTTTGGGGTAGAGGCCATGATCGAACTAAAAAAACTGACCAAGCGTTTCGCGCAGCACACAGTGGTGGATGACCTGTCCTTCGGCGTCCAGCAGGGGGAGGTGCTCGGCTTCCTCGGCCCGAACGGTGCCGGCAAGTCCACCACCATGAAGATGCTCACCGGGTTCCTCGCGCCGACCTCCGGCACTGCGAGCGTGCTCGGCTTCGACATCCAGACCCGCACCCTCCAGGCCCAGCAGCAGATCGGCTACCTCCCCGAAGGTGCGCCCTGCTATGGCGACATGACGGTGCGCGGCTTCCTCGAATTCATCGCCGAGGTACGCGGCTTCCGTGGCGCCGAGAAGAAGCAGCGGGTGACCCGCGCCGCCGGCCAGGTGGAGCTGGACAAGGTGCTGGGGCAATCCATCGATACCCTGTCCAAGGGCTTCAAGCGCCGTGTCGGCCTGGCCCAGGCGATTCTCCACGACCCTCGCGTGCTGATCCTCGACGAGCCCACCGACGGCCTCGACCCTAACCAGAAGCACCAGGTGCGCCAGCTGATCCAGAGCCTGGCCCAGGACAAGATCGTGATCATTTCCACCCACATCCTCGAAGAGGTGGCGGCGGTGTGCACCCGCGCGGTGGTGATCGCCGCCGGCAAGCTGGTGGCCGATGGCACCCCCTACGAGCTGGAGAGCCGTTCGCGCTATCACCAGGCGGTGACCCTGGTGGCCGACGAGCCCCTGGACCCACTGGCCCTGGCGGTATTGCCGGGCGTTGCCGGCGTGGAGGAGAACCCCCACGGCAGCGGCCTGACGGTGCTGGCCAAGCCTGGCGAGGTGATCTTCCCGCAGGTCAACCAGCTCATCCACCAGCGCGGCTGGAAGGTCAAGGAGCTGGATGTCGAGCGGGGTCGCCTGGATGAAGTGTTCCGCAGCCTGACCCGGGGAGAGGCGGCATGAAGCAGTTGCCGGTCATATTCAAGCGCGAGCTGGCGAGCTACTTCGCCACGCCGCTGGCCTATGTGTTCATCGTGATCTTCCTGGTGCTGTCCGGGGTCTTCACCTTCTACCTGGGTGGTTTCTTCGAGAGCGGCCAGGCCAGCCTCGCGCCCTTCTTCAACTTCCACCCCTGGCTCTACCTGTTCCTGGTGCCGGCCATTGCCATGCGCCTGTGGGCGGAGGAGCGCAAGTCAGGCTCCATCGAGCTGCTGATGACGTTGCCGATCACCCGCTTCGAGGCGGTCACCGGCAAGTTCCTCGCCGCCTGGGCCTTCGCCGGCCTGGCGCTGCTGCTGACCTTCCCGATGATCGTCACGGTCAACTACCTGGGCGAGCCGGACAACGGCGCCATCGTCACCGGCTACATCGGCAGCTGGCTGCTGGCGGGCTCGTACCTGGCCATCGGCTCGTGCATGTCGGCGCTGGCCAAGAACCAGGTGATCGCCTTCATCCTCGCCGTGGTCATGTGCTTCCTGTTCATGGTCAGCGGCTTCCCGCTGGTGCTCGACGCCTTCAGCGCCTGGGCCCCGCAATGGCTGCTGGACGCGGTCGCCTCGCTGAGTTTCCTGACCCGCTTCGAGGCCATCAGCAAGGGCGTGATCGACCTGCGCGACCTGCTTTATTTCGTCACCCTGATCGCCGCCTGGCTGGCCGCCACCGCCGTGGTGGTCGATCTGAAGAAGGCCGACTGACATGAAGAAACTGATGTATTCCAGCGCCGGCCTGCTGCTTATCGCCCTGGCCTTCCTGGCGTTCAACATGGTCTCCGGGCTGGCGCTGACCAACGCCCGCATCGACCTCACCGAGCAGAAGCTCTACACCATTTCCGACGGCACCCGGCAGATCCTCGGGGAGCTGGACGAGCCCATCAACCTGTACTTCTTCTACTCCGACAAATCCGCCAAGGACCTGGTGGTGCTGCGCAACTACGCCAAGCGCGTGGAAGAGATGCTCAAGGCCTATGCCCAGGCGTCGGACGGCAAGATCAAGCTGCACATCGTCGACCTCGAGCCCTTCTCCGAGGACGAGGACAAGGCCGCCGAGTTCGGCCTGCAGGCGGTGCCGCTGCAGCAGGGCGGCGATTCGGTCTACTTCGGCCTGGCCGGGACCAACAGCGTCGATGACCGGCAGATCATCCCGTTCTTCCCCCTCGACCAGGAGGAGTTCCTCGAATACGAGATCAGCCGCCTGGTACAGAGCCTGGCCAAGCCCCAGCGGCCGGTGGTCGGGGTGATGTCCGGGTTGCCCATCAATGGCGGCTTCGACATGCAGACCCGCCAGCCCGGCCAGCCCTGGATGGTGATGGAGGAAATCCGCCAGCTGTTCCAGATCGAGAGCATCAAGCCCAGCGTCGACCAGATTCCCGGCAAGGTTTCGGTGCTGCTGCTGGTGCACCCGAAGAACCTATCGCAACAGACCCAGTACGCCATCGACCAGTTCGTCCTGCGCGGCGGCAAGCTGCTGGTGTTCGTCGACCCCTACAGCGAAGCCGACCACGGCGTGCAGATGCCCGGCGAGATGGGCGGCGAGGACAAGGCCTCCGACCTGCCGGCGCTGTTCAAGGCCTGGGGCCTGGAGATGGTGCCCGGCAAGGTGGTGGGCGATGGCGCCTACGCCATGTCGGTGAGCATGGGCGAGGGCCAGCGCCCGGCGCGCCACGTCGGTTGGCTGAGCCTGCCGAAGAAGGCCCTGGACGCTAGCGACATCGCCACCTCCAGCCTGGAGACGGTCACCGTCGCCACCGCCGGCATCCTGCGCCCGCTGGAGGGTGCGAAGACCCATTTCGCGCCGCTGATCCAGAGCTCGGAATACGCCATGCCCTTCGATGCCGGGATCTTCGCCACCCTGCGCAACCCCGATGTGCTGATGCGCGAGCTGAAGCCCAGCGGCGACCGCTACGCCATCGCCGCGCGCATCGGCGGGCCGGTGCAGAGCGCCTTCCCCGATGGCATCGAGGGCCACAAGGACGGCCTCAAGGCGGCGGACAACATCAACGTCATCGTGGTCGCCGACACCGACATGCTCAGCGATCGCATGTGGGTGCAGGTGCAGGACTTCTTCGGCCAGCGCGTGCCGCAGCCCTGGGCCGACAACTCCGGCTTCGCCATCAACGCCCTGGATAACCTGACCGGTTCCGAAGCGCTGATCAGCGTGCGCTCCCGGGGGCGCTTCACCCGGCCCTTCACCGTGGTCGAGTCGCTGCAGCGTGAGGCGGAGACGCGCTTCCGCGAGCAGGAGCAGGTGCTGCAGCAGCGCCTCGCCGACACCGAGGAGAAGCTGGCCAGCCTGCAGAAGAACCAGGACCCGACCAAGGCCCTGGAACTGACCCCCGAACAGCAGGCCACCCTGCAGCAGTTCATGCAGGAGAAGGTGCGCATCCGCAAGGAGCTGCGTGAGGTCAACTACCAGCTCAACGCCGATATCGAGAAACTCGGCCGTACCCTCAAGCTCATCAACATCGTCCTGGTTCCGCTGGTGCTGACCCTGGGCGTGCTGCTGCTGTGGTTCTGGCGTCGTCGCCGGGCCTGAGGAGAGAACCGATGGGACGCAAGGCACTGTTGTTCCTGGCCCTGGTGGCCATCGCCCTGGTGCTGGCCTATGTCGGCCTGCACCGGGCCCCCGAACCGCTCGCGGTGAAGGGGCCGTCGCCCTTGCTACCGGCGCTGCAGGGCCGGCTCGCCGAGGTGGACCGCATCGAGGTGGAGCGCCCGGGGCAGCCACTGCTGCGCCTGGCACGGCAGAGCGGCACCTGGGTGCTGCCCGACAAGGCCGGCTACCCGGCGGCGGCCAAGCCGGTGGCCGACCTGCTGCGGGCCCTGGGGGATGCGCGGGAAATCGAGGCGCGCACCGCCAAGCCCGAGCTGCACGGCCAACTCGGCCTGGCGGACAAGGGCGAAGGCCAGGGCATCCGCGTGAAGCTGCAGGGCGAAGGCCTGCCCGAGCAGGTGCTGCTGGTGGGCAAGCCGGGCCAAGGCGGCAAGGGACAACTGGTGCGCCTGGCCGGCGAGAACCAGAGCTGGCTGATCGACACGCGTATCGCCCTGCCGGAGACCGAGCTCGGCTGGCTGGATCGACGTATCGCCAGCATCCCCTTCGCCAGCGTGCGCCAGGTCGAGGTGAAGTTCCGCCAGGGCAATGGGCTGGCGGTCTACCGCGATGCCGAAGGCGAAGCGAACCTCAAGGTCCGCCAGCTGCCGGCCAACCGTACGCTGGCCTACGAGGCGGCGGCCAATGGCATGGCGACGCTGTTCGCCGACCTGGAGTTCGCCGACGCCGCACCGCTGGACCAGGTGCAGTTCAAGGACAAGCCGTTGCTCGAGTTCAGCCTGCAGGACTTTGCGGGTGGCCAGCTCGATGGGGTCATCCTGGGGCAGGGCGAGCAGTACTGGATGCAGTTGAAGCGCAAGGACAAGTTCGACGGCGAGCAAGTTGCGGGTCGTCTCGATTGGGCTTATCGCATCGAGGCGTTCCAATACCAGACGCTGGCGAAGAGGCTCGAAGACGTGCTCTCGGCCAAGTAAGAAGGGCAACTACCGGGGTGTGCGAAAGGCATTTCCAAGTTGCTTTTCAAACGCTCCGGGAGTGCCCCATTTTGTGACCCGAAAGACCCATAAAAGGGCGTGAAAGCCCTGCCGGCCGGCGGTTTCACGGCATTCTAAAAAAGTGCTTTTCTGTAGCATTTCCTGTCGTATACTCCGGTCGCGGTGGTTAAAAGAACGCTATTCGGAATACCCGCCCACGCCTCTCTGGACTGCGGTCGGCTATAAAAAGAAGAACGTCCTTGCCCAACCGTCTAAGCCTCTTGAATAAGGGGCAACACAATAAAATTGCGAGTTTGGAGAGAGTAGTAATGGCTGATCGTGAGGTCGGAACCGTCAAGTGGTTCAATGACGCTAAAGGCTATGGATTCATTCAGCGCGAAAGCGGTCCGGATGTCTTCGTTCACTACCGTGCTATCCGCGGCGATGGGCATCGTTCCCTGGTCGAAGGCCAGAAAGTGGAATTCGCGGTGATCCAGGGACAGAAAGGCCTGCAGGCGGAAGACGTCTCCAGAGTCTGACGACTCCAAGCAAAAGGCCCGTCGATGACGGGCCTTTTGTTTTCTGCAACACCACTCGCGGCTGCACTCAGTCGGTGCGCCAGACGATCTCGCTGCTGCCTTGGGCGTTGACCCTGATCCAGCGGTCCGCATCGTCCTCGCCTTCTTCTTCCTGCCAGCCACCCGGTGCGCAACGGATTTCCACGCCCAGCGCGGCGAACGCGGCCAGTGCACAGGAGAGGTCGTCCTCCCAGGGCGTCGCATCGCTCTCCAGCAGCAGGCTGTGCCACTTGCCCACCGCGCGCGGCAGCCAGGTCACGGGGATGCCGCCGGCGTTGCATTTGAAGGTCTGGCCCTTCTGCTGCCAGGGCGAGCAGTCGCCCAGGGCCTGCGCCAGCCAGGCGGAAACGGCGTCCTGGTCGGCGTCCTTCAGGTAGATCTCGATATCGGGTTGGCGCATGGCGGGGGTCCTAGTTTCTGACGATCCAATCGTAGCGTATGGAGACCGTCACTTCGAAGGCGTCTTTGATCACGGCGGCACGGCGTTCGGCGCTGGCGCGCCAGCCGTGGGGCGTCATGGCCAGAAGGTCGGCACGTGCTTCGCTGCTGGCCAGCTGCAGGTCGAATTCGAGGGTTTCGCTGTGTTCCAGCTTCATGCCCTCGGGGATCAGTGTCAGGTGCTTCTCGTCGTCGTAGTCGCGCACCTCGTCATACAGGCGCTCGCGCAGCTGCATCAGGTGGCCGCGGGTCGGGCCCATGCGCAGCAGGCCACCGCCGGGGGCGAGCAGACGGCGGGCCTCCTGCCAGTCCAGCGGGCTGAAGACGCTGGCCAGGAGCTGGCAGCTGGCGTCCGCCAGGGGCACCCGGGCCATGCTCGCCACCAGCCAGGTCAGGCCCGGCGTACGGCGGCAGGCACGCTTCACCGCTTCGCGGGAGATGTCCAGGCCGTAGCCGTCGGCGTCGGGCAGCGCATCGGCAATCTGCGCGGTGTAGTAGCCCTCGCCGCAGCCGATATCCAGCCAGCGCGCGGGGTGGCGTTCGGCGGCCAGCTGCGCCAGGCGTGCGGCCAGCGGCGCGTAGTGACCGCCTTCGAGGAAGCGCCGACGGGCCTCGACCATGGCGGCGTTGTCACCGGGGTCGCGGCTGTTCTTGTGCTGCACCGGCAGCAGGTTCAGGTAGCCCTGGCGGGCGCGGTCGAACCGGTGGTTGGCCGGGCAGGCGACGCCGTTGTCCACGGGGGACAGCGGCGCCTGGCAGATGGGGCAGGTGAGCATGATCAGGCCAGCAGCCGCACGAGGGTCTGCTGGTAGATCTCGGTCAGCAGGTCGAGGTCGCTGGCCAGCACGCGCTCGTTGACCTGGTGGATGGTGGCGTTGACTGGGCCGAGCTCGACCACCTGGGTGCCCATGGTGGCGATGAAGCGGCCATCGGAGGTGCCACCGCTGGTGGACGGGGTGGTCTCGCGACCGGTGACGGCCTTGATGCTGGCGGCCACGGCGTCGAGCAGCTCGCCCGGCTCGGTGAGGAACGGCAGGCCGGACAGGGCCCATTCCACGTGGTAGTCCAGGCCGTGCTTGTCGAGGATGGCATTGACCCGCTGCTGCAGGCCTTCGACCGTGGATTCGGTGGAGAAGCGGAAGTTGAACACCGCCACCAGCTCACCCGGGATCACGTTGGTGGCGCCGGTGCCGGAGTTGAGGTTGGAGACCTGGAAGCTGGTGGGCGGGAAGAAGGCGTTGCCGTCGTCCCAATGCTCGGCGGCGAGTTCCGCCAGGGCCGGGGCGGCGAGGTGGATCGGGTTCTTCGCCAGGTGCGGGTAGGCCACGTGGCCCTGGATGCCGCGCACGGTGAGGGTGGCGCCAAGGGAGCCACGGCGGCCGTTCTTCACCACGTCACCTACCAGCGTGGTGCTGGAGGGCTCGCCGACGATGCACCAGTCCAGGCGTTCGCCACGGGCGGCCAGGCGCTCGACCACGGCCTTGGTGCCATGGTGGGCGGGGCCTTCTTCGTCGCTGGTGATGAGGAAGGCGATGGCGCCCCGGTGCTGCGGGTGTTCGACGACGAAGCGCTCGACGGCGATGATCATCGACGCCAGGCTGCCTTTCATGTCGGCGGCGCCACGGCCGCAGAGCATGCCCTGCTCGTCGATCTTGGCGTCGAAGGGCTGGTGCTGCCAGGCCTGCAGCGGGCCGGTGGGCACCACGTCGGTATGCCCGGCGAAGCACAGCACGGGGCCTTCACCGCCACGGATGGCCCAGAAGTTCTCCACGTCCTCGATGCGCATGCGTTCGATGCGGAAGCCGACCGCTTCCAGGCGGCGCATCATCAGCTCCTGGCAGCCTTCGTCGACCGGCGTGACCGAGGGGCGGCGGATGAGGTCGCAGGCGAGCTCGAGGGTGGGGGAGAGGGCGGTCATGCAGGGCTCCGGTAAGGCGGCAAGGCGTGAAAAGGACGACATCTTAAAACATAAACGGCGGCCATTGGCCGCCGTTTAGGTCACTCGCTACGGGTCAGGCCGTGGCTTCCGGATGGGGCTGTTCCAGCGGCTTGGGTGCCGAGGAGAGCAGCGCCATGATCAGCGCGGCGAGGTAGGGCAGCGACTGCACCAGCAGCATGGCCACCCAGAACTTCACGTCGGCGCTGGGCAGGCCCTGGACGATGCCGATGCCGATGGCGGCGCCCCACAGCAGCAGCATCACGAAGACTTCTTCGCGGGCTTCCGCCAGGGCCATCATCAGGCCGTGGTTGCTGCGCATCTTCGGCGTGCGGAAGAACGGGATGCTGGTGGTGAAGAAGCCGTACAGCACCGCCTTGGCGATGGTGTGCGACAGGGCCAGGCCCGCTACCGCAGCGCAGAACGCGTCCTTCAGGTTGACGCCGACGGCGCGCTGGTAGAGGAACACGATCTTCGCCACCTTGAAGAAGAACAGCGCCAGCGGCGGGATGGCGAAGATCAGCAGCGGCGGGTCGACCCGTTGCGGCACGATGATCATCGCGGCCGACCAGAGCAGCGCACCGATGGTGAAGAAGATGTTCAGGCCGTCGGCGATCCACGGCAGCCAGCCGGCGATGAAGTGGTAGCGCTGGCCACGCTTGAGCTCGGAATCCTTGCCCAGGAACAGGCTGCGGGCGTGCCCCTTCATGATCTGGATGGCGCCATAGGCCCAGCGGAAGCGCTGCTTCTTGTAGTCGATGAAGGTGTCCGGCATCAGGCCCTGGCCGAAGCTGTCATGGGCGTAGGCGGCGGCATAGCCTTTTTCGAACACGCGCAGGCCGAGCTCGGCGTCTTCGCAGATGGTCCAGTCGGCCCATTGCAGCTCGTCCATCACGGTGCGGCGGATCATGGTCATGGTGCCGTGCTGGATGATCGCGTTGCGGTCGTTGCGGGTCACCATGCCGATGTGGAAGAAGCCCTTGTATTCGGCGTAGCAGAGCTTCTTGAAGGTGTTTTCCTTGCCGTCGCGGTAGTCCTGCGGCGACTGCACCACGGCGATCGAGGGATCGGCGAAGTGCGGGACCATGTGCTTGAGCCAGTTGGGGTTCACGCAGTAGTCGGAGTCGATCACCGCCACGACTTCGGCGTCAGGCGCGGTGTGCGGCAGGATGTAGTTCAGCGCACCGCCCTTGAAGCCGGCGAGCGGGGCGACGTGGAAGAAGCGGAAGCGCGGACCGAGCTGCTCGCAGTACGCCTGCACCGGTTCCCAGACGGCCGGGTCCTTGGTGTTGTTGTCGATGATGATGACTTCGTAGTCTGGATAATCCAGCGCGGCGAGGGCGTCGAGGGTCTGTTTGACCATCTCCGGCGGCTCGTTGTAGCAGGGCACGTGGATCGACACCTTGGGCCGGTAGGGCGAGTCGCCGATCACCGGCAGGAACGGCCGGCGACGGGAGCGTACCCAGACCGCTTCGGCCAGTTCGTGGGCCTCGGTGAGCAGGACGATGAACACGCCCAGGGCACCGACGCCCAGGAGCACGCCGACGGTGAGGCTGAACCAGGTGCTGTATTGCTGGCTGTAGTCGTAGGCGATCCACACCAGCACCGAGCCACCGGCGAAGGCGACGAAGGTGAGGAAGGTGCGGCCGCGCTGACGCAGGGCACTGCCGTCGATGAGCATCAGGGCCAGGGCCAGCAGGGCCATGACCACCGAGGCGACGGCGAGCATGCGCCATTGCGGGATGGCGATCACCGGGCCTTCGAAGTTGAACTTGGGCTGGCGCTCCAGGTTGTAGACACCCCAATAGGCACCCACCGAGCCTTCGTCGCTGGCCTTCCACGGCTGGTCGAAGGCTTCGATCACGAAGTAGTTGTAGCCCTGGGCGTTGAGGGCGTTGACCAGGGTACGCAGGTAGATGGCCTGGTCGGCCTGGGAGGCGTCGGCACCGCCGCGCATGCGGCCGTTGCTCGGCCAGCCCACTTCGGAGAGCAGCAGCGGCTTTTTTCGGGAAGGCCTTCTTCAGGTCCTTGGCGCGCTCCAGTACGAACTGGGTGGAGTCCTCCATGGGGATGAATTCCCAGTAGGGCAGGACGTGGGCGGCGACCAGGTCGACGTGGTTGGCCAGCTCCGGGTACTTCAGCCAGATGTGCCACTGCTCGGAGGTGGTCACCGGCACCTTCACGGCCGCGCGGACGCGGTCGAGGTAGACGGAGAGGTCCTTGCGGCTGATCTCGCGGCGGAACAACGCTTCGTTGCCGACCACTACGCGCACGACGCTGCGCGAGTTGTTGGCGATCTCGATGGCCTTGGTGATCTCGCGCTCGTTGCGCGCTTCGTCCGGGCTGATCCAGATGCCGAGGGTCACGCGCAGGCCGAATTCCTCGGCGATGCGGGGGATGTCGGCGAGGGTGCCGTCCACCGAGTAGGTGCGGATGTTGTCGGTCTGCTTGCTCAGCAGCTCGAGGTCTTCACGGATCTGCTCGTCGGTGGGGTAGCGGTCCTGCTGGGGGTTCTGGTCCACACGGAACGGCGAGTAGGAGTAGCCGGAGATCTGCTCGGGCCAGTCCGGGGCACTGACGGGACGGTTGTAGAGCGCCCAGATTCCGGTGAACAACGCGGCGACCGCCACGAAGACCACCAGGTTGAGTCCAAATTTACGCGATGGCATAGGGATTTCAGGTTCCGAAGCGTGGAACGGGGAGATAGCGCCAGCGAGCGCTGGTCGGCGCGCATGCTACTCCGGCGTCCGGCGACTGTATAGATTCTGTACGAACGATAGCCGTGCCTGCCGGCCATTGCACACAGGCTTTGTCCCTGGGGTTGCGGAGAAGTTCGCGGCGATTTCCCGGGCCCGTCGCTGGCGTTGTGTCAGGCCCGGTACGAAGGGGATTACAGGGCACGCAGAAGGATGCGCTCGCTGGCTTCCAGGTCGAGGTCGCGACGCTCGCTGAGGGCCGTCATGCCGTGGCGCTCCAGTTGGGCCAGCACCTGGGGGATGGCTTCCGCGTCCAGGCCGTGGTCGGCGAGGCGGGTGGGCACGCCCATGGCTTCGAAGAAGTCGCGGGTGGCGGCGATGGCGCCGTCGATCCGGGTGTCTTCGTCCCCCGTCAGGCCCCAGACCCGCTCGGCGTACTGGGCCAGCTTGGCGCGCTTGGGTTCGCGGCGCTCGGCCAGCAGCGCCGGCAGCACCACGGCCAGGGTCTGGGCATGGTCGAGGTGATAGAGGGCGGTGAGCTCGTGGCCGATCATGTGGGTCGCCCAGTCCTGCGGCACGCCGCAGCCGAGCAGGCCGTTGAGGGCCTGGGTGGCGCACCACATGAGGTTGGCGCGCACGGCATAGTCCTCGGGGTTGGCCAGGGCCTTGGGGCCTTCCTCTATAAGGGTGAGCAGCAGGCCTTCGGCCTGGCGGTCCTGCAGCGGCGCATCGGCGGGGTAGGTGAGGTACTGCTCCAGGGTGTGGACGAAGGCGTCGACCACGCCATTGCCGATCTGCCGCGCCGGCAGGCTGAAGGTGGTGCGCGGGTCGAGGATGGCGAAGCGCGGGTACAGCAAGGGGCTGGAGAAGGGCAGTTTCTCCTGGCGCGTCACATGGGTGACCACGCCGTGGGGGTTGCTCTCCGAGCCGGTGGCGGCGAGGGTCAGCACGCAGCCCATGGGCACGGCCGCCTTGGCCCGGGTGCCGGTGAGCAGGTCCAGCGGGTCGCCGTCATGGCACAGGGCTGCGGCGATGAACTTGCTGCCGTCGATCACCGAGCCGCCGCCAACGGCGAGAATGAAGTCGCAGCCTTCGCGGCGCGCCAGTTCCGTGGCTTTTACCAGGGTGTCGAATTGCGGGTTGGCCTCGATGCCGGCGAAGCGGGTCAGCGCATAACCGGCCAGGGCCTGTTCCACCTGCTGCCAGACGCCGTTCTGGAAGATGCTGCCGCCGCCGTGGGTGACCAGCACCCGGCTGCCGGCGGGAATCTCACGGGCCAGCTTGTCGATCTGGCCTTCGCCGAAATGAATGCGGGTGGGGTTATAGAAGGTGAAGTTGCGCATGCTGGGCTCCCTTGTTGTTATCGGCCGACTATAGCGCTGGCGGGCAGCGGGCCGATCTATGGCCCACCATTCAGCGGTGTCGGGCTTGGGATGGCGGTCGACGCTTCCTATAATGCGCGCCCGGCCAGGTGGCTGGCGAGTTGGGAGCTAGGCATGAGTACAGACGAACGTTTCGGTGGCATCGCCCGCCTTTATGGCCTGGAGGGTGCCGCGCGCCTGCAGGCGGCGCACGTGGCGGTGGTGGGCATCGGTGGCGTCGGCTCCTGGGCGGCCGAGGCGCTGGCGCGGTCCGGCGTTGGTGAGATTTCCCTGTTCGACCTGGACGATGTCTGCATCACCAACACCAACCGCCAGGTGCACGCCATCGCCGGTGCCGTGGGGCGGGCCAAGGTGGAGGTGATGGCCGAGCGCATCCGCGCCATCAACCCGGCTTGCGTGGTGCATGCGGTGGCCGACTTCGTCACCCGCGAGACCATGGCCGAGTACATCACCCCCGAGCTGGATGCGGTGATCGACTGCATCGACAGCGTGGCGGCCAAGGCGGCGCTGATCGCCTGGTGCAAGCGCCGCAAGATCCAGATCGTCACCACCGGCGGCGCCGGCGGCCAGGTGGACCCGACGCAGATCCAGGTCACCGACCTGAACAAGACCTTCAACGACCCGCTGGCGGCCAAGGTGCGCTCCATGCTGCGCCGCGACTACAACTTCTCGCGCACGGCGGGGCGCACCTACAGCGTGCCCTGCGTGTTTTCCACTGAGCAGCTGCGCTACCCCAAGCCCGATGGCTCGGTGTGCCAGCAGAAGAGCTTCGTCGGTGAGGGCGTGAAGCTGGACTGCGCCGGCGGCTTCGGCGCGGTGATGATGGTTACCGCCAGCTTCGGCATGGCCGCTGCGGCCAAGACCGTGGACAAACTGGTGGCCGGTGCACGGCGGCCGTCGGAGCGGGCTGCTGGCTAGAGGCTTATCCCGGGAATCTCATCGCGAATGAATTCGCTCCCACCCAACGATGCTGATGACTCGCATGAGCCCTTGGCCGTAGGGCGGGTGAAACCCGCCGGCTGTAGCGGCTTTGCGTCGGGTTGCACCCGACCTACATAGCGGTCTTGCGAATCTGTTCGAGCACGGCGTTGAGGCCGTTGCTGCGGGAAGGGGAGAGCTGGCGGGCGAGGCCGAGCTGGGTGAACCAGTCGGCGAGGTCGAGGGAGGCCAGCTCCTCGGGTGCAAGGCCCTGAACACGTACCAGGAGCACGGCCAGCAGGCCGCGGATCAGTCGGGCGTCGCTGGCGGCGCGGAAGTGACGCTGGCCATCCTTCATTTCACTGACCAGCCAGACCTGGCTTTCGCAGCCATGCACACGGTTGGCGTCGCTGCGTTCTTCGTCTGCCAGGGGTTCCAGGCGCTCGCCCCATTGCATCAGCAGGCGTGCACGCTGTTCCCAACTGCCGGCGCCGGTGAAGGCTGCGAGGGCCTCGGAGGCGGCGGGTGGCAGGTTCATCGCAGCAGCTCCAGGGCCTTGTCCAGGGCAACGAAGAAGCGCTCCAAGTCGGCGCTGTCGTTGTAGAGGCCGAGGG
>BATO01000031.1 GCA_000474255.1 Aquipseudomonas alcaligenes MRY13-0052
TTGCTGGTCGTTACTTCTTCTCTCTCAGGTCGAACTGGCGGATTGTCTTATGGATGAAAATCACATCGTAGACACCATCCACACCGGTGGGGCGTATTGCGATTCGCTCGCCCAATAACCCACCACCGACGAACCGGCTTTTCCCTTTGAATTGCACCTGTCCGGTTCCCCCTACCTTGAGCACCTTGTCCTCCGGCTCGTACTCGATTTCCGGCAATTGCTCCGGGTACGCCCTTAGGCTTGGCTGATAGCGCGATATCGGTGGTAACTGGCCCAGTGCCTCATGAGGTCGTTGTTGGTTGTACTGGTCTCGCCATTGGTCCATCACGCGCTGGCAGTGCTCCATGTCACTGAAGCTGCGATGCAGCAGCTCACGCTTGAGGGTTTGATGGAAACGCTCAAGCTTGCCTTGGGTCTGTGGGTGGTAAGGGCGGCTATGACTGACGTCGATGCCTAGGCGCATCAGCCAGACCTCCATCGCAGATAGGCCGCCCTCGATGTTTGAGCCCCAGGGCGGGCCGTTGTCGGCCGTTATCCGGCATGGCAGCCCATAGCGACGGAAAACCGTGGCCAGCTTGGGGCGCACCAGCTCCAGGCGCTCCCCTTCACAGCCCTCCAGGCAGAGCGCAAAGCGTGAATGGTCATCGAGTACCGTCAGCGGGTGGCAACGTGGTGAGTTGCGGTCCGAAAGATGGAAGTTGCCCTTGAAGTCGATCTGCCAGAGCTCGTTTGGCCGCTTGTGCTCGTAGCGATGGGTAGCTGGCGCCTGTACGTCCTCGGCGTGATAGCGCACCTGGCAGCCATGGCGCCGAAGAATCGCATCGAGGGTGCTGTGATGAGGGCGATCCATGGCCTTTGGCAACAGATGGAGCAGCTTGCGAGCGCCCCAATAAGGGAATTGGTGATGCAGGCGCACCACCTCTCGCTCCAGCTCGGCGCTGCTGCGTCCAGGACTCGTCAGCGGACGACGGGACTGATCCTGCTGGCCGGAATCCCCCAGTTCTTGATATCGCTCCAGCCATTTGTAAGCCGTCTTGGGGCTGATGCCATAGCGTCGACAGAGCTCCCGGATGTTGCTCTGCGGGTGTTGGGCCAACAATACGAATTCACGTCGTATCGACATGGTGGTGCACTCCTGCCACGGCATCGCTCGAACTCCTCTTCGAAGGATTCCGTAAGCCTAAATGCGTTACCTATGTCTCCCGACACCTGTCACCTATGTCCCCCGGCTGAACACACGGCACACCCTACGACCGAGCCGCGTGCATCGGGCCGAGCCCGTGCATCAATGTGCGTTGCAATGCACACGGTCGAGCCTCGTGCGCCGATGTGTTCTTGTAGGGTGTGCTGCGCGCACCGGTCCCGAGCTCGGTACTTCCGGCGAGCTCCGAAAGGCTCCGTGCCACTCCCACCTTTTGAGGTGCGCACGGCACACCCTACGGCACGCGCTCACCCCGGTCCTTCTCCTGCGGTGTCGGCTCCGCCTCCCGCCGCTCACGATTCAGCTCATCCATCACCTGCTGGAAGATCGGGTCCTGTTCGCTGCAGACCGCGCCATCGCGCTTCAGGGCGCAGGGGTCGACGCGAGCGGGCGGCGGCTCATCCGCTCCAGGTTGTGCCACCGCTGCACCGGCGCTGAGCACGAGTGCTAGCAGCAGGCCGGGTTTCCATGGCATAGCGCACCTCGTCCGCATCGCCGTCTTCATCCCTGCACCCGTCCGAAGCGCTGCCGGTATTGCACGGGCGTCAGTTCGGTCAGTTCCTTGAACATGCGCGTGAGGTTCGAATCGCTGCTGAAGCCCAGCTCGTCGCTGATGGTCTTCAGCGGGGCGGAGGTCAGGGTCAGGCGCTCGCTGACCTGGCTCAGCTTGATGCGCCGCGCATAGGTGGCCGCCGCCACCCCGGTTTCATCGCGCACCTTGCGGGCCAGGGTGCGCTCCGACATGCCCAGTTCGGCCGCCAGCTTCTGCACCGTGATCTGCTCGGCCGGCAGCCCCTGCACCAGGCCGTGCACGCGGCGCAGCAATGGGCTGGGCTGCTCGATCAGGCTGAGGGATTGGAAGGCATCGTGCACCTGGGCCGGGCGTGGCAACACCATCAAACGGTCGAGGTCGTGGAACACGCTCTGGCTCACCTGCCGCTCGATCAGGGCCTGGGCCAGCGGCAGGTAACCGTTGACACCACTGGCGGTGGCGCTGCGTGTGTTGAAGATGCAATTGCTCTCGCTCTGCCAGCGCACCTTGGAGTAGCGCTTGAGCAATGCATCCGCCAGCCACCAGGTCACGGTGGCGGGCTGCCCATCGAGGCGGCCACTGGCGGCGACCAGGCACACGCCCGTGCAATAGCTCCACAGCTGGCAGCGCTTGTGCAGCCGAGCCAGGGCACCCAGCAATGCGGCGTTGCCGGCCAGCATCGCCTCGACCTGTTGCGGAGACTCCGCCCAGAAGCCCGGAATCAGCACGGCATCCAGCTCGCCCTCGGCGATGCCCTGGCTCGCCGCCAGCACCAGCCCATGGGCGCACTCCACCGGGCCGCCGTGCATGCCCACGAAACAGGTTTCGAACAACTCGCCCCCGGCCAGGCGGTTGGCCGCGTGGAGCATGTCGCCAAAAGCCAGCAGCCCCGCGGGCATGCAACCGGGAAACAACAGCAGGCCGATCTTCATAGGGGCACCGTGGCGGAGAATGACGTGACTGGAAATGAATGAATTATGTCCATTCCCGCCATTATCGCCAGACCCGGTCCTCGGCACCATGGCGCCATACCCTAGGAGGAACATGATGAAGATCCAGCAACTCCGCAACGCAACGATCATTCTCGACCTGGGCCAGCAGCGCATCCTGGTGGACCCCATGCTGGCGCGCAAAGGCACCCTGCCCTCGCTGCGCATCTTCGCCGGGCGGCAGCGCAACCCCACGGTCGAGCTGCCCGAATCGGCACCGCAGGCGCTGGAGTCCGTCACCCATTGCCTGATCACCCACTGCCAGAAAGGCCACTTCGACCACCTGGACCGCGCCGGTACGCGCTGGCTGCGGGAGCGGCAGATCCCGGTCATCTGCACCCCGCACGACGCGCCCTACCTGGCGCGGCTGGGCTTGAACGTGCAGCCGCTGCCGGAGGGTCACGCGGAGCCGGTGCCCTTTTTCGGCGGGACCATTCGCACCGTGCGCTGTACCCACGGCAAGGGCCTGGTCGGGCGCCTGATGGAGCACGGCGTCGGCTACCTGATCGAACTGCCCGGCGAACCCAGCCTGTACCTGGCCGGCGACACCATCCTCACGCCCGGGGTGCGCGACTTCGTGCTGCGCCATCAGCCCCAGGTGTGCGTGGTACCGGCCGGTGGCGCGCGCTTCGATATCGGCGACGACATCATCATGGGCCTGGACGAGGTGCTCGAATTCACCCGCCTCAGCCGGGGCATCGTGGTCGCCAACCACCTGCAGGCCATCAACCACTGCCCGGTCACCCGCGAGGAGCTCGCGGAGGCAGCGCACGCCAGCGGCCTGGCCCGGCGCCTGCTGATTCCCGCCGACGGTCAGGTGCTGGAGCTGGCCTGAGGCAGCAGGCCTGTCCGATTTCCATCGTTTTTTGTCCGGAGCGCTTCTCGCGCTCCACGCCTGGCGGCTGGTTCACTGCACCCCGGTGAAACACCTTCCACACGGCAGAGAAAACAATGAGAAGAACCGCTGCGTATCGCCCCACCTTCATCTACATCCCCGACTGCCAATCGCTAGACGCCGAGGCCGCCCGATGAGCCGCCTCCCGGTAAAACGCCTGCTACTGGCAGCCGCCCTGCTGGTGGGCGGCATCGTCCTGGTGCTCGCCACGCAACTGGGCATGCGCCTGTGGCACTTCCACACCCTGTTCGACCCCGAGCGGATCACCCAGAACTTCCGCTCCATGCCGACGATCTTCCAGGCGCGCCCGATCCCCAAGGGCCCCGCGAGCGTCCCCCTGCAGACGGCACCCAAGGCGCTGGTGGAGCGCTTCCACTTCCAGGGCCGGGACCAGGCCCTGGGCGACTGGCTGGTGACCTCGGGCACCACCGGCATGCTGGTCATGGCGGCCGACCGGGTCGTCTACGAGCAGTACTTCCGGGGCAACCGCGAGGATTCCCGGGCCATCTCCTGGTCGGTGGGCAAGTCCTTCGTTTCCGCCCTGGTGGGCATCGCCCTGAAGGAAGGTGCGATCCGCGATATCCGCGACCCGGTCAGTGACTACGCGCCCGCGCTCAAGGGCAGCGGCTACGACGGCGTGCCGCTGCAGGACGTGCTGGAAATGGCTTCTGGCATCGCCTTCAACGAGGATTACGCCGACCCCGAGGCGGGCATCAACCAGCTGGGCCAGACCATCGCCCTCGGCGGCTCGGTGGATGCCTGGGTGGCGCAGCTCAAAAGCGCCGGCGCCTCCGGCACCGAGCACCACTACGTGAGCGTGGACACCCAGGTGCTGGGCATGGTGCTCAAGGGCGCCACCGGCCGCGACCTGGCCGACTACATGGCCGAGAAGCTGTGGTCCCCCCTCGGCGCCGAGTGCGACGGCCAGTGGCTGACCGACAACGACGGCGCGGAGATCGCCTTCGGCGGCCTCAACCTGTGCCTGCGCGACTACGCCCGCTTCGGCCTGCTGTACCTGCACGAGGGCCGCAACCTGGCGGGCGAGCAGATCGTGCCGCGGCAGTGGGTGCAGCAATCGGTCACCCCCGCGAAGGATTTCCTCCGCCCCGGGCGCTATAAGGAGCAGGGCCAGCCGAACCTCGGCTACGGCTACCAATGGTGGGTGCCGCAGGGCGACGAAGGCGAGTACATGGCCGTGGGCGTCTATGGCCAGTTCATCTACGTCAACCCGACGCGCCGCGTGGTGATCGCCAAGACCTCCGCCTATGCACGCTATAACGAGGACGGCACGCGCATGGAATACGAATCGCTCGAAGCCTTCCGCGCCATTGCGCGCAACCTGTGATCCCTGAGGAGCCCGGCATGCCGCCGTCAGCGCTGACCTTCGACTTCGAGTGGCGACCGCTGCAGAACTACCTGCACGCCCGGGGCCTGGAGGCGCCGCAACTGCTGCTCGCCGACAGCCCCGACGAGCAGCCGCCCAGCCACGCCCTGTACGACTGGATCGTGCGCAACCATGGCGAAGCCATCGACGGCCTGAGCCTGGGCGAGCAGTACCGCGCTACCGATTACGGCATGGCCGGCCTCGCCCTGATGAGCGCGGAAACCCTCGCCGACGCCCTGAAGGTGGTCCGCGCCTACATGCTGCTGTTCAACCCGGACATCGCCGACATCCTGGTCGAGGCGCAAGGCCAGGGGGATGTCCGGGTCACCACCCGCTTCCGCATCCGGGCGGGCTGGGACGCCCGGCAGCGCCAGTTCCACGCCAACGTGCTGGCCTCCGCCGCCTACCACCTGTTCAACCAGTTGATGGGCCGCCCGCTGCAGGGGCTCGGCCTCACCCTGCCCGCCGGGCTGGAGAGCACCCAGCCCTACCTCGCCTACTTCGGCATGCCGGTGCGCTCCCGTGGCAGCGACATCGTCTTCCACCTGCCGGCGGGCCTGCTCGAATCCAGAATTCCCACCGCCAATCCGGCGGTGTTCCAGGCAGCCCTGGCGCTGGCCAGCGAGGGCTTCAACAAGCTGCTGGAGAGCGAGATGGGCGGCACCCGCCAGCGTGTCACCGCCCTGCTCGCCTCGCTGCCGGACCGTTACCCGGACATCGGCCAGATCGCCCAGCACCTCAAGCTCACCGAACGCACCCTGCGCCGACGCCTGGCCGACGAGGGCTGCAGCTACCGGCAGATACTCGACCAGGCCCGCCTGCAGCGGGTGCGGGAACTGCTGGGGCGCACCCAGCTGACCACCGAACAGATCGCCGAGCTGCTCGGCTACAACGACGGCTCCAGCCTGCGCCAGGCCTTCCGCCGCTGGACCGGCACCACGCTCAACCAGTACCGCCAGGGCCTTCGCCAGGAGGCGCCGGAAGACGAAGGGAGAGCCGGTGGTTAGACTGGCCGCCCTTCCCCAGGCATGAGCCGACCATGACGCTCCCCACCGTGCGACGCGCCCGCAGCGCGGATACCGAAGCTCTCGTGGCGCTGGACCCCATCGCCCGCGAGCAGCCGAGCCGTAAGGCCTTCATCGCCCAGGCGGTAGCGGCCGACCAATGCTGGGTAGCGGTGGAAACCCACGATGATTCGACGCTGCTCGGCTACGGCGTGCTCGACCGCTCCTTCTTCGAACACGACTTCATCGCCCTGGTAATGGTGAAGGACGGGGCACGCCGCCGAGGCGTCGCCTCAGCGCTGATGGCGGAGCTGGAGCGGCAATGCACCGGGCCCAAGCTGTTCACCTCGACCAACGCCTCCAACGCACCGATGCTCGCCCTGCTGGCCCGGCACGGCTTCACCCCCAACGGCCGCATCGACAACCTGGATGAGGGCGACCCCGAGTGGGTATTCGTCAAGTTCACCGCTCACACCAGCAACGGTTGATCGCGGGTTTTCAGTTTCCTTCGAGGCGTTCCAGCAGGTTCTGCAACTCTGCTTCCGCCGCCTTCAACGAGGCCTCCATGGCGATCTCCCACGGGCGGCGCAGGGGCTCCAGGTCACGCTCGCTGTCGACCTTCAGGCACCACTGGAAGTGGTCGTGCCAATCCCCCAGCGCGCCCTGCACGGCCTTGAGGTAGGCGGCGGCCTTGGCCGAAATCGGCGACAGGCTCGGGTAGGCGTCGTGGGCGTAGCGCATGCGCTTGACCAGGATGCGCAAGGCGTGGCGGTCGTAGGCGGGGTCGCGCAGTGCGGCCACCAGCGTGTCGCGCTGCTTCTTCAGGCGCTTGCGGATGAAGTCGCGCAACGCCCGCAGCTCGCCCGCACGCTGGGCGTCACGGAACTGCTCCGGCCAGTCATCGAGGCTGGCCATCAGCTTGCGGAGGGTGGGGCTGTCCTCGACCATCCGGTAGCCCTGCTCCAGACGCTGGCGGCGCAGTTGCGCCAGGTCGGGCAGCCCCTGGCGCTCCAGCTCGATGATCATCACTTCCAGGTCGCGGATAGGCGTGGTCAGCCGCCCCACCTCCGCTGCTGCGGTATCCAGCTCACGCACCGACTCCAGGTTGCGAATGGGCCGCAACAGGCTGCGCAGCCGCCGCAGGCCGATGCGCAGGTCATGCAGGGCTTCACCATCGGTCCGGCACAACAGGCGCACGCTGCTGTGGTGAATCCCCAGTTCTATGCGCAACACCTGCTCAACGATCGAATCGACGAAGGACATCGGGCTCTCCAGGGGTGGGAAGGTCAGTGGCCAGGGGCAATTCCGCGCCGAGCATAAAGGTCGGGAGGGAGTGCCAGGAACACGGAATTCGTTAATCCATTTTTCATCCGGCGGATGCAGGCTACGCCGCCCACATGACCGTCATGCCTTCACGTGCAGCACCATGGCGCCGAGCAGCACCAGGGTCACGCCAACCACTTGCACGGGCGCCAGCCGCTCCTTGAAGAACAGGTAGCCGAGGATAGCCGCGATCCCGCCGGACAGCGTGCTGATCACCGTCACCACCGACACCGAGCCAGCCATGGCGCCGAACGCGAAGGCCGAGAAACCGCCCAGGTTCATCAGGCTGGTGCCCGCCAGCGCGAAGGCATGCCGGGGCGCGGGCGGCTTGAGGCTGCCACCGCGGCTCAGCATCAGTACCAGCAACAGGCTGACGCCCACCAGGTAGCCCAGCCAGAGCATGCCCACCGTGCCCAGGCGCGGCAGGGTGAAGTGCCCCTGCAACCACAGGCTGGTGCCGTACAGCAGCGCCCCGAGCAGTGCATAGGCGATGGAGCGGCGCGGCTCGACATGATGCGGCGTGTCGGACCCACGGGTGATGCTGGAGAGGATCACACCGACCACGCACAGGCCGATGCACACCAGCTGCAACCCGCTGAGCCGCTCGCCACCCAGCCAGGCAAGCAGGGTGGTGACCACGCCATAGGAGGTAACCACCGGCGCGACGATCGACGCCTTGCCGATGGAGAAGGCCTTCGACAGCGCCAGCGCGCCGCACAGGGTGAAGCAGGCCGCCAGCACGCCCATGCCCCAATCCCCCGGCGCGGCGCCGGTCAGCTTGAGCAGGAAGGCGGGAAACACCACGAGCAGCAGGCTCATCAGCAGCAGCCCCAGGGTCTGGCTGAAGAACACCGCGCGCTGCACGCCGACGGCCCGGGCATTCAACCCGACCATGAAATCCGTTCCACCCCAAAGCAGGGCCGCAAGCAACCCCATGAGCACATCCATGCCCAGCCTCCGCTACCGTGCGCGTCGAGAAAAAGACTCCGACTATGCAACGGCGAACGGACGGCCAGCCAGTATCAGTTCGGGTGTTTCTGTCCATAGCAGTTCGCGTGCGGGGCCAGGGGGAGATGGCAGGTCACGGCTTCGCCTCCTGCACGGCATCCGGCCCCGCCACCGGCTCGATGCCCCACTCCCCCTGTTCGTGCCAATCCTCGCCGAAGGTCTCCACCGGGTGCATGGTGCGGTCCGCGCCATTGCCGCAGGCCAGGTCGCTCGCCGCGCAATAGCGGTCGCAGCCCCAGCAGATGCGCTCGGGGTGCTTGGGGTTGAGGGGAAAGGGCTTGGCCATGTGGACGCTCGGGCTTCGGCTACGGGTTGCCCCAACGTTACCGCGCCCATCCGCGTGCGCCTTGACCGCGATCAAGCCTGTACCGTGCGGTTTCAACCGCGAAAAATATCCAGCGGCCGCCTAGAGCCTGTGCAGCAAGGCTTCCAACTGGCTGCGCTCCCACTGGCTCAACAGCTGAGTGGGGTCGGTGCCGAACCGCGCCCAGGCCTCGGGCGCGCCCTGCCGGCCGTCCGCCGAGGTGCAGGCGCTGCAGTGGTCGAGGTGGCCGAATTCGTTGTACAGCGTCAGCTGCCAGCCATCGACCGCGAGCTCGACGTCACCGCGATGGTCTCGGCTCCAGCCCTGCTCCGTGCCGCGGCGCATAAGGCGCACGCCCAGGGCGATGTCCTTGAGCAGTTGGTAGACCTCGCGTGCGCTGAGGAAGCCATCGGGTTTCATGGGGTTCTATCGTTTGAAGTGTTATTGAACGGTGCCGAGAGAGGAGCTTATCGCTGGCAAATGATGGAGTGCGAGGTATCGCAACGGAGTAACCAATCAATCCATCCGAGTATCCCGCGAGCGATATAAAAACAACGCAATGGCCTCCTGTGCTCATTGCCTGTTCAAACACGATCGAATAGCCAGGCCGACGTTATCGCTCTTTCACCCGCAACAAAAAGCCCGCCGAAGCGGGCTGTTTGCAACTGGGCAGAAGCGCTTACTGCAGCCAGCTTTCCACGGTTTCAGCACCGTGTTCGGCTTTCCAGGCTTTCAATACACCGTGGTTGCCGCCCTTGGTTTCGACGCGCTCGTTGGTCTTCGGGTTGATATAGACCTTCACCGCGCGCTCGCGGCGCTGACCGCCGGCTTTAGCGGCAACGGGGCTGCGCGAAACGCTCGGGTCGAGGATGGCGATCACATTGCGCAGCGAGAAGTTGTACTCGCCCAGCAGCGAACGCAGCTTCTGTTCGAATTCGATTTCACGCTTGAGTTCTTTATCGTTCTTCAGTGCATCGAGTTGAGCCAGTTGTTCGGCCAGCTTGGCTTCGAGAGCCTTGAATTCTGCAAGTTTGGACATGGAAAACCTTCGGGTGGGTTGTTTCAGTGATTCTGACAGGCAAGCGCACGCAGAGTTTACTGGATCCCAGAGTTTTATCGCTGTTATTTACACTCGCCGCGCCTCTTTTTTCATTGTCTTAGTTGGCGTTACTCCCGCCCGGCCTTTGATCGGGCCCTGATCATTAGGTGATCGGGCAGGCACCGCCATGGAACGATGGAAGAACATTGAATGACCGATGAGCAGGCGCGTCCAATACCCGCAGGACGCCCGTACCGGCGCTCCCGCAGGCTTTACAAACCCTGAAAAGGAACTAGTTTTCAGTGCCTCGCAGCTCTGCTTTATTCTTTGCGCGGACGCAGCTGATTCACGCTATTCATGAAGGAGAAAGAGCAATGGCGACATTCGAACCCGGCCACCTGCATATCGAGCGTCATGCGCTGAACGAGCACGACTTCAGTTACAACCTGTGCATCGACTACGAGGTCACCACGGACCCCAAGGAAGGCAAAGGCATGCTCTTCACCGTCCATGGCAGCATCTTCAACAAGGAACTGAAGGAGTCCTTCTTCCTGCCCAAGGACCTGGCCTATAACTTCGCCAGCAACATCACCAAGATCGCCGAAAAATACGGCATTCCCAAAGCCATGAGCAGCATTGGCTCGATGCACAAACACTACGATGCGATGTTCGAAGATGTGCGCGCGCAGTTGAACATGAAGTCCGGCGACCCGGTCAACCCCGAGCACCTGGAATAACCCCGCCTACCTCCGCCGCGCCCTTGCCTCAGTGCAAGGGCCAGCGCACCCTCCGCCCGCCCCTTAGGTCCCGGAACCCACTCCGCCGCCGGCATTGAACAAGTGCTCGAAGCCCTGCAGCGTGCTGTCGACGAAGCGTGCGTCGGTGGTGCCGGCCGGGAATTGCAACACGCCGTGGATCACCAGCGACGCCAGGCCATGGGTGTAGGACCAGCCCGCCAGCGCGGCGCGGCGAACCTCGGCGCTGTCCATGCCCTGGCCGAGGATCTCGGCGATGATCCGCCGCAGCTCGCCAAAGGCCCGGTCCCGCGCCTCGATGTAGTCGAGCGGCATCTCGCCGCTGGCCAGCTCCGGGCCGAACATCAACTGGTACAGCGCCGGGTTGGCCCGGGCGAAACTGAAGTAGGCCAGGCTGGCGTCACGCAGTTTCTGCAGGCCGGTGCTGCCGCCATCTTCGATACGCAGCACGGCGCCCAATTCACGAAAGCCCTGGGCCGCCAACTGGCCCACCAGCTCGGCGCGGTTGGCGTAGTGGTGGTAGGCGGCCGTCGAACTCACCCCCACCCGCTCCGAAACCGCCCGCAGCGACAGCTTGCTGGGGCCCACTTCCTCAAGCATCTCCCGCGCGGCATCGAGCAGTTGCGGGGCGAGATTGCCGACGTGGTAGGTGTCGCGGGCGCGTTGAGGTGTCTTGCTCATGGGCGGCGGGGGCCTTGATTTCGTGGGCGGCGGGGCGTCGCGATCTTAGCACTCGGAAAAATCTTGACGCTGCAAAGATCGAATCTTAGCATCGCCAAGATTATCCGCCCCCGAGGTGTTTCCATGGCCCCAATCTATGAGTGTTTCGCCGTCAGCGTCGACAACGGCGTCGCCCACCTGCAGCTCAATCGCCCCGACAAGGCCAACAGCCTGACGCGCGCCTTCTGGAGCGAACTGCCCGCCGCCGTCGACCAGTTGAGCCGCTCGGGCACGGTACGGGCGCTGGTCATCTCCGCCCAAGGCAAGGTGTTCTGCGGCGGTCTGGACCTGCAGATGTTCTCCGCTGCCAAGGAATTCCACGCCAGCAACCCGCAGGAGCGCGAGGTGCTGCAGGTCAACCTGGAACGCATGCAGGGCGCGCTCAATGCCCTGGAGCAGGCGCGCTTCCCGGTGATCGCTGCCGTCCAGGGCGCCTGTATCGGTGGCGGCTTCGACCTGATCGCCGCCTGCGACCTGTGCTTCGCCACCGAGGCGGCGAAGTTCCGCATCGAGGAAACCAACATCGGCATGATGGCCGACCTCGGCATCCTGCAGCGCCTGCCCCGGCTCATCCCGGCCGGCGTGGCCCGCTACCTGGCGCTGACCGGAGACACCCTCGACGCCGCCGAAGCCCACCGCCTGGGGCTGCTGGCCAAGGTCTTCGCCACCCCGGAAGCCCTGCTCGAAGGCGCCTTCGCCGCCGCCCGCCGCATCGCCGAACGCCCGCCGGTGGCCATCAACGGCATCAAGCGCTCGATGCTCTACAGCCGCGACCACGGCGTCTACGAATCCCTCCAGCACACGGTGCTGCTGCAGAGCGCCATCCTCAGCGGCCAGGACATCCTCCGCGCCGTCGGCGCACGAGCCAGCGGCACCCCGGCGCAGTTCGACGACCTGCATGCATTGCAGGACCGCTTCTAAAAAGCGCCTGCGCTCGACGACTTTTCGTGCAAACCCTAGGCCCCCTTTTTTTGACCAAATCTTATCGTTGATAAGTTCGAGGTGAGCGATGACCCATTACGACGCCGTGGTGATCGGCGCCGGCAACGCCGGGCTGACCGCCGCAACCGCGCTGCAGCGCGGCGGTGCCCGCACCCTGCTGCTGGAGCGCCACAACATTCCCGGGGGTTGCGCCACCTCTTTCGTGCGCGGTGACTTCGAGTTCGAGGTGGCGCTGCACCAGCTCAGCGGCCTGGGCACCGAGGACAAGCCCTTCGTGATGCGCAAGTTCTTCGACAAGCTCGGCGTGCTGGACAAGGTCGAGTTCATCCAGGAGCACGCTCTGTACCGCCTGGCCGTGCCCGGCGAACTGGACGTCACCCTGCCGGCCAGCTGGTCGGGCATCCGCCGCCTGCTGCAGGGCATGTACCCGGCGGAAAGCGAGGCCATCGAGCGCTTCATGCTGGTCTGCGAGAAGGTCACCCTGGAAAGCTTCATGACCCTGCCCCAGGCCAGCCGCGCCAACAGCGAGGCCATGCTCGAATCGCTCTGCCCCTACTACGTGAAGTACGGTTTCCGCCCCGCGCGGGAGGTGCTGGACGAGTTCTTCACCGACGCCAAGCTGAAGAACATCCTCGCCACCTACTGGCTCTACCTGGGCGTGCCGCCGACCATGCTGCCCTTCGCCGACCTGGCGACCATGCTCTACGCCTACGCGGTGTTCAAACCCTGGCACATCAAGGGCGGCTCCCAGGCCATGTCCAGCGCCCTGGTGGAATCCTTCCTCGAAGCCGGTGGCGAGGTGCGCTTCAACTGCGGCGTGGAGCGCATCCACACCCAGGGCGGGCGCATCTGCGGGGTAAGCATGGAAGGCGGCGAACGGGTCGCCTGCAAGGCGGTGGTGTCCAACGCCAGCCCGCTGATCACCTTCAACGAACTGCTCGACCTCGAACGCCCGCCGCTGAAGGTCCAGCAGGACTTCAAATCCCGGCGCATGGGCACCTCGGCCTTCGTCATCTACCTCGGGCTGGATTGCACCCCCGGGGAACTCGGCGTCACCACCGCCTCCAGCTTCATCTACGAAACCCTCGACGAGGAGCAGATCCACGCGCGCATGGGCAGCCTGGAGCCACCGCTCGGCGGCATGCTCACCTGCTACAACCTCGAAGACCCCAGCGCCGCGCCGGCGGGCAAGAGCCAGGTGGTGCTGGTCTGCCTGCAATACGGCGAGGTGTGGAAGGCCGTGCCACCCGAGCGCTACGCGCAGACCAAGTACGCATTCGCCGAGAAGCTCATCGCGGTGATCGAGAAGGTCTACCCCAAGGTGCGCCAGTACATCGAAGAGGTGGAAGTGGCCACGCCGCTGACCATGATGCGCTACCTCAACACCCCCGGCGGTGCCATCTACGGCTTCCAGCAAAGCGCCCAGGACTCGGCCCTGCTGCGCGAACGCCTGGATGCCGTGCCCGGGCTCTACATGGCGGGTTCCTGGACCTCCATGGGCGGCTTCCAGCCCACCTACATGGCGGGCGAATCCACGGCCAGGGCCGTGCTCAAGCAGTTGAAGACCACGGAGGTGGAGCATGTCTGACCGCAACCCGATGAACCGCATCGCCGGCTACGCCGAAGCCCTCGCCGCCAAGCAGGCCCTGGAACAGAGCGGCAGCGATTTCGAGGAGGTGCGCGGCGAAGTGGGCAGCACCGTGGTGCAACTGCACCCCAAGCGCCTGTCGCTGGAGGTGGTCGAGATCATCGACGACACGCCCAGCACCAAGACCCTGCGGCTGAAGGCGAGCGACCGCAAGCCGCTGCCGCCCTTCCAGGCGGGCCAGTACATCAACCTCTTCGTCGAGATCGACGGCGTACTCACTGCCCGCCCCTACGCCATGTCCTCCTCGCCCGGCGAGCGTGGCCACTATGACCTCACTGTGAAGCGCGCCAAGGGGGGCTTCGTCTCCAACTACCTGCTCGACCACGTGAGCCTGGGGCAGCACCTGACCAGCTCCGGGCCCATGGGCACCTTCCACCACAACCCGCTGTTCCATGGCGACGACCTGGTGTTCCTCGCCGGCGGCTCGGGCGTGGCCCCGGCGCGCAGCATCCTGCTGGACCTGCTCGGGCGCGACCTGCCGCAGCGCTTCCACCTGGTCTACGTGAACAGCCATGTGGACGACGTGATCTTCGAACACCAGCTGCGCGAGCTGGCCGCGCACCATGAAAACGTCCGACTCACCGAAGTGATCTCGCGGCCGCCCGCTGGCTATCAGGGGCTCGACGGCCGCCTGACCCGCGAGCTGCTGCAGGCGCAACTGGGCGCTGTCGACGGCAAGATGTTCTACATCTGCGGCCCCACCCCCTTCAACGAAAGCTGCGTCGCGCTGCTCACCGAGCTGGGCGTGCCCCGTCGGCGCATCCGCGTCGAGACCAACGGCGCGCCCAAGTCCCCGGACCAGCAACCGGGCTGGCCCGCAGGCGTGGCGCTGGAAGACGAGGTGCAGGTCACCGTGCGCGGCCGTGGCAGCTTCCGCAGCCAGGTCGGCGAGCCCCTGCTCAATGCCCTGGAACGTAACGGCTACTTCGCCGAGAACGCCTGCCGCTCCGGCGAATGCAGCCTGTGCCGGGTCAAGCTGCTCTCCGGCCCGGTGTTCAACCCCCAGGAAGCGCACCTGCGCAAATCCGACCGCGACTTCGGCTGGATCTATTCCTGCGTGGCCTTCCCCACCGGCGATATCGAAGTCCTGCTCTAGGCGGGCACCGGCACCACCGCATCACCCATAACAACAACAGGAGACAAGGGATGACCACTGCACGCCGCTGGGAACAGCACTATCCACCGCAGCTGCGGGGCTACCGGCTCGGCGCCGAGGCGCTGTCCGGCAACCTCGCCGATTGCGCCCGTGACGGCGCCGAGCGTCATGGCGACGCACCGGCCTTCACCCAGGTGATGCCCAACGGGCTGCATGCCGACCTCTCCTTCGCGGAGGTGGAGGCGCTGTCCAGTGCCTTCGCCGCCTACCTGGTGCACGCGTGCGGTTTGCAGCCGGGTGAGGTGGTGGCCCTGCAACTGCCCAACTGCCTGCATTACCCCGTCGCGGTCCTCGGCTCCTGGAAGGCCGGCCTGGTGGTCACCAACGTCAACCCGCTGTACACCGAGCGCGAGTTGGATGCGCAGCTGACCGACAGCGGCGCCAGGCTGCTGGTGGCCTGCGACCTGTTTGCCAAGCGTGCCCAGCAGGTGGTCGCCCGGCACGGCATCGCCCTGGTGCTCGCCAGCCTCAGCGACTTCTTCCCCGAGCCGGTGGCCAGCGCCATCCAGCAGAAGCTCGAAGAACAGGCCGGCGGCGACCTCACGCCCGAGGTGGGCTTCCAGCGCTTCACCCAGGCCCTGGCCATCGGCCGGCAGGCGGCGCCGCTGGAGCCGCGTCACCACGACGTCGCCCTCTACCAGTACACCGGCGGCACCACGGGCCGCAGCAAGGGTGCGGTGCTCACCCACGCCAACCTCAAGGCGGTGCTGCGCATGGCCGAGGACTACCTCAAGGGCTTCGACGCCGAGATCGAGCCGGGCGAGGCCATCGTCACCCTGCCGCCGCTCTATCACATCTTCGCCTTCAACTTTAATTTCCTGCTGTTCTTCGGCCGTGGCGCACGCAACCTGCTGGTGCCCAGCCCACGGCCGCTGAGCAATGCCCAGCCGGCCTTCGAGCGCTTCCCGGTGCGCTGGATGACGGGAGTGGACACCCTCTACGCCGGCCTGCTGGCCGAGCCCTGGTTCCAGGCCAGGCCACCCGCGCTCAAGCTCGCCGTTTCCGGCGGCACCTCCCTGCGCCCGGTCACCGGCGAGCGCTGGCGTGCCGCCGTGGGGCAGATACTCGAAGGCTACGGCCTCACCGAAAGCAGCTGCTTCGTGGCCTTCAACCCGCCCGGCCCGAAAGAGCGCCCCGGCACCGTCGGCCTGCCCCTGCCGGGCAGCGACGTGCGCATAGCCGACGCCGAGGGCCACGAGCTGGCACCCAGCACCCCCGGCGAACTGCTGGTGCGCGGGCCGCACATCATCGAGCGCTACCTCAACCGCCCGGAGGAGAGCCATGAGGCCTTCGTCGACGGCTGGTTCCGCACCGGCGACATCGCGGTGATGGACGAGGACGGCTACCTCCGCATCGTCGACCGCAAGAAGGACATGGTCCTGGTCAGCGGCTTCAACGTGTACCCCAACGAAGTGGAAGCGGTGATCGCCGAACACCCGGACGTCAGCGAAGTGGCGGTGATCGGTGTGCCCGACGACACCACCGGCGAAGCCCTCTGCGCCTTCGTCGCCCTGCATAGACCGGGGCTCGACGGCGAGGCGATCATCCGTCACTGTCGCGAGCGGCTCACCGCCTACAAGGTGCCCAAGCGCATCGAATTCCGCGAACAGCTGCCCAAGTCGCCCATCGGCAAGATCCTCCGGGCACAGCTGCGCACCTGACTCAACCCCTGGCGGGTCCAACCGGCCCGCCCTCCAACCCAAGGACGTTCGATGTCGACCTGGTTAACCGCCCTGCTTCCGCTCGCCGCCACCGGCCTGGGCTTCCATTACCTGCGCACGGCAGCGCGCAAGCCGCAGCTGATCTACCAGCGCAACCCCGACAACGACGCCCTCATCCAGCAGGTGCCGCGCCTCACCCGGCGCTTCTGGGCCACGCCCTGGCTGTTCAACGGTCACCTGCAACTGCTCGGCCTGGGCCTGAAGAAGGTCTTCTCCCCCGCCCTGCGCTACGACCGCGTCGACACCCTGCTCATGGCCGACGGCGGCACCACCGCCCTGCACTGGCTCGGCGCCGACCTGCCGCCGGAGGTGCCCACACTGGTGGTGCTGCACACCATCACCGGCTCGCCCCACAGCATGCGCGGCTTCGTCCGCGACCTGCAGCGGCTCACCGGCTGGCGCGTGGTGTTCTGCCAGCGCCGTGGCCACGGCGACCTGTCGCTGACCAGCCCGCGCTTCAACACCATGGGCGACACCGCCGACCTCCGCGAGCAGCTGCGCCAGATCAGCGAGCGCTACCCGCACTCCGCGCTCTACGCGGCGGGCATCTCCGCCGGCACCGGGCTGCTGGTGCGCTACCTCGGTGAACAGGGCGATGACACGCCGCTACAGGGCGCCTTCGCCTACTGCCCGGGCTACGACATACGCGTGGCCTTCGCCCGCTCCCGCGCGCCCTACACCCGGCTGATGGCGCGCAAGCCGGTGCGCCAGTTCGTCACCCCCAACCGCCAGGCGCTGGCCCACCTGCCCAGCCTCGCCGCCCTGGAAGGCGCGCAGAGCCTGGACGAGTTCCACCGGCACCTCTACGAATGCGCGGGCTACCCCAGCCAGCAGGCCTTTCTCGATAACTGCAACCCGATCACGGTGATGGACCGCATCACCGTGCCGCTGCTGGTGCTCAACGCCGAGGACGACCCCGTCTGTGTGCTTGGCAACGTGCGCGACCACCAGCAGGCCATGGCGCGCATGCCCCGCACGCTGCTCGCCGTCACCACGCGCGGCAGCCACTGCGCCTACCTGGCCGGCCTCACCGCGCGCTCCTGGGCCCACCACCTGGCGGCCGACTTCCTCCGTGCGCTGCACGGGCAGGCCAGCCGCTAGCTCTAAATCGAATCAATAGCCGCAATTTTATTCCATCAGGAGATATCAATAGCGCTGAACGATATTGGTATATACCAGGGCGCCGCCCGTTAAATCCGCCCCCACAGGCCCAGTGGGCAATGCGGAGCACGATGGCTGATCGCTGTACGGGTGATGCTGGAATATTTTCATCCCTGGCCGAATTCGGCGGGTTTCTATGTGGCACGGGAACGTGGCTGGTACCGCGACGCCGGGCTCGATGTGCAGTTGCAGGTACCGGACCCCTATCGCGGCGACACCCTCGAACACCTGCTGCAAGGCGCCGCCGATCTCGGCGTGTTCCCCAGCAACCGCCTGCTGGTGCGCCGCGCACTCGGCCAGCCGCTGCTGGGCGTGGCGGCCATCAACCATGCCGGCCTGGAATCCATCCAGACCCTGACCGACTTCGGCATCCAGCGCCCCCGCGACCTGGCCGGCAAGCGCCTGGCGCTCAACCCCACCCCGCGCGGCCTGGCCATGGTGCGCCACCTGGTGGCCGCCGACGGTGGCGACCCGGACGCGGTGATCATCGTCGACAGCCAGGTGCGCGAACTGCGCCCCGAGCAGCTGGCCGCCGGTATCGCCGACGCCAGCTTCGGCGGCTACTGGGCCTGGGAAGCGCTGATGGGCAGCCCCATCCCCGCCGAGCGCCGCGTGGTCTGGCCGGTGGACGCGATCGGCGCGCCGCGCTACCACAGCTACCTGCTCGGCGGCCGCCAGGACTGGTTCGAGCACAACCCCGACAGCGCCCGCGCCTTCCTCGCCGCCACCGAGCGCGGCTTCCGTGCCGTGGCGGCCGACCCGCAAAGCGCCCTGCCCGCCTACGAGGCGGCCATCCCCTACTTCCCCACCGAGCTGCTCAGCCAGTCCCTGGAGCGCATCGCCCCCACCTGGTTGCACGCCGGCCATTGGGGCCAGCAGCGGGAGGAACTGCTCGCCCCTTACGCCCACTGGCTGCACAGCCACGGTGTGCTCGCCGACGCGGACGCCTGGCGCGGCGCCACCAGCAACCGGTACCTGACGGAGCAACGGCCGTGACCCAGCCGATACGCATCGCCCACGGCATGGGCGCGCAGCCGGTGGAGGCCGACTGGCCGGCCCTGCAGCAACGGGATGTGGAGCAGGTGCTGCAACGCTTCCCGCAGCTGGGCGCCGTGCAGCAGCTCGGCTGGCACAGCCCCCGGCCCTTCTCGGCCGCCGCCCAGGTGCACACCGATCACGGCGAGGTGTTCGTCAAGCGCCACCACCGCCGCGTGCGCGAACCGGCCTGGCTGGAGGAGGAACACCGCTTCGTCCGCCACCTGCAGGACCGCGGCGCACCGGTCACCCCCGCCCTGCGTGACCGCGACGGGCACAGCGCGCTGGCCCTGGGCGAGTGGACCTACGAAGTGCTGCCCCGCGCCGCCGGTGACGACCTCTACCGCGAGGCCCTGTCCTGGACGCCCTTCCTCGACCGCCACCACGCCCATTCGGCGGGCGCCGCCCTGGCCCGGCTGCACTGTGCCGCAGAAGGCTTCGACGCCGCCCCCCGGCAGGCGCCGGTGCTGTTGGCCAACCTGCGCTTGTTCAGCCAGCCCGACCCGCTGCGGGCCATCGAGCAGGCCCTGCCCGGGCAACCGGCCCTGGCCCGCTACCTGGCCGGGCACGACTGGCACTACGCGCTGAAAGAACTGCACCTGCCCTACCACCGCCAACTGCTGCCGCTGCTGGCCGCACAACCGGCGCTCTGGACCCACAACGACTGGCACGCCTCCAACCTGCTGTGGCGCGGGCAAGGTGGCTCGGCGGAGGTTGAGAGCGTCCTTGATTTCGGCCTGAGCGACCGGACCTTCGCCCTGTTCGACCTGGCAACGGCATTGGAACGCAATTGCATTCCCTGGCTGGAACTGGATGATGGCGGCCGCGCAACGGCCGATCTCGATGCGGTCGACGCACTGCTGGCGGGCTACGCCAGCCAGCGCCCCCTCGGCCGCCACGACCTGCTCACGCTCAAGGCCCTGCTGCCCCTGGTGCACGCCGACTTCGCCCTCAACGAAGTCGACTACTTCGAGGGCATCGTCGGCTCGCGGGCCAGCGCCGACATCGCCTACCACGCGTTCCTGATCGGCCACGCCCGCTGGTTCGGCGACAGCGAGGGCGCCCGCCTGCTCGACCACCTCGCGCGGCTCGCCCGCACCCATAACAACTAGGAAGACCGCCATGCCCCCGCTTCACGCTGCCACCCTCGTCTCGCCCCAGGCCCTGCACCAGGCCCTGCAGGCGCCCGGCCTGCTGCTGCTCGATGCCAGCGTGGAACTGGCCGCCGCGCAGTTCGACGGCGACTACCGGGTGGCCAGCGGGCACGCGGCCTGGCAGGCCGAACACATCCCCGGCGCCCGCCACGCCGATCTGCTGCATGACCTGGCGGACCCGGAGGCGGGCTTCAGCTTCGCCCTGCCAACGCCCTCGGCCTTGCAGGTGCCCCTGGCACGCCTGGGCCTCGGCGCCGCCCGGGAGATCGTGCTCTACGACCGCCACGACGGCTTCTGGGCCGCGCGCCTGTGGTGGATGCTGCGCAGCCTCGGCATCGCCGCCCGTGTGCTGGATGGTGGCCTCAAGGCCTGGCGGCACGCCGGCCTGCCCCTCGCCTCGGGTGACCAACCCGCTGCTGTCGACACCGCGCCCCTGGCACCGCTGCAGGCCCGGGCGGGCTTCTGGGCCAACCGCCAGGAGGTGCTCGCCGTGGTCGAGGGCCGCGCCCCCGGCACCCTGGTCTGCGCCCTCTCCGCCGGCCTGTTCGACGGCAGCGCGGTGACCCGCTACGCCCGTCGCGGGCGCATTCCGGGCAGCCTCAACAGCCCGGCCCGCAGCCTCTTCGACGAACAGGGCCGCTACCTGCCGCCCGCTGAACTGGCCCAGGCGCTGGGCGCCCGCTGCTCGATGGCGGGCAGCCGCTGATTCTTTATTGCGGCGGCGGTATTTCCGCCGCTGCCACCGCCCTGGCGCTGACCCTGCTGGGCCGCCAACAGGTCTCGATCTACGACGGCTCGCTGCAGGAATGGGCGGCCGATCCAGCCTTGCCAATGTCCACCGGAGCAGCTCCGGCCTGAGATTCAACCCTCTTCTTTCGTCTTTCAGCAGTAGGCACGCCAGCGCCGCCCGCCGGGCCCTCCCGTCGCGCGGTTCACTCAGCAGCCGGCGTCCATCAAGGAGTTCGTTCATGGTCCCTTCCCTGTTCCTGCAGCACCGCCACGGCTTCGCACTGGCGCTCCTGGCCCTGTCACTGAGCCCGTCCCTGGCCCAGGCCGCCGACACCGTCACCCTGGATGCCGTCACCGTGCACGGCGACGAGGGCGACGGCTACCAGGCGAAAAGCGCCTCGGTGGGCGGCTTCGACGACGCCCCACTGCTGGATACCCCCGCCTCCGTCTCGGTGTTCACCGAGCAACTGATCAAGGACCGCCAGGCCAAGCTGCTCAGCGAAGTGCTGCGCAACGACGCCTCGGTCGGCGACAGCTACGCGCCTATCGGCTACTACGAGAACTTCGTCATCCGCGGCTTCTCCCTCAACGCCGCCAGCAGCTACAAGATCAACGGCCGCACCATCACCGGCGAGCAGAACGTCGCCCTGGAGAACAAGCAGCGGGTCGAGGTGCTCAAGGGCCTCTCCGGCCTGCAGAGCGGCGTGTCCGAGCCCGGCGGGCTGGTCAACTACGTCACCAAGCGCCCGGAAGACGTGCGCTCGGTGACCCTGGCCACCAACGAGGAAGGTGAGCGCTACATCGCCACCGACGTCGGCGCCTGGCTCGACGCCGAGCAGCGCTTCGGCCTGCGCGCCAACTTCGCCCACGAGGACATCCGCTCCTACGTCGACAACTCCGACGGCACCCGCGACTTCGTCTCCCTGGCCGCCGACTGGAACATCAGCGACGCCGCCCTGCTGCAGCTGGACGCCGAATACCAGACCCGCGAACAACGCTCGGTGCCCGGCTACCAGCTGCTCGGCGGCAACGTGGTGCCCAGCGGCATCGACCCCAAGGACCGCCTCGCCGACCAGAGCTGGTCCAAGCCCGTGGGCATCGACTCGCTCAACCTCACCGGGCGCTTCGAGTACCGCTTCAACGACGTCTGGACCGGCAGCCTCAGCGCCGCCCGCAGCCGCGTGGTGATCGACGACTACAGCTCCTTCGCCTGGGGCTGCTACGGCTCCGCCAGCTGCGCCAGCTCCGCCGTGCCCAACTACTTCAGCCCGGAAGGCGACTACGACGTCTACGACTTCCGCAACCCCGGCGACACCCGCCGCAACGACGAGCTGCAGGCAGCCCTCGCCGGCCGCTTCGACAGCGGCCCGTTCAGCCATGAGCTGACCGTCGGCACCAGCGCCTTCCGCCGCCTGCTGGACCGCCGCAAATCCACCAACGAATGGGTCGGCACCGGCAACATCCATCAGCCCACGCCCGCCTTCGACCCCACCGACGTGCCCCTCGGCCACACCTACCGCCGCCTGGACAGCCGCCAGTACGGCCTGTTCGCCACCGACCGTGTGAGCTACGGCGAACACTGGCAGGCGGTGATCGGCGGGCGCCAGGTGCGCCTGGACGAAGAAGCCTTCGACAAGAACGGCGACACCACCCGCCACACCGAGCGCTGGGAGTTCCTGCCCAACGCCGCGCTGATCTACAAGCCGCGCGCGGACATCTCCCTCTACGGCAGCTACAGCAAGGGCCTGGCCCTGGGCGGCGAAGCGCCCTGGTTCGCCACCAACGCCGACGAAATCCTCGCGCCCACCACCTCGCGCCAGCTGGAGCTGGGCATCAAGCGTGACTGGCAGCGCCTCAGCCTCACCGCCGCGCTGTTCCAGATCACCAAGGCCTACCAGTATTCGCGCCCCAACGGCGACCAGACCTTCACCTACGTGCAGCAGGGAGAGCAGAAGAACGTCGGCCTGGAGCTGTCCGCCACCGGCTGGGTCACCGACCACCTGCAGGTCTCGGCCAGCGCTGCGGCCATCCGCGCCCGGGTCGAAGGCACCGCCACCGCCGCCTACGAAGGCCACCAGGCGATCAACGTGCCCACCCTGCGCGCCAGCCTGCATGGCGACTACGCCATCCCCGGCGTGCCCGGCCTGGCCCTGCTCGGCGGCGTGCAATACAGCGGCAGCAAATACGCCAGCCAGGCCGGCAACGTGAAGGTGGACGACTACGCCGTGTTCGATATCGGCGGGCGCTACAGCCTGGCGATCGAGGGCTACGAAACCGTGCTGCGCCTGACCGTCGACAACCTCTTCGACGCGCGTTACTGGCGCGATGCCGGCGAGTACATGGGCGACGGCTACCTGTTCCAGGGCGCCCCGCGCACCGCGCGGCTGTCCGCCACCGTCAACTTCTGAGGAGCCCGCCATGCGCATTCCCGCCCTGCCCTGCATCGCCCTGCTCGCCGCCCTGCTGGGCGGCTGCCAGCAGCACCCGCCGGCCAACGACCAGCTGGACGCGGTGCTCTGGACCCAGACCTCCATCGAGCACGACCTGCTGTTCCGCCAGGTGTACGCCAACGCCACCCGCCAGCTGGACAAGGCCCTGGCCGACCCCGCCTGGGACGCCCTCGCCGGCACCCCGCGCAACCTCCAGGGGCTGCCACCGGCGCTGATCGTCGACATCGACGAGACCCTGCTGGACAACGTGCCGCTGAACGCCCGTGCCATCCTCGCCGACGCCCCCTACGACTACGCCCAGTGGTACCAGTGGGTGGACCGTGCCGAAGCCCCAGCCCTGCCCGGTGCCTTGGCCTTCATGCAGGCGGCGGCCCAGCGCGGCATCACCCCCTACTACCTGACCAACCGCGAGCCCGGGCAGGAGCAGGCCACCCTGGCCAACCTCCGGCGCGCCGGCTTCCCCATCGACGGCACCGCGCAGATCCTCACCGCCGGCACCGCCATCGGCGGCTGCGCCGACGCGGGTTCGGACAAGACCTGCCGGCTCAACTGGGTCGGCAGCCAGGCCCGCGTACTGATGCTGGTGGGCGACAGCTTCGGCGACTTCATCAGTGCCAAGGGCAGCCAGGCCGAGCAGCAGCAAGCCGCCGCGCCCTACCTCGGCTGGCTCGGCGAGCGCTGGTTCCTGCTGCCCAACCCCACCTACGGCCATTGGTACAGCGCCCCCTACCAGGGCCGCGAAGACCTGCCGGACGCCCAGAAGCGCGCCCTCAAGCACCAGGCGCTGAAACCGCAGTACTGAACCCGCCGAGGCCATCGCCATGTCAACGCTGGAAATCGTCGCCGTGCTCATCAACATCCTCGGCGTCTGGCTCACCGCCCAACGCATCCGCTGGTGCTGGCCGGTGAGCGTCGTCGCGGTGCTGCTCTACGCCTGGATCTTCTTCGGCGTGAAGCTCTACTCCGACATGCTCCTGCAACTGGTCTTCGCCCTGCTGCAGGGTTACGGCTGGTGGCGCTGGAGCAGCGGCCAGAGCGTGGCCGGGAAGGTCCGCGTGGAGCGCCTGCCGCCGCGTGTGGCCCGGGTCAGCCTGCTGGCCGGCCTGCTCGGCGCGGTGCTGCTGGGCAGCCTGATGCACCACTTCACCGACGCGGCCGTGCCCTGGGTCGACGCCCTGCTCACCGCCTTCAGCCTGGTGGCCAGCTTCTGGGCCGCGCGCAAGTACCTGGCCAGCTGGGGCCTGTGGATCGTGCTGGATATCGCCTACGTCGGCCTGTTCCTCTACAAGGACCTGCAGCTCACCGCGGCGCTCTATGCCGGCTTCGTGATCCTCGCCGCCTACGGCCTGCACGCCTGGCGCAAGGACCTGGACGCCCAGGACCGCGCCCTGCCCCAGGCCGCCGGGGCCACCTCGTGAACCTCAACCCGGCGCGGCCCTCGTTCGTCAGCGAATCCCAGCCCCCGGGTGCCTGGCGCGCCTCGCTGCCGCACTACCTGCGCATCCGCGACCAGCTGGTGGCCGACCTCGCCGCCGGCCTCCTACCCGGCGACAGCAAGCTACCGGCGGAGCGCGAGCTGGCCGAGCGCTTCGCCTGCACCCGCGTCACCCTGCGCCAGGCCCTGCAGCTGCTGGAGCGCGACGGCCTGATCTACCGGCAGAACCGCCGTGGCTGGTACGTCAGCCCGCCGCGCATCCGCTACGACCCCACCGGCATCATCGGCTTCATGGAATACGTCGCCCGCCAGGGCCGCGAGCCGCGCACCGAATGCCTGCACGCCGAGCGCCGCCCGGCCGGTGCCTGGCTGGCCAAGCGCATGGGCCTGGAGCACCCCGAGGAGCCGGTGTTCGTCCTCCAGCGGCGGCGCTGGGTCGACCAGCGCCCGGTGCTGCTGGAATGCAACGTGGTGCTGGTGGACTGGTGCCCGGAACTGCTCTCCGCCGACCTCGACACCTCGTTGACCACCCTGCTGCGCGAGCGCTTCGGCCGGGTGCAATCACGCAGCGAACTGCTGATGCACGCCGAAACCATGAACGAGGCCCAGGCCGGCCTGCTGCAGGTATCCCCGGGCTCCAGCAGCTTCTACCTGGAACGGCTCAACTTCGGCGAGCAGGGCCAACCGGTGGAGTTCGACCAGGAGTTCTGGCGCCCGGACGCCCTCGCCGTGGTGCTGGAAACCCGCTACCCGGGGAAGCCGGCCCAGCCATGAGCCCGCTCGACGCACTGCTGCAGCGCGCCGAAGGCTTGATCTTCGATTGCGACGGCACCCTGGTGGACAGCCTGCCGCTGTATGCCAGCGCCTGGAATGCCGGCTTCGCCGCGTGCGGCAAGGCCATGGACCCGGCCTGGCACGCCGCACGCTGCGGGCTCTCCGAAGCACTGCTGATGGACGCCTTCGAGCACGAACACGGCGTGACGCTGCACCGCGAACAGGTCTCGGCACGCATGCGCCAGCACTACCTGGCCCACCTGGACACGCACCTGCGGGAAATCACCCCGATCACCGCCATCGCCCGCCGCTTCGCCGGGCTCAAGCCCATGGCGGTGGCCTCCAGCGGCTCGCGGGCCATCGTCACCCGCTCCCTGGCCGCCCTGGGCCTGGCGCCGCTGTTCGACGCCGTCGTCACCCTCGACGATACCGGCCAGGCCAAGCCCCACCCGGCCATCCACCTGGAGGCGGCCCGCCGCCTCGGCCTGCCGCCACAACGCTGCCTGGTATTCGAAGACAGCGTCCAGGGCATCGAGGCCGCCCTGCGCGGCGGCCTGCCGGTGGTGGATGTGCTGCCGTTGATCGGCTCGGGCTACAAAGGATCGACGCACTTCTCAGACGCACCACTCGCCCTCTGAGGCCGCAAGAACACCGCTTACCCAATGGTCAGCAACACCAGGAAAGGCGCACCGAACAGCAGCGTCATCCGGAACGCCTCGGTGAAGACGGCCGTGACCAGCACCAGCGCCATCAGCACCAGCCCTATCAGGGTCCCGTAGGGGTAGAGCGGCAGCTTGAACGTCAATGCCTGCTGCTTGCGGGCGTAGTAACGGCGGAAGAACAGGTGGGTCACGAAGATCATCAGCCAGGTGAAGATCGCGCCGAACATCGAGATGGCCATCATCAGGCTGAAGGATTCCTCCGGGTAGACCACGCTGAGCACGGTCGCCACCGCAATCCCCACGCATGACAGCAGCAGCGCATTGAGCGGGATGCCGGTGCGGGTCAGGCGACCCAGGCCGGCCGGCGCCTGGCCGGCGCGAGACAGGCTGAACATCATGCGGGTGGTGATGTACAGCTGGCTGTTCATGGCCGACAGCGCCGCCACCAGGATCACGAAGTTCATCACGCCGGTGGCCCCGGGAATGCCGATGTACTGCATCACCGTGACGAACGGGCTCTGGGTCTTCCCAGCCTCGTCCCAGGGCACGATGGCCAGCATCAGGGCCAGGGTCAGCAGGTAGAAAACCACCAGCCGCACGATGGTCGCGCGGAACGCCTGGCGCACCGCACGCTCCG
Source organism: Aquipseudomonas alcaligenes MRY13-0052 (assembly GCA_000474255.1). Classification (GTDB taxonomy): domain Bacteria; phylum Pseudomonadota; class Gammaproteobacteria; order Pseudomonadales; family Pseudomonadaceae; genus Metapseudomonas; species Metapseudomonas solani. Next base: position 26,659 of record BATO01000031.1, read on the forward strand.
GGTCTTCGGCTTCGCCAGCGGCCACGGCGATCATCTCCACGCTCAGGTAACTGAAGATCGAGATGATCACCGCCACCCACATGCCGCTGAAGCCGTAGGGCATGAAACCGCCATGGTCGGTGTAGTGGTGCAGGCCGTACTCCCCGCTACTGGAGCCGAACACCAGCCAGACGGCGAGCAGGATGAAGGCCGCGATGGCCGCCAGCTTGATCGCCGAGAACAGGTACTCGGCCTGGCCAAAGGTCTTCACGCTGACGGAGTTGAGCGCCACCAGCGCACTGGAGAACGACAGGATCCAGATCCAGGCCGGCACGTCCGGGAACCAGTACTTCATATACAGCGCGATCGCGGTGACCTCGGTGCCCACGGCCAGCACGATGGCCGCCCAGTAGGCATAGCGCACCAGGACGCCCACCATCGGGCTGACGTCATACTCGGCGTACGCACCGAACGAGCCGGACGTGGAATGGGCCACGGTCATCTCCGCCAGGCAGCCCATCAGCAGCAACGTGATGAAGGCGCCGATGGCGTAGCTGAGCAGCACGCTGGGGCCGGCGTAGCCGATGGCGAAGGCGCTGCCCATGAACAGCCCGGTACCGATGGCACCGCCGATGGCGATCATGCTCATCTGCCCAGCACTCAGCTGACGGTGAAGGCCCTGTTCACGTTTGGAGATCGAAGCAAATCCAGATGGTTGAGTCATGTGTGCAGTCCCTTCAGAAGATGCTCAGGGGGTATTCGATTATCAGCCGCACTTCGTCGCTATCGACGGTGTCGGCCTTCGCCACCTGCTGGCTTGAGCGCAGGGTCGCCTGCCGCACGCGCAACGAGAGGTCGCGCGCCTTGCCGGATGGCACCACGTAGCGCACTTCGATATCGCGTTCCCAGCGTTGGCCGTCGTCGCCGTAACGGCCATAAGCGGCATGGGCGCCGCCCCGGTAATGACTGTCGTCGATGCCATCGCTGGATATGTAGCGGGTCATCACAGGTCCTTGCCGTTGTTCATCTACCGAAAAACCATGAACCAACCGAGGCATAATTTTCCTGAAAAGTCGCACCCCTTAAACCAGAAAACAGCATAAAATTCTAAGAATCAGAGAAATAACAGAAGGAAATTGCATTGATCAATTTGGATGCCACCGACCTGCGCATTCTTCAGGCTCTGCAATACGACGGGCGCATCAGCAACCAGGACCTGGCCGAGAAGGTCGCGCTCTCGCCGTCGGCTTGCCTGCGTGTCTGCGGCTACTGGAGGAGGAAGGCATCATCAGTGGATACCGCGCGGAACTGAACGCCGAACGATTGGGTGTCGAGTTCGAGGCGATCGTCCATGTGTCGTTGCGCCAGGACCAGGACGACTGGCACGAGACCTTCATCAAGCGCGTGCAGGAGTGGCCCGAGGTGGTTTCCGGCTATGTCGTCACGGGCGTCAGCAACTATGTGCTGCGGGTCCAGGCGCGGAACCTCAAGCACTTTTCCGACTTCGTGGTGACACGCTGAACCGCACCGCAGGCATCACCGACATCCGCTCGGAGATCGTGCTGCAGCGAATCAAGGACAGTCATACCCTGCTCGACCTGATGCTCAGGAAGTGAAGGAAGCCTTGCCGCGCGCCAGGCTCTGCGAGGGCTGTTCGCCAAAGGCCTGCTGATAATCGCTGGCGAACCGGCCCAGGTGGGTAAAACCCCAACGGGTGGCCGTGGCGGCAACCGTGTAGACACCGCGCTCCTCCAGCAGATCGCGACGCACGCCGTTCAGGCGCAAGCGCTTCAGATAACCCAGCGGCGACACCCCGAACCGGCGCTTGAAGCCCTCATGCAGCCGCTGTGGCGATACACCGGCTACCGCCTGGATCTCCATCAGGGTCAGCTCATTCTGGGCATTGCGCTCGATGAACTCGCGAGCCTTGCCCACGTATGCCGGGCAACGGGGCTCACCGACCTGGGCCAGTGCAGCGGAATAGTTATTGGGTTGCGACAGAAGCAGGCCCTTGATCAGGCTGCTCTCCAGGTCGCGGGCCAACAGCAACTGACTGGTGATCGGGCTGGCCTGCTCCAGCTCATCGGCCAGGTAACGCACCATTCGCCACCAGCCGGCGGTCGCCCCCTGCTCGGCATCGACGCGGGCATCGAAATGCACCGGTGCTTCGACCGGCTGCTGCAGCAAGTGCTCGAGCACCTGCTGCATCGATTGGCAAGGAATCACCACCTGCAGCTTGCGGCAGTCAGCGGCGATGGTCAGGCGTTGCTGCTCACGGGGGCAAACGATGATCCCGGTCTGGGTATCGGAACCATGCACCTGCCGGCCCTGACGGATTTCCTGCTCGCCATCCAGCGGCAGGCTGATGCTGTAGCTGGCAAACCCCTCGCGCGCCTCCACGCCTATCACCACCTCGGTGCCGTAGTGGATGCGCCCGATAACGGTGGACAGCGGCCCCAGCCGACTGGCGGCATGCTCGAAGGCCAAGGGGTGCTCGGCACTCACCGACAGGCTGTGGGGGCCGGCGATCGCCGTCATCCAATCACGGGCACCGCCGATGTCGCGCAGGCTGGCTTTGAGTCCCGAAGCACAGGGGTGAGAAAACGGCATAGTCAGTTCCTCAAGGCAGAGCGGCTTATCGTTGTTATGCCGCAAAGCATAGGGCGGCCGGGCGCTCTTTCGCCATAGGCGCCACGAAAACCGGCCAGGGTTGGATGCAAAAGCGGATAGAAGCCGGGACAGGGGCTGGGTCTAATTCGGTGGCATCGGCCCACAACAACAAGGTACGCCTGATGACCTCCCGATCCCCCGCTCAATGGCAACGTTTCGTCGAAGGGTGCCTGGACTTCCGCCCCGTGGAAGGCATTTACCGCATCGCCCGCGACATGTTTACCGAACCCGAACTGTTCGACCTCGAGATGGAACTGATCTTCGAGAAGAACTGGATCTACGCCTGCCACGAAAGCGAAATCGCCAAGCCCCATGACTTCGTCACGATCCGCGCGGGCCGCCAGCCGCTGATCATCACCCGCGACGGCGAAGGCCGGCTCAATGCCCTCATCAACGCTTGCCAGCATCGCGGCACCACCCTCACCCGGGTCATGAAGGGCAACCAGAGCACCTTCACCTGCCCCTTTCATGCCTGGTGCTACAAAAGCGACGGGCGCCTGGTCAAGGTCAAGGCGCCGGGGGAATACCCGGCCGACTTCGACAAGGCCAGCCGCGGCCTGAAGAAGGCACGCATCGAAAGCTACAAAGGCTTCGTGTTCGTCAGCCTCGACACCGAAGGTGTCGACAGCCTCGAGAGCTACCTGGGCGATGCCAAGGTGTTCTTCGACATGATGACCGCCCAATCCCCCACCGGTGAGCTGGAAGTGTTGCCTGGCCGCAGCAGCTACACCTACGAGGGCAACTGGAAGCTGCAGAACGAAAACGGCCTCGACGGCTATCACGTCAGCACCGTGCACTACAACTACGTGGCCACCGTGCAGCACCGGCAGCAAGTCAACGCCGAAAAAGGACACGCCGCTGGCGACACCCTCGACTACAGCAAGCTCGGCGCCGGAGACAGCGCCACCGACGACGGCTGGTTCGCCTTCGACAACGGCCACAGCGTGCTCTTCAGCGAAATGCCCAACCCCTCGGTACGCCCCGGCTACGCGAGCATCATGCCGCGCCTGGTGGAGGAATACGGCCAAGGCCGCGCCGAATGGATGATGCACCGCCTGCGCAACCTCAACGTCTACCCGAGCATGTTCTTCATCGACCAGATCAGCTCGCAGCTGCGCATCGTCCGCCCCCTGGCCTGGAACAAGACCGAGGTTCATAGCTTCTGCCTGGGCGTGAAAGGCGAATCCGACGCCGACCGGGAAAACCGCATCCGCCAGTTCGAGGACTTCTTCAACGTCTCCGGCATGGGCACACCGGATGACCTCGTGGAGTTCCGCGAAGCCCAGCGTGGCTTCCAGGCGCGCCTGGAACGCTGGAGCGACATCTCCCGGGGCGCGGGTCACTGGGTCGAAGGGGCGACGCCCAACAGCGAGGCGCTGGGGATAGCCCCGGTGCTGACCGGCATCGAATTCACCCACGAAGGGCTCTACGTGAATCAACATGGAGCCTGGCAGCGTTTTCTACTCGACGGACTGGCCCGCAAGGCCGCCGCGCTCATCGATGTGCAGGAGCTCTGAATCATGAATGCCGAGCTTCAATACCGGGTCGAACAATTCCTCTTCAACAAGGCCGCCTTGTGCGACGCCCAGGACTGGGACCGCTACCTGGCACTGTTCAGCGAAGACAGCGAATTCCACCTGCCACAGTGGGACTCGGAGCACGTGTACACCACTGATCCGAAAACCAGCATGTCGCTGATCTACTACGCCAACCGCGGCGGCCTGGAAGACCGGGTGTTCCGCCTGCGCACCGGCAAGGCCGCCTCGGCCACGCCCATGCCGCGCACCCTGCACCAGGTCGGCAACGTCCGTATCAGCGCACTCGCCAACGGGGATCTCGAGGTCAAGGCGAACTGGCACACCCTGTTCCACCGCCTCGCCAGCACCGACCAGTTCTACGGCCACGCCACCTACCATCTGCGCCCCCATGGCGACAGCTGGCTGATCAGCCGCAAGCATGTGCTGCTGCTCAACGACACCATCAACTCGGTGCTGGATTTCTACCACCTCTGACTGCACGAGACTCCAGGTCATGACACACAAGGTTGCCTTCAGCTTCGCCGACGGCAAGACCCTGTTCTGCCCCGTGCAGAACGATGAAATCCTCCTCGACGCCGCTTTGCGCGCCGGCATCAAGATCCCCCTGGATTGCCGTGAAGGCGTCTGTGGCACCTGCCAGGGCCGCTGCGAAAGCGGCCGCTATACCCAGGACTATGTAGATGACGAAGCCCTGAGCCCGGCCGACCTGGCCCAGGGCCGAATGCTCACCTGCCAGACCCGCGTGCACTCCGATGCCAGGTTCTATTTCGACTTCGACTCCAGCGTCTGCCATGCCGCTGGCCCCGAATGCATCACGGCCACTGTGCGCGAGGTCGTGCAGGTCTCCGACAGCACGGCACTGCTGTGGCTCGATGCCAGCCAGTTACCCCGCCAGCTGGACTTCCTCCCTGGGCAGTACGCACGCATGCGGGTGCCGGGCACCGACACCTGGCGGGCGTACTCCTTCGCCAACCGACCTGGCGCTAGCAACCAGCTGCAGTTCCTCGTGCGGCTGCTGCCCGATGGGGTGATGAGCCGCTACCTGCGCGAGCGCTGGCAGCCCGGCGACATCCTCGAGCTCGAAGCGCCCCTGGGCAGTTTCTACCTGCGCCAACTGGAGCGCCCCGTGGTAATGGCGGCGGGCGGCACCGGGCTTTCGGCCTTCCTCGGGATGCTCGACGACATGGCGGAGAGCGGCCCCCATGGGCAACCGGTCACGCTGTTCTACGGGGTCAACCAGGAGGCCGACCTGTGCGAGCTGGAGCGCCTGGCCAGCTATCACCAACGCATCCCGGGGTTCACCCTGCATACGGTGGTCAACCAGCCCGGCGAGGCCTGGAGCGGCAAGCGGGGCTATATCCCCGAGCACCTGGATGTTCCCCTCGAGCCCGAGCAGAACTTCGACCTCTATGTGTGCGGGCCGCCTCCAATGGTCGACGCAATCAAGCAATGGGCCACCGACCATTGCGTCACCGGAGCTCGGATATTCGCCGAAAAATTCATAGGCAGTTGAACCCAGGGCCAGCGCCGACCCAGCACACTCCCCATCATTCCGCAGCACCCGAAGGGAGCCCAACGCCATGAGTCGCCCCCAAGATCCAGCTGCACTCGCCGCCTATTTCGAAGCCCAGTACAACGCCCGCGCGAGCGTCGACAACTATGAGCGATACCCGCTCCTGTACCGCGAACTGAGCGACAGCGCCCACGCTTCCCTGCCCTGCCACCGCGATGTGCCCTACGGTCCCGGGGCGAATGAGAAGCTGGACATCTTCCCCGGCAGCCAGCCAAACGCGCCGGTGCTGCTGTTCGTCCATGGCGGCTATTGGCGCGCGCTTTCCAAGGCCGACTCCGCTTTCATGGCGCCGGCCCTGACGGCTGCCGGCGCCTGTGTCGCGGTGCTTGAATACGACCTGGCACCGGCAGTGACGCTGGACCATATCGTCGACCAGACCCGCCGTGCGCTGGCCTGGCTGTACCGGAACGTCGGTGAATTCGGCGGTGCCCCCCAGCGGCTCTACGCGAGCGGCAGCTCCGCCGGCGGCCACCTCACCGGCATGCTTCTGGCCGGTGGCTGGCACGCCTCATACGGGGTGCCCGACAACGTGCTGCGCGGGGCCCTGCCCATCAGCGGCCTGTTTGACCTGGACCCGTTGCGCAGCACCTACGTCAACGACTGGATGCAGTTCGACGCCGATTACGCCCGTCGCAACAGCCCGCTGTTCCACCTGCCAAGCGCAGGCAGCGGTGAGCTGGTAGCCAGCTACGGCGCACTGGAAAGCGAGGAGTTCGCCTGGCAATCGGCCGAGTTCCTGGCCGCCTGGCGGCGGAACGGTTTCGAAGGCCGCACACTCGCAGTGCCTGGCAAGAACCACTTCGATGTCGTGCTCGAACTGGGCGAACCGGGCAGCCCTCTGTACCAGGCCATCTGCCAGCTGATGAAGCTCGACGCTCAATAGGGGCTCGGCCATCAGCGGGCCAGCACGGCCTTTTCATCGCCCGGGGGCCTGTTCATAACGACGCTGGATGCGCTCCACCTCGCCCGAACGGCGCAACTGCTCCAGGGCACGGCCCCAGGCGGCGACCACCGCGTCGTCACTGTCGAGGCTGAAGGCGATGTACAGCGATGAGCGATACAGCTCCACGGGAATGCGCCGCAAGGTGCCGGGGGCGATGCCCAGTTGGCCGCTGTAGTAGGCCACCCCCGCGTCGGTGTCGCCGGCGATCACCGCTGTGCGCCCGGCCAGCAGCATGCGGTAGAGCTGCTGGCTTTCGGCGGCGCTGCGGTCGAGGTTGTCGAAGCCCTGGGCGGCCAGCGTCTGCGGCACCAGGCCGGCGTGGCGGGTGGTGATCTGCGGGGCGCGGCGCAACTGCGCCAGGGAATCCAGCGGCTCGGCGGCATTGGCCAGTTGATAGGGATAGATGCTCTCTTCCACGATCGGCCCCACCCACTTGTACAGAAGCTCGCGCTCCGGCGTGCGGAACATCGAATACATGATGGTCCTGGGGCGGGTGCGCAGTTCGAGGGCGGCACGCATGCTCGGCAGCACCGCCACGGAGAAGTCATCCCCGGTCAAGGCCATGATGGCCCGGACGATATCCGTGGCCATGCCGGTGAGCCGGCCATCCTGCTGGTAGTTGTAGGGCGCCCACTCCTCGGTGACGACCTGGTACTGCGCCGCCCTGGCGGGGAGGCAGAGCAGCAGGCACAGCAAGGTTGCACCGAGTCTCGAATACGTCACGGGGGCGGCCTGGCGCTCCATGCGGTTGATGACCGAAGACGTAATCCAAGCATAGATTCGTGCCCCGCGCACAGGCCCATTGGCACCTGTCGTGCCCCAACCGAAAGACAGCACTTGCCCATCCTCCGGCTCTTGCCCGATGCTTCCGCCCTTTCGGGCTGATAGGGACATCGGGCACACCATGACTGACCGCGAACAACTCCACCGAGATGGCTACGCCCTGCTGCGCCAGGCGATCCCAGCCGGGTGGCTGGACGAGCTGCGCACCCTGTTCGACGCCGGGGTCAAGCCTTCGGACCAATGGCCGGTGCCCCGGGGCCGGGACTGGCGCCACTCCCTGCTGGACCTGGAGCCCAGGGTCCAGGCCCTGTGCCGCCTGCCAGCGGTACTGGCGGCGGTGGGCGAACTGATCGGCGAACGCTTCTTCCTCGCCCAGGTGGAAGGCCGCGAACCCTTGGCCGGCGGCGGCTACCAGCAATTGCACCGTGACCTCTCGGCACAGCGCCCCGGCGACACCATCAACGCCCTGGCCTACCTCGACGACTACGGCCCCGACAACGGCGCGACGCGCATCGTCCCCGGCAGCCACCGCCCGGCGGCGGGAGAACCGCCGCTCGACGTCAATGACGAAACCCGCACCCTGCAGCTCTCGGGCAACGCAGGGGACATCCTGGTGTTCGACGCCGACCTGGTGCACGCCGGCAGCCTCAACACCCTCGGCGGCCGCCGTCGCACCCTGCTGATCGGCTATTGCGCCGAACCCCTCTACGCCTCGTACCTGGACACACGGCAGCTGCGCGGTATCCGCATGGACGCCCAGGAGCGTTTCGATCCCGCGGGGTAGCACCGAGCGTGCCGTGATGGGTTTCGCTTCGCTCTACGCCATCCTACGAACAGCCGCAGCCCCGCGTGGGGCTGTGCGCAACGATTGAGTCGGGCACCATTTTCGCGGCGCACTGTCGTACCTCAGCGGCCTCAGTCGTGCAATCGAGCGCTGATTCCCCACACTGAGGACCTTCCCATGCCAGGCCATTGCCACCGTTCGCTGTCGCTCGTTTTCGCCCTCACCGCCCCACTGGCCGCCGATGCGCTGGAACTGCGCGTCAACACCTTCGCCGATGAAGACGACGGCCAGTGCACCCAGGCCCATTGCTCCCTGCGCGAGGCCATTTCCACCGCCAATGCCACGCCGGGGGAGACCGTCATCCTCCTCGGCGCCGGCGACTACCTGCTGCAGAAGGCCAACCCCGACCCGGCCGGCAACTGGCCCGTGGAAGAAGACGCCAACGCCATCGGCGACTTCGACGTACACGGCCAGGTCAGCCTGGTCGGCCGGGGCGCGGCGGTGACCCGCCTCAATGCCAACCGCCTGGACCGCCTGTTCCACGTGCACGCCGGCGCCCAGCTGAAGCTGCGCAGCCTCGGCCTCACCGGTGGCCAGCAGATCTACGACGGCGGCGCCCTACTCAATTACGGCCAGGTGCAGCTCAACCAGGTGGAGCTGGTGGACAACCGCGTGTTCGTCTACATGCCCTACCCGGCCGCGCAGGCCGGCAACGGCGGCGCCATCGCCAACTTCGGCGTGCTGGAGGTGCACCGCTCGACCTTCCGCGACAACCGCAACTTCGGTGAGGAAGCCCAGAGCGCCGGCAAGGGCGGCGCCCTGTACAACGAGGGCACGCTCACCGTCCGCGACAGCCTGTTCAACGCCAACCGGGCGTCCGACTACGGCGAATGGGGCATGGGTGGCGGGCTCTACAACCAGGGCTCGGCGGACATCGCCCGCACCACCTTCCAGGCCAACGAGGTGCTCAGGAGCGGCTACGGCGCGGCCATCGCCAATGCCGGGCAACTGCGCCTGGCCAACAGCACCCTCAGCGGCAACCGCAGTATCGAACGGGGCGCCTTCGAGAACGGCCACCCCTTCCTGCCGCAGCTGTCCGCCCAGTCCCGTGCCGAGCTGCTGCACGTGACCATCGCCGGCAACGACGGCTGGGGCGTCACCAACCGGGGCGACCTGCTGCTGCGCAACAGCATCGTCGCCGGCAACCGCGCCACGGAGTTCGACGAGGTGCGCAACTGCCAGGGCCTGCCGGGCGCCGTCGACTTCCGCGCCCGTGGCCTGCTGCTGGGCACGGACGGCAGCAACTGCCTGGCGGAGAACTACATCGCCGACGCGGCGACCTTCACCCACCAGCTGTTCCCCCTGCAGGAAAACAACGGTGCCTGGGTGCACCCGCTGCGCCGCACCAGCGCCGCCATCGACGCCGGCGTGGGCAACTGTTCCAGCCACGACCAGCGCGGGCTCGACCGCCAGCGCGACGGCAACGGCGATGGCCTGGTCAACTGCGACCTCGGCGCCTTCGAGCGCGCCTACCCCTGACTAGCGCTGCGCCTGGCGCGCCTGCAGGTAGGCGAGGATCGCCGGGGCGTCGCCGGCGAACTCGATGCGCGCGCCCTTGCTCTCGCGCTGGTAGGCGTACATCGGGTCGTAGTACTCGCGCAGCAGCCCCTCGATCCAGCCGCGGTGCAGCTCCACCGCGCCGCTGCGGCGCTGCTCGTCGAGGGCCTCCTGCATCACCGCGCGCAGGCGCTGGTAGCGTTCGCCGCCGAGGCGTTTCTGGATGTTGTCCATGCTTTGCAGCAGGCGCTCGGCGAAGCGCTCGAAGCCCTGCTCCTCGCCCTGCACGGTGCGGAACTCGGCGACCAGGTCGGTCACATAGTCCTTGAGTATCCGCTCGATGCGCCCTTCCAGGCTGTCCTCCAGCCACACCAGCGGGAAGCGCTGCAGGCCCTGGTGCAGCGACAGCGGCAACGAGCAGGCGCCGATCATGCGGCTCTCGTCCTCCAGCACGAACTGCTGCTGCCCACGGGCGCGGCGCTTGAGCAGGTCGACGGCGATGCGGTTCTCGAAGTCGATCTGCGAGGGCTGCCCCGTGGCGCGCTTGCCGAAGCTGGAGCCCCGGTGGTTGGCGTGCCCCTCGAGGTCGATGCTGTTGGCCAGCGCCGCCACCACTTCGGTCTTGCCGGTGCCGGTCATGCCGCCGACGATGACGAAATCGCACTCCGCGACCGCGGCATCGAGGGTCTCGATGAGGAAGGTACGCATCGCCTTGTAGCCACCGATCACCCGCGGGTAATCGATGCCCGCCTCCTTCAGCCACTGCTGCACGATCTGCGAGCGCAGGCCGCCACGGAAGCAGTACAGATAACCCTCGGGGTGGGCCCTGGCGAAGGCCGCCCAGGCCGCCACCCGTTCCGCCTTGACCTTGCCGGAGACCAGTTGGTGGCCCAGCTCGATGGCGGCCTGCTGGCCCTTCTGCTTATAGCAGGTGCCGACCTTCTGCCGCTCGATGTCGGTCATCAACGGCAGGCTTTCGGTATTGGGGAAGGCGCCCTTGGTGTATTCCACCGGGGCACGCATATCCATCATGGGAACGTCGTTGAGGAAAAGCTCGCGGTAGTCGGTGGCGTTGTCGCGCATCACAGCACCTCTACCGCGTGGCTCTGTCGCTCGATCAGCTGGCCGATGGGCGCCAGCGTCAGCCGCAGCTCGGCCGCCACGGCGAGGAACTCTGCCTCGCCCTCCGGGCTCACCGCCACCAGCAGGCCGCCGCTGGTCTGCGGGTCGCACAGCAGGTCGCGCTGGGCGTCGGTGATCGGCGCGATGCGCTCGCCGTAGCTGTCGAAGTTGCGCAGGGTGCCGCCGGGTACGCAGCCTTCGGCCAGGTAGTGCTCGACACCCGGCAGGCGCGGCACGCTGGCGTAATCCAGCTGCGCGGTCACGCCGGCGCCGTCGGCCATCTCCACCAGGTGGCCGAGCAGGCCGAAGCCGGTGACATCGGTCATCGCCTGCACGCCGGCCAGCTTGCCGAAGCGGCTGCCGGGCTTGTTCAGGGTGCACATCCAGTCGCGGGCCAGGCCCACGTCCTCGGCGCGCAACTTGGCCTTCTTCTCGGCGGTGGTGAGGATGCCGATGCCCAGCGGCTTGGTCAGGTAGAGCTTGCAGCCGGGGGTGGCGGTGTCGTTGCGCTTCATGTGGCGCTTCTCCACCACACCGGTGACGGCCAGGCCGAAGATCGGCTCCGGCGCGTCGATCGAATGGCCGCCGGCCAGGGGAATGCCGGCGGCGTCGCACACCGCGCGACCGCCACGGATCACCTCGCGGGCCACTTCCGGCGGCAGCAGGTTCACCGGCCAGCCGAGGATGGCGATGGCCATCAGCGGGTCGCCGCCCATGGCGTAGATGTCGCTGATGGCGTTGGTGGCGGCGATGCGACCGAAGTCGAAGGGGTCGTCGACGATGGGCATGAAGAAGTCGGTGGTGGAAACCACGCCGCGCTCGTCGTCCAGGGCGTATACCGCCGCGTCGTCACGCGAGGCGTTGCCAACCCACAGGCGCGGGTCGAGGTTCTGCGCGCCGCTGCCGGCGAGGATCACCTCCAGCACCTTGGGGGAGATCTTGCAGCCGCAACCGGCGCCATGGCTGTACTGGGTCAAACGGATCGGCTCGCTCATCACACACCTCGCAACTCTGATGGCGGCGGATTCTAGCAAAGCTGGCGTTTGCGCCTCCCATCCCTATAATCGCCGCCGATTCGTCTACCCTCAGCAAGCGCGCCCGACGCGCGACCGCTGCGCACCTTTTCCGCTATTGAACCGGAGAATCTCCATGCTCAAGCGCATCCTGGCCGCCACCGCCGGCCTCACCCTGTCCCTGTCCATGCTGGCCACCCAGGCCGCCGAGGTGCTGAAGGTCAGCGCCATCCCCGACGAGGCCCCCACCGAACTGCTGCGCAAGTTCAAGCCGTTGGGCGCCTACCTGGAGAAGGAACTGGGCATGCCGGTGCAGTTCGTCCCGGTGGCCGACTACCCGGCGGTGGTCGAGGCGCTGGCCACCGACCGCCTGGACCTGGCCTGGCTGGGCGGCTTCACCTTCGTCCAGGTGCGCCTGAAGACCGGCAACGCCATTCCCCTGGTGCAGCGCGAGCAGGACGCCCAGTTCACCAGCAAGTTCATCACCGCCGACCCTGCGGTGAAGTCCCTGGCCGACCTCAAGGGCAAGACCTTCGCCTTCGGTTCCATCTCCTCCACCTCCGGCAGCCTGATGCCGCGCTACTTCATGCTCAAGGACGGCATCAAGCCGGAAGGCTACTTCAGCCGCATCGGCTATTCCGGTGCCCATGACGCCACCGCTGCCTGGGTGCAGGCCGGCAAGGTGGACGGCGGCGTGCTGAACGCCAGCGTCTGGGACAAGCTGGTCGCCGCCGGCAAGGTCGACACCAGCAAGGTGCGCGTGTTCGCCACTACCCCGGCCTACTACGACTACAACTGGACCGTGCGCGGCACCCTCGACCCGGCGCTGGCCGAGAAGATCAAAAAGGCCTTCCTCGCCCTCGACCCGGCCAACCCCGAGCACAAGGCCATCCTCGACCTGCAGGCCGCCAGCCGCTTCATCGAGACCCAGCCGGACAACTACAAAGGCATCGAGGAAGCCGCCCGGGCCGCCGACCTGCTGAAATGAGCCTGCGCCTCACCGACGCCGGCCTGCGACACGGCACCGGCGTCCAGGCCCTGCGTGGCGTCGACCTGGCCATCGCCAGCGGCGAACGGGTCGCCATCATCGGCCCGTCCGGCGCCGGCAAATCCAGCCTACTGTCCCTGCTGGCCAGCGCCGTGCGCCCCAGTTCGGGCGAGGTGGAGCTGCTCGGCGAACGCCCCTGGGCCTGCTCCGCCGCAGCCCGGCAACGCCTGCGCGCGCGCATCGGCCTGATCCACCAGGCACCGCCCCTGCCGCCTCGGCAACGGGTGGTCACCGCCGTGCTGGCCGGCAAGCTCGGCCAGTGGGGGCTGGGCCGCGCCCTGCTCAACCTGCTGCATCCGCTGGATGTCCCGGGCGCCCGCGCCGTGCTCGCCCGGCTGGACCTGGCCGACAAGCTGTTCGCCCAATGCCAGCAGCTCTCCGGCGGCCAGCTGCAACGGGTCGGCATCGCCCGTGCGCTGTACCAGGCCCCGCAGCTGCTGCTCGCCGACGAACCGGTCTCGGCGATGGACCCGGTGCTCGCCGACCACACCCTCAGCGTGCTCTGCCGCCACGCCAGCGCCCAGGGCGTGACACTGGTCGCCAGCCTCCACGCGGTGGACCTGGCCCTGGCGCATTTCCCGCGCATCATCGGCGTGCGCGAGGGCCGCATCGCCTTCGACCGTCCCGCCGCCGAGGTCGACCAGCCCCTGCTCGACGCGCTCTACGCCAACGAACAACTGGCCTCGCCGCAGCCGCCATCGGCGACGCTGCCGCTGCAGATCCCCCGATGCTGAGCCGCGACACCCGCGACCCCGCTGCCCTGCCCCGCCTGCTGCTGACGCTGCTGGCCGTCGCGCTGCTGTGGCCCGGCATCCGCCTGGCCGAGCTCGCCCCGGGCGTGCTGCTGCAGGCCGATAGCCAGAGCGAGATGGGCCGCTTCGTCGCCGGCTTCTGGCCGCCAGCGCATACACCCGACTTCCTCGCCCTGCTGCTGGACGCCACCCTGCAGACCCTGGCCATCGCCACCGCCGGCATGGCCCTGGCGCTGCTGGTGGCGGTGCCCGCCGGCCTGGCCGCCAGCCGTGCCCTGTCGCTCTCCGCCGCCTCCCGTGGCGGGCGCCCGAGTGCCCTCGGCCAGGCCCTGCGCTGGCCCATCCGCGGGCTGCTGATCTTCCTGCGTAGCGTGCCGGAGATCGTCTGGGCGCTGCTCTTCGTCCGCGCCGTCGGCCTCGGCCCCACTGCGGGCGTGCTGGCCATCGCCATCACCTACGCCGGCATGCTCGGCAAGGTCTATGCGGAAATCCTCGAATCGGTGGACCAGCGCCCCATGCACGCCCTGCTGCAGGCCGGCAGCGGCCGCCTGGGCGCCTTCGTCTACGGCCTGCTGCCCAACGCCGCCGCCGAGCTGACCTCCTACACCCTGTACCGCTGGGAATGCGCCATCCGCGCCTCGGTGGTGATGGGCTTCGTCGGTGCCGGCGGCCTGGGCCAGCAGATCGACCTGTCGCTGCGCATGTTCGCCGGTGGCGAGGTGGCCAGCATGCTGCTGACCTTCTTCCTCCTGGTGCTGCTCGCCGACCAGCTCAGCCGCGTGCTGCGCGGGAGGCTGGCATGAAGCGCCTGGCCAATGCCGCCCTGCTGCTGGCGGCCCTCGCTGCTGTGGTCGCCTCCTTCCTCTACCTGGGGCTGGACCTGCTCGCCCTCACCGAGGCGGGCAACCTCAAGCAGATGGGCGCCTACGCCGCGCGCTTCCTGCAACCGGACCTGAGCGCCCCCCACCTGCAGGCCATCGCCCACGGCGCCCTGGAAACCCTCGCCATGTCGGCCCTCGGCACCCTGCTGGCGGCCCTCGTCGGGCTGCTCCTTGCGCTGCCCGCCGCCGGGCGCTTCGGCAGGCCCCTGCAGGCCCTCACCCGCCTGCTGCTCAACGGCCTGCGCGCCATTCCCGAGCTGGTCTGGGCCGCGCTGATGGTGCTCGCCGCCGGCCTCGGCCCCAACGCCGGCACCCTGGCCCTGGCCCTGCACACCGCCGGCGTGCTCGGCCGCCTGTTCGCCGAAGCCCTGGAAAACACCCCAACGGCCCCAGCCGAGGCCATCCGCCAACAGGGCGGCGGGCAGGTCGCCGCCTTCTGCTACGGCACCCTGCCCAACCTCTGGCCGCAGCTGCTGGCCTACTCGCTGTACCGCTGGGAAAACAACATCCGCATGGCCAGCGTGCTCGGCTTCGTCGGCGCCGGCGGCCTGGGGCAGATGCTCTACGTCAGTCTCAGCCTGTTCCAGGAAGCCCAGGCCAGCAGCGTGATCCTCGCCATGCTGGCGTTGGTGTTCGCCGTCGACGCCCTCAGCGGCTGGACGCGCCAGCGCTGGGTGCGCGCCTAGAACGGCAACGCCCCGCTATTCCGCCAGCCGCGCGATGGCAGCCGCCCCCCCGGCACCGTAGGCCGCATCAGCGCGGGTGCAGTTGCCGATATGCCGGGCCACTACCTCCTCCGAAACGCCGCTGATGGCGCGGGCGGTGTTGTCGAACAGGGTCTGCCGCTGGGCCTCCGACATCAGCCGGAACAGCGCGCCGGGCTGGGAGTAGTAGTCATCGTCGACCCGGTGATTCCAGTGGTCGGCGGCGCCTTCCAGGGTGAGCGGCGGTTCGGCGAAGTCCGGCTGCTCGGCCCATTCGCCATAGCTGTTGGGCTCATAGGCCAGGCGCCCGCCCTGGTTGCCGTCGACGCGCATCTGGCCGTCGCGGTGGTAGCTGTGCACCGGGCAGCGCGGCGCGTTCACCGGGATGTGCAGGTGGTTGACGCCGAGGCGGTAGCGCTGGGCATCGCCGTAGGAGAACAGCCGGCCCTGGAGCATCTTGTCCGGCGAGAAGCCGATGCCGGGCACTACGTGGGCCGGGTTGAAGGCCACCTGCTCCACTTCGGCGAAGACGTTCTCGGGGTTGCGGTTGAGCTCCAGCACGCCCACCTCGATCAGCGGGTAATCCTTGTGCGGCCAGACCTTGGTCAGGTCGAAGGGGTTGATGGCGTAGCTGCCCGCCTCGCGCTCCGGCATCACCTGTATGTAGAAGGTCCAGCGCGGGAAGTCGCGGTTCTCGATGCTGCCGAACAGGTCGCGCTGGTGGCTCTCGCGGTCACCGCCCACCAGTTGCGCGGCCTCGGCGTCGCCGAGGTTCTGGATGCCCTGCTGGCTGCGCCAGGTGAACTTGACCCAGAAGCGCTCGTTGGCGGCGTTGATCAGGCTGAAGGTGTGGCTGCCGAAGCCGTGCATGTGCCGGTAGCTGCGCGGGATGCCGCGGTCGCTCATGACGATGGTCACCTGGTGCAGCGCCTCGGGCAGGCTGCTCCAGAAATCCCAGTTGTTCTGTGCGCTGCGCATGCCGGTGCGCGGGTCGCGCTTCACCGCGTGGTTGAGGTCGGGGAACTTCAGCGGGTCGCGGAGGAAGAACACCGGGGTGTTGTTGCCCACCAGGTCCCAGTTGCCCTCCTCGGTGTAGAACTTCAGGGCGAAGCCGCG
Organism: Aquipseudomonas alcaligenes MRY13-0052; assembly: GCA_000474255.1. Taxonomy (GTDB): domain Bacteria; phylum Pseudomonadota; class Gammaproteobacteria; order Pseudomonadales; family Pseudomonadaceae; genus Metapseudomonas; species Metapseudomonas solani. The sequence continues at coordinate 43,122 of BATO01000031.1, forward strand.
GATGTCCCGCTCGGCATCGGCGGCGCCGCGCTCACCGGCGACGGTGGAGAAACGCGCGAACAGCTCGGTGCGCTTGCCCACCTCGGCGAACAACGCGGCGCGGGTGTAGCGGGTGATGTCGGCGGTGACGGTGAAGGTGCCATAGGCGCCGGAGCCCTTGGCGTGCATACGCCGCTCGGGGATCACCTCGCGGTCGAAGTGCGCCAGTTTCTCCAGGAACCAGACGTCCTGCAGCAGCGCCGGGCCGCGCGGCCCGGCGGTCTGCACATTGTTGTTGTCGACGACGGGCGCGCCGGCGGCGGTGGTCAGCTTGTTCATGCTCTGCTCCTTGTCGAATCACGGTGTGGAGCGCCACGCGGGCACGACTTCCCGGTGGCGCCGGGCGCGGCTCACTCGCCGGCGGACCAGGTGGCGGGTAGCGACAGGTTGCCGGAGGCGACGTCCCACACGCTGCTCACGCACAGCAGCGGGTCGTGCAGGTCGGCATTGACCTGCAGCGCCGCGGTGACGCCGTCGTAGTTGAAGTTCTTCGGAAAGCCCACGGCGGCCAGCGGCACGCGGATCCGCGCCGCATCCTGCTTGACGCTGAGGTCGTAGCCGGGCGAGTCGATAAAGATCGGCGCGCCGGGCCAGGTGGCCGGCAGCTTCGGCTTGGCGCCCTCGGGGATGTCGCGCACCTTGAGCCCACTGGGGCCGCAGCTGGCCTCCTTGGTCAGCACCACCCAGTGGGAGTGCCAGAGGCCGCCGTCGTTGTCCTTCTTGCCGTCCTTGTTCTCGTCCAGTTGCGGGGTGTCGTCGAAGTCCGGGTGCGAGGTCAGCGCCAGGGCGAGGATGCCCGAGCCCTGCTCGAAGCCCACCGCGCCACTGTCCAGGCTGGTGGGCCAGACGTAGCTGTACACCTCGGCCCCGGCGAAGCTGCCCTTGGCCGAAGGCACGCGGCTACCGGCCTCGCCGTCCACCAGTTGCTCGAACACCAGCATGTCGCCATCGCGGGAGACCCGCGTGTGTACCAGGTCGAAGGCCGCCTCGACCTTGCCGCCCTTCTCGCTGTGGATGCCCCCCGCCTCGTGGGCCGAGGCCGGTGCGGCGATCGCCCCCGCCACGGCCAGTGCCATGAGCCGTTTCATGCCGCGTTCCTCGCGTGCTGCCCGAGGTATTCGGCGGTGGAAATGACCGGCGCGTAGCCGAAGCTCAGCGCCGCCATGAACGCGGCGTGCACCTGGGCGGCGGGCACCTTGACCCCGTCGAACTCCAGGTCAAGGGTGGCGCAGGCATCGTGCAGCACGGTGGTGCGGTAGCCGAAGTCGACGGCGGCGCGGGTGATGCCGTCCACGCACATGTGGCTCATGTTGCCGACCACCACCACCTCGTCCACGCCATGCTTGTCGAGCACCGCCTTGAGCTCGGTCTCGCGGAACGAGTTGATGTAGTGCTTGAGCACCACCGGCTCGCCGGGGGCGTTGATGACGCTGGCGTGCAGGTGCGCGCCCTCGCTGCCGGGGCGAAAGAAGGGGGCGTCCGCACTGGTGAACTCGTGGCGGATGTGCACAACCAGCTCGCCGCTCTCGCGGAACGCGGCGATCACCTGGGCCGCCTTGGCCGCCGCCGCCTCCACCTTGCTCAGGGTCCACAGGCCACCGGGGAAGTAGTCGTTCTGGATGTCCACCACTATCAATGCCTTGTTGCCGCTCATCGTCGTTCTCCTTGAGGGTGTGCCCGCATGGAATGCGGGCGAGTGGCTGCTCAGCTGCGCAGGAATGCCAGCAGGTCCGCGTTGAGTTTTTCCTTGTGGGTGTCGGTGATGCCGTGGGGCGCGCCCGGGTAGATCACCAGCTTGGCGTGGGGCACCAGCCGGGCCGAGGCCCGCGCCGCTGCGTCCACCGGGACGATCTGGTCGTCGTCGCCGTGGAGCACCAGGGTGGGCACGTCGAACTTCTTCAGGTCCTCGGTGAAGTCGGTCTCGGAGAAGGCCTTGATGCAGTCGTAGGCGTTCTTGTGCCCGGCCTGCATGCCCTGCATCCAGAACGCGTCGATCACCCCCTGGGAGGGTTCGGCGCCCGGCCGGTTGTAGCCAAAGAAGGGGCCGCTGGCGACGTCCTTGTACAGCTGCGAACGGTCGGCCACCGAGGCCGCGCGGATGCCGTCGAACACCGAGATCGGCAGGCCGCCGGGATTGCTCTCGGTCTTCACCATCAGCGGCGGCACGGCGGAGATCAGCCCCGCCCGGGCCACCCGCGCGGTGCCGTGGCGGCCGATGTAGCGCGCCACCTCGCCACCGCCCGTGGAAAAGCCGAACAGCGAGGCGTCGCGCACGTCCAGGTGCTCCAGCAGCTGCGCCAGGTCGTCGGCGTAGGTGTTCATCTCGTTGCCGTTCCAGGGCTGGCTGGAGCGGCCGTGGCCACGGCGGTCGTGGGCGATCACCCGGTAGCCGTTGGAAGCCAGGAAGAACATCTGCGATTCCCAGCTGTCGCTGTTGAGCGGCCAGCCGTGGCTGAGCACCACGACCGGGCCGCTGCCCCAATCCTTGTAGTAGATCTGCGTACCGTCGCGCGTAGTGATAGTGCCCATGTGCTTCGTTTCTCCATTGCCGGGTTGCGGGTTGGCTGGGGCGGAGGCATTCCGCACGCAGCCGCCAAGGGGCAGCACCAGTGCCGCGACCAGCGTCGCGGAGCCGAGCATCAGCGCACGGCGCTGTGGGTTCACTGCCATGTCCTGTTCAGAGCTCATCGGTCAATCTCCCGTAGGGCGGCCGGGCAGGCGGAACTGCATGAGGTTCCAGCGCGTGACGCGCTCCTCCCACTCATCCCCCTCGACCGGGGTCAGCGGCAGCGCCAGGTTGGTGACGATCATCCGTTCCCCCTGCACCGCCGAACTGGCGGGGAACAGCAGCCCGCGCGGCGAGCCGTCGGCGGCCAGGGCCGTCGAAGCCCCCGGCCCTGGCGAGCGGCAGGCCCTGGGCATCCAGGGCGACCACCAGGTCCGCCTGGTTGGCCACCACCCACAGCAACCCCGCGTGGAACAACAGCCCGTCGGCGCCGGGCAGGCTCTCGGCGAACACCTCCAGCGGGCCCGAGGGCAGGGTCATGCGCAGCACCCGGCCATCGCCGGCGTTGTTGATGTAGAGCACGCGCTCGTCGGCGTCGAAGGCCAGGCCATTGGCGCCGAAGGGCAGGAAGCCCGCCGTGGCCAGCAACGGGTCGCGGGACAGCGTCTCCACCTCGCAGGGGGCGCAGTGGGTGGCGTTGGCGATGCGCAGCAGCGCGCCCTGGAAGGAGTCCGAGACATAGAGGTTGCCGACCCGGTCGAAGACCATGCCGTTGGGGCCGGGCACGCCGCTGGAGCCGAAGGTGACGCGGTCGCGGCTGCCGTCGGGGTTGGTCACCTGCCGTGCCTCAGGGGCGGCCGGGATCAGGGTCGCGAACTGCACCACGTCCTGCACCGGGGTGCTTTCGTCGAAGTTCGCCGCCAGCCGCTGCAGGCGCCCTGCACCGAAATTGAGGATGTACAGCTGGCCCTCGGCGAAGGCCAGGCCGGTGAGCGGCGTGGCACCGAACGAGCGCCGCGCCAGCAGCTCGCCCTTGGCGGAGAAACGCAGCACCTGGTTGTTGCGCTGCTCGGCCGGCAGGCGCGCATCGAAGGTGCCGACGAAGACCTCGCCGCTGTCGGGAGCCACCGCCAGCCCCTCGGGGTAGCGCACGTCTTCGGGCAGCAGCGCGAAGGGCTCCACGGCGAGTTGCAGCGGGTCGCCATGGGCCACTCCGGCGGTGTACAGCGACAGGACGATTCCCAGCGTTCGCAAGGCGTGCATAGGCCCCTCCACGGGGTTGGGCAAGCAGCATCGGAACAACGTTTATCCATCGAGAATTCCAGCCTAGCGAAGCGGCGGAAAAACGTCCTTGCGAAAACCTGATGATTCCTGATTTTTGTGATTAGCTTAAGCACCGCGCGCCCTTGCACAGAGCCAACTTTTCATCGACCTGGCTGCATCCTGCGCCCTAAATCGCCGAACCACCGCGCCATTCACCCTGCCCCGTGAGGCCGTGCAATGAACGCCCTGCCCCCCGCCCCGATCCGTTTCGGCCATTGCGAGGTGACGCCCGCGCAGCGCCTGTTGCAGGTCCATGGCCAGCCGGTGGAACTGCAGGGCCGGGCCTTCGACCTGCTGCTCGCGCTGATCGCGGCCAACGGCCAGGTGGTCAGCAAGGATGCGCTGATGCAGGCCATCTGGCCGGGGCGCATCGTCGAGGAAAACACCCTGGAGGTGCAGGTCTCGCTGCTGCGCAAGGCCCTGGGTGGCGAGCGCAAGCTGATCCGCACCGTGTCCGGGCGCGGCTACCAGTTCGCCGCCCCACCCGAGCCGGCCCCGACCCGTGAGCGCCTGCACCTGCCCGCCAGCCTGTCGCGCCTGATCGGCCGCGAGCAGGCCCTCGCCGAGCTGCAGGCGAGCATCCACCAGCAGCGCCTGGTGACCCTGGTCGGCCCCGGCGGCATCGGCAAGACCCGTCTCGCCCTGGAAGCCGCCCGGGCCGTGGCCGCGCACTTCCCCGACCGGGTGTGCATCGCCGACCTGGCGCCGCTGTCCACCGACCAGTTCCTCGTCCCCACCCTCGCCGCGGCGCTGGGGTTGGCCCCCTCCGCCGGCAAGGCCAGCCTGGAACAGCTGGCCAAGGGCCTGGTGGGCAGCCGCATCCTGTTGCTGATCGACAACTGCGAGCACCTGATCGACGCTGCCGCAGGGGCCGTGGAAACGCTGCTGCGCGCCAACGCCACCCTGCAGGTGCTGGCCACCAGCCGCGAGCCCCTGCGCATCGAAGGCGAATACCTGTTCCGCGTCGCCCCGCTGGAAGTGCCCGCCGCCGACGCCGAACTGCCGGAGGTGATGGCCGCCAGCGCCGTGCGCCTGTTCGAGGCGCGCCTGGAGCATGGCCAGCCGCGCGCCCTCTCGCCCACCGTCACGGCGGAGCTGGAAGCACGCATCTGCCGACGCCTGGACGGCATCCCCCTGGCCATCGAGCTGGCTGCCGCACGGGTGGCCACCCTGGGCCTGGTGCGGGTGGCCGAGCGCCTGGAAAGCCAGTTGGACCTGCTCAGCGGCGGCAATCGCTCGGCCCTGCCCCGGCAGCAGACGCTGCGCGCCACCCTGGACTGGAGCTTCAACCTGCTGGCCGCGCCGGAACGTATCCTGCTGCAGCGCCTTGGCGTGTTCGTCGGCGCCTTCGGCCTCGAAGGTGCGCTGGCGGTGGGCGTCGGCGCGGACCTGGACGCAGACGCCGTGCTGGCGGGCATCGACAGCCTGGTGAGCAAGTCCCTGCTGACCCTGCGCCAGGAAGACAGCGGCCCGCGCTACCGGTTGCTGGAAGTCACCCGCAGCTACGCCCATGAAAAGCTCCGCGAGTGCGCCGAACTGACCCTCACCCGGCGCCTGCACGCGCTCTACCTGCTGGAGGTGTTCTCCCGCGCGGCGCCCTTCTGGGAGCTGGGCGGCTCGGCCCCCTGCCTGCTCTGCGAGGGGTTGCAGGAGGACCTCCGCGAGGCCTTGCGCTGGACCCTGGACGAAGCCCAGGGCACGGTGCTCGGCATCGACCTGAGCATCGCCGCCCTGCCGTTCTGGCTGCACCGCTCGCAGGTGGCCGAATGCCTGGCCAGCGCCAGCCGCGCCCTCGCCCACCTCACCAAGCCGGAACTGTTCGAGCGCAAGGTGATGAAGCTGGAGGTCGCCCGCGGCAAGGCGCTGCTCTACATCGGCGCCACCGTGGAAACCCGCGAAGCCTTCCGCCATGCCCTGGCCATCGCCGAGCGCCTCGACGAATACGACCACCAGGCTCTGGCCACCTGGGGGCTCTGGGCCCACGGCTACCTCAACGGTCCCTACACCCAGAACCTGCAGATCGCCGAGGACTTCCTGCGGCTCTGCCAGCGCCACCCCGACAGCGGCGACGCCTTCGTGGCCCAGCGCATGGTGGCCCTGTCCCGGCTCTGCCTGGGCCAGCTGGACGCCACCCGCAGCAGCCTGGAGGACATGCTCCAGCGCTACCCCGACGCCCTGCGCCACCGCCACCTGCTGCGCTACGCCTATGACCAGAAGGCCGTCGCCCTCTGCGCGCTGGCCTACACCCTGTGGCTGCAGGGCTTCCCCGACCAGGCCACCGCCACCCTGCGGGAGGCCGAGCGCCAGGCCGACGCCAGCGGCCACCTCGCCAGCCGCTGGCACGTGCTCACCATGAGCGCCTGCCCCATCGCTCTGCTCACCGGCGGTGTGGCGGCCCTGGCCACCCCCAGCCAGCAACTGCTCGACGCCCGCAGCTGGCACCACCCCGGCTCGGCCACGGTGGGTGCCGGGCAGTTCTGGGGCGGCGAATTCTGGAAGGGGCTCTACGCACTCTGGCAAGACGAGGCGGACGCCTATGAGCGCATCATCAGCCCGGCGCTGGAGCAACTCGGCCAGGTGCGCTTCGCCTCCTACCTCGCCCCCTACACCTCGGCGCTGTGCACGGTGCTGGCCCAGCGCGGGCGGGCCGCCGACGCCATGCGCCTGATCGACATGGCCATCACCCACGCCTACGGCGCCGACGACCTCTCGGCGTTGCCGGAACTCATCCGCTGCCAGGGCGAACTGCTGCTCGCCGGCACCGACGGCGGCTGGTCAGGACCAGGCGAGGAACTGCTGCAGAAAGCCCAATCCCTGGCCCGCCAGCACGGCATGAAATCCTGGGAGCTGCGCGCCACCACCAGCCTCGCCCGCCTGTGGATCAGGCAAGGCAAGCACACCCGCGCCAGCCGCGAACTCGGCGCATTGATGGACAGCTTCAGCGAAGGCTTCGCCACGGCGGATTTCGAAGCCGCACGGCAGGTGTTGCGCACACTCAGCGACGGGGTTGGGCACAGCTCGTAGGATGGGTAGAGCTATGCGAAACCCATCAAGCGACGCCACAGGCATCACCCAAATCGCCCCCCGCCACGTTGGGCCTCGCTGCGCTCGGCGCCAACCTACGGCCCGGCCACGAACGCCGAGGGCGGCACGCCTTCCCATTGCCTGAAACCCTGACAGCATGGGTTTCGCACGGCTCTACCCATCCTACGTAACCGGGGTCGTCTCCAATTCCGTGCCCGCACGAACGCCTGTAGGTCGGGTGCAACCCGACAAGGCGAAGCACAAAAGCCAACGCGGAGATGCCTCGTAGGATGGGTAGAGCTCCGCGAAACCCATCAAGCTGAGCCACAGGCGCGCACCACGCCACGTTGGGCGTCGCTGCGCTCGGCGCCAACCTACGGGGCGACGAACGCCGAGGGCGCCACGCCTTCCCATTGTTTGAAGGCGCGCCGGAAGTTGGCCACGTCGCTGTAGCCCAGCACCTGGGCGATTTCCTCCACCGTCAGCCGCCCGGCGCGGAGGTGTTCGATGGCCAGCACGTGGCGGACTTCCTTGAGGATCTGCTTGTAGCTGGTGCCCTCCGCGAGCAGGCGGCGGTGCAGCGTGCGGGGCGTCATGTAGAGCAGGCGCGCGATGGTGACGAGGCTGGGGAAGGCGTTCTGCCGTTCGAGAATGAGCCGGCGCACCCGCGCCCCCAGGGAGCTCTTCTCCCCCAGCTTCTTCAGCTCGCGCTGGCAGATCAGCTCCGCCTCGCGGAAGGCGGAAGGGTCCGCCATGCGCAGCGGCGTATCCAGCATCGCCGTGTCGAAGGTGAAGCCGGCCCAGGACTGCGCATAGTCCACCGGGCAGCCGAACAACTGCTCGGCCAGTGCCGCGTAGATGGGCTGCGGGGCCGGCAAGCTGATGCGGCTGGCCGAGCGCCCGGCCGGGGTGATGGCGTCGAAGATGTTCTTCACCGCCAGCATCACCGCTTCCATCACCGTCTGCTCGACCTCGCCAAGCGGGTACTCGGCCACGAAGCGCAGGTGCTCCCGGGCCTGGCCCGGTTCGCCGTCGAGCTGCACCCGGGCCAGGGTGGTGCGCACCGCCAGGTAGCGCTCCAGCAGCTGGATGACCTGGCGCAGGGAGCCGCCCTGCAGCGCGGCGAAACCGAGAACGCCGTGGGTGCCGACACCCAGCCGCTCACCGATCAGCAGCCCCAGCGCCGGCTCGCCGCTGAGCCGCAGTGCCTGCTGCATCAGCGGCCCGAACAGCTCGATACCGGGCTGGTACTCCGGGTCGTCCAGCAGCGCGGGGGCCACGCCGCAATCGGCCAGCCATTCGCCCGGGGCCACACCCATCACCCGCAGCTGTTCCGCAACCTGTCGCAGGTACTGCACGGGGAGTCGGAAGTCAGGCATGGGCGCCTCTGTGGCTCGCATCTGGCGGGGGCGAAAGTGTCATTTAATGACCCCCAGAATGTCAATTGAGGCCCTCTCCTCCTCCCCGGCGACACCCCTAGGATTCAGCCGTCCGACCCAACAATCACAACAGGAGGACGCATGTTTCCATTCCGCTCCCGATCCCGTCCCAGCCAGGTGCGGATCAACGCCACCGAGATCCTGGTGAACCCGAAGGAAACCCTGCTGCAGGCCGCCCTGCGCCACGGCATCGACTTCCCCCACAGCTGCCGCGTGGGCGGTTGCGCCACCTGCAAGTGCAGGCTGCTGTCCGGCCGCGTGCGCGAGCTGACCGAGGCCAGCTACGTGCTCACGGACGAGGAGCTGGACCAGGGCTACATCCTCGCCTGCCAGAGCGTGCCCCAGGGGGACCTGCGCATCGAGGTCGACCTCGCCCGGCACAGCGCCAGGCGCCGCGTGCGCGGCAAGGTGGTCGGCCAGCAGAGGCTCACCCACGACATCACCCACCTGCTGGTGCAGCTCGACGAGGCCCTGCCCTACAAGGCCGGCCAGTACGCGACGCTGACCCTCGACGCCTTGCCCGGCCAGCCGCGGCCGTTCTCCTTCTGCACGCCGATGCAGCCCGATGCCCAGGTCGGCTTCTTCATCCGCAAGGTGCCCGGCGGCGCCTTCACCGGGTGGGTGGACGAACGCTCGTTGCTGGGCCAGGGCCTAGTGCTCGAAGGGCCCCAGGGCGACTTCCACCTGCGCCCCGCAACAGCGCCCTTGCTGCTGATCGCCGGCGGCAGCGGCCTGGCGCCCCTGCTGGCGATCCTGCACGAGGCCCTGGCCGCTGGCGTCACCCGCCCGGCCACCCTGCTGTTCGGCGCTCGCCAGCAGCGCGACCTCTACGCCCTGGAAGAAATCACCGCCATCGCCGCGCAATGGCCCGCGCCCTTCCGCTTCGTTCCGGTGCTCTCCGATATCGCCCCCGAGACACCCTGGAGCGGCGCGCGCGGGCTGGTCACGACGCAGATCCCGGCGCTGCTGGAGCCCGGCGCCCACGCCTACCTCTGCGGCCCGCCCGCGATGATCGACAGCGCCAGTGCGCTGCTGCGCGGCCTGGGCGTGGCGCCCGAGCACATCCACGCCGACCGCTTCACCACCACCGCACCGGCGGCCCTGGCCGACGCCTGATCACCACAACAAGAGAAACCACCATGAACGCGTTGCACTACCTGAAGTACTTCCTGTTCCAGGGCATCGGGCTGCTCGCCGCGCTGTCCCTGCTGGCCGGTGGCATCTGGACCAGCGCCGGGCTGCTGGCGATCCTCGCCTTCTACCTCGTCGGCGATGCCATCGCGGGGGACGACACCAGCACCCCGCACTTCAAGCACCCCGGCATCCTCACCGTCCAGCTATGGCTGGCCCTGCCGCTGCTCGGCTTCATCGTCTTCGCGGCGCTGTGGAGCGTCAGCGCAGGCGACCCGTTGGGCTTCGGCGCGGCCCTCAGTCGCCTCAGCGGCCGTGACCTGATCGCCGCCCGCGACGCCACCGCCGGCATCCACCACGTCTCGGCCTGGCTGCTCACCGGCCTGATGATCGGCATGATCGGCACCATCACCGCCCATGAACTCACCCACCGCACCTGGGACCGGGTCTCCATGCTCATCGGCCGCTGGCTGCTGGCCTTCAGCTTCGACACGGTGTTCGCCATCGAGCACGTCTACGGCCATCACCGCTACGTCTCCACCACCGAAGACCCGGCCACCGCGCCGCGTGGGCGCAACGTCTACTGGCACGTGCTCGTCTCCACCCTCAAGGGCAACCTCAGCGCCTGGCACATCGAGCGCCGCCGCCTCGCCAGGAAGGGCCAAAGCCTGTTCGGCTGGCACAACGCGGTGCTGCGCGGGCACGCCATGAGTCTGCTGCTGGTGGCCGCCGCCTGGGGCATCGGTGGCTGGCGCGTGGCGCTGTTCTTCATCGCCTGCGCGCTGTGGGGCAAGGCCCTGCTGGAGATCGTCAACTACATGGAGCACTACGGCATGGTGCGCAACCCGGCCACGCCGGTGCAGCCCCGTCACTCGTGGAACAGCAACCGGCGCATCAGCTCCTGGAGCATGTTCAACCTCACCCGCCACTCCCACCACCACGCCCAGGGTGAGGTGCCCTACCAGGACCTGCGCCCCTTCCCGGACGCGCCGATGATGATCGGCGGCTACCTCACGACCATCATGGTCGCCATGATCCCGCCGCTCTGGCACAAGCTGATGACGCCCAAGGTCCTGGCCTGGGACGCGCACTTCGCTAACGAGGAAGAGCGCCAGCTGGCGGCCGAGGCCAACCGCCGCAGCGGCATCGCGGCCATGGCGGAAAACGCCCACGCCCGCAGGTTGGGCTGAAGCAGGCAAGCCAGGCCGTGCACAGCGCCCGCGTGGTGTAGGTCGGGTGCAACCCAACGGGATGGGGCACAGAAGCCAACGCGGGTTTCACCCGCCCTACGCGGTGACTCAGAAGGTTGAAGGCTCGCGCCCGACGACGGCTCAGCCCAGCGGCTTATCGAAGAACACCCGGGCGAAGCCGTCCTCGACCTGGCGCATCAGCGCGCAAATATCCGTTGCAGCCCCAGCGCCACCAGCGCCGCACCGGCGCAACCATTGATGCCCCGCTCGATGCGCAGGTAGCTCGACCGCAGCGCGGCGGAGCCGAAGACCTGGGCCAGCCCGATATGCCAGCCGAACGACAGCACGCCGATCAGCAGGACGGTGACCGGGTAGAACCACAGTGGCGCCCCCACCGGGAAGATGGCGGCGAAGGCGCTGGTCCAGAAGGCCGCGCCCTTGGGGTTGGTCACGCAGGTGAGCAGGCCGATGCGGTACGCGGCCAGGCGCGAGCCATCGAGCTCGGGCTGCTCCACCGGCGTCCGACGTGGCGTTGGGTGGAGGGCCGACCGCAGCAGCCGCCCGCCGTACCACACCAGGTAGGCGGCACCAGCCAGGCGCACGCCGGACTCCAGCCAGGGGTGCTGCGCCAGCAGGGTCGCCAGCCCGGCGATGGACACAATCACCCAGAACACCGAGCCGGTGGTGATGCCGAAGGCGACGTAGCGCGCATCCCGGTGCCGCTGGCTCAGGGCCATCTGGCTGAGGATGAAGAAGTTCGGCCCGGGGCTGGCGAGCACCGCCAGGTAGATGCCGCTGATCAGCAGCAGGGAATAGGCGTAGGTCATGGTCAGGGCTTCCGGGGGGATGGGGCGTTTTCGAACCCTACCAATGGCCCCCCAAGAGTCGATAGATACAGACGGCCCCGATTTTCGACATACAGGCTGGCCGGCCTACGACCCGGTCACGAACGCCGAGGGCACCACGCCTTCCCATTGCCTGAAACCCTGACAGCATGGGTTTCGCACGGCTCTACCCATCCTACGCAACCGGGGTCGCCTCCAATTCCGTGTCCACACGACGCAGGGATGATTCGTAGGATGGCGTAGAGCGAAGCGAAACCCATCAGGCGGCGCTACAGGCATCACCCCAAATCGAACCCCGCCCCGTTGGGCCTCTCTGCGCTCGGCGCCAACCTACGACCCGGTCACGAACGCCGAGGGCGCCACGCCTTCCCATTGCCTGCAACCCTGACAGCATGGGTTTCGCACGACTCTACCCATCCTACGCAACCGGAGTCGCCTCCAATTCCGTGTCCACACGACGCAGGGATGATTCGTAGGATGGCGTAGAGCGAAGCGAAACCCATGGGATGGCGGTACCAGGAATCCCAAGACGCCCCGCGCCAACCCCCGCTAGAAAGCGGACTCCACCTGCCGATCGAGGTAGCACTCGAACCCCTTCGCCCACACCTTGAAGCGCACGCGGATGCCGTCGTGCAGCCAGTACAGCGTGTACACGTTGGGGTGGTCGTCCCTATAGGTGGCGGCCACATCGAGCATATTCAGGTGCTGGCGCGCAGCCTCGAGATCGACCGTCGCGTCGCCCACGGTGTAGATCTCGAAGGCTTCGCGGCTGCCGTCCGAGAGCGAGACGTAGTGGCCGAAGCCGTCGAAGGAATAGGCGTCGAGATTCTTCAGCAGGCCGAACAGTTCGCTGAACCCCACGTCCAGCAACGAGGCGGCGCCCAGGCGCTGGATAAAGGCATCGGGCTTGCCTTCCAGCTCCTGCAGGTAGCGGCTGATAAGGGGCGCGAACGGCCCTTCCATGAAGACCTTGTTGCGGCCGCTGAACTTGACCTTGCGGGCCTTGGCCGGGCTGATGCTGCCGAGCTGGAGCTTGGTCGGTCGACGGGCGAACGCCACCGTCTCACCGTCGTACTCGCCCAGTTCGAAGGTGGCGGAGAAGGTGCAGGTCTTCTCGTGATCGTCGGCGGTCATCGCCGTCAGCCCGGACGCGCCCTTGTAGAGAAACAGGCGGCCGTCCTCGGCCTGCATGCGCATCACGCAGAAGCGCTCGAACAGCGACTCCTTCCACTCGTGGCTCAGCAAGGTCGCCTTGACCGTCACCCGGCCTTCCGGAAGGAACAGCTCGGCACTGGCCTTCAGCGGCGGCTTGGGCATAAGCGCGGCGCTGGCCTCGAAGGCCTTCTGCGACACCCGCTTCAGGCCGATGAAATGATGGCGCTGGCCGCCTTCGTCACGGGACTCACTCAACACCGTGCGGGTCGCGCCCAGATGCACCAGGCCGGGGATCAGCCACAGCGGCGGGTCGATGCGCCCGGCATAGCCCGCCACGATCAGCGTCGAGTCCTGGCGCTCCAGGCGCTCGATATCAATGCCCTGCTCCGCGCCGTGGGCACCGACAGGCGCCAATGAAGCGAGGCTGGCCGTCAGCTCGTGGCCGTGGGCCTCGGCGGCAGCGCCGAGGGCTTGCAGCACCTGCTGCGCCTGCGCCTCATCGCTGAACTGCACACGCAGGGTGATGGCGGTTTCGGACATGGGTGGCAGTGCCTCCTTGCGGCTGCGGGCGGGGGTTGCCCGGGAAGGCACCCACGATAGCGCGCCACCGGAACACCTGACTCGGCTGCAATGGCACATTGCCAACCCCGGCACAGAAACGCGCTGCACATCCCGGGCTTACCCGCCATGGCCGGATGCGATTATCGTAAATACGGCGATCACGCCCGCCATGGTTCCACGGCCTTCACCGCCTCTCCTTCGGCTCCGGCACCTGCGGACCTCGACAGTCAGGTAGAAGACATGCCACCTCAGCCCATCATGATGAAGGGCAGTCCCGGGATGAAGATATCCAATGCCCTTCCCCCCTCGAAATGAGCCCCTCCCCACAGGAACAGACAGCCAACGCTGGCAGGCCCTACCGCCTGTGCCGCCCCCGGGCCAGGCTGGTTGGTAACGGTGCGAAACGTCTGGAGTATGGAATTGTGCCTGCGTTGGAAATCACCAGATCGCGAAGCCATGATCGGGTGGTCCGCCAAATGAACGGGGACACCGATCTTGAGTGCAGCGGTAATCACCTGTTTCAGGCTGATAGGACAAACGAACAGGTTGCCATCCGGGCAAGCCGCCTGGATTTGCTGACGCGTCCCACCGTTAGTGGCGATCTGCTGCGCGTTGGCCAGCACGCCGCCGTAATGCGCATCCGCCAGTTCGATGAAGAGGTGGGTAACCAGCCCTGAGTCGATAAGGTCGATGGCCAGTTGGCGACCTTCGGGTTGGGTGTGGTCCTCACCGATGCCCAACGCACCATTCTCCAGGCACCACCACGCGCTGCTGTCATGAACCTGCGGCATCTTCCCTGCTCCTGAAATGGCCGGTCCATGCCCGGGTGAACCTGGTGGTTCTGGCGAATTCCGGCAACTCAACAGTGAAGCGCCGCATCCCGGAATTCGCCAGTCGCCCCGTCAGGCCACCGCCCTCTCCGCGCGCTTCTCTTCCTCCAGCTCGCGCACCAGCGGCAGCACATGCTGGCCGAAGTACTCCACTTCCTCCTGGAAGTGCAGGAAGCCGGAGAGGATCAGGTCCACGCCCACGGCCTTGAGGGCGACGATGCGTTCGGCGATCTGCCGGGGCGTGCCGATGAGGTTGGTCTTGAAGCCGTCGTTGTATTGCACCAGGTCCTCGAAGCTGGACTTGGCCCAGTTGCCTTCACCCTCGGGGCTGGCGGCGCCGGCGTTCTTCACTTCGGCGCCGAAGGCGTTGACCGCGTCCGGGTTGGCCTTGTCGATGATTTCCTGCAGCACCGCGCGGGCTTCTGCCTCGGTGTCGCGGGCGATGATGAAGGCGTTGACCCCGACCTTGACCGAATGGCCGTTGGCCGCCGCCTTGGCGCGGATGTCGTCGACCTGCGCCTTGATGCCTTCCACGCTGTTGCCGTTGGTGAAGTACCAGTCCGACACGCGCGAGGCCATGTCGCGGGCGGCCCGCGAGCTGCCGCCCTGGAAGATTTCCGGGTGCGGCTGCTGCAGCGGCTTGGGCTTCAGGCTGTAGTTGCGCAAGCGGTAGAAGTCGCCGTTGAAGGTGAAGTCGTCCTGGGTCCAGATGCCCTTGAGGGCGCGGATGAATTCCTCCGAGCGGCGGTAGCGCTCGTCATGGTCCAGCCAGGGTTCGCCGATGGCGTGGAATTCGCCACGGAACCAGCCGGACACCACGTTGATGGCGATGCGGCCGTTGCTGAGGTGGTCGATGGTGGCCAGCTGCTTGGCCGCCAGCACCGGGTTCCACGGGCCGGGCAGGATGGCGGCGATCACCTTGAGGCGCTCGGTTACGGCCAGCAGCGCGTGGCTGATGGCCACCGATTCGTGCTGGTTCTCCGCGCCGTAGCCGGCGGTGAAGCGGATCTGCGACAGGGCGTAGTCGAAGCCCGCGCGCTCGGCGATCTGCGCCAGCTTGCGGTTGTAGTCGGCGTCCCAGCTGGTGCGCTGTTCGATGTTGCTGACCACCAGGCCACCACTGACGTTGGGCACCCAGTAGGCGAAGCGGATCGGTTGCTGGCTCATGGCATTGACTCCTCGGGGCTTGGGATTTCAGGCGGCGCGATCGGCCGCATGGTGGAAGAAGGCGAGCACCGGCTCCAGCGCCCGCTCGATGCGTTCGAACTGGGCGGGGTCGGTGAGTTGGTGATCGGTGAAGGCCTCGGTGGTGGCGTAGAGGCCATAGGGCAAGGTGTGCGCCTGGAAGAAGGCGAACAGCGGGCGCAGCTGGTGGTCGATCACCAGGGCGTGGCGCTCGCCCCCGCCGGTGGCGGCCAGCAACACCGGCACGCCCTTGAGGGCCTGGTAGTCCACCAGGTCGAACAGGTGCTTGAACAAGCCGGTGTAGGAGGCGCGGTAGACGGGGCTGCCGGCGATGATCAGCTCGGCGTTCTCGATGGCCTGCAGGTGCGGCAGCAGAGCCGGTGAGGCCGTGTCGCGCTCCAGCGAGCCGGCCAATCCCCCGGCGATATCGGCGACGCGTATCCAGTGCACCTCGATGGCCAGGCGCGCCTGCAGGCGCTCCACCAGGGCCTGCAGCAACCCATGGGTGCGCGACGGGTTGCGCAGGCTGCCCGAGACCACCACCACTCTTATCGTTCGACTCATTCCAACCTCTCGTCACGGCGACGTGCATGTAGGGAGGTCAGAGCAGTAGTCGTGCCAATGCAGAAAACACAGCGGGATCAAGCAGATAGGAAAAACCGCCAACAGCTGCGCTGTTGGGTGCCTGGCAGGAATGCTGAACAGCTGTTGCCCCAGCAACAGCTGTTCCCATCCGACACCAGCGCATCCCAAGGCGGGGTGGCGGTCGCTTTTTGCATCCACCAGCGGTGCCGAGCCGGACTCCGAATGGTGGACGGGTGGAGCGTCGTCCACCGGATCGTCATTTCCACCCGGCACAGACGCGCACCGGGCGTAGGGTGGAGGTCGCTCTTTACCTCCACCAGCGGTGCCGCGCCGGGCTCCGAATGGTGGACGGGTGGAGCGTCGTCCCCCCTACCGGACCGTCATTTCCACCCGGCACAGACGCGCCCCGGGCGTAGGGTGGAGGTCGCTTTTTCACCTCCACCAGCGGTGCCGCGCCGGGCCGCGAATGGTGGACGGGTGGAGCGTCGTCCACCCTACCGGACCGTCATTCCCACCCAGCACAGACGCGCCCCGAGCGTAGGGTGGAGGTCGCTTTTCACCTCCACCAGCGATGCCGCGCCGTGCTCCGAATGGTGGACGGGTGAAGCGTCGTCCACCCTACCGGTCATGGCGCGACGCCGGGCTCGGGGTCTTCGTCGCGGCGGTATATCCAGCGGTACAGCGCCGGCAGCACCAGCAGGGTGAGCACGGTGGAAGAGAGAATCCCACCGATCACCACCGTCGCCAGCGGGCGTTGCACTTCGGCGCCGGTGCCGGTGGCCAGGGCCATGGGCACGAAGCCGAGGGAGGCCACCAGCGCCGTCATCAGTACCGGACGCAGGCGCGTCAGGGCGCCTTCGATAACGGCCTCGTGCAGGGGGCGGCCCTCCTCGCGCAGGTTGCGGATGAAGGCGATCATCACCAGGCCGTTGAGCACCGCCACACCGGACAGGGCGATGAAGCCCACCCCCGCCGAGATCGACAACGGAATGTCCCGCAGCCACAGCGCCAGCACGCCGCCAGTGAGGGCGAAGGGAATGCCGGTGAACACCAGCAGCCCGTCGCGGATGTTGTTGAACATCATGAACAGCAGCACGAAGACCAGCAGCAGCGCCACCGGCACCACCACCTGCAGGCGCTTGGCCGCCGATTGCAGTTGCTCGAACTGCCCGCCCCAGGTGGTCCAGTAGCCGGCGGGCACCTTCACCTCACGCTCCAGGCGGCTGGCCGCTTCCTCCACGAAGGAACCGATATCACGCCCGCGCACGTTGGCGCTGACCACCACCAGGCGCTTGCCGTTCTCGCGGCTGACCTGGTTGGGGCCGAGCACCAGGTCGAGGCTGGCCACCTCCGCCAGGCTGATGAAGGCGATGCGCTCCGAGCCGCTGCCCGGCAACGGCGGCACCGGGATGAGCAGGCGCGAGAGGCCGTCGATATCGGTGCGCAGCGGGTCGGCCAGGCGCACCACCATGTCGAAGCGGCGGTCGCCCTCGAACAGCGTGCCCGCCTTCTGCCCGCCCACCGCCACGGCGATGGTGTCCTGCACGTCGCCGGCATTGAGGCCGTAGCGCGCGGCCTTGTCGCGGTCGATGTTGATGGTCAGCACCGGCAGGCCCGAGGTCTGCTCGACCTTGACCTCCGAGGCGCCGGCAACGCCTTCCAGGGCCTGGGCTATCTCGCCGGCGGTGCGGTTGAGCACGGCCATGTCGTCGCCGAAGACCTTCACCGCCACGTCGCTGCGCACGCCGGAGATCAGCTCGTTGAAGCGCAGCTGGATGGGCTGCGACAGCTCGTGGTTGCTGCCCGGCACCGAGGCGGCGACGCGCTGCAGGTCGGCGATGATCGCCTCGCGGGGCTTGCCCGGGTCGGGCCACTGGTCCTTGGGCTTGAGCATCACGTAGGCGTCGGAGATGTTCGGCGGCATCGGGTCGGAGGCGATCTCCGCGGTGCCGGTACGGGCGAACACCCGCTCGATCTCCGGCACCTGGGCGATCAGCGCCTTTTCCAGGCGCGCCTGCATGTCCACCGACTGGGTGAGGCTGGTGCCGGGCACCCGCAGCGCCTGCAGGGCGAAGTCCCCCTCGCTGAGGCTGGGCACGAACTCGCTGCCCATGCGGCTGGCCAGCACGCCGGACATCAGCACCAGCAGCAAGGCACCGCCGAACACCGGCACGCGGTGGCCCATCACCCAGCCCAGCACCGGCTCGTAGCCACGGCGCGCCAGGCGCATCACGACGTTCTCCTCTTCCTTGACCTTGCCGGTGACGAACAGCGCGATGGCCGCCGGGACGAAGGTCACCGAGAGGATCATCGCCCCCAGCAGCGCCGTGACCACGGTGAAGGCCATGGGGTGGAACATTTTCCCCTCCACCCCGGTGAGGGCGAAGATCGGCAGGTACACCACCATGATGATCAGTTGGCCGAAGATCAGCGCGCGGCGCGCTTCCTTCGAGGCGGCGAACACCTCGTGCAGGCGCTCGGAGCGGGTCAGCATGCGGCCGTGGTGCTGCTGCGCATGGGCCAGGCGGCGGATGGCGTTTTCCACGATCACCACCGCGCCGTCGACGATGATGCCGAAGTCCAGCGCCCCGAGGCTCATGAGGTTGGCGCTGACCTTGTTGCCGAACATGCCGGTGAAGGTGAACAGCATCGACAGCGGGATCACCATCGCGGTGATCAGTGCCGCGCGGATGTTGCCGAGGAACAGGAAGAGCACCGCCACCACCAGGATGGCGCCCTCGATGAGGTTCTTCTTCACCGTGGCGATGGCCTTGTCCACCAGCTGGGTGCGGTCGTAGACCGGCACCGCGACCACGCCCTCGGGCAGCGAGCGGTTGATTTCGTCGAGGCGCGCCGCCACCGCCTGGGAAACGGCGCGGCTGTTCTCGCCGATGAGCATGAACACCGTGCCCAGCACCACCTCGCGGCCGTTCTCGGTGGCCGCCCCGGTGCGCAGCTCGCGGCCGATCTGCACCTCGGCCACCTGGCTGACGCGGATCGGCGTGCCCGCCACATTGGCGATGACGATGTTGGCGATGTCGGCCAGGTCCTTCACCTGCCCCGGCGCGCGCACCAGCAGCTGCTCGCCGTTGCGCTCGATGAAACCGGCGCCGACGTTGGCATTGTTGCGCTCCAGGGCGGTGAGCAGGTCCACCAGGGTCAGGCCGTAGGCAGCCAGGCGCTTGGGATCGGGGGCGACCTGGAATTCCTTGGCGTAGCCGCCGATGGTGTTGATCTCCGCCACGCCGGGCACGTTGCGCAGCTGCGGCTTGATGATCCAGTCCTGGATCACCCGCAGGTCGGTGGGCGTGTAGGCCGTGCCGTCCTCCTTCAGGGCGCCGTCTTCGGCTTCCACCGTCCACAGGAAGATCTCGCCGAGGCCGGTGGAAATCGGTCCCATCACCGCCTCGGCGCCTTCGGGCAACTGCTCCCGGGCCACCTGCAGGCGCTCGTTGATCAACTGCCGGGCGAAGTACAGGTCGGTGCCGTCCTCGAAGATAACCGTGACCTGGGAGAAGCCCGAGCGCGACAGCGAGCGGGTCTGCTTCAGGTGCGGCAGGCCGGCCATGGCCGTCTCGATGGGAAAGGTGATGCGCTGTTCGGTTTCCAGCGGCGAGAAGCCGGCGGCGGCGGTGTTGATCTGCACCTGGACGTTGGTGATATCGGGTACGGCGTCGATGGGTAGCTTCTGGTAGCTGGCGACGCCAAGCCCGGCCATGGCCAACACCAGCAGCAACACGATGATGCGCTGCTCGATGGCGAACTGGATGATACGTTCGAACATGTCGTGGTCTCGTGGTGGCGGTCAGTGGGCGTGGTCGGCCGAGCCCTTGCCCAGCTCCGACTTGAGAATGAAGCTGCCCTCGGCGGCCACGGCGGTGCCGGCGGCCAGGCCTTCGGTCACCTCGACGAAGCCGTCGCTGCGGGTGCCGAGGCTGACGGGCTGCGCGACGAAGCCCTCCGCCACCTGCACGAACACGCTGGGGCGCTCCTCGATGCTTTGCACCGCCTGCTCCGGCACGGTGACGCCGGCCTGGCTGGAAGCGGTCGCCAGCTCGATGCTGACGAACAGCCCCGGGCGCCAGGCGCCTTCCGGGTTCTTCAGCACCGCCCGCGCGGTGGCGGTACGGGTCTGCTCGCCCAGCAGGTTGCCGATATAGGCCACCTGCCCGAGCACCTCGCTGCCCAGCTCCGGCGAGATGACCTTCACCGCGCGCCCCACCCGGGCCTCGCCCAGGTCCTTGGGCGAGAGGCTGAAGGTGGCCCACACCTGGCTCAGGTCGGACAGGGTGAAGGCGTTGCTCGCCTGGCTCACCACCTCACCGGGCACCAGGTGCTTCTCCACCACCGTGCCGGCGAAGGGCGCGCGCAGCTCGTAGCGGTTGCCCTGGGCCTGTTGCCCGGCGCCGCCCACCGCAGCCAGCTTGTGCCGGGCGTTGGCGACGGCGATCTCGGCTTCCTGCAGGGCCTGCCGCGCCTGGAGGAAGTCCTGCTCGGCGGAGATGCCCTCCTTCCACAGCTGCTGCTCGCGCTGGTGGGTGGTGCGGGCCAGCTCGGTGCGGCGCTCGGCGGCGGCCAGTTCGCTGCGCTGCTCAGACAGCTGCGGGCTGGCGATCACCGCCAGCAGTTGGCCCTTCTCCACCTCCTGCCCGAGGTTCACCGCCACGCTCTCCACCACCCCTGCCGTGCGCGGCACCAGGTGGGCGGTGCGGTCCTCGTCGAAGCGGATCTCCCCCGGCAGCTTCACCCGCGTGTCCAGGCTGCGGGCCTGGGCGGTGGCCAGGCGGATGCCGGCAGCGGTCATCTGCTCGGTGCTCAGGGCCAGCAAACCTTCCTCCTTGGTGTACTCGAAACGCGCCGTGCGCCCATCGCGCTCGACCTCCAGGGTGGCGCTGAAGAAATGCGGCTCGGCGATGCCCGCCGGGCTGACGAAGGCGCCGTCACGGGGAGAGAAGGCCAGTACCTGGGTCTCCCCCGAGGCGCGCCGCACGCTCATCGACACCCGGCTTTGCCCGTCGGCGACGATGCGGCGGCCGGCGCGGGACAGGTAGACGGACATGGGCACGCGGCCGTCGGCGCTTTCCGGCGCCACCAGCTCGACATCGAGGTCGTCGGCGCGGAACAGCTCGCCGCCGTTGGGGCCGCGCGCGGCGGCTTTCGCTGCGCCGTGGCCATCCTCATCGTCGTGCCCAGCCTCGTCGTGGCCGGCATGCGCCTTGGCGCCCTCCCCGGCCGCACCAC
>BATO01000030.1 GCA_000474255.1 Aquipseudomonas alcaligenes MRY13-0052
GATGCGCTGGAACCTGGCGCCGCCAGGGGCTGCGGAACGATACTGGTGTTCATTTCAACCAAGAGGATGCCTCCATGCCCAGCCTGGTGCTGGATATTTCCCTGAGTGCCGAGCGCTTTCTTGCGGTCTACCAGGGCCACGCCAACCGAGTGATGGTGCGCAGCCGCGACGGGCGCAAGGTTAGCTTGCCTGCGCATCATTTGCGGCCTTTTCTGACCCATGATGGCATTCATGGTTCATTCGAGCTGGAATTCGAACCCGGCGGCTCGTTGCTGGCGCTACGCCGCCTCGCCTGAGCCGGGGCTGGCGGCTATAATCGCCGTCCCATCCCGCCGATCGATACCCGCCCATGTACACCCTGGCTCGCGAACTGCTGTTCAAACTGTCCCCGGAAACCTCACACGAGCTGTCCATCGACCTGATCGGTGCCGGTGGCCGCCTGGGCCTCAACGGCCTGCTGACCAAGGCGCCGGCCAGTTTGCCGGTGCAGGTGATGGGCCTGGAGTTCCCCAATCCCGTGGGCCTGGCCGCCGGCCTGGACAAGAACGGTGACGCCATCGACGGCTTCGCCCAGCTGGGCTTCGGTTTCGTCGAGATCGGCACCGTGACGCCGCGCCCGCAGCCGGGCAACCCCAAGCCGCGTCTGTTCCGCCTGCCCGAGGCCGAGGCGATCATCAATCGCATGGGCTTCAACAACCATGGCGTCGATCACCTGCTGGCACGGGTTCGCGCGGCGAAGTTCAAGAGCGTGCTGGGCATCAACATCGGCAAGAACTTCGACACCCCGGTCGAGCGCGCGGTGGACGACTACCTGATCTGCCTGGACAAGGTCTACGCCGACGCCAGCTACGTGACGGTCAACGTCAGCTCGCCCAACACCCCCGGCCTGCGCAGCCTGCAGTTCGGTGATTCGCTCAAGCAGCTGCTCGAAGCCCTGCGCCAGCGCCAGGAAGATCTCGCCGTCCGTCACGGCCGCCGCGTGCCCCTGGCGATCAAGATCGCCCCGGACATGAGCGATGAGGAAACCGTGCTGGTGGCCGCTGCACTGGTCGAGTCGGGCATGGATGCGGTGATCGCCACCAACACCACCCTGGGTCGCGAAGGCGTCGAGGGGCTGGAGTACGGTGACGAGGCTGGCGGCCTGTCCGGTGCGCCGGTGCGCGACAAGAGCACCCATACCGTTCGCGTCCTGGCTGGCGAGCTAGGCGGTCGCCTGCCGATCATTGCCGTGGGTGGGATCACCGAAGGCCGACACGCGGCCGAGAAGATCGCCGCTGGGGCGAGCCTGGTGCAGATCTATTCGGGCTTCATCTACAAGGGCCCGGCGCTGATCCGCGAAGCAGTGGATGCCATCGCCGCGCTGCCCAAGGCCTGAATCGCGGGCAATAAAAAGGGCTCCCTTAGGGAGCCCCTGGGCTTGCGCCCGCCGCCCGGATGGGGCGTGCTTGGTGAAGTCGGTGTGATCCAGTGTCAGCCGACGGCGTGGAGTTCGTTGAGTCGATGAATGCCGGCAGTGCCGGTAAAGCCATCCCAGTGGTCGCCGCGACCTTCACGCCAGCCGTTTATCCAGGCTTGACGAGTGGTGGGATGGGTGAAAGGACAGAGATCGCGGGATTTGCCATGAATGCCGTGCTGATAACCGCGCAGAAATGCTCGTTCCATCGGATCACGCTTAAGTCTTCTCATAGGGTGTAGCCCTCATTTGTTGACTGTTATGTCCATTGGCCCCAAGTCGGGAACCCGGCAGAGAATGCTCTGCCACTGAAGAACGGCTGCCGGCGTTACCGTTCTCCTTCCGCTACCGTTGCGGCAGCGGATAACTGAGTTCTAACCGTTGCTCCGGGGCATTGGAATGATCGTTTTGTCATAAGGACGTAACGAGAATGGGTTCCGGACCATAAGCTGTAAGAGCCTGTCACGCGTGCGAACAGGCTCAGCCCCCATGGGATGGGGCCTTGAGAAACCCATGATGTCGCGGTGCTATGGGCCCGCGCGGATGAGAATGGGAATTTTCCTATCCGACGAAGGGCCGTTCTGCGACCTTTAGTCACATATTTTATGACCGCACGGAGATGAATCCGTGCCGCTGATCAGCCGCAAGGCACTGGAACTACCATGTCGGATGTTTTCGAACTCTTCCTCACCTGCCCGAAAAGCCTGGAGGGCCTGTTGCTGGAAGAGGCCACCTCGCTGGGCCTTGCCGAGGCGCGCGAGCAGGTGGCCGCCATCCGTGGCCAGGGCGACCTGGAAACCGCCTACCGCCTGTGCCTCTGGTCGCGCCTGGCCAACCGCGTGCTGCTGGTGCTCAAGCGCTTCCCGGTGCAGAACGCCGAAGACCTCTACCAGGGCGTGCTCGACGTTGACTGGCACGACCACCTGTCACCCACCGGCAGCCTGGCGGTGGAATTCAGCGGCCACGGTTCGGGCATCGACAACACCCACTTCGGTGCCCTCAAGGTCAAGGACGCCATCGTCGACAAGCTGCGCACCGCCAGCGGCGAGCGCCCGTCCATCGACAAGGTCAACCCGGACCTGCGCATCCACCTGCGCCTGGACAAGGGCGAGGCGATCCTTTCCCTCGACCTCGCCGGCCACAGCCTGCACCAGCGCGGCTACCGTCTGCAGCAGGGCGCCGCGCCGCTGAAGGAAAACCTGGCCGCCGCCATCCTGCTGCGTGCCGGCTGGCCGCGTATCGCCGCCGAAGGCGGCGCGCTGGCCGACCCCATGTGCGGTGTCGGCACCTTCCTGGTGGAGGCGGCGATGATGGCCGCCGATATCGCCCCCAACCTCAAGCGCGAGCGCTGGGGCTTCTCCAACTGGCAGGGCCATGTGCCGGCGATCTGGAAGAAGCTCCACGAGGAGGCCCAGGCCCGCGCCGATGCCGGCCTGGCCCGCCCGCCGCTGTGGATCCGTGGCTACGAGGCCGACCCGCGGCTGATCCAGCCCGGGCGCAACAACATCGAGCGTGCGGGGCTGTCCGACTGGGTGAAGATCTACCAGGGCGAGCTGGCCACCTTCGAGCCGCGCCCCGACCAGAACCAGAAGGGCCTGGTCATCAGCAACCCCCCGTATGGCGAGCGCCTGGGCGACGAGGCCAGCCTGCTTTACCTCTACCAGAACCTTGGCGAGCGCCTGCGCCAGTCCTGCCTGAACTGGGAAGCGGCGGTGTTCACCGGCGCACCCGAGCTGGGCAAGCGCATGGGCCTGCGCAGCCATAAGCAGTACGCCTTCTGGAACGGCGCGCTGCCGTGCAAGCTGCTGCTGATCAAGGTGCTGCCCGACCAGTTCGTCACCGGTTCGCGCCGCCAGGACGCCGCTGCCGAGCCCCAGGCCGGTGCTGCGCCCGTGGTGGAGCAGGCGCGCCTCTCCGAAGGCGGGCAGATGTTCGCCAACCGCCTGCAGAAGAACCTCAAGCAGCTGGGCAAGTGGGCCAAGCGCGAAGGCGTGCAGTGCTACCGCCTGTATGACGCCGACATGCCCGAGTACGCCCTGGCCATCGACCTCTATGGCGACTGGGTGCACGTGCAGGAATACGCCGCGCCGCGCTCCATCGACCCGGAGAAGGCCCAGGGCCGTCTGCTCGATGCCCTTGCCGCGATTCCCCAGGCACTGGGCATCGACCAGTCGCGCGTGGTGGTCAAGCGCCGTGAGCGCCAGTCCGGCACCCGCCAGTACGAACGCCAGGCGACCCAGGGCCAGTTCATGGAGGTCAGCGAGGGTGGCGTGAAGCTGCTGGTCAACCTCACCGACTACCTCGACACCGGCCTGTTCCTCGACCACCGCGCCATGCGCTTGCGCATCCAGCGCGAGGCCGCCGGCAAGCGCTTCCTCAACCTGTTCTGCTACACCGCAACCGCCAGCGTGCATGCGGCCAAGGGCGGTGCCCGCAGCACCACCAGCGTCGACCTGTCGCGCACCTACCTCGACTGGGCGCGGCGCAACCTCTCCCTCAACGGCTTCTCCGACAAGCAGAAGCTGGAGCAGGGCGACGTGATGGCCTGGCTGGCGGAGGACCGTGGCGAGTACGAGCTGATCTTCATCGACCCGCCGACCTTCTCCAACTCCAAGCGCATGGAAGGGGTGTTCGACGTACAGCGCGACCATGTGCAGTTGCTGGACCTGGCCATGGCCCGCCTGGCGCCGGGCGGGGTGCTGTACTTCTCCAACAACTTCCGCAAGTTCCAGCTGGATGAAAGCCTCGACCAGCGCTACCAGGTGAGCGAGATCAGCGCCGAAACCATCGACCCGGATTTCGCCCGCAACCAGAAGATCCACCGCGCCTGGAAATTCACCGCGCGCTGAGCTGCGCTGCCGTCCGTCAGCCAGGGCAGGGGCGGCAGGGTTTTGTCTAGGCAAAGTGCCAGTATGTTGGCTAAGTTTGTGATCACAGGGGCCGTCCTCATCACTTAGCTCCGAGATGTAAGCATGCTGTCGCTTGCCCTGGGAAAGTCGTCCCTGCACTCCCGCCTGACCGGCCGCAGCCTGCTCTGGCTGGCCTGCTTGCTGGTGATCTCCGGCGGCCTCAGCCTGACCATGCTGCTGGCCAGCCTGGTGCACGACTCCGAGCGCAACCAGCTGCGTGAGCGCTTCTCGCAGATCGCCACCGAACGCCTCAGCCGCATCCAGGAACGCTTCGGCGACCAGTTGAAGGAGCTGGACGCCCTGCAGCGCTTCTTCCTCAATTCCCAGACAGTAAGCCGCGACGAATTCCAGGGCTTCGTCGAGCCGCTGCTGGACGACACCCTGGCCTATTCCTGGGTGCCCTGGGTGGCGCGCAGCGAGCGCCCCGTGTTCGAGGAGGAGGCCCGCGCGGATGGGCTCAGGCGCTTCCGCTTCCATGACCTGGACAAGGACGGCACCGCCCAGGCCAGCCCCGAGCGCGACCACTACCTGCCGGTGTTCTACAGCGTCTCCGGGCTCGCCGGGCGCTTGCCCCTGGGGCTGGACCTGAGTTCGCAGCCCGAGCGTGCAGCCTTGCTGGACAAGGCCCGCGCCGGGCGCCAGGCCGTCGCCTCCGATGCCCTGACGCTGATTGGTGTGCCCGGGGCCGACGCCCGGGGCATTCTCATGGCGGTACCGGTGTTCAACCCTGCCGCCACCGAGGGGCACGCGCTGCGCGGCTTCGTCCTTGGTGTGATCAGCCTGCGCCGGGAAATGGAGCAGGGCATCCCCGACGAGGTGCTCGGCAGCCTGGCCATGCGCCTGATCGATGTCACCGAGGAAGACGACCCGCAAGCGCTCTACCTGAGCAAGGCCGAGGACGATGATTCAGGCCTGCTGATCACCCGTTCCTTTGCCTTCGCCGACCGCACCTACCGCCTGGAGCTGCGCCCCAGTGAAGGCTTCGCCATGGCCAACCGCTCATCCGCCTGGCACTTGGTGATCGCCACCGGCGGCCTGATCACCCTGCTCATGGCGGCCTACCTGATGCTGTTGATCAGCCAGCGCCAACGCGCCCTGCGCCTGGTGGCCGAGCGCACTCGCGAGCTGCGTGAGCGCGAGCTCGACCTCAAGCTCAGCGAGGAGCGCTGGGCCTTCGCCTTGGACAGCGCCGGCCACGGTGTATGGGATTGGGAGATCGCCTCCGACACGGTGTACTACTCCCGTGCCTGGAAGGGCATGCTCGGCTATGACGTGGACGAAGTGCCCGACGAGCCCGAGCTGTGCCTGCGCCTGCAACACCCCGACGATGCGCCAGCGGTGGATGCCGCCCTGCAGCGTCACCTGCGCGGCGAGGCGCCGATCTACCAGAGCGAGCACCGCATGCAGCGCAAGGGCGGTGCCTGGGTGTGGGTGCTCGACCGCGGCAAGGTGGTGGAGTGGAACCCCGATGGCTCGCCCCTACGGATGATCGGCACCCAGACCGATATCAGCGCCAGCAAGGCCGCCGAGCTGCAGCTGGCGCTGGCCCACGGGCAGTTGCGTGGGGTGCTGGACGCGGCCACCCAGGTGTCGATCATCGCCACCGACCTCGATGGTTTCGTCCTTCAGTTCAACGTCGGCGCCGAACGCATGCTCGGCTACAGCGCCGCGGAGATGGTCGGCAAGCGCCCGCGCATGCTGCACCTGGAGGCGGAGATCCAGGCCCGCTGCGAGGCCCTGTCGAAGCGGCTGTCGCGGCCCATCCGCGACTTCCACCACTATGTGGTCGAGGTCACCGCCGGTGATTGCTACGACGAACACGAGTGGACCTACGTGCGCAAGGACGGTGGCCATCTCACCGGCAACCTCATCCTCACCGGCGTGCGCGACCAGCACGATCAACTGGTGGGCTACCTCGGCGTGGCCATCGACGTGACCGACCGCAAGCGCGTGCAGGAGGCCCTGGAGGACCGCGACCGCTTGCTGCAGAAACTCAGCGCGCGGGTGCCGGGCGCCATCTACCAGTACCAGCTGTACCCCGATGGCCGGCATCGCTTCCCTTATGTCAGTGCCGGGGTGAGCGACATCCTCGAGGTCGAGCCCGAGCAGGTGAACGGAGATGCTTCCCAGGCCTTCACCCGCCTGCACCCGGAGGACCTGGAGCGGATCTACGCCAGCATCCTGCATTCCGCCGCCGTCATGCAGACCTGGCGCGAGGACTTCCGCGTGCTGCTGCCGCGCCAGGGCCTGCGCTGGCTGCGCGGCGAGTCGGAGCCCGAGCGCATGGCCGATGGCAGCGTGCTGTGGCACGGCTATATCTCCGATGTCACCGGGCACAAGCTGGTGGAGCAGGAGCTGCGGGCACTGTCCATCACCGACGCCTTGACCGGCGTGTTCAACCGTCGCCATTTCCAGGAGCGCCTGGATGCGGAGATCGCCAGGGCATTGCGCAGCGAGGGCCCGTTCTCGCTGGTGATGCTGGATATCGATCACTTCAAGCTGGTGAACGACCAGCATGGCCACGAGGCGGGCGACCGGGTGCTCAAGCAACTGTGCCAGCGCATTGGCCAGCGGTTGCGGCGCATCGACGTGCTGTGCCGGCTGGGCGGCGAGGAATTCATCGTGCTCTGCCCGGAGACCAACCTGGAGCAGGCGCGATCATTGGCCGAAGCGCTGTTGCAGGGCATGCGCCGGGATGAGGTGGCGGGCGTCGGCCACGTCACCGCCAGCTTCGGCTGTGCCTGCTGGCGTGATGGCGAGACCGCCGATGCACTGCTGCGGCGGGTGGATACGGCGGCCTATTCCGCCAAGCAGGGCGGCCGCGACCAGGTGTGCTGCGCCGAGTGAGACGGGGGCGGCGTCGCCCCCGTCAACGCGGCGGGATCAGCGGCGCGGCTGGTTGTAGAGGTCCAGCAGCACCTGATCGAGGATGGAGGAGGCGCCCCACGGACGCTGGTCGTTGAGGATCGCCACCACCGCCCAGGTGTTGCCGTTGTCGTCGCGGCTGAAACCGGCGATTGCACGCACCGTGTTCAGGGTGCCGGTCTTGATATGCGCTTCGCCTGCCATGGGCGTGCGGCGCAGGCGCTTGCGCATGGTGCCGTCCATCGCCACCAGCGGCAGGGACGCGATGTACTCCGCGGCGTAGGGGCTCTGCCAGGCGGCATGGAGGATGGTCGCCATCTCCCGCGCGCTGACCCGCTCCTGGCGCGACAGCCCGGAGCCGTTCTCCATCACCAGGTGCGGCGCGGTGATGCCCTTCTTCGCCAGCCAGGCGCGGATCACCCGTTGCGCGGCCTTGGCATCGTCGCCGTCGGCATCGTTGCGGAACTGCGCGCCGATGCTGAGGAACAGCTGCTGCGCCATGGTGTTGTTGCTGTACTTGTTGATGTCGCGAATGATCTCCACCAGGTCCGGGGAGAAGGCCCGCGCCAGCAGCTTGGCGTCCTTGGGCACGCCGGCGAGGCGGTCCTTGCCGAGGATGCTGCCGCCCAGTTCCTTCCAGATCGCCCGCACCGCGCCGGCTGCGTAGCCCGGGTGGTCGAGCAGCGACAGGTAGGTCTGCGCGCTGCAGCCTTCGGGCAGGCTGCCGCTGGCGATCACCGTGGTGCCGTCGAACTGGGTCACCGGGTTGTAGCGCACGTCGGGCCAGGCAGGGCAGGGCGCGGCCTTGGTCACCTTCACCTGGTTGTCGATGCGGATGCTCTCGATGGGCGGCTCGGCGGCGATGCTGGCGCGGCCGCCGTCGGCGCGGGCGATGAAGCGCAAGGCCTTGAGGTTGACCAGCAGGGAGTCCGGGCCGACCAGGAAGGGCTTGTTCTCGTCGCCGCCGTCGTCATTGAAAGCCGGTAGTTGCGGGTGCACGAAGCGGCTGCGGTCGAGCACCAGGTCGCCGGTGATCTTCAGCACGCCATTGGCGCGCAGGTCACGCATCAGCAGCCAGAGCTTCTCCATGTTCAGCTTCGGGTCACCGCCACCCTTGAGGTAGAGGTTGCCGTGCAGCACGCCGTCCTTGACGGTGCCATCGGTGAAGAACTCGGTCTTCCACTGATAGGTGGGGCCGAGCAGCTCGAGGGCGGCGTAGGTGGTGATCAGCTTCATGGTGGAAGCCGGGTTCACCGACACATCGGCGTTGAAGATGGTCTGCGCGCCGGGGCCGGTCAGGGGCAGGGTCACCAGCGAGAGGGAGTTCTGCGGGATCTTGTTCTTCTTCAGCGCCTGCTGGACCTTGGCCGGGACGTTGGCATTGACCTGAACGGCGAAGGCCGGTTGGGCGAAGGGGAAAATGAGGCCGGTGAGGGCGAGGATACGAATGGACTTGAACATCAACGAATGCCCTCCGCACGAGGGCGAGTAACGCAAATTGGCATGGCAGGTTCCCACGACGTGTTCGGGAAATGGTGCGCATTATGCCGCAAGCGTTTCCTGGGCGCTCGTGCCGCTGACCGCTCGCACGCTCTGCGGCGGGCTTCGTTTTGCCGTTCCGCCACGCGGGCGGGCAAGCCGGCGGGGAAACTGCTAGAGTGCCGCGCTTGAACACATGAAGAGGATTGCCTGATGGCTACTAACCGTTCCCGCCGCCTGCGAAAAAAGCTTTGCGTCGATGAATTCCAGGAGCTGGGTTGCGAGCTGAGCCTGACCTACAAGGACGGGCTGGCCGAAGCGGAGCTGGAAAGCTTCCTCGATCAGTTCATCGACGATGCCATCCAGGGCAATGGCCTGGGCTACGTCGGTGGCGATGACTACGGTTTCGTTTGCCTGTCCAAGCGCGGCTCGGTCAACGAAGAGCAGCGCAGCAAGCTGGAAGCCTGGCTCAAGGGCCGCAGCGAGCTGACCAGCTTCACCCTGAGCCCGCTGGTGGATGTCTGGTACCCGGAAAACCCGATCAACCAGTGATCCCGGCGGTCATGAAAAGGGGCGCACCATGCGCCCCTTTTTCATGCCTGCGATTTGTCTCCCGCTGATGCGAGATCCCGCTGCCTACGAGGCCAGGCCCGCCCGCTCGAGAATCGACCCTTCGTCCACCGCGTCGATCTGCTCCGGCCGCAGGAAGCGCTCGGCGTAGTCGCGGTACACGCCGGAGCGGATGAACAGGCCGAACAGCTCCGGGTCGATGTGCGCGCCCTTGCACATGCCGACCATGATCCCCAGCGCCTCGGACAGCGTCTTGCCCTTTTTGTAGGGGCGATCCACCGCGGTGAGTGCCTCGAAGATGTCGGCGATGGCCATCATCCGCGCGGGCAGGCTCATCTGCTCGCGGGACAGGCGTTTCGGGTAGCCGCTGCCGTCCATCTTTTCGTGGTGCCCGCCGGCGATCTCGGCCACGTCCTTCAGGTGTGGCGGGAAGGGCAGGCGGTTGAGCATGAGGATGGTCTGCACGATGTGGTGGTTGATGATGTAGCGCTCCTCGGCCGTCAGCGTGCCGCGGGCGATGGAGAGGTTGTGCAGCTCGCCACGGTTGAACTTGTGGGTCGGCACCTCGAGCTTGAAGCCCCAGGGGTTGTCGGCCGTCATGCGCTCGCCTTCCGGGCGCTCCAGCAGGTGCTCGGGGCGGTCGGCCAGCAGGGGTTCTTCTGCCGGTAGCGGGCGGGGCGGGGTGCGGGCCATGCGTTGCGCCTCTTCCCAGGACACGCCGAGGCGGTCGTCCAGGGTGCGGCTCCAGGTGCGCGAGGCGATGCGCTGCAGGCGCTGCTGGTCTTCCTCGGCCATGAACTCGCCGCCCAGGTTGCTGCGGGCGATGAAGGCGAATTCCTCGTCCAGGGCGGCCAGCAGCTCGTCGCGCAGCTGTGCCTGCCCGGGTTCGTTGGCGCCCTGGGCGACGGCTTGCCAGTAGCGGACCCAGGCATCGCGCTTGAGTACCTCGAAGCGCATGCGCACTTCGTGGATACGGTCGTAGAGGGTTTCCAGCTTGGTGGCCTTGTCCACCACGTATTCGGGGGTGGTGACCTTGCCGCAATCGTGCAGCCAGGCGGCGATGTGCAGGGCTTCCCAGTCTTCGTCGCTGGGGTTGTAGGTATGGAACGGCGGCTCGTCGCTGGCGGCAGCGGCGCGGGCCAGGGCCAGGGTGATTTCCGGTACGCGCTGGCAGTGGCCGCCGGTGTAGGGGCTCTTGGCGTCGATGGCGCCAGCGATGAGCTGGATGAAGGCGTCGAGCAGTTGTTTCTGTTTCTCCAGCAGGCGCTGGCTTTCGATGCACAGCGCGGCGACGCCGGAAATCGCTTCGACGAAGGCGATGCGCTCGGGCTTGAGCATGGCCAGTTCAGTGCCGTCGCCGGTGTCGCGGTGCAGCAGCACCAGCACCCCGACCGTGTCGCCCTGGCGGTTGTGCAGGCCGGTGCTGACCAGGTGCACGCGCGGGCTTTCCAGGCTTTGCAGCACCTGGCGGAAGCCGTCGGCCTGGTCGTAGCCGAAGGTGCGCAGCTGGCTCGAGCCGCCGCTGGCCGGCAGGCGCAGCCAGTCGGGCAGGTCGTCGTCGTTGAGGGCATGGCTACGCAGGCCGTGCCCTTCCAGGTCGTGCTCGCCTTTCTTGCCGAGGAACAGGCCGTTGGGCTCGAGGCGTCCGCTGGTGGCATCCAGCAGGTAGATGAAGCCGCCCGAGGCTTCGCTGATGGTCACCGTTTCTTCCAGCACGCGGCGCAGCAGGGCGTCGAAGCGGTTCTCAGCGGAGAGGCTGGCGGTGATCTCCAGGAAGCTGGCCAGGGTGTCTTTCATCCGCGCCATGGCCACGGCCAACTGGTCCACTTCCAGCACCGGCGAGCGGCCCATGGCCGGTGCTTCGAAATTGAAGCTGCGGATCGCCTCGGCTTCGGCCACCAGGGCCTTCAGCGGCTTGACCAGGACCCGCGACAGCAGCCAGCCGAGGGGGATGCACAACAGCAGGATGCACAGGGTGAGCACGGCACCTTGCCAGCGGATGCGGTAGGCGTCCGCCAGCAGTTCGTCCTCGGGGGCCAGCAGGGCCAGGTAAAGCCCGTCCGGCCCCCCGGATTGCAGATGGTTCTGCGACACCACCCAGCGCCGCTTGGCCAGCTCCAGGGTCGAGCGCTGGTCACCGGAGAGGCCGAGGTCGAGCAGCGCGGCGATGGCCGGGTCGAGGTCACGTGCGCGGGCCAGTTGGGGCTTGTCGTCGACCCGCACGATGAGCCGGGAACTGTCCGGATAGGCCACGGCGCTGCCATCCGGCGCGAACAGCAGCACCTGGGTGGAGGGGGTGACCCGGTGCTGCGCAAGGGTGGCGGAAAGGTCGTTCAGGGTCAGGTCGGCGGCGATCACCGCGTCGCTGCCGGCCGGCAGGGCCAGGGTGGTGCCCACCGCGCCGGTGGAGAAGAACACGTAGGGCTGGGTGGTGATGTGCCGGCCCTGTTCCAGGGCGCGTGAATACCAGGGGCGGTTGCGCGGGTCGTAGCGCTCGTTGAGTTCCTGGCGCCGGCTGATCAGCTTGAGTTCTTCATCGAAATACAGCGACTCGGAGCGGGCGCGGGCGAGGTTGTCGCGCTCGATGCTCCAGACCTGGTAGGCGGCACCCGTCGGGGCATCGAAGCGCTGCTTGAGCTCGGGAGTGCGCAGCGGCCGGACCATGAAGAAGTCGCCGTCGTCGAAGCCCAGGTAGAGGGAGGCGAGCTTGGGGTTGTCGCGCAGCGCCTGGGCGAAGCTGCGCAGGAGTTTTTCCTGGCGGTGGTAGCCGTCGTCGAGCTGGGTGCCGGGGTCGAGGGTGAGCAGATTGAGCAGGTGGTAGATGGGCTGGTAGGTGTGCTCCAGGTCGATCGCCACGTCCTGGCTGATGCGTTCGAACAGCGTGTCGCTGCTGGACAGGATGATCTGGCTCGTCTGCCGGTAATTGAAGACGCCGAGCACGACGCCGGTCAGCAGCAGCAGGAGCGTGAATAGCAGGCTGATATGCACGTGCAGAGGAAAACGACGTTCGACCGGCTTGTACGGCATTGCCCGAACTCCTTGAATCCCTGTCTTGGAAAAGACCCGGATGGAGCATAGATGAGCCCCTGTGCAGATGCGTGCCCGGTGCCAGAAATAACGACACCTTGGCCAGCTCTGCCGGATGGGGGCTGGAGTGGGGCGGGCGATCGCCTTGATCCCACGGCGGGCGTCGGGCGCTGTGTGAACGCTCCGAAGAGGGGGCCGACGGCAGGCTGCGATGCACGCTACCCGGTACTTTTCAGGCGAGTTCCGTGCCGCTTTCGTGAGGATGGTGTAGGCGCAGTCGCAAGATGTTGAAAGTCTTGTCCTGAAGCTTCAGCAGTGCCCCCGAGGGTGCTCGACAGGCTTGATGGCGCCTCTATCTTGGCAGCTTCGTATCGCCGCTGATGGAGACGCAAAGGTGAGCAAACTCGTAGACATGGACTCATTCCTTCGCACGGGTGCCGAGTCCCCGGGCAAGGTCCTGATCGTGGATGACCATCCCGTCATTCGCCTGGCCGTTCGCTTGCTGCTGACACGTGAGGGCTACCAGGTGATCGGCGAGACCGACAACGGCGTCGATGCCATAGCCCTGTCCCGTGAGCACCTCCCCGATCTGGTGATTCTCGACATCGGCATTCCCAAGCTCGGCGGGCTCGATGTGATCGCCCGCATCAGCTCCCTCGACCTGCCCTTGCGGGTGCTGGTGCTGACCGGGCAGAACCCCAGCCATTACGCATCCCGTTGCATGCAGGCCGGGGCTGCGGGCTTCGTCTGCAAGGGCGGGGACCTGGGCGAGCTGACCGCCTCGGTGCGTGCCGTGCTGTCGGGCTACAGCTACTTCCCCAGCGAGGTGATCCGCAGTGGCAAGCGCCAGGTCGGGGTGCCCAGTGACACCGAACTGATCGAGCGCCTCTCGGACCGCGAGCTGGTGGTGATGAAGTACCTGGCCAACGGCCTGACCAACAAGCAGATCGCCGACGAGATGTTCATCAGCAACAAGACGGTGAGCACCTACAAGTCGCGGCTGCTGCTCAAGCTCAACGCACGCTCGCTGATCGAACTGGTGGAGTTCGCCAACCGCAACGACCTGGTGTGAGTCGCTCGATGGCAGCGCATCCGCAGCGGTGCGCTGCCATCGATCCTTCCTTTCCTGTCCCTTCTCCTGCCCCTTCCTGCCAGTGCCCGCTTCCGGTGCTCACGCTGGCTTTTTCCCGATGCAGCCGTCGGGTCTATTCCACAGTGGGCTGCGGCGCGTGGTGCTCGGTGCCGGAGGGAGCCGGCTCTGCGACCTTGCGCTCGCCCCAGCGCAGGCGTGCCCGGTGGGCCGCGTAGGCCATGAGCAGCGCCAGGGCGCAGCCCAGCAGGCTGTTGTAGAGGCGCACCTCGGGCAGGTGCCAGTCACGGGCGAGGCTTTCGGAAAGCAGTACGAAGCAGACGGTGGTCTGCACCACGAACAGGCCGTAGTGCTGGGCGATGAAGGCGCGGCTGAGCACGATCAGCGGCAGCATGCAGGCCACCAGCAGCGTCGGGCTCTGCAGCCAGTGGCCGAAGAGAATCAGCAGCAGCGCGCCGATGAGGGTGCCGAGGCCGCGCTGGATACCGCGCACCAGGCTGCTGTCGAGTTCCATCTGCAGGGTGGTGACCACCGTCAACGTCAACCAGTAGCCGCGCGGCATGCCGGTGAGGTTGGCGGCGAGGCCGGCGAGGGCGATGGCCAGGGTGCAGGCCAGGGCGTGGATCCACCAGAGCCGCCTCGGCAGGCGAGCGGCATGGCGGCGCAGCACGCGGATGAAACCGAGCATGCGCGGCAGCAGGGGCCACAGGCGCAGGCCGTGCATGCCGCGCAGGAAGAACGCCAGCAGCATCACCCAGAGGCCGCCGATGGCGAACAGCGCGCCTACCGCCAGGCCGTTGTTGAGGCTACCGCTGCCGGCCTGGCCCTGGCCGAGGCAGAGGCACACCGCCAGGCCCACGCCCAGCTTGCCCAGCTCGGTGCCGTAGCGTTGCAGCAGCGCCAGGAGGAAACCCCAGAGGGCGAAGCTGGCGAGGCTGAGCAACGGGTGGCTGGCGGCCCAGAAGCCGACGCCCGCGCTGAGGGCGCCGAGCAGGGTGAGCAGCAGCATGCGCAGCATGCCGAAGCGGTGCATGGGGTTGGCCAGGGCGGCCTGGAAGGCGCCGGTTGCGGCCCAGAGAAAGCCGGTGTGGGCGGTGAACAGACCGAGCATCAGCGGCAGGCCGCACCCCAGGCCCGCGATGGCGGCCGGGCCCCAGGCGGGAGGACCGGTGTGCCAGTGCAGGCTTTGTCTGAGCGCCTTGCGCATCTGTCGTGACTCCTTGCTGCGGCCACCTCCCACGGGTGGCCTGGTAACCCTAGACGGGACTGGAGCGCCCGGTCATTTCGCGAGCCATTTCCGTGGCGTAGCTGTCGGTCATCCCGGCGATGAAATCGATCACCCGCAGGAATGAGCGGTACAGCGGCCAGCTCGGGTCCGGGGCGTTGTTGCCGAGCAGGTCGAGGATGCGCCGGTTCTTGAACGAGGGCGTGCGCCCGCCATGCTGCTCCAGCGCCGCACCGCAGAACGCGTTGAGCAGGATCTCCAGGGTGGTGTAGGCGCCGATTTCATGGAGCGTCTTGCGCTTGTCCTGGAAGATGCGCTCGCGGGCGATGGCCTTGGCGCGCAGCACGCAGTGTTTGGCCGGGCCATGCATGTGCTCCACCAGGTCGCCCTGCAGGGTGCCGCTGAGCAACGCGCCCTGCTGGTCGACGAAGGCATGGGCGGCGGCATTGGTCAGGTGTTCGATGGCCTTGCCGCGGAGGATCGCCAGCTTGCGCCGCCGCGAATCACGCGGGCCCAGCTGGCGGTAGGTTTCCGGCAGGTCGTCGCCCACCAGGCCGAGCAGCACGGCCTCCACCTCCTCGTAGTCGAGCAGCTCCATTTCGAGGCCGTCTTCCAGGTCGATCAAGGCGTAGCAGATGTCGTCGGCCGCCTCCATCAGGTACACCAGCGGATGGCGCGCCCAGCGCTGCTCCTCCAGTTGCGGCAGGCCGAGCTTGTGGGCGATCTGCTCCAGCAGCGGCAGCTCGCTCTGGTAGCAGCCGAACTTGTGTTTCTTGTAGCCAAGGGCTTCGGCGTGGCGGGCCGTCCAGGGGTACTTGAGGTAGGTGCCGAGGGTGGCGTAGGTCAGCCGCGTACCGCCATCGAACTGGTGGTATTCCAGCTGGGTGAGCACACGGAAGCCCTGGGCGTTGCCCTCGAAGCTGAGGAAGTCGGCGCGCTGGGTGTCGCTCATGGCGTCCAGCCAGCCGCGTGCGCAGGCCTGCTGGAACCAGTGGCGGATGGCGTCCTCGCCGGAATGGCCGAACGGCGGGTTGCCGATGTCGTGGGCCAGGCAGGCCGACTGCACGATCACGCCGAGGTCGGCCGGGTCGCACCAATCCGGCATCTCCTCACGCAGCACTTCACCCACGCGCATGCCCAGGGAGCGACCGACGCAGCCGACCTCCAGGGAATGGGTCAGGCGGGTGTGGATGTGGTCGTTGCTGGAGACCGGGTGGACCTGGGTCTTGCGCCCCAAGCGGCGGAATGCGCCGGAAAAAATGATGCGGTCATGGTCCTTGTGAAACGAACTGCGGCCCAGTTCCTCGGTGCTGTGCACCGGTTTGCCGAGCCGTTCACGGGTGAGCAGTGTCTGCCAGTCCAACGCCAGTCCTCGCCTTCAGTGGCTGAAGGGGGCTAGCTTCCGGATTAACGCGGGGCACCGCAAGGGGACCAAGGGCGAATGCGCGAGTTCCCGCAGGCGCCGTCCGTCAGAGCCCGGCGGCGTCGATATCCACCAGCAGCAGGCGGTCGCCGTTGTCGATGAACTGGCCGGCGGTCAGGCAGTACTGGTTGGTGGTGGCGTCGCGGTAGGTGCTGGAAAGGGTCAGCCGGCGTTCTTCCCAGCCCTCGGCGAGCAGGTGATAGAAGTACGGCCGCCAGGACCAGTTGTGGCCCTGGTAGCGGGCGTCTTCACGCCATTGCTGGCCGTGCCATTCCAGGTTCGGGGTGAGCTGGGTGCCATTGCGGTCGCATTGGTAGATGCGCAGCAGCCAGGGGTAAAGCTCGGGGGAGGGCAGGGCCTCGAGCCGTGCGTGGCCTTCGGCCCAGTTGCGCAGCTGGTTCATCAGTTGGGTCAGTTGCTGGCGCATGGTCATCAGCCGTGCGCGTTCGGCCAGCTTGCGCTGCACGTACTGGTCGCGCAGCTGGGCGAAGCGTTCGACGAAGGCGTCGGCGGCGAAGAATTCCAGCTCCGGCTTGGCGAACAGGTAGCCCTGCACGTAGCGGGCGCCGCACTCCAGGGCGAAGTCCAGCTCGGCCTCGGTTTCCACGCCCTCGGCGATGATCCAGCAGCCGGTCTTCTCGGCCATCTGTGCCAGTGCCTTGACCACCTCGCCGCTGGGGCCGCCCCGGGCCGCGGCCTGGAACAGCTGCATGTCGAGCTTGAGGATGTCCGGTTGCAGGGCCAGCACCCGGTCGAGCTGGGAGTAGCCGGCACCGAAGTCGTCGATGGCGATGCGTGCGCCGGCCTGGCGGTAGCGGGCGACCACGTCCGGCAGGCGCTGGCTGGCGCCGCCCAGTTCGGTGATCTCGAAGACGATGCGCTCGGGCGCTACGCCGTTGCGCTCCAGTTGCTTGAGGCTGGGCAGGGCCTGGCCCGGGCGCAGGCGGCTGATCCAGCGGGGCGAGATATTGATACTGAGGAACCAGTCCGCCGGTGCCTCGTGCAGGCGCTTGAGGGCGTCCTCGCGGATTTCCCGGTCGAGGCGGCGCAGGGCTGCAGGCGGCACCTTGGAATCGGCGAACAGCGGGCCGACCGAGAGCAGCCGGCCATCATCCTGGCGTAGGCGCCCCAGGGCTTCGACCCCGGCGATGCGTCCTGTCGCGGTGTCGATGAACGGCTGGAAGCAGGCAAGCGGTTGCCCCTCTATCACGGTGACTCCTTAGGGCTGGCCCGAAATGCACGCGCTCGTCGAAACGACGCGAAGGGAACCGGTCTCTACCGGCTCCCTTGCATAGCAAGAATGTGGCCAGCTTGTCCGACGATCAGACCTTTGGAGGGGATGGCGGCTTCGCGGAGGGGCGGCGCAAGGCGGCGCCCAGCAAGGGCATCAGGCTGCTGCCCAGGCGGATCAGTCGAGTCAGATTGCCACTACGGGCGGCGAAGAAGCCCAGGGCGGCGACCCCGGCAATGCCCCAAAGTGGAGCATGGGGCATGCCGCCCAGTTGCTGCTGCCAACTGTTGGCGATGCCCTTGGCGCGGCGCAGGGGCTGGGTAAGGACCAGGGTCTCGTGGCGGATCTCCTGGCGGTGCATCTCCAGGCGCAGGCGCACCAGCGCCTTGCGCAGTTCGCGGCGGGAGGTGGTGCGGTGCGTTTCGGGCAGGCTCATGGCATCAGGCGCTCGCGGTCCTGGGCCAGCTCTTCGAGCGTGGCGGAGAAGGGGGAGGACTCATCGTCCACGGCCTGTTTCAGGCGCCATGCGCAGTAGCCGGTGAGCAGGAAGTAGAAGAGGCACAGGCCGCTGATGGTTTCGATCCGTGCACTGTCCCAGAACAGCACCAGCAGCAACGCGGATAGCGCCACCAGCAGGAGCAGGGCGAAGATCAGCGACAGGCCGGCGAACAGCAGCAGGCGCAGGGTGTTGGCCTTCTGCTCCTGCAGCTCGATGCCGAACAGCTCGACGTGGCTGTGCAACAGGCCGAGGAAGGCGGCGCCGAGGCGCCGCGGGGAGGGGCCTTGGCCCGCGCTCTGCGGGCCGGATTCCATTCCCGGCTCCATGGTCAGCGGCGCGACGCGAGCAGACCGAGGAGGAAGCCGATGCCGGCGGAAAGGCCGATGGTCTGCCAGGGGTGTTCCTGCACGTAGTCCTCGGTGGCGGCGACGGCGGCCTTGCCCTTGTCGACGATCTTCTCTTCGGTCAGTTGCAGGGTTTCGCGGGCGCGCTTGAGGGATTCGTGGATCTGCAGGCGCAGCTCCTCGGCCTGGTCGCCGGCCAGGCTGGCGGTGTGTTGCAGCAGTTTCTCGGTGTCACCGACGAGGGCCTGGAATTCGGTCAGCAGGTCGTCTTGGGCGCGGCTAGCGGACTTGCGGGGCATGGCGTGAATCTCCTTGGAGGGGCTTGGTTGTTGTGAGTCCCCGCGCTTGGGTTAGGTTCCGCCGATATTTGCCCCCGGGCGCTGGTATGGCGCTTGCAACGCCCTGGTGCGCCAGCGTGCCGGAGCGCCCCGTTATCGGGCGCTCAATGAGGCTCCGACAAGGCTGTTGACCGCTGGCAAGCATATGAAAAACAACGAGAAAGCCTGAAAACTCAAACTGCCGTCTCCACCGCTTCGCCCCGTTATGGCCCCAGGCTCCGACCCGTTCGAGGGCGTGGCGGCTTCAGGGTGGTGCGTGTCCGGCGCGATTTGACCCGTATTGGTGCTTTTTATCTGCCGGAGCCTTCCTGCCAATGGAAAACCTCAACAGTGCCGTGCAAACCCTGATCCACGGCTCCAACACCCTGTTCATCCTGATGGGCGCCGTGATGGTGCTCGCCATGCACGCCGGCTTCGCCTTTCTCGAAGTGGGCACCGTGCGCCAGAAGAACCAGGTCAACGCGCTGTCGAAGATCCTTTCGGACTTCGCCATCTCCACCCTGGCCTATTTCTTCATCGGCTACTGGGTGGCCTACGGCGTGACCTTCCTGCAGCCGGCCAGTGAGCTGGCGGCCGACCATGGCTATGTGCTGGTGAAGTTCTTCTTCCTGCTGACCTTCGCCGCCGCCATCCCGGCGATCATCTCCGGCGGCATCGCCGAGCGCGCCAAGTTCGGCCCGCAGTTGTGCGCCACCGCCCTGATCGTGGCCTTCGTCTATCCCTTCTTCGAGGGGCTGATCTGGAACGGCAACTTCGGCCTGCAGGACTGGCTGAAGGCGAGCTTCGGCGCCAGCTTCCATGACTTCGCCGGCTCCGTGGTGGTGCACGCCGTGGGCGGCTGGCTGGCCTTTGGCGCGGTGGTCTTGCTGGGGCGCCGTGATGGCCGCTACCGCGATGGCCGCCTGGTGGCCTTCGCCCCGTCGAACATCCCCTTCCTGGCGCTTGGCTCGTGGATCCTCATCGTCGGCTGGTTCGGCTTCAACGTGATGAGTGCGCAGACCCTGCAGGGTGTCAGCGGACTGGTGGCGGTCAACTCGCTGATGGCGATGGTCGGCGGCACGGTCGCCGCGCTGCTGGTGGGCCGCAATGACCCGGGCTTCCTGCACAACGGCCCGCTGGCCGGGCTGGTGGCGATCTGCGCCGGCTCCGACCTGATGCACCCGGTGGGTGCGCTGGTGACTGGCGCCATCGCGGGCGGCCTGTTCGTCTGGGCCTTCACCGCGACCCAGGTGAAATGGAAACTGGACGACGTGCTGGGCGTGTGGCCGCTGCACGGCCTGTGCGGCGTGTGGGGCGGTATCGCCTGCGGCATCTTCGGCCAGGAGGCCCTCGGTGGCCTGGGCGGCGTCAGCCTGGTGAGCCAGCTGATCGGCACCGGCCTCGGTGTGCTGGTGGCGCTGGTGGGGGGCTTCCTGGTCTACGGCCTGCTGAAGAAGACCCTCGGCATCCGCTTGTCCCAGGAGCAGGAGTACTACGGCGCGGACCTGTCGATCCACAAGATCGGCGCCACCAGCCAGGATTGATCGGGCCAAGCCCGGCACACTCCCATTGAACGAAGAAGCCCGCCGATTGGCGGGCTTTCACGTTGCGCAGTGGCGACTACCAGAGCGGTACCACGTAGCTGACGATCAGGCGGTTCTCGTCGATGTCGCTGCCGAAGTTGGTGGAGCGCACGGTCGCGTTGCGCCATTTCACGCCGAGGTTCTTCAGCGGGCCGTCCTGGAAGACGTAGGCGATGTCGGTGTTGCGTTCCCATTCCTTGCCTTCGGGGCGACCGGCGCCCAGGTCGACGTTGTCGCCGGACAGGTAGCGGGTCATGAAGGTCAGGCCGGGAATGCCCATGGAGGCGAAGTTGTAGTCGTAGCGCGCCTGCCAGGATTTTTCGTCCTTGGCGGCGAAGTCGCCGATCTGCACGTAGTTGACCAGGTAAGGGTCGGTGCCGTTGATGTAGGCGTAGCCGGTGTCGCCACTCATGCTCTGGTAGCCGAGGCCGAAGGCGTGGCCGCCCAGGGCATAGGTGAACATGGCGCCGAAGGCCTTGTTGTCGACGTTGCTGTTGCCTTCGTCGGTGGAGCGGGCGTAGCGGATGTCGCTCTTCAGCGATTGCTTGTCACCCAGCGGCAGGGTGTGCAGCACGGTGAAGATGTGCTGCTTGTAGAACTCGTCCAGGTTGCCGTAGTTGTAGCCGGTGGAGAGGCTGTCGTTCCACTTGTAGGTGGCGCCGGCGAAGTTGAATTCGTCGCTGGTCTGGCCGCCGCGGAAGGTGATGCCACGGGCACCGCCGGCACCGGTGGAGGCCACGCGGCTGTTGGTGATGGTCATGTCCTCGTAGTCCGAGGAGTCGCGCTGGTTCACCTGCTTGAGCTGGCCGGCGTCGAGGGTCAGGCCGTCGATTTCCATCGAGTTGATGTGGCCGCCCTGGAAGGTCTGCGGCAGCAGGCGCGAGTCGTTGTACTGCACGGTGGGCAGCTTGGGCAGCAGGGTGCCGACCTTGAGCACGCTCTTGGAGGCGCGCAACTTGGCGGTCAGGCCCACTTCGCCATATTCGTCCTGGGCGCGGTTGGGCGCTTCGCGGTCGCGCTTGAGCAGGCCGGTGCCGGTGCGGTCGGGGCTGGAGT
The DNA here is from genome assembly GCA_000474255.1 of Aquipseudomonas alcaligenes MRY13-0052. GTDB lineage: Bacteria > Pseudomonadota > Gammaproteobacteria > Pseudomonadales > Pseudomonadaceae > Metapseudomonas > Metapseudomonas solani. The sequence continues at coordinate 21,072 of BATO01000030.1, forward strand.
CGAGTTTGATGCCCAGCGCGCCGATGGCGTCGACGCCAACGCCGATGGTGCCTTCGGTGAAGCCGGATTCGTAGCGCAGCAGGAAGCCCTGGGCCCACTCCTCGGCCTTGGACTGGGCGGCGCCGTCCTGGCGGAAGTCACGGTTGAAGTAGAAGTTGCGCAGCTCGACGCTGGCCTTGCTGTCTTTCAGGAATTCGGCCTGGGCGAGGCCGGGCAGGGTGAGGCCGGTGCTGAGCGCTGCCAGGGCAATGGCGTGCGCGAGCGAGGTCTTGCTCATTGTTATTGTCTCCTCGTTGGGGTTTCGGGGCGGTTGGGCCGCCCCGTTGCAACGAGTGGAATTAAGCATCTGGTAACAGAATCGTCATTTAGACATTGGTCGGCCTCACTGCACCCACTGCGGGTAGTAGCCGAGGCGGTCCTGCACGGCGGCGTCGTGGGCCGGCACCACGGTGAGGTTCGGTTGGGCCAGCAGCAGGTCGTGCACCCGTTGCAGCTGGGCACGGGTGCCGTCGCGGTCGTTGTCCACCATCCGCCGGCTGACCCAGAACTTCTCGTGGGGCCCGGTGAAGCCTTCCAGGCGCCAGCTGGTATCGCCGGTGAAGAAGAAGCGCCGGCCGTCGTCGAGGGTGAGGAACAGACCCACCGAGCCTGGTGTGTGCCCGGTGAGCGGTACCAGCATCAGGCTGCCGTCGCCGAACAGGTCGAGGCTCTCGTCGAAGCCCATGTAGGGCTCGGGCAGGAACTCGAAGGGCTGCCAGAGGACCTTGTGGGCGAACTGGCTGGGCAGCACCGCTGGCGGCGTGGCGATGTGGCTGAACTCGATTTCCGCCCAGGGCGCCCAGACCGGCACCTCGGGGAAGTCGGCCAGGCCCGAGGCGTGGTCCCAGTGGGCGTGGGTGAGGAGGATGCGGTCGACGCGGATGCCGTCACGGTCCAGTTGGTCCCGTGCGGGGGTGACGGTTTCGTACTTGAACAGCGGTTTGTCCCACCAGGGCATGTCGCCCTGGAACTGGGCGTCCACCTGGCGGCCGAGCCCGGTATCCAGCAGCAGGGTCGCGGCGTGGTGCTGGATGAGCACGGCGACGTGGTTGACCGCGACGGTCTGCGTCCACTGGCCGCCCTCCATGGTGAAGGCGTCGAGGGTTTCGGCGTGGGAGGTCTTCACCAGGGCGAAGCGCAGGCCCTGGGCGCTGGCGAAGGGGCTGGCGGCCAGCAGCAGGCTGGCGAGGAGGAGGGGGAGCAGGCGCATGTGCGGCTTCCTTGCGATGGCGGAGAGGTTCAGAGGTGCGGCAGCTCGACATAGCCGGGCAGGGCGCGGATGCGATCGCACCATTGGCGGAGGTGTGGGTAGGGGGTGAGGTCGAGCCCGCCTTCCCCGGCCATCGCCAGGTAGGGGTAGTGGGCGACATCGGCGACGCTGGGGGCCTCGCCTTCGGCCAGCCAGGCGTGCCGGCCCAGTTGCAGCTCCACCATCGCCAGCACCTGGCGCGCCTTGGCCTGGGTGGCTTCGAGGTCGCCGGGCCGGCCGAACAGCTTCATCACCCGCGCGGCGGCCGGGCCGTGGTGCAACTCGTTGGCGGCGTAGCTCAGCCAGCTGGCGATGCGGCCCTGCTGCAGGGCATCGTCGGGCAGCCATTGCGGCGCATAACGGCGTGCCAGGTAGACGAGGATGGCTTGTGAGTCCGCCAGCCTATTGCCTTGGTCCACCAGCAGCGGAACCTGACCCCGTGGGTTGATGGCGAGGAATGCCGGTTGCTTCTGTTCGCCGGTGGCCAGGTTGACCGTGATGATCTCGGCGCGCTGGCCGGTCAGGCCGAGGAACAGGCGCACCTTGTAGCAGTTGCCGGAGAGGGGGAAGTCGTGGAGCTGCATGGTGGTGATCCCTGTGGTCGTTGTGCGGCTGGATATTAGACAGACAGGTCTGTATATTTCAAGCGCCAACTCCACCCCGTTGCCAGAAGGCAGCAGTGGTGCGGGTTTGAGCCGGTGCGGGCGGATGCGCATAATGCGCCGGTCAGGAGGTTCCACATGGCTTCGAGCAAACGCGATCAGTTGATCGACACCGCCATCGCGCTGTTCTACCGCGATGGTTTCCACGCCACCGGCATCGATCGCATCCTCGCCGAGTCCGGCGTGGCGAAGATGACGCTGTACAAGCATTTCAAGTCCAAGGACGAGCTGATCGAGGCGGCCCTGCGCCAGCGCCTGGAACCCAGTCGCCAGATGATGGCCTGGGCGCTGGAGAACCTGGCGCCGAGGGCGGCGATCCTTGCCGTCTTCGATGGCCTGCACCAGTTGCTGCATGGCAAGGAGTTCTTCGGTTGCGCCTTCGTCAACGCCGCCGCCGAGTTCCATGACCGCGAGCACCCGATCCACCGCGTCGCCGCCCTCCACAAGGCCAACGCCCAGCTGCATTTCCGCAGCGCCCTCGAACGCCTGGGGGTCGCCGAACCCGAGCGCCTGGCGCGGCAGTTGCAGTACCTGATGGAAGGGGCGATCGCCATGGCCCATGTGCAGGGCCCGGCCGAGCAGGCACGGGAGGCCAGGGATGCCGCAGCGGTGCTGTTGGGCGCGGCGGGTGTCGCCACGTCGGACGCGACGAACGTCTGACGTCAATATCGGTCACTGCCGTCCATCGGCTGCGAACGGATTCGTTCTCAAGGTTTTCCCGGGGCTGCCGTCAAATCGGTGTACATCCGATTCTCCGGGACCGCCACTATGAAGACCCTCGATTCCCTGGCTTCCGCAACCACGCGCCCGAGTTATCTGAACAAGATCGACAGCGCGACCCGTAACGCCACCAATGCGCAGAACGTGTTGGCCAACCGTGTTGCCCAGCGCCTGGGCATCGAGCCCGGCAGCCTGGCCGGCAAGACCCAGGATGACTACACGCCCGACAAGGTGGCCGGGCGCATCCTCGACTTCGTTGGCGGGCGCATCAAGGCCGAAGCGGCCAATGGTGCCGACACCGAGAAGCTGCAGAAGATGCTCGACCAGGCCCGCGAAGGCGTGGAGAAGGGCTTCGCCGAGGCGAAGAAGATCCTCCAGGGCCTGGGTGTGCTCGGCGGCAAGATCGCCAGTGACATCGAAGACACCTTCGGCAAGATCCAGGATGGCTTGAACAACCTGGCCAGCTCCCTGGGCCTGGATGGCAACACGCCGAGCACCGGCACTTCCGGCAGCACCAGTGTCAGCAGCTCCACCCAGAGCTTCTCCGCGCGTTCCTCGACCTTCGACATGGAGGTGACCACCAAGGAAGGCGACAAGGTGAAGATCTCCATCGCCCAGGCCTCGGCCGACTGGTCGAAGACCTCTTCGACGAGCGCCGACAAGGACGGCAAGAGCACCTCGGGCACCCGTTCCGAGTCCGGCAGCATGCAGATCGGCGGCTGGAAGGTGCAGGTGGATGGCGACCTCAACGACGAGGAGAGGGCCGCGCTCAGCGACCTGCTCGACCAGGTGCAGGATGTCTCCAGCAAGTTCTACTCCGGTGACCTCAACGGCGCCTTCGACCGCGCGCTGGCCCTGAACATGAACGGCGATCAGCTGGCTTCCATGTCGCTCAACCTCACCCAGACCAGGGTCAAGGCCACCAGCACCTACGGCTCCGTGGCCCAGGAAGGCGGCCAACCGGCCAGCGCGGTGAACACCTCGCTGCAGGACTACGCGAAGGGCATGCTGGAAGCGCTGAAGAACGCCGCCAAGCTCTCCGACGACCCGAAAGGCACGCTGCAGGACCTGCTCAACGGCGGTTTCTCGCTCAACGAGCGCCTCAGCGACAACCAGCTGGACAAGGCCCAGGCGTTCAACAGCAAGCTGCTGGACGGGCTGCAGAACCTGCTGCCGGCCGCCGCCAAGGACGACTCGGCCAAGGCCTGAGGCATGCTAGAATTCGCGCCTTTCCTGATTGGCGAGGCGCGTGGCGATGCTCCCCGAATGCAGCCTGTTCGGCACCCTGGGTTGCCATCTCTGTGAAGTGGCGGAGGGCGTGCTGATGCCCTTCGTCGAGCATGGCCTGATGGTCGAGTTGATGGACATCGCCGACCGCGAGGAATGGATGGACGACTACGCCCTGCGCATTCCCGTGTTGCGTCGCTGCGACACCGGTGCGGAACTGGACTGGCCTTTCGACGCGGCCAAGGTCGCCGCCTTCCTCGAACGCTGACCGCCGGTCGGCCGCTTCCCCTCTCCGTATCTTCTCTCTGCACGTCACGGCAGCCTGTGGCGACTGCCTTTGCGCCGATCAATCCCCCTTTTGCGGAACGGATTGTCGATTTAAAGCAACAGTGAATACCTTGCCAAATGTTTCGTCGCTCGTATGATTGCCCAGTCAGTTACTGCCTAGGCAGATATTAGCCAATGAAGCACTACAGCCCCGCCGACTACCCCTTCACCGGCTCCGTCGGCCAGTACATCGGGCGCTCCGCCATGCTCAAGGACCGCCTGCTCGATCGCTACCTGGCGCCCCTGGACATCACCTCCGCGCAGTTCAAGGTGCTGATGTTCATCTACATGGACCGCGCCAACACTCCGGCCGACCTGTGCCGCGAGCTCTCGGTGGACAGTGGCTCCATGACCCGCATGCTCGACCGCCTGGAGAAGAAGGGCCTGCTGCTGCGCAAGCCCTGCCCGGAGGACCGTCGCAGCGTGCGCCTGGCCCTCAGCGAAGACGGCCTGCGCATCAGCCGGCAGATGCCGGAGATCGTCGCCGACGCCATGAACGAACTCACCAGCCCGCTGACCACCGAGGAACTCCGGACCCTGGTGGGCCTGCTGGGCAAGATCCTGCAAGGGCGCGACCCGTGCGCGCCGATCGGAGCCACTAACAATGAGTGAATTCAGCCGCACAGCACGCCTGGGGCGTAGCGCCCTGGTGCTCGGTGCCGCCCTGGCCCTGGCCGCCTGCGCCAGCTCCAGCGGCCTGGAGCCCGAGGGCAAGGCCCTGGATGCCGCAGCCCTGCAGGCCGGGCGCAGCCTCGCGGGTACCCCGTTGAGCGCCGCCGCCTGGCCGCGCCAGGACTGGTGGAAGCAGCTGGGCGATGCCCAGCTCGATGCCATGGTGGAGGAAGCCCTGGCTGGCTCGCCGGACCTGCAGGTGGCCAGCGCCCGCACCCGCAAGGCCCTGGCCGAAGCCCAGGCGCAGGACGCCGCGCGCATGCCCAGCGTCAATGCCAGCGCCAGCTATTCCGGTGCCCGAGCGCCGGAGAGCGTGGTGCCCGCGCCCATTGGCGGCAGCTATGCCGCGGTGAAGTACCTGTCCCTCGGTTTCAGTTACGACCTCGATCTCTGGGGCGGCAAGCGTGCCGCCTGGGAAGCCGCGCTCGGCCAGGCCCGCGCCGCCGAGGTGGACCAGCAGGCCGCGCGCCTGAACCTGTCCGCCAGTGTCGCCCGCGCCTACAGCCAGCTCGCCTATGCCTTCGTCGCCCGTGACCTGGCGGAAGAAGAGTTGAAGCGCTCCGAACACCTCTACAGCCTCAGCAAGCAGCGCCTGGCCGCCGGCCTGGACAGCAAGGTGCAGCTGCAACAGAGCGAGGCCCAGCAGGCCGCCGCGCGCCAGCAACTGCTGGCCGCCGAGCAGCAGATCGACAGCGATCGCATCACCCTCGCCGTGTTGCTGGGGCAGGGCCCCGATCGTGGCCAGCGCATCCAGCGCCCCGTGGTGCTGCAGCCCACCGCCCTGGCGCTGCCGTCGAACCTGCCGGCCGAACTGCTCGGCCGCCGCCCGGACGTGATCGCCGCGCGCTGGCGCGTCGAAGCGGCGAGCAAGGGCATCGACTCGGCCAAGACCGGCTTCTATCCCAACCTCAACCTCAGTGCCATGGTCGGCCTCGCCGCCCTGAGCAGCGGCGACCTGTTCCAGGGCGACAGCCGCTTCTACCAGGTGGCGCCGGCCATCTCCCTGCCGGTGTTCGATGGCGGCCGTCTGCGCGCCAACCTGGCCGGCGTGGACGCCGACTACGACCTGGCCGTGGCCCAGTACAACAAGACCCTGGTGGGCGCCCTCGGCGAGGTCAGCGACGACCTCAGCCAGCTGCGCTCCCTGGCGCAGCAGATCGAGGTGCAGCGCCAGGCCCGTGACATCGCCAAATCCAACTACGACCTCGCCATGCGTCGCTACGGCGAAGGCATCGGCAACTACCTGGACGCCCTCAGCGTCGAGCAGCAACTGCTGGTCACCGAACGCCAGCTGGCCAGCCTGGACGTCCAGCAGATCGACACCTCCGTGCGCCTGGTGCAGGCCCTCGGCGGTGGCTTCCAACCCGAACAGACTCCGCTCGCCCAGGGCGCCCGCCCGGCCGCCACTGAATGAACGAGGCACAGACCATGACCACCCAGACTTCGGAAACCGCCGTCCAAGGCAACCCCAAGCGCAAGCGGATGCTGCTCATCCTGCTTGCCGTGATCCTCATCCTCGCCGCCCTCAGCTTCGCCTGGGAGCAGCTCTTCGGCCGCTGGAGCGAGCACACCGACGACGCCTACATCGGCGGCAACGTAGTGCAGATCACCCCGCAGACCGTGGGTACCGTGACCAGCATCGGCGCCGATGACGGCGACCTGGTGCACGAAGGCCAGGTGCTGGTGCGCTTCGACCCCAGCGATGCGGAGATCGGCCTGCAGCAGGCCGAAGCCAACCTGGCGCGCACCGTGCGCCAGGTGCGCGGCCTGTACAACAGCGTGGACGGCTACAAGGCCGAGGTGGCGGCGAAGAAGGTCGCCCTGGAGAAGGCCCGTGCCGACTTCGCCCGCCGTCGCAACCTGGCCAAGGATGGTGCGATCTCCCAGGAGGAACTGGCCCACGCCCGTGACGCCCTGGACTCCGCGCAAAGCTCCCTGACCAGCTCCGAGCAGCAGCTCAACAGCAGCCGTGCCCTGGTGGACGACACCGTGATCGCCTCCCACCCGGATGTGAAGGCTGCCGCCGCGACCCTGCGCCAGGCCTACCTGGAAGACGCCCGCGCCACCCTGGTTGCCCCGGTCACCGGTTATGTCGCCAAGCGCACCGTGCAGCTGGGCCAGCGCGTGCAGCCCGGCACCGCGCTGATGGCGGTCATCCCCCTGGACCAGGTGTGGATCGACGCCAACTTCAAGGAAACCCAGTTGAAGAACATGCGCATCGGTCAGCCGGTGGAGATCGAGTCCGATCTCTACGGCGGCGACGTGAAGTACAGCGGCACCGTGGACAGCCTCGGCGTCGGTACCGGCAGCGCCTTCTCCCTGCTGCCGGCGCAGAACGCCACCGGCAACTGGATCAAGATCGTCCAGCGCGTGCCGGTGCGCGTCCGCATCAACCCGGAGCAGCTCAAGGAGCACCCGCTGCGCATCGGCCTGTCGATGAGTGTCAAGGTCGACCTGCACGACCAGAGTGGCCCGTCCCTGGCCCAGCAGGCACCGAAGAAGCCGCTGTTCGCTACCGACGTCTACCAGCGCCAGCTGGCGGAAGCCGACCAGTTGATCGAGCAGCTGATCCACGCCAACGGCCCGGACGCCACCCACAAGACCGCGCAGCGCTGAGACGGCGACCATGAGCGAGAACGCAGCAGCCAGCTTCACCCCGCCGAACCTGGTGCTGGCCACCATCGGCCTGTCGCTGGCGACCTTCATGCAGGTGCTCGACACCACGATCGCCAACGTCGCCCTGCCGACCATCGCCGGCAACCTGGGGGTGAGTTCGGAGCAGGGCACCTGGGTGATCACCTCCTTCGCGGTGAGCAACGCCATCGCCCTGCCGCTGACCGGCTGGATGAGCCGGCGGGTGGGCGAGGTGCGCCTGTTCATCGGCGCCACGCTGCTGTTCATGCTGGCGTCCTTCCTCTGCGGCGTGGCCCAGTCGATGAACAGCCTGGTGGGCTTCCGCGCCCTCCAGGGCTTCGTCGCCGGGCCGCTGTACCCCATCACCCAGACCCTGCTGCTGTCGATCTACCCACCGGCGAAGCGGGGCATGGCCCTGGCGTTGCTGGCGATGGTCACGGTGGTGGCGCCCATTGCCGGGCCCATTCTCGGTGGCTGGATCACCGACGACTTCAGCTGGCCGTGGATCTTCTTCATCAACCTGCCCATCGGCCTGTTCGCCGCCTTCGTGGTCTACCAGCAGCTGCGCAAGCGGCCGGTTACGCTCAAGCGCGAGCCCATGGACTGGATGGGCCTGGCGACCTTGGTGATCGGCGTCGGCGCGTTGCAGATCGTGCTCGACAAGGGCAACGACCTGGACTGGTTCGAATCGAACTTCATCATCGGTGGCACGGTGATCGCGGTCATCGCCCTGGCGGTGTTCATCATCTGGGAGTTCACCGACCGCCACCCCATCGTCAACCTGCGGCTGTTCCGCCACCGCAACTTCACCGCCGGTACCGTGGCGCTGGTGGGCGGCTACGCGGCCTTCTTCGGCATCAACCTACTGTTGCCGCAGTGGCTGCAGACCCAGCTCGGCTACACCGCGACCTGGGCCGGCCTGGCGGCGGCGCCCATCGGCCTGCTGCCTGTGATCATGTCGCCCTTCGTGGGGCGTTACGCGCAGAACTTCGACCTGCGCGTGCTGGCCAGCCTGGCGTTCTTCGCCATCGGTGCCAGTTGCTTCATGCGGGCGTCCTTCACCACCGAGGTGGACTACCTGCACATCGCCCTGGTGCAGCTGTTCATGGGCTTCGGTGTGGCGCTGTTCTTCATGCCGATCCTCAGCATCCTGCTCTCGGACCTGCCGCAGAACGAAATCGCCGACGGCTCCGGCCTGGCCACCTTCCTGCGGACCCTGGGCGGCAGCTTCGCGGCCTCGCTCACCACCTGGATCTGGATACGCCGCGCCGACCAGCACCATGCCTACCTCACCGAGCACATCAGCGCCTACGAGCCCGGTACCCGCGAGGCGCTGGAGCAGATGGGCGGCATGAGCCAGCAGAACGCAGCGTCCCTGGACCACATCGTCACCGGGCAGGCGTACATGATGTCGACCATCGACTACTTCACGATGATCGGCTGGGTCTGCATGGGGTTGATCCTGCTCATCTGGCTGGCCAAGCCACCCTTCGGCGCCAAGCCCGGTGCGGCGGCCAACGCCCACTGAGGCAATGCGCACAGGGTAGATTGGCGCTAAGCGTAACGAGGCCCAACACGACGAAGCCCGATGCACCCGCATCGGGCTTCTTTTTTGCGGAGGGGAGAGGGCGGGGGAAGAAAGGAAAGGGGCCGGCTTTTTCGCAGGCAATAAAAAACCCGCCTATAAGGCGGGTTTTTTCGGGATATGGTCGGAGCGACTGGATTCGAACCAGCGACCTTCTCGTCCCGAACGAGACGCGCTACCAAGCTGCGCTACGCTCCGTGGAATGAGCGCGCATTCTACAGAAAACTTTTTGGTCGACAAGGGGTTAGCTGAAATTTTTTTACCGGGGCAGGGCTGCCGCGGCGTTCGGGGGTATTGCCCTGTTGCAGGGGGCGGACAAAACGAAGCCCGCCTCGGGTGACCCCGCGACGGGCTTGTTCAGGCGACCGGGAAGGTCGCCGGATAAGGCTCAGAGTTCCTTGATGGTGCGAACCTGGTCCTTGTTGACCTTGGCGCGCTTGCCATCGAGTTGCTCGAACTCGTAGAAGCCGGAGTCATCGTCGTAATCGGGCTTGTCCACGGCCTGAATCTCGCGGCCGTCGTTCAGGGTGATCACGGTGGGGGACGAGCAGCCGGCCAGGGTAACCAGGCCGAGCGCGAGTACGAATGCGGGAATGATCCGCTGGTTCATCTTCCATCTCCTTGATGAATGAACGGGAGGTTCTCGGGCTCTGACGGAAAACCAGCCGGCAAAGTTCCGGAAGCCCGCTGGATTTCATCCCGATCCGCGCGGGTTCTCCAGCAGATCCGGCGTATTCAGGTTGGCCAGGCGCGGGTCGCCCACCGGGCATTCCACGGCGATCGGGTCGAGGGTGCGGAGGATGCGTTGCGGGCTGCGCTCACCGGCCTGCCAGGCCTGTTCGATCTGCGGCAAAAGGGTGCGCGGCAGCACGCTGAACAGCGGCTCCCAGTAACCGCCCTGGTGCAGCATCACCGGCCGCTCGCCGGCTTCGCGCAGCAGTGAGTCGAGCAGGGGGGCGTCCACCAGCGGCGCGTCGCAGGGCAACACCAGCAGGTGGTCGTGGCGCGCGGCGGCCAGCCCGGCTCGGATGCCGGCCAGTGGGCCCGGGTAATCGGGGCTGTCGTCCGTCACCAGTTGGTCCGCCCATTGCGCGTAGCGCTCGGCGTTGCGGTTGCAGGAAATGATCAGGTCATCGGTGCGTGCGCGGGTGGCGGCATGCAGCCAGACGATCAGCGGCTGGCCGCGCCATTCCACCAGGCCCTTGTCGCGGCCGCCCAGGCGCTGGCCGCGGCCGCCGGCGAGCAGCAGAACGGAGCAGGGAAGGGGGGCGTTGCCGGGCATGGGCGGGCTCTCGGGAGGGGCGGCGCTGTGATATAACACCGGCCATTCTGTCCTACAACTGGAAGCCTGCCATGAACCACAAGGCCGAGGCGGTATTCGTGCCCCTGAACATCGCCGTTCTCACCGTCAGCGACACCCGCAGCCTGGAGACCGACACCTCCGGCCAGCTCTTCGTCGACCGCCTCACCGCTGCCGGGCACAAGCTCGCCGCCCGCGTGCTGCTGAGGGACGACCTCTACAAGATCCGCGCCCAGGTGGCGACCTGGATCGCCGAGGACGCGGTGCAGGTGGTGCTGATCACCGGCGGCACCGGCTTCACCGGGCGCGACAGCACCCCCGAGGCCATCGCCTGCCTGCTGGACAAGCAGGTGGACGGCTTCGGCGAGTACTTCCGGCAGATTTCCGTGGCCGATATCGGCACTTCCACCATGCAGTCCCGCGCCCTGGCCGGCCTTTCCAACGGCACCCTGGTGTGCAGCCTGCCGGGCTCCACCAACGCCTGCCGCACCGCCTGGGACGGCATCCTCGCCGAGCAACTGGACAACCGTCATCGCCCCTGCAACTTCGTGCCGCACCTGACCCGCGCCGACGCCTGCGAGAGCCGCGGGTGAGCTGCTGCGACAACCCCGGCCTGATGCCGGTGGAAGACGCCCTGGCCCGGCTGCTGAAGCTGGCCGGGGAGGCCGCCATCCGCGAGCAGGAAGAGGTCGCCTTGGCCGATGCCGATGGCCGCGTGCTGGCCGAACCCCTGGTGGCCGGCCTCGACCTGCCGCCCTGGGACAACAGTGCGATGGATGGCTACGCCCTGCGCCTGGCCGACTGGAACGGCGAGCCGCTGGTGGTCAGCCAGCGCATCCAGGCGGGCAGCGCCCCGGGTCCGCTGCAGCCGGGCACCTGTGCACGCATCTTCACTGGCGCACCGCTGCCCGAAGGCGCGGACACGGTGGAGATGCAGGAAAACGCCGAGGTGCTGGACGACGGCCGCGTGCGCTTCATCGAGCCCATGAGTGCCAGGCAGAACGTGCGCCCCAAAGGCCAGGAAACCCGCAGCGGCGAAACCGTGCTGGATGCCGGCACCCTGCTGGGCCCCATCGAAATGGGCCTGGCCGCCACCCTCGGCGCCGCGCGCCTGCAGGTGCGCCGCCGGCCCCGCGTGGCGGTGCTCTCCACCGGTGATGAACTGGTTGCGCCGGGCCAGCCGCTCGGCCCGGGGCAGATCTACAACAGCAACCGCACCCTGCTGATCGCCTGGCTGCGCCGCCTGGGTTGCGAGGTGGTGGATGGCGGCATCCTCGCCGACGACCTGGAACTGACCCGCAAGGCCCTGGGCGAGCTGACCGGCGTCGACCTGATCCTCTCCACCGGTGGCGTCTCCGTCGGCGAGGCGGACTTCCTCGGCATGGCCCTGCGCGAGGCCGGCGAACTGGCGCTGTGGAAACTGGCGATCAAGCCGGGCAAGCCGCTCACCTTTGGCCACTTCCAGGGCGTGCCGGTGATCGGCCTGCCGGGTAACCCGGCCTCCACCCTGGTGACCTTCGGCCTGCTCACCCGGCCCTACCTACTGCGCCGCCTCGGCGTGGACAAGGTCGCGCCCCTGGGCTTCCCGGTACCGGCCGGCTTCACCTGGAGCAAACCGGGCAACCGCCGCGAGTACCTGCGCGCCCGCCTCGAAAACGGCCGCGCGGTGATCTACCGCAACCAGAGTTCCGGTGTGCTGCGCAGCGCCGCCTGGGCCGAAGGCCTGGTGGAGGTGCTGGAAGGCACCACCCTGGCCGAAGGCGACAGCCTGCGCTTCATCCCGCTGAGCGAACTGCACGCCTGAACCCTGCAACCCGGGCTTCGGTCCGGGTTGCAAGCGGGGTCCCAGGCTGAAGCCTGGGCTACATCAGCAGGTGTGTTGTCTTGCGTTGTTCCAAGCGTAGGTCGGGTGCAACCCGACAGCTCAACTCGACACCCTCGCGGGTTTCACCCGCCCTACACACTGACCGGTGAACATGTCGGATGCGGCTTAGCCCTGCCGCTTGGCATCGCGGTATTCCCCCGGCGTCTGCCCGGTCCAGGTCTTGAAGCTGCGGTGGAAGGAGCGTGACTCGGTGAAGCCGAGGTAGCTGGCGATGTCCTGGATGGCCAGGTCGCTGCGCAGCAGGTAGTGCTCGGCCAGTTCCTGGCGCAGTTCGTCGAGGATCTGCTGGTAGCTGGTGCCGGCCTGCTGCAGGTGGCGCTGCAGGGTGCGCACCGTCATGTGGAATTTCTCCGCGACCCGTTCCTTGCGTGGCAGGCCATCCTTGAGCAGCAGGCGCAGGGCGTTCTTCACCCGTTGCGGCAGGGGTTCGTCCTGGTCCAGCCCGGCCATCAGCGCCAGGGCGTGTTCCTCGAGGGTGCGCAGCAGGTTGGCGTCGGCCTGGCGCAGGGGCACGCCGAGGTACTCCATGGGCACCAGCAGGGCGTTGCAGGCCTGGTCGAAGCGGATCGGGCAGCCGAAGACTTCTTCGTAGTCCTCCAGGCGGGTGCCGGCGGGCTGGGCGTGTTCGAACCAGACCTCGCGGGGCGAGCGCTCCATGTCGGCGATCCAGCGGGCGTAGAGCAGCCAGGAGGCGAGCACGTTCTCCACCATGTGGCGGCGGATCTCCGGAGCTTCGTGGCGGCAGTTCCAGATCAGGCGGATGTGGTCGCCCGCGGCTTCCATGCGGCTGGTGCCCATGTCGCCCACCAGTTTTTCGTACGGGACGATGCGGCTCATGGCCTCGCCCAGGGTGGCGCAGTTCATGGTGATGTAGCCGAGCACGCTCCACGAGCCCGGCTGCACGAAGCGCGCGGAATGCAGGCCGAACAAGGGGTCGTCGGAGACCGCCATCAGGTGCTGCAGCAGGCGTTCATGGGCTTCGCTGGGCATGCGCTTGCCGTTGTCGGCCAGTTCCTCGGCGCGGATGCCTGCAGCGTCGAGCGCAGCGGCCACGTCCAGGCCGAGGTGCTCGGCATGGCGCAGGTACTTTAGCAGGGCGGGGACGGAGGTATAGCCGAGGGAATCCATGGTTTCTTCTTGTTCTGAAATGTCTTGATTGGCGATAGCCACTGTCCCGATCCGACAGTGACGCCCTTGCGCGGCTGGCTAGTATAGGCACCCATTGAAAGCCTCCGAAACAACTCGAACAAGGAGAAGGGCATGCGACGCTGGAACGGCTGGGGTGAAGAGTCGACCGTGGTGGAACTGCCGGCCAATGGCACGGATTTTCTGGCCCAGCGCGTCGGCGCCGGGCAGCGCCTGGATGACGCCACCCTCGCGCAGGTGCTGGCGCAGGTCCCGGCTTCGCGCCTGCCGCCCCATGTGCTGGTCAGCCAGGACGCCGAGGAGCGCGTGCGCCACGCCCGTGGCCAGAGCCTGCCTGATTGGCTGGCCATGCGTGAAGGCCGTTTCGAGGTGTTCCCCGACGGTGTCGCCTACCCCGAAACCGCCGAGGACATCCGCCAGCTGATGGCCTGGGCCCGGACCCATGACATCGTGCTCATCCCCTACGGCGGCGGCACCTCGGTGGCCGGCCACATCAACCCTCAGGCCGGCGAGCGGCCGGTGCTGACCCTGTCCCTCGAACGCATGAGCCGCCTGCTGGACCTGGACGAGCAAAGCCTGATCGCCACCTTCGGCCCCGGCGCCAACGGGCCGCAGGTGGAGAGCCAGCTGCGTGCCAAGGGCTACACCCTCGGCCACTTCCCGCAGTCCTGGGAGCTGTCGACCATCGGTGGCTGGGTCGCCAGCCGTTCCAGCGGCCAGCAATCCCTGCGTTATGGCCGCATCGAGCAACTGTTCGCCGGCGGTACCCTGGAAACCTTCGACGGCCCGCTGGAGCTGCCGACCTTCCCGGCCTCGGCCGCGGGGCCGGACCTGCGCGAAGTGGTGCTGGGCTCCGAAGGCCGCTTCGGGGTGATTTCCGAAGTGCGTGTGCGGGTCACCCGCCTGGCCGACCAGGAAAGCTTCTACGCCGTGTTCCTGCCCAGCTGGGAACAGGCCCTGGCGGGCATCCGTGCGTTGGCCCAGGCGCGGGTGCCGCTGTCGATGCTGCGCCTGTCCAACGCCATCGAGACCGAGACCCAGCTGGCCCTGGCCGGCCACCCCGAGCAGATCGCCCTGCTGGAGAAGTACCTGGCCTTCCGCGGTGCGCGCACTGGCAAGTGCATGCTGACCTTCGGCGTCACCGGCAACCGCCAGCAGAACGCCGTATCGCTGCGCCAGGCGAAGAAGCTGCTGAAGGGCTTCGGTGGCGTGTTCACCGGCACCCTGCTGGGCAAGAAGTGGGCGGAGAACCGCTTCCGCTTCCCCTACCTGCGCCATGGCCTGTGGGATGCCGGCTACGTGGTCGACACCCTGGAGACCGCCACCGACTGGATCAACGTCGACAACCTGCTGAACAAGGTGGAGGCCAGCCTGCGTGACGGCCTGGCGGAGGAGGGCGAGCGCGTTCACGTCTTCACCCACCTGTCCCACGTCTACGGCGAGGGCTCCAGCATCTACACCACCTACGTGTTCCGTCCGGGCGCCAGCTACGAGCAGGCCCTGCAGCGCTGGAGCCGCTTGAAGCGCGCGGCCAGCGAGGTGATCGCGCACAACCGCGGCACCATCAGCCACCAGCACGGCGTCGGTCGTGACCACGCACCCTGGCTGCCGGTGGAGAAGGGCGAGCGCGGCATGGCGGTGCTCAAGGCACTGGCCGGGCACTTCGACCCCGAGGGCCGCCTGGCCCCCGGCGTGCTGATCCAGGATTGACCATGCAGCCCTGGAACGCGGCCTGGCGCGAGCGCGCGCTGCCGGAGCTGGCGGCGCGGGACTGGGACCTGATCGTCGTCGGCGGCGGCATCACCGGCGCCGGCATCCTCCGCGAGGCGGCCCGGCGTGGCTGGAAGTGCCTGCTGCTGGAGCAGCGCGACTTCGCCTGGGGCACTTCCAGCCGCTCCTCGAAGATGGTCCACGGCGGCCTGCGCTATATCGCCAAGGGCCAGTTCGGCCTGACCCGTGACTCGGTACGCGAACGCCAACGCCTGCTGGCCGAGGCGCCGGGGCTGGTGGACCCGCTGAGCTTCGTCATGCCCCACCGTGGCGGCTTCCCCGGCCCCCGCGTGTTTGGCAGCCTGCTGGCGGTCTACGACGCCCTGGCCGGCAAGCGCAACCACCTCTATCACTCATTGCAGCAGCTGCGCTTCCTCACCCCGGGGCTGGACGAGGCGAAGCTGCAGGGCGGCACCCAGTTCTTCGATGCGGTCACCGACGATGCACGCCTGGTGATGCGCGTGCTGGCCGAGGCCCGTCGCGATGGCGGCGAGGCGCTCAATGGCCTGCGCGTGGTGGAGCTGACCCGCGAGCAGGGCCAGGTGGTCGGCCTGGTGGCGGAAGACATCGAGAGCGGCCAGCGCTACGCCCTGCGCACCCGCGCCGTGGCCCAGGCCACCGGTGCCTGGGCCGATCGCCTGCGCCGCCGCGAGGGCAGCGAGCACATCCGCCCCCTGCGTGGCAGCCACCTTTTACTGCCGGGCTGGCGCCTGCCGCTGGCCCACGCCATCAGTTTCATGCACCCGGCCGATGGCCGCCCGGTGTTCGTCTTCCCCTGGGAAGGCGCGACCGTGGTCGGCACCACCGACCTCGATCACCGCGACGAGCTGGACCTGGATGCCCGGATCAGCGCCGAGGAGGTGGACTACCTGCTGGCCGCCTGCCGCGAGCAGTTCCCCGCTGCCGTCATCGAGCGTGCGGACGTGCTCTCCACCTGGGCCGGCGTGCGCCCGGTGGTGAGCGACGGCGAGGCGTCGCTGAAGCCCTCGGACGAGAAGCGCGAGCATGCGCTGTGGATCGAGCCCGGCTGCGTGACCCTGGCCGGCGGCAAGCTGACCACCTTCCGCCTGCTGGCGCTGGAGGTGCTGCGCGCTTGCGCGGGCTTCAACGGCCGCACGGTGGATGATCTCGGCGCAGCGGTGTTCAAGCCGGCGCCGTTGGCGAGCCTGCCTGGCCTGGGCCCCTTGGCGCAGCGGCGCCTGGCGGGGCGGCATGGCCCGGAGCTCGCCGCTGTCGCCCGTTTGATCGATGAACTGGGCAGCGAGCGCGTTGGCGCCACCGATACCCTCTGGGCCGAATTGGCCTGGGCGGCGGAAGCCGAGCTGGTGCTGCACCTGGACGACCTGCTGCTGCGACGCACCCGCCTGGGCCTGTTGTTGCCCGGTGGTGGTGCGGCGCTGATGCCGCGCATCCGCACGCTGTGCCAGGCCCGCCTGGGCTGGAGCGATGGGCGTTGGGAAGACGAGGAACGGGCCTATGCTGCGCTCTGGCAGCGCAGCTACAGCCTGCCCGCAGAATAAGAACAAGGAATCCACCGTGAGCGAGAAGAGCTACCTGCTGGCGATAGACAACGGCACCCAGAGTGTCCGTGCGCTGCTGTTCGACCTGGAAGGCAACCTGGTGGGCAAGGGCAAGGTGCCGCTGGAGGCCTACTACTCCAAGCAGCCCGGCTGGGCCGAGCAGGATGCGGAGTACTACTGGTCGAGCCTCGCCGAAGCCTGCCGCTTGCTGTGGGAATCGGTGGATATCGATCGCAGCCTGATCCGTGGCGTCTCCGTCACCACCCAGCGCGGCACGGTGATCAACGTCGACGAACAGGGCACGCCGCTGCGCCCGGCGATCATCTGGCTGGACCAGCGCCGCGCCGAGGTCGAGGGGCGTATCAAGGGCCCCTGGGGCTGGCTGTTCCGCCTGCTGCGCATTGAGGGCACGGTGGATTACTTCCGCGCCCAGGCTGAGGTGAACTGGGTGTCGCAGCACCAGCCGGACATCTGGCAGCGCACCCACAAGGTGCTGCTGCTGTCGGGCTTCCTCACCCACCGCCTGTGCGGGCGCTTCGTCGATTCGGTGGCCTGCCAGGTGGCCTACCTGCCGTTCGACTACAAGCGCCTGGACTGGGCCTCGCCCAAGGACTGGAAGTGGCAGGCGATGCCGGTGCGCCGCGAGCAACTGCCGGACCTGTTCAAGCCGGGCGAGCGCCTGGGCAGCATCAGCGCCGAGGCCAGCCGCCTGACCGGCATCCCTGAGGGACTGCCGCTGATCGCCGCCGGCGCCGACAAGGCCTGCGAGGTGATGGGCTCGGGCGGGGTGGAGCCGGATACGGCCTGCCTCTCCTACGGCACCACGGCGACCATCAACACCACCCGTCGCAGCTACCTGGAAACCATCCCGCTGATCCCGCCCTATCCGGCGGCGATCCCCGATCACTTCAATACCGAGGTGATGATCTACCGCGGCTTCTGGATGGTCAGCTGGTTCAAGCAGGAGTTCGGCCTGCGCGAGATGCAGCGGGCCAAGGAGCTGGGCGTCGAGCCCGAGGCCTTGTTCGACGAACTGGTCAACAGCGTGCCGCCGGGCTCCATGGGCCTGATGCTGCAGCCCTACTGGACGCCGGGCATCCGCGAGCCGGGGCTTGAAGCCAAGGGCTCGATCATCGGCTTCGGCGATGTGCACACCCGCGCGCACATCTACCGCGCCATTCTCGAAGGCCTGGCCTACGCGCTGCGCCAGGGCAAGGAACGCATCGAGAAGCGCTCGGGCACGCCGATCAAGCGTTTGCGCGTCTCCGGTGGCGGTTCGCAAAGCGATGCGGCCATGCAGCTGACGGCCGATATCTTCGGCCTGCCGGCGGAGCGGCCACACGTCTACGAAACCTCGGGGCTGGGTGCCGCCATCGACTGTGCGGTCGGCCTGGGGTTGCACCCGGACTTCCCCACGGCGATAAGCGCCATGACCCGCGTCGGCCAGGTGTTCCACCCGGACCCGCAAGCTCAACGCATCTACGAGCGGCTCTATCAGGGCGTGTACCAGCGCATGTACCGGCAGCTGAAGCCGCTGTACCAGAAGATCCGCGAGATCACAGGGTACCCGGCCTGATGCGGTTGACGCCCTGTGTCGGGTCCGGCACGGCGTTTCGGTGACGGGTTGATCGCGAATGAATTCGCTCCCACGAGGAGCGGGCGCCTGCCACGCAGGCAATGAAAAACGCCCCCGGAGCAGAACTCCGGGGGCGTTTTCGTTACGGCCTGGATCAGGCGACGTCCACCAGCACGATCTCGGTATCTTCGCTGGCGGTGAAGCTCAGCACCTCGACATCACGTACGGCTACGCCGTCGCGGGCTTCGGCGGCCACGCCGTTGACTTCGTAGCGACCCTTGGCGGCCACCAGGTAGGCCTTGCGGCCGTTCTCCAGGCGGTATTCCGCCGTCTGCCCAGCGGTCAGCGTGGCGGCCACCAGCCGGGCGTTGGCGCGGATGTGCAGGGCGTCGCTGCCATCGTCTATGCCGCTGGCCAGGGTCACGAAGCTGCCGGCGCGCTCACCTTTCGGGAAGGGCTTGGCACCCCAGGAAGGCGCGGCGCCGAACTCGGTGGGCATGATCCAGATCTGGAAGATCCGGGTGGTCTCGCCCTCGAGGTTGTACTCGCTGTGGGTGATGCCGGTGCCCGCGCTCATCACCTGCACATCGCCGGCTTCGGTGCGGCCCTTGTTGCCCAGGTTGTCCTGGTGGGTGATCGCGCCTTCACGGACGTAGGTGATGATCTCCATGTCGCGGTGGGGGTGCGGCGGGAAACCGCTGTCGGCAGCGATCTCGTCATCGTTCCAGACCCGCAGTTGGCCCCAGTTCATCCGCGCCGGATCGTGGTACTCGGCGAAGGAGAAGTGGTGACGGGCGTTGAGCCAGCCGTGGTGGGCGCCGCCGAGCTGGTTGAAAGGGCGTACTTCGATCATGGGAATCTCCTCAGTGCTCGCAGTGGGTTGGGCTCTGCGGCGTGTTGGAGGCCATTTTTCATCAAGTTCTTATCGACAAAAAGCGTAAATTATTCAACAAACAAATCGACATATTAGATAGGTGTGTAATCCGCATCCGACGCTTGTCTCATCTTGTTCTTACGGTCGAGGCCTATACTCGGCCGACTCACCCTGGATGGAGTGGCCCATGAGCGAGCGCAAGGCATTGCTGATCCTGCACGGCAAGCAGGCATTGAACGAGGACGTGCGAGCGGCCGTCGAGGCGCGCCGGGAGGCGGGTTGGGAACTGGCGGTGCGGGTGACCTGGGAGGGCGGTGATGCCGGGCGCATCGTCGAAGAGGCCCTGGCCGCCGGGTATCGCACGCTCATCGCCGGGGGCGGCGATGGCACCCTGCGTGATGTCGCCGAAGCCATGGCGCTGGCGGACCAGGACGCCAGCCTGGCGCTGTTGCCCCTGGGCACCGCCAATGACTTCGCCCGGGCCGCCGGGGTGCCGCTGCTGCCCGGCGAGGCCCTGGCGCTGCTGGATGTGCCGCCGCGGCCCATCGACCTGGGGGAGGCCGACGGGCGGCTGTTCCTCAACATGGCCACCGGCGGCTTCGGTTCGAAGATCACTGCCAACACCTCCGAAGACCTGAAGAAGGTGCTGGGCGGTGCGGCCTATTTCCTCACCGGACTGACGCGCTTCTCCGAGGTGCATTCGGCCTTCGGTCACTTCAAGGGGCCGGATTTCGAGTGGGAGGGCGAGTTCCTCGCCGTGGGCATCGGCAACGGCTGCCAGGCGGGCGGTGGGCATGTGCTGTGCCCACGCGCCAAGGTCGATGACGGGCTGCTGGAGCTCTGCATCGTGCCGGCCCCGCAGGATGTGGTCGGCACCCTGGGTACGCTGCTTTCGGGGGGTATCGGCGGGGTGGAGGCGGTGTCGGTGAGTGCGCGGTTGCCGTGGGTGGAGGTGGAGGCACCCGAGGGGTTGGACATGAATCTCGACGGAGAACCCATGGAATGCAGCAAGGTTCGCTTCAATGCGCGCCGCAACGCACTACGCTTACATCTGCCGGACGGTTCCCCGTTGCTGCAAGGCAGTGAGGGATGAGTGGCTTCTGGTGCCGTTGCGCCCCGTGGTGCATGATGGCGCCAAGCCATGATGGCTACAGTTCCAAGGCCTTCTGCCGATAAGCAACTGCAGCCGCAGTCTGGCTCGAACATCCAACAGGAGCATGCAATGGCCGGTATTCTCGACACAGTCGATCAACGTACCCAACTGGTGGGCGAGAACCGCCTGGAAATCCTCATGTTCCGCCTGGCCGGCCGCCAGCTGTTCGCCATCAACGTGTTCAAGGTGCAGGAAGTCCTGCAGCTGCCGAAGCTGACCCTGATCCCCCAGCGCCACCCCTTCGTCTGCGGCGTGGTCAACCTGCGCGGCCAGACCCTGCCGGTGATCGACCTGTCCCGCGCCATCGGCATGCGCGCGCTGGTGCCGGATGAGCGCAGCACCATCATCGTCACCGAGTACAACCGCTCGGTGCAGGCGTTCCTGGTGGGGGGCGTGGACCGCATCCTCAACCTCAACTGGGAGTCCATCCAGCCGCCGCCCGGTGGTGCCGGTCGCCAGCATTACCTGACGGCGATCACCAAGGTGGAGGACCAGATCGTCGAGATCATCGACGTCGAGAAGGTGCTCGCCGAAATCGTGCCCATGAGCACCCGGGTTTCCGAGGAGCGCTTGAGCAACCCGCTGCTGGAGAAGGCCCGAGGCCGCGAAGTGCTGCTGGTGGACGACTCCAATGTCGCGCTGACCCAGCTGCGCGAAACCCTCTCGCAGCTGGGTATCCGCACCCACTCGGTCAGCGACGGCCTCAAGGCTCTGAACCTGCTGAAGAAGTGGGCCGACACCGGCGAGGTGATGACCGACAAGCTGCTGATGATTTTCACCGACGCCGAAATGCCGGAGATGGACGGCTACCGCCTGACCACCGAGATCCGCAACGACCCGCGCCTGCGTGAGCTCTACGTGGTGATGCACACCTCGCTGTCCGGCAGCTTCAACGACGCCATGGTGAAGAAGGTCGGTTGCGACAACTTCCTCTCCAAGTTCCAGCCCGACAAGCTGGTGGACGTGGTGGCGGACCGCCTGAAGAAGGACGAGTGATCTTTTCGTGGTGCCGGGGTTGAGGCCCCGGCCCACGATTCCGTATAAGTGGGCTTTCGCTGACCGTCCAAGGAAGCCGGCCCATGTTGCGTCTCTCCGCTCTCTATCGTTTCCCCATGAAATCCGCGATCGGCGAACGCCTGCAGCGTGCCGAACTCGATGGCATCGGCCTGGCCGGTGATCGACGCTGGATGCTGGTGGACGCGAGCAATGGCCGTTTCCTCACCCAGCGCGCGCTGCCGCAGATGTCGCAGCTGAGCGCGCTGTGGAACGCCTCCGGTGGCCTGATCCTGAGCACCGCCGGCCGCCCCAGCCTGGATGTGGCCCTGCCCGACCCGAACAGCGACCTGCGCGGCACCTTCATCTGGAAGGACTCGATGCTTGTGCCTGACGCCGGCGACGAGGCTGCTGCCTGGCTCAGCGAGTTCATCGGCAAGCCGTGCCGCCTGGTGCATGTGCCCAACGAGCGGGCACGGGACATCCCTGGCAGCCTGCTGCCCGAAGAGAAGGTCGGTTTCGCCGATGGCTTCCCACTGCTGCTGATCGGCCAGGCCTCGCTGGATGACCTGTCCAGCCGTGTTGGCCGCCCACTGGAGATGCTGCGCTTCCGTCCCAACCTGGTGGTGGAGGGCAGCGCGCCCTTCGCCGAAGACGAGTGGAAGCGCATCCGCATCGGCGGTGTCGAGTTCAGCGTGGCCAAGGGCTGCACCCGTTGCATCCTCACCACCATCGACCCTGCCACCGGCGAGCGCAGCCCTGATCGCGAGCCCCTGACCACCCTCAAGACTTACCGCGAGCGCGAAGGCGAGCTGTACTTCGGCCAGAACCTGATCAACCGCAGCACCGGAATGCTGGAAGAGGGGATGGAAGTGGAGGTTCTGGAGTAAGGCAGCTGCGCGGCAACGGCGGCACAAACGAAACGGGCGCCCAATGGGCGCCCGTTTTGCATTTCGGCTTCGATCACTGGTCGTCGAAGAAGCGCTCGTGCCAATCCACCAGGGGCTGCGGGGCGTTGAGCTTCTGCCCGTAGATTACGGAGTAGGAAAGCACGTTCTGCACGTACTGGCGGGTTTCGTCGAAGGGGATGCTTTCCACCCAGACGTCGAAGGCCAGGTGGTTGGCGCCTTTGAGCCATTGGCGCACGCGGCCGGGGCCGGCGTTGTAGGCGGCGGAGGCGAGCACGCGGTTGCCGTTGAATTGGCCGTGCACCTGGCTGAGGTAGGCGGCGCCGAGCTGGATGTTGACGTCCGGGTTGAGCGCCTGTTGCGGTGAGGCGAGGGGAATGCCGAACTTGCGCGCGGTCTCCTTGGCGGTGCCGGGCATCAGTTGCATCAGGCCCATGGCACCGACGCCGGAGCGGGCGTCGGCCATGAAGGCGCTTTCCTGGCGGGTGATGGCGAACACCCAGCTGGAGTGCAGGCCACGCAGGCGTGCCTGCTGGGTCAGGGCACCGCGGTGGGCCATGGGGAAGCGGATGTCCAGGTCGTCCCAGTACTGGGCCTGGCTGATGGTGCGGATGGCCGGGAAGTACCACTGCATGTCGTAGGCGAGTTTGGCCTGGGCGACCATTTCGTCACGGCTGAACAGGCGGCTGACGTAATACCACTCGCGGCGACCGTCGACGATCTGGCCGCGATCGTGGAACTCCAGGGCACGGCGGATACCGGCAGTGTTGCGCACCTTCTGCACCAGGCGCGGATCCAGGGCCAGCGGCTTGTTGTTGAGCTGGTAGGGCGTCTGGATACGGTCGGCGGCGAGGAAGCCGTAGAAGTCACGCTCCTTTGCCAGGGGCTGGTAGAGGCGGGCGGCTTCGGCGCTCTGCGGCTGGGCCAGTTGCAGGGAGCGGGCCTGCCAGTAGCGCCAGCGGTTGGTATTGGCCAGCTCGGCGGGCATCTGCTTGGTCAGCTTGTAGGCGTCGTCCCACTGGCCCAGGCGCAGCAGCAGGCGCGCGCGCCATTCGCTGACGGTGTTGTCGCGCAGCTTGGGGTCGTACTGGGTCATGAGCTTGAGGGCGCGAGGGTCGTAGCGCTTGGCCAGGGTGAGGCCGATCTCGCGGGCGATGGCGACCTTCTCGCTGCTGGAGAACTTCATCCGCGCGGCGTAGCCATCCAGCAGGGCCATGGCCTTTTCCGGGTCCTGGCGGGCCAGGCGGCGCAGGCCGAGGCCGACCACATCGCCCATGGCCTTGTCGGCCGGGGCGAAGCGGGCGGTCTGGCTGAGCATCTGCGGGTTCTGCGCGACATCCAGCAGCAGCTTGCCCTGGGTCTGAAGCGTTGGCAGGCCCTTCACCAGGAAGCTGGCGAGGCCATAGTTGCGCGCCTCGGCGGCGAGCTTGGCGCGGCGCCAGCGCATCTGCTCGGTCATCTGACCTTCGGCACGCCACAGGTCGAAGAGCACGTCACAGGCCTCGGGCTGGGACTTGCCCACCAGCCAGAGTTTCTCGGCGCTCTTGTAGCCTTCGGCCTTGAGGCCGTTCTTGATCTGGTACTGGCCGTAGAGGCAGTCCAGCTCGGTGAAGTTCATCTTCGGGTCGTAGTAATTGACGAAGGTCTTCCATTCGCCGCGCTCGGCCAGCCAGCGCAACCAGCGCAGCTTCATCCAGTTGGCCTGGGGCAGGTCGCCATGCTCGGCGAGGAATTTCTCGATCTCGTCGTTGCTGGCCCACTTCAGGCGGGCGGTCAGCTCGTCGTAGGCCAGGTAGGGCTCCAGCGGGTAGTCGGCCAGGGCATTGGCGTAACGCTTGTAGGGGCCGCTGTCACCCTTGGCCAGGGCGCGCTTGGCCTCGTCGTACATCTGACGTTGCTGGGCAAGGGGGACCGCTTGGGCTGCATCGAGGGTGACGGTGGTGATAAGCAGGCAGGAGAACAGGCTGAGCAGACGACCGCGCATGACACTTCCGGGTAGATAAATCGTATGGGGCAACGGCCTGGCCGCCACCGGATCTGCGTAGCTTAGCCTGTTGCCCTGCCCGGGTGAAATCGGATGCGGTGGAGGAAACATGATGAAAAAATGGCGGATATGCCAAGGCGCAAACCGGGTAGAATGCGCCCCCTGTTTTCGGAGGCGCCCATGACCCTGCTCAAGTTCAGCGATGTATCCCTTGCCTATGGCGCCATGCCGTTGCTGGACAAGGTGTCATGGCAGATAGCCCGTGGCGAGCGGGTGTGCATCATCGGCCGCAACGGCACCGGCAAGTCGAGCATGCTGCGCCTGGTGAAGGGCGACCAGCATGGCGATGACGGCGAGATCTGGCGCGCCCCTGGCCTGAAGATCGGCGAGCTGCCGCAGGAGCTGCCGCGTGCCGACGATCGCACCGTGTTCGACGTGGTCGCCGAGGGGCTGGCTGGCGTCGGCGCGCTGCTGGCCGAGTACCACCACCTCAGCCAGAACATCCATAACGACGAAGACCTGAACAAGCTGATGCACGTGCAGCAGGAGCTTGAGGCGAAGGATGGCTGGCGCCTGCAGCAATTGGTAGACAGCACCCTGAGCCGCCTGCAACTGCCGGCCGACAAGACCCTGGCCGAGCTGTCCGGTGGCTGGCGTCGCCGCGTGCTGCTGGCCCAGGCGCTGGTTTCCGAGCCCGACCTGCTGCTGCTGGACGAGCCGACCAACCACCTGGATATCGGCGCCATCGCCTGGCTGGAAGAGGCGCTGATGGGCTTTGGCGGCGCCGTGCTGTTCATCACCCACGACCGTTCCTTCCTGCAGAACCTTGCAACGCGCATCCTCGAACTGGATCGCGGCCACCTGATCGACTGGAACGGCGACTACGCCAGCTTCCTGGTGCACAAGGAGCAGCAACTGGCGGCGGAAGAGACCGCCAACGCGCTGTTCGACAAGCGCCTGGCCCAGGAGGAAGTGTGGATCCGCCAGGGCATCAAGGCCCGTCGTACCCGTAACGAAGGGCGTGTGCGTGCGCTGAAGGCGATGCGCAGCGAGCGTGCCGAGCGCCGCGAGCGTCAGGGCAAGGCCAATATCCAGCTGGAGACCGCCGACAAGTCCGGCAAGCAGGTGATGGTCGCCGAGAACGTGGGCTTCGCCCATCCGGGCGGCGCGCCGCTGATCCGCGATTTCTCCCTGGTGCTGCAGCGTTCCGACCGTATCGGCCTGCTGGGCGCCAACGGCACCGGCAAGACCACCCTGCTCAAGCTGCTGCTGGGCGACCTCGAGCCGACCAGCGGCACGATCGAGGTGGGCACCAAGCTGGAAGTGGCCTATTTCGATCAGTTGCGTCACCAGCTTGAGCCCGAGAAGACGGTGATCGACAACATTTCCGAAGGCCGCGATTTCATCTCCATCGATGGCCAGAACCGCCATGTGCTTAGCTACCTGGGCGACTTCCTGTTCAGCCCGCAGCGTGCGCGTACACCGGTCAAGGCTCTGTCGGGCGGCGAGCGTGCGCGCTTGCTGCTGGCGAAGCTATTCAGCAAGCCGGCCAACCTGCTGGTGCTGGACGAACCGACCAACGACCTGGATGTGGAAACTCTCGAACTGCTGGAAGAGGTGCTGCTGAACTTCCCGGGCACCGTACTGATGGTCAGCCACGACCGGGCCTTCCTGGATAACGTGGTGACCAGCACCCTGGTGTTCGAAGGCGAAGGCCGTGTGCGTGAGTACGTGGGTGGCTACCAGGATTGGCTGCGCCAGGGCGGTTCGCCGCGCCTGCTGGGAGTGGGCGAGACCAAGTCCGGCAAGGCCGAGCCCACCGCCACCGCCACCGTCGCACCGGCTCCGGTGGCCGCCGCCCCTTCAGTGAGCGAGGCCGAGGCGCCGAAGAAGAAACTCAGCTACAAATTGCAGCGTGAGCTGGAAGCGCTTCCCGGCCAGATCGAGACCCTGGAAGCGGAGATGGCAGCGGTACAGCAGGAAATTTCCGACCCGGCGTTCTACCAGCGGCCTGCGGAGCAGACCCGCACGGTACTGGAGCGCTTCGAGAAGCAGCAGCAGGAGCTGGATCGCCTGCTGGAGCGCTGGGCCGAACTGGACGACTGAAGAATCACCGAGCTGGAGAGCCCATGGCTGTCGAGTACCGCATCACCCTGGATGACGAACACGAGTTCAGCTATCGCATCGAGCTGGATCGGCAGTACGACGAGGAGCGCGCGCTCGCCGCGCCGAAGTGGACGCGCCTGGAGTTCCAGCAGTGCAGCAACTGCCCGCTGTCCAAGGACAAGTTCAGCCATTGCCCGGCAGCGGTCGACCTGCACCGGGTGATCGAGGACTTCCACGGGCTGCCGGCCTTCAAGAAGGCGGTGTTCCTGGTGCGCACGCCGGAGCGTGAATACACCAAGCAGGTGGGGCTGGAAGAGGGGCTGCGTGCCCTGCTGGGCGTGATCATGGCGACCAGCGCCTGCCCGGTGCTGGGCCGGCTCAAGCCGATGGCCCATCAGCACTTGCCGTTCGCCAGCAACCAGGAGTTCATCCTGCGCGCCGTGTCCCTGTATCTATCGCGGCAGTACTTCAACTTCCGTGAAGGGCGGCATGCGGATTGGGAGCTGAAGGGGCTTGTGCGTCTGTTCCAGCAACTGCAGCTGGTCAACCAGGCGTTCTGGCAGCGCATTCACGATGTGTGCGATGGCGATTCGAACCTGAAGGCCTTCCTGACCTTCTTCTCCATGGCCTCGAGCATGACCTACTCGCTGGAAACCCAGTTGCAGAAGATCCGCCCGCTGGTGATGAGCGCCGACGAAGGCTTCTTCTGAAGTCTCCGTCGGCTGCTGGTTCAGTCGGTTTTCTTCAGGCGTACGGCAATCACGTCGCAGGGCGCGCCGTGGAGCACGTCGTTGGCGGTGGAGCCCAGAAGCAGGGCGAGGCCGTGGCGGCCGTGGCTGCCGACGACGATCAGGTCGCAGCCCTGTTCTTCGGCGAGGCGGTGGATTTCCTGGCGGGGCTGGCCGTAGGCCAGGTGGCGCTGCTCGGCGAGCAGTTCAGGGTAGAGACCGGCAAAGCCGTCCAGGCGTTCGCGGGCCTGTTCGAACTGTTGTTGCTGGAGCATCGAGAGGTCCATGGGCACATCGCCACCGAAGGCCATGGCCATGGGTTCGACGATATGGACCAGTGACAGCCTGGCCTGAGTCGCCTGGGCGAGAGCCTGGGCGCGGCGCACCACCGGGTGGCATTCATCGGTGAGATCGACGGCGACCAGAATGTGCTTATAGGGCATGGGTGACTCCTCCTTAAGGTTTGCGCTTGAACTCAGTATGGCCGCCATGGGTGCCTGGCGGCATGATTTTCATCATGGGATGACGTTATGACCCTCTGGTTGGTGGTATTTCTCCTGCTCGCCGTGCTCAGCCCCCTGGTCTGGTTGCTGCCATCCAAAGGGCAGCGCGGCCGCATGGAGCTGCGCATGGAGGCGCGGCGCATGGGGTTGTCCATGCAGCTGTCGCGCCAGGAGTGGCCGCACTGGCTGCCGGTGGAGCCGCCTCATTCCTGTGCCCAGTACCATCGTCCCCGCCCCCGCGGAGCGCCCGGTGCCTGGTGCTATTGGCAGGTGGCGCCTGGGCAGTGGCAGAACCAGTGGCGCGAGCCTTTGGAAGACCCGGCCATGCTGGCACGATTCCAGGGGTTGCCGGCGGATGTCTACAAGATCGAGGCGAGTGCGCAGATGATCGCACTGTGCTGGGGCGAGCGAGGCACGCCCGAGGACCTGCAGCGCATCGCCGAGGTGCTGCGCGCGGTGGTGTGAGCTGGAGGTGAGCCGGGCCGCGCAGTGGGCCCGGGTGGCGGCGGGGCGCTTCAGAGCTGCGTGGCGGCGTATTGGGCGGAGACGCCTTCGAGCCCGTCGATAATGCTGTCGGAGTACTTGTTGATCAGGAAGGGCACGCTGTTCTCGTTGTAGTTCTGCAGCGATTTCTCGATGTAGCGCCACTTGGTGCCGATGCTGGTCAGGGCCTGCTTGATCTCCGGGGTGTTTTTCGGCTGCTGCTCCAAGGCGTTGAGCTGGCCGGCGAAATCGCGCGCCAGTTCGTCGATGGGCTTGCCTTCGCCGCCACCGAAGAAGGAGGCGCCGACCGAGGCGCTACGCGAGGCATAATCGACGGCGATGGTCTGCATCAGCAGGCTTTGCTCGCGGCTTTGCTGGGTCAGCGGGGGGACGTTGACGCCGCTTTCCTGCTGGATCTTTCCGTACAGCTCCTTGGCCAGGGCCAGCAGCTTCTGGTTGCGCGCGGTCATGTCGGCGATGGGCTGAAGGTCGGTGAAGCCCTTGGTCTTGAGCGCCACGACGAGATTGGTCAGCTCGCCAGAGTAATCCTTCCATTGCTGGTTGAGTTGCGCGCTGAGGGCCTTGGAGCCGTCGCCGGGCATCTCGGTCAGTTCCTTGAGGCGCGCATCGGCCTGCTGGACGGACTCGTCGATCATCCGCGCATAGCGCTGATCACCTTCCATGCCGTTGTACATATAGAAGTCGCCCAGGCTTTTCTGCGCGGCGAGGCGCATCTGGTGCAGCTTGAGCAGGCTTGTTGCGGGGTCGGCGGCTTGAGCGGGAATTGCGAAGGTGGAAAGGGTGAGCAGGGTGCCCAGCAGAATGGCAAGCGTACGGCTCGTCATGTCGCTACTCCGTGTGCCTCTAGGGGCTTCATCTAGTTGTTTTTGTTATTCGGCCTGTCCCGGCCGTATCGGGCGACTCTAACCTGCTGCGCTGGCGTTTGGCTAGCGTGCTGCAGGTCACGTTATTGAGCCTCCCGTCGCCCGCTTGATGGCTTGTCATAACCATCCCGCATGTTGCTTTCCAGAGGGGGGCCGGGCCTGCGCAAAGGCTGGTGGCAGAGCGGATTGAGCGTGGCCGTACGGTCACGAAGCACAATTGACAACAGCGGACTTTTCCGTGAATGTGTGCGCACCCAAATCAAACGGGCGTATGAATTGAGCGTTTGCCTTACAGACAACGTCCAATAACTACCCGATATCGCGTCGGTGGGTGTGCCGGACCGAATCGGACTAAGCTCGACGGCAATGCCTCGAGCCGGTTCGCCGGTTGGCTCCGATGTGTACTGTTCAGCTTCCATACCGTGGAGATCAGTTGATGATTTACGAAGGTAAAGCCATCACGGTTAAGGCTCTTGAGGGCGGCATCGTCGAACTGAAGTTCGACCTCAAGGGTGAGTCCGTCAACAAATTCAACCGTCTAACCCTGAATGAACTGCGT
Source organism: Aquipseudomonas alcaligenes MRY13-0052 (assembly GCA_000474255.1). GTDB lineage: Bacteria > Pseudomonadota > Gammaproteobacteria > Pseudomonadales > Pseudomonadaceae > Metapseudomonas > Metapseudomonas solani. The sequence continues at coordinate 50,559 of BATO01000030.1, forward strand.
CAGTCGGTTGATGCCATCAAGGCCGATGCGTCGGTCAAGGGCGTTATCGTCAGCAGTGGCAAGGACGTGTTCATCGTCGGTGCGGACATCACCGAATTCGTCGACAACTTCAAGTTGCCCGATGAAGAGCTGGTGGCAGGCAACCTCGAAGCCAACAAGATCTTCAGCGATTTCGAAGACCTGCAGGTTCCGACCGTGGTCGCCATCAATGGCATCGCCCTCGGTGGCGGCCTGGAAATGTGCCTGGCCGGTGACTACCGCGTCATGAGCGAGACCGCCAAGATCGGCCTGCCGGAAGTCAAGCTGGGTATCTACCCGGGCTTCGGCGGCACCGTGCGTCTGCCGCGTGTGATCGGCACCGACAACGCCATCGAGTGGATCGCCTCCGGCAAGGAAAACAAGGCTGCCGACGCCCTGAAAGTGGGTGCCGTCGATGCCGTCGTCGCTCCTGCGAAACTCCAGGAAGCCGCTCTGGACCTGGTCAAGCGCGCCATCTCCGGCGAACTGGACTTCAAGGCCAAGCGTCAGCCCAAGCTGGAAAAGATCAAGCTCAACGCCATCGAGCAGATGATGGCCTTCGAAACCGCCAAGGGTTTCGTAGCTGGCCAGGCCGGCCCGAACTACCCGGCTCCGGTCGAAGCCATCAAGACCATCCAGAAAGCCGCCAACTTCGGTCGTGACAAGGCGCTGGAAGTCGAGGCCGCCGGCTTCGTCAAGCTGGCCAAGACCCCGGTCGCGGCAAGCCTGATCGGCCTGTTCCTGAATGACCAGGAACTGAAGAAGAAAGCCAAGCAGTACGACGAAGTCGCGCGCGACGTGAAACTGGCTGCCGTACTCGGCGCTGGCATCATGGGTGGCGGTATCGCCTACCAGTCGGCTTCCAAAGGCACTCCGATCCTGATGAAGGATATCCGTGAAGAGGGTATCCAGATGGGCCTGAACGAGGCCTCCAAGCTGCTCGGCAAGCGCGTCGAGAAAGGCCGCATGACCCCGGTCAAGATGGCTGAGGCCCTGACCGCCATTCGCCCGACCATGTCCTACGGTGATTTCGGCGCTGTCGACATCGTCGTCGAAGCCGTGGTCGAGAACCCCAAGGTCAAGCAGATCGTGCTGGCCGAAGTGGAAGGCGTGGTTCGTGAGGACGCCATCCTGGCTTCCAACACCTCCACCATCTCCATCAGCCTGCTGGCCAAGGCGCTGAAGCGCCCCGAGAACTTCGTCGGCATGCACTTCTTCAACCCGGTGCACATGATGCCCCTGGTCGAAGTCATCCGTGGCGAGAAGTCCAGCGAAGTGGCCGTGGCCACCACCGTTGCCTACGCCAAGAAAATGGGCAAGAACCCGATCGTGGTCAACGACTGCCCCGGCTTCCTGGTCAACCGCGTGCTGTTCCCGTACTTCGGCGGCTTCTCCAAGCTGCTGGGCTTCGGCGTCGACTTCGTGCGCATCGACAAGATCATGGAGAAATTCGGCTGGCCCATGGGCCCGGCCTACCTCTCCGACGTGGTCGGCATCGACACCGGCCACCACGGCCGTGACGTCATGGCCGAAGGCTTCCCGGACCGCATGGCCGTGGAAGGCAAGACCGCTGTCGACGTGATGTACGAAGCCAATCGCCTGGGCCAGAAGAACGGCAAGGGCTTCTACGCCTACGAGACCGACAAGCGCGGCAAGCCGAAGAAAGTTTCCGATCCGGAAGCCTACGAGCTGCTGAAGTCCATCGTCGTTGAACAGCGCGAGCTGACCGACGAAGACATCATCAACTTCATGATGATCCCGCTGTGCCTGGAAACCGTTCGTTGCCTGGAAGACGGCATCGTCGAGACCGCAGCTGAGGCCGACATGGGCCTGATCTACGGCATCGGCTTCCCGCCCTTCCGTGGTGGTGCACTGCGTTACATCGACTCCGTCGGTGTAGCCGAATTCGTTGCCCTGGCCGACAAGTACGCCGAACTGGGCGCGCTGTACCACCCGACCGCGAAGCTTCGTGAAATGGCCGCCAAGGGCCAGAAGTTTTTCGGTTAATCGCGGAACGAACAGAGCGAGAGTAGAAATATGAGCCTGAATCCTAGAGATGCAGTCATTGTCGACTTCGGCCGTACCCCGATGGGTCGTTCCAAAGGCGGCATGCACCGCAACACCCGTGCCGAGACCATGTCGGCGCACCTGATCAGCGGCGTCCTGGCCCGTAACACCAAGCTGGACCCGGCCGAAGTGGAAGACGTGATCTGGGGCTGCGTAAACCAGACCCTGGAACAGGGCTGGAACATCGCGCGCATGGCGTCGCTGATGACCCAGATCCCGCACACCAGCGCCGGCCAGACCGTCAGCCGTCTGTGCGGTTCCTCCATGAGCGCCCTGCACACTGCCGTGCAGGCCATCCAGACCGGCAACGGCGACGTGTTCGTTGTTGGTGGCGTGGAGCACATGGGCCACGTAGGCATGATGCACGGCGTCGATCCGAACCCGCACCTGTCCCTGTACGCCGCCAAGGCCTCGGGCATGATGGGCCTGACCGCCGAGATGCTGGGCAAGATGCACGGTATCAGCCGCGAGCAGCAGGACGCCTTCGGTGAGCGTTCTCACCGCCTGGCGCACAAAGCCACCGTCGAAGGCAAGTTCAAGGATGAAATCATCCCGATGCAAGGCTACGACGAGAACGGCTTCCTGAAGGTGTTCGACTTCGACGAAACCATCCGTCCGGAAACCACCATCGAGAGCCTGGCCGCCCTGCGTCCTGCGTTCAACCCGAAAGGTGGCACCGTGACTGCGGGTACTTCTTCGCAGATCACCGACGGCGCGTCCTGCATGATCGTGATGAGTGCCCAGCGCGCCCAGGACCTCGGCATCCAGCCGATGGCCGTGGTACGTGCCATGGCGGTTGCCGGTGTCGATCCGGCGATCATGGGCTACGGCCCGGTGCCGTCCACTCAGAAGGCCCTGAAGCGTGCCGGCCTGACCATGGACGACATCGATTTCGTTGAACTCAACGAAGCCTTTGCCGCTCAGGCCCTGCCGGTGCTGAAAGATCTGAAACTCCTCGACAAGATGGAGCAGAAGGTCAACCTGCACGGCGGCGCCATCGCGCTGGGTCACCCGTTCGGCTGCTCCGGTGCACGTATCTCCGGCACCCTGCTGAACGTGATGAAGCAGAACGGCGGTACCCTGGGCGTGTCCACCATGTGCGTGGGCCTCGGTCAGGGCATCACCACCGTCTTCGAACGCATCTAAGCGTACGAAGAGGGGAAAGACCGGGGCCTGGCGCCCCGGTTTTTGCTTTTATAAGGCTTATTTCGTCAGCAGGGGCTGGCCAGCGGGCGCCCGAGTGGGCACCATGCGCACCCTTCGCGAGCCGGCTATAGATGGATAGGAGGGGAACATGAGCCTGCAACCTGGACTCTATCGTCACTACAAAGGCCAGGAGTACCGCGTGATCGGCACGGCACGGCACTCCGAGACCGAGGAGGATCTGGTCGTCTACCAGGCCCTCTATGGCGAATACGGCCTCTGGGTACGCCCATTGGGGATGTTCACCGAGACGGTCGAGGTGAATGGCGAGCAGATCGCCCGCTTCGCATTGGTGACCGCCGAGTCAGATCTCTTTCCGCGCCGCTGAGGTATTGCGGGGCGGCGGGTAAGCTTGACCTTGTCTTGTTCGCCACTATATATAGCGGTGCCGCGTCAGGCGGCTCCCGCCTTTCATTTATCGAATTCAGGAAATTTCCGATCCATGGGCAAATCGCTGGTCATCGTGGAATCCCCGGCCAAGGCCAAGACCATCAACAAGTACCTGGGCAACCAGTACGTGGTGAAGTCGAGCATCGGCCATATCCGTGACCTGCCTACCAGCGGTTCGGCCAGTGCCAGCAAGGAACCGGTGAAGCGCGGCAAGGCGGCCGCGTCCGAGGCTCCCGCACTGTCGCCCAAGGAAAAGGCCAAGCGCCAGCTGTTCACCCGCATGGGCGTCGACCCCGAGCATGGCTGGAAGGCCAAGTACGAGATCCTCCCCGGCAAGGAGAAGGTGATCGAGGAACTGCGCCGCCTGGCCAAGGATGCCGACACCATCTATCTCGCAACCGACTTGGACCGCGAAGGGGAGGCCATCGCCTGGCACCTGCGGGAATCCATCGGTGGTGACGACAGCCGCTACAAGCGCGTGGTATTCAACGAAATCACCAAGAAGGCCATCCAGGAAGCCTTCTCCCGCCCGGGCGAACTGGACATCAACCGTGTCAACGCTCAGCAGGCCCGTCGCTTCCTCGATCGCGTCGTGGGCTACATGGTCTCGCCGCTGCTGTGGCAGAAGATCGCCCGCGGCCTTTCCGCTGGCCGCGTACAGTCGGTGGCGGTGAAACTGGTCGTGGAGCGTGAGCGCGAGATCCGTGCCTTCGTTCCGGAAGAGTACTGGGAAGTCCACGCCGACCTGGGTACCGCCAAGGGCGCCAACGTGCGCTTCGAAGTGGCCAAGGAGAAGGGTTCTGCCTTCAAGCCGCTGAACGAAGCCCAGGCCATGGCCGCGCTGGAGAAGCTCAAGTCCTCCAGCTACAGCGTCATGAAGCGCGAGGACAAGCCGACCTCTAGTCGTCCGTCCGCCCCCTTCATTACCTCCACCCTGCAGCAGGCTGCGAGCAACCGCCTGGGCTTTGGGGTGAAGAAGACCATGATGATGGCTCAGCGTCTCTACGAGGCGGGCTACATCACCTATATGCGTACCGACTCGACCAACCTCTCCGCCGACGCCGTCACCATGGTGCGCGGCTTTATCGAGGGTGAGTTCGGTGAAAAGTACCTGCCGGCCAAGCCGAACTTCTATTCGAGCAAGGAGGGCGCCCAGGAGGCGCACGAGGCGATCCGTCCTTCCGACGTCAACCTCAAGCCGACCCAGCTGTCGGGCATGGAGCGTGACGCCGAGCGCCTGTACGACCTGATCTGGCGCCAGTTCGTGGCCTGCCAGATGCCGCCGGCCGAATACCTGTCCACCACCGTTGCGGTGGCTGCCGGTGATTTCGAGCTGCGTGCCAAGGGCCGCATCCTCAAGTTCGACGGTTACACCCGCGTGCTGCCGCAACAGAGCAAGCCGGGCGAAGACGACGTGCTGCCGGACATGAAGGAAGGCGAGGGCCTGAAGCTGATCAAGCTCGACCCCAGCCAGCACTTCACCAAGCCGCCGGCACGCTTCTCCGAGGCCAGCCTGGTCAAGGAGCTGGAAAAGCGTGGCATCGGTCGCCCGTCCACCTATGCGGCGATCATCTCCACCATTCAGGACCGCGGCTACGTCACTGTGCACAACCGCCGCTTCTATTCCGAGAAGATGGGCGACATCGTCACCGAGCGCCTGAATGAAAGCTTCTCCGACCTGATGGACTACGGCTTCACCGCCGGCATGGAGGAGAACCTGGACGACGTCGCCCAGGGCGAGCGCGATTGGAAGAACCTGCTGGACGAGTTCTACGGCGACTTCAAGAAGAAACTGGAAGTGGCCGAGGTCGCGGACAGCGGCATGCGCGCCAACCAGCCGACGCCGACCGATATCGCCTGCCGCGAATGCGGCCGGCCGATGATGATCCGCACGGCATCCACGGGTGTATTCCTCGGCTGCTCGGGCTACAGCCTGCCGCCGAAAGAGCGCTGCAAGGCCACCATCAACCTGGTGCCGGGCGACGAAATCGCTGCGGACGACGAAGGTGAGTCGGAGTCCCGCGTACTGCTTGGCAAGCACCGTTGCCCCATCTGCAGCACGGCGATGGATGCCTACCTGCTGGACGAGACCCGCAAGCTGCACATCTGCGGCAACAACCCGGATTGCGTTGGCTACGAGATCGAACAGGGCCAGTACCGCATCAAGGGCTATGAAGGGCCGAGCCTGGAATGTGACAAGTGCGGCAGCGAGATGCAGCTGAAGACCGGTCGCTTCGGCAAGTTCTTCGGTTGCACCAATCCCTCGTGCAAGAACACCCGCAAGCTGCTGAAAAGCGGCGAGGCTGCGCCGCCGAAGATCGACCCGATCAAGATGCCGGAGCTCAAGTGCGAGAAGGTGGACGACACCTACGTGCTGCGCGATGGCGCTTCGGGCCTGTTCCTGGCCGCCAGTCAGTTCCCCAAGAACCGCGAAACCCGTGCGCCCCTGGTACTCGAGCTGATTCCGCACAAGGAAGAACTCGATCCCAAATACCACTTCCTGCTCAGCGCACCTGCCAAGGACCCGGATGGCCGTCCGGCAGTGATCCGCTTCAGTCGCAAGACCAAGGAGCAGTACGTGCAATCGGAAGTGGACGGCAAGCCTACCGGTTGGCGCGCCTTCTTCGACGGCGGCAAGTGGAAGGTCGAAGACAAGCGCTGATGGACTGTTGCGCGCCGGGGTAGCCTGGCGCGCATACTAGCCAACCGATTTTGCGACGGAGTGGCCGCCATGGCGCATGAACTCTATACCCGTACCAACCAGAAGCTCTATTTCGCCGGCCTGGCGCTCGAATCCTGGCGCAAGGCGGAAGAGGGCAGGGCAATGAATGCCCAGGCGCTGGTCCAGGCCGAGCGCGAAGCGGCGCTCTTCCACCTTTACGGCGCCTTGCTCGGGCTTTGCCACGAGATCGCGGGCTATTACCGCCTGCCCGAGGCCAATGCACCGCGCCCCGAGATGCTGCTCACTGCTGACGTGCTGGCTGCTGCGCCGAGCCCTGAACTATCGGAACTGGTGGAACTGGCCCAGCAGCAGGAAACCTGGCTTGCCGAGCTGCTGGTCGCCTATGGCGCGCTGTTCCTGCCGCCCCAGGCGCCGAAGAAGGCCAAGGTCGATCCGACGTTGCCTTTGATAGAAGCGGTGAGCGTGGATGACGAGCCGCTGGCCCTGTCCCGAGCAACTCTGGAAGAGTGGCGGCAACACCTGAAAAACCTGGCATTGCGTTTCCGCGAGGCGCTGTCGGAGTGCTGAGTTGATCGATGGGCTAGGGTGGCCCGTCAGCCGGCTGGTACAATGCCCGCCTTTAGTGGAGAGATGACCCCATGCCAACGTCCTTTCTGGAAATAGTCGAGCTGCCCGACGGCCGCATCATCCTGCGCCGCGCGGAAGACGAGGAGGCGTTGGTGACGCTGGACTTCTCTTCCGACGCCAAGGCATTCCTGCAGGGGCATCACCTGGAAGTCGCCAAGGCCATGCTCAATGTGGGCGTGCAGATGGCCGGCCGCCTGGCTGAAGGCGAAGTGGACCACGAAGAAGGCCCGCGCGTCCTGCACTGACGGGACGCTCTGTCGGCTCCCGCTCGCTGGAACCGATTATTCCTCACCCGTGTTACCAACCCGTTGCGGCTACATGGCCTGTTTACGGGTAACGGTCTCTTATCCCAGTCGGATATTCAGGCTTTGTGCGCCACCCTGGCGTGCGGCGTGTGCGAGCGCCTGCTTTTCGGTGCGGTTCAGCGGCAGCCAGCTGACGACCGTATGGCTGCGGCCCAGCCTCAGGGCTTCGCAAGCCAGTTCCAGCGCGCTGCGTTCTCCCCTTGGGTCGAGAAGCAGGATGCGCTCCCGGTTCAGTCCGGCATCCCGCAGCCAGGCCTGGGTCAGGCTGGCGGGTGCACCGATCAGCGTCAGCCAGCGGGCATCCTGTTCCTGGCTGAGCTCCCGCAGGATGGGGGCGAGCAAGTGGCGGCAGTGCCCGGCAGCTCCGCTCAGCGAAAGCTCACTGAAGGCTTCGGGCTCCTCTTCCCATTGCGGCTCCAGTGCCAGGGGCGCCGGGTTGGCGACAATGGCGTCGTGGAACAGCGGCAGTTGGGTTCGGCCAAACGATTGCGGGAACTGCATGACGCCTCCTATCAGCGGCGGATGACGCCGACGCTCAAGCCTTCGATGACCAGGTCCTGCTCCTGCAGGTTCACCTCGATCGGTGCGAAATCCGGGTTCTCGGCGATCAGCCAGACCTTGTCACCTTCGCGCTTGAAGCGCTTCACGGTGACTTCGTCATCCACGCGCGCGACGACTATCTGGCCGTTGCGAACTTCACGCGTGGTGTGCACGGCCAACAAGTCGCCGTCATGGATGCCGATGTCCTTCATGCTCATGCCGCGTACGCGCAACAGATAGTCGGCGCGGGGATGGAAGAACTCCGGGTTGATGCGGCAGGATTCCTCGATGTTCTGTTGGGCGAGGATGGGAGCGCCAGCGGCCACGCGCCCGATGATGGGCAGGCCTTCTTCCTCGGCGCTGGGCTCGAAGCCGGGGATGCGGATGCCTCGCGAGGCGCCGGGCGTCATCTCGATGGCGCCCTTGCGGGCCAGCGCCTTGAGGTGTTCTTCAGCGGCGTTGGGCGATTTGAAGCCCAGTTCCTGGGCGATCTCCGCGCGGGTGGGCGGATAGCCGTTGTCTTCTATGCAGCGCTTGATGAAGGCGAGGATCTCGGCTTGGCGGGGCGTGAGTTTCAGCATGTCGGCGCTCTGTCTTTTTATACAGTGACTGGAATTATATACAGTGATCATCGCTTGGCAACAAGTGTTCTCCGCATCCTCTGCCGGGCGGCCATTGAGCTCTAGTGACTTGCCCGCTGTCTTGCGGGAATATGTCGCCTGCGAGCCGTGACCGGAGCGTCAGAAGATGGTGTATGCGGCTTGACAAGCCAGCGGCCTGAAACGTATGTTTCAAACAAGTGTTTGTCAGGCGGAGGAGCCATGGCCCAGTCGGAAACCGTCGAACGCATTCTTGATGCAGCGGAACAGCTGTTCGCGGAGAAAGGCTTCGCCGAGACTTCGTTGCGTTTGATCACCAGCAAGGCGGGTGTGAACCTGGCTGCTGTGAATTATCACTTCGGCTCGAAGAAGGCGCTTATCCAGGCGGTGTTCTCGCGCTTCCTGGGGCCTTTCTGCCAGAGCCTGGAGCGCGAGCTCGATCGCCGGCAGGCGAAGACCGAAGCGCGCGCGACCCTCGAAGAACTCCTGGAAATGCTGGTCGAGCAGGCGCTGGCGGTGAAGCCGCGCAGCGGTAACGACCTGTCCATCTTCATGCGTTTGCTGGGCCTGGCCTTCAGCCAGAGCCAGGGGCACCTGCGCAAGTACCTCGAAGAGGTGTACGGCAAGGTCTTCCGCCGCTACATGCTGCTGGTCAATGAGTCGGCCCCCAAGGTGCCGCCGCTGGAGCTGTTCTGGCGGGTGCACTTCATGCTCGGGGCTGCGGCGTTCAGCATGTCCGGCATCAAGGCGCTGCGCGCGATGGCCGAAACCGATTTCGGCGTGAATACGTCCATCGAGCAGGTGATGCGCCTGATGGTGCCGTTCCTCGCGGCCGGCATGCGTGCCGATACCGGCTTGTCCGACGAGACTCTTTCCAAAGCGGTGCTCAAGCCGCGCAGCAAGTCCCCGAGCGCGCCCGCCAAGGCTTGATCGCCGGTGGGCGAGGTCATGGGGATCGGCTAAGCTAGCGCCCCATGTCCGACCTCGATCTACTCCATGTCTCAATCGCTGACCAGCGCCTCTACGGCTTTGCCGGAGAGCGTCTGGTGCTGCGCCTTCCCGTCTCCACCGCGCTCAATGGCGCCGGTGAACTCAGTGGCTCCAATTGCACCCCGCGCGGCCTTCACCAGGTGCGCGCGAAGATCGGTGAGGGGTTGCCGCAGGGGGCTGTACTGCGTGGCAGGCGTTGGACCGGCGAGACCTGGACGCCGGATCTGCATGCCCAGTTTCCCGGACGCGACTGGATACTCAGCCGCATCCTCTGGCTGAGCGGCCGCGAGCCCGGGCGCAACCGCCTCGGCAAGGTCGACAGCATGCGTCGCTATATCTATTTGCACGGCACGCCGGACAGCGAACCCATGGGCGTGCCGCTGTCCCATGGCTGTGTGCGCCTGCGCAATGCCGACCTGCTTGAACTCTTCCCCCGCGTGCCCGTCCACTGTGCTGTTCTGATAGACGAAGCACCTCGTCCCGAGTGGTCCGTGGCCGAACTCTCCTAAGGAAACCCCATGCAAGGCTCCCTGATGCTGGATATCGGCGGCACTTGGCTGACCGCTGAAGATCGGCAGATCCTGCGGCAACCGGAAGTGGCCGGCCTGATTATTTTCGCCCGCAATATCGAGGACCCGCGCCAGGTGCGCGAGCTGTGCGCGTCCATCCGCGCGGTGCGTCCCGACCTGATCCTCGCCGTCGACCAGGAAGGCGGTCGCGTACAGCGCCTGCGCAACGGCTTCGTGCGCCTGCCGGCCATGCGTGCCCTGGCGGACAACGATAACGCTGAAGCCCTGGCCGAGCATTGCGGTTGGCTGATGGCCACCGAGGTGCTCGCCGTTGGCCTGGATATCAGCTTCGCGCCCGTGCTCGACCTCGATCACCAGCGCAGCGCGGTGGTCGGCAGCCGTGCCTTCGAGGGCGACCCGCAGCGTGCCGCGCTACTCGCCGGTGCCTTTATCCGTGGATTGCGTGCCGCCGGCATGGCCGCCACCGGCAAGCACTTCCCCGGCCATGGCTGGGCCGAGGCGGACTCCCACGTGGCCATTCCCACCGATGAGCGCAGCCTGGAGCAGATCCGCGCCACCGATCTCGTGCCCTTCGCGCGCCTGGCCCCGGAGCTGGACGGCATGATGCCCGCCCATGTCATCTATCCCCAGGTCGACCCGCAGCCCGCCGGCTTCTCGAAGCGCTGGCTGCAGGACATCCTGCGGGGCGAATTGAAATACTCCGGGGTGATCTTCAGTGATGACCTGTCCATGGCCGGTGCCCACGTGGTGGGTGATGCCGCCGAGCGCATCGAGGCTGCGCTGAGCGCGGGCTGCGACATGGGGCTGGTGTGCAACGACCGCGCCTCGGCCGAGCTGGCCCTGTCGCGCCTGCAGCAGTTGCGTGTGACCCCGCCTGCGCAGCTCGAACGCATGCGTCGCCGTGCCTTCCCCGGCACCGAATACCGTCAAGACCCGCGCTGGCAATCGGCAATCGCCGCCCTGCGCGAAGCCCATCTGATCGACTGAAGGAAGCGACATGACCGTTTACGCGATTATCGGTGGTACCGGCCTCACCCAGCTCGAAGGCCTGACCATGAAGGCGCTGCTCAACCCCGAGACGCCCTATGGCGCGCCCTCGGCGGGCATCGTCCAGGGCGACTATGCCGGGCGTGACCTGCTGTTCCTCGCCCGCCACGGCCACCCGCACCGCATTCCCCCGCACCAGGTCAACTACCGCGCCAACCTCTGGGCCCTCAAGCAATCCGGCGCCCAGGCGGTGATCGCGGTCAACGCCGTCGGTGGCATCCACCCCACCATGGGTACCGGGCACCTGGTTGTGCCCCATCAGTTGATCGACTACACCCACGGCCGCACCGACACCTTCTTCGAAGGCGAGCTGGATCACGTCACCCACATCGACTTCAGCCACCCCTATGACGAGGCGCTGCGGCAGAAGCTGCTGGCGGCGCTCGCCAAGACCGGGCACGCCTACAGCGCCGAGGGCGTCTACGGCTGCACTCAGGGCCCGCGCCTGGAGACCGTGGCCGAGATCGCCCGCATGGAGCGCGATGGCTGCGACCTGGTGGGGATGACCGGCATGCCCGAGGCGGTGCTCGCCCGTGAGCTGGACCTGCCCTACGCGTGCATTTCCCTGGTGGTCAACCCGGCTGCCGGCAAGTCCAGCGGCATCATCACCATGGACGAGATCGAGGCTGCCCTGGCTGAAGGTATCGGCAAGGTGCGCGAAGCGCTGGCCCTGCTGTTCAAGGGCTGATCGGGCTTCAGGCTTTCGGCAGGGGGGCGAAGAGGGCGTCGAGGTCCTCTTCGCGCAGCTGCCAGTCAGCCCCTTCGCTCTGGCCGAGAATGCCCTCGGCCAGCAGCGCCTTGCGCTGCTGCAACTGCTGGATCTTCTCTTCCACCGTGCCCCGGGCGATCAGCTTGTAGACGAACACCGGCTTGTCCTGGCCGATGCGGTAGGCGCGGTCGGTGGCCTGGCGTTCGGCGGCCGGGTTCCACCAGGGGTCGTAGTGGATCACGGTGTCGGCTGCGGTGAGGTTGAGGCCGGTGCCGCCCGCCTTGAGGCTGATCAGGAACAGCGGCACTTCGCCGTCCTGGAAGCGCTTCACCGGTGTGCGGCGGTCGCGGGTGGAGCCGGTGAGGATCAGGTAGTCGATACCGCGCTGCTGCAGTTCCGCCTCGATCAGTTCCAACATGCTGGTGAACTGGGAGAACAGCAGCACCTTGCGGCCTTCGGCGAACAGCTCCACCAGCATTTCCATCAGGCTGTCCAGCTTGCCCGAGGTGCTGCCGCGCAAGGGGCGGGTGCGCTCGTGCTCCACCAGGCGCAGGTCGCAGCAGGTCTGGCGCAGTTTCAGCAGCGCCTCGAGTATCACCATCTGGCTACGCGCCATGCCCTTGTCCTGGATTTCCGCACGGACCTTCTGGTCCATCGCCAGGCGCACCGTTTCGTACAGGTCGCGCTGGCCTTCGCTGAGTTCCACCCGCTGGACGATCTCGGTCTTGGCGGGCAGCTCGGTGGCCACCGATTCCTTGGTGCGGCGCAGCAGGAAGGGGCGGATGCGGCCGTTGAGGTGGGCGAGGCGTTCGGTGTCGCCGCGCTTCTCGATGGGCGTGCGGTAGTCGCGGGCGAACTGCTTGGCATCGCCTAGCCAGCCGGGCATGAGGAAGTGGAACAGCGACCAGAGTTCGCCCAGGTGGTTTTCCAGCGGCGTACCGGACAGGCACAGGCGCTGCCGGGCCTCGAGCTGACGCACCGCCTGGGCGGCCTTGCTGGTGGGTGTCTTGATGTTCTGCGCCTCGTCCAGCACCAGCAGGTGCAGCGGTTGTCCCTTCCAGGCGGCGAGGTCGCGGGGCAGCAGGGCGTAGGTGGTCAGCAGCAGGTCGAAGTCGCCCAGGCGTTCGAAATCCTTCTTGCGGTTCGGGCCGTGCAGGGCCAGTACGCGCAGGTCCGGGGCGAAGCGCATGGCTTCGTCCTGCCAGTTGGGAATCAGGCTGGTGGGCATCACCACCAGGGCGGGGCGGTCGAGGCGCCCGGCGTTCTTCTCGGTCAGCAGGTGGGCCAGGGTCTGCAGGGTCTTGCCCAGGCCCATGTCGTCGCCCAGCACGCCGCCGGCACCCAGCTCGCGCAGGCTCTGCAGCCAGGCCAGGCCCTGCAGCTGGTAGCTGCGCAGCTCGGCCTGCAGGCCGGCAGGGGGCTCGTGGCGGGTTTGCCGGCTGTCGCGCAGGCGCTCGGCGAAGCTGCGCAGGCGCTCGCCGCCCTGCCAATCCAGCTCCAGTTCGTCGAGCTGGTTCAGTCGCGCCGCGTCGGGCAGGCTCAGGCGCAGGCTGCGGCCTTCCGGGCGGTCGCGCAGGTAGAGCTCGCCCAGGGTCGCCAGCAACGGCTTGAGGCGACCGAAGGGCAGGACCACCTGCAGGGGGCGGCCGGTATCGGCCCCGAGGGTGTCCAGTTGCAGGCGCAGGTGCTCGTCGTCGCGGCGCTTCTGCAGGCTTTTCGGGCTGAGCAGCTTGGGGTTTTGCTGGATCAACCGCAGCAGGATGGGCAGCAGGCTGATGCGTTGCCCTTCGACGACGATGCCCAGCTCCAGGTCGAACCAGTGCTGCCCAGGCTCTTCTTCGAGTTCGGCGTACCAGCCGTCCACGCTGGACAGGTCGAAATGGAAGCCGGGGCGGATGTCCACTTCCCAGCCCTCGGCACGCAGTTCCGGCAGGCCCTTGTTCATGAAGCGCTGCCAGGCGCTGTCGCCAGGCAGTTCGAAGAGTTCGTAGAGGTCGCTCGGCAGCGCCAGGCTCTGGCGCAGGGATTCCTTGAAGCCGAGCTGGCGCAGGCGCTCGCGCAGGGCTTCTTCGGTGGCCGGTTGGCGCTGCACTTCCAGCAGCTCGCCCTGGCGCTTGCTGACGGCGGGCTGGCGGCTGTTCTTGCCGCGGGTGGTGATGCCGGCGTAGTCGAAGGCCAGCCCGGCACGGTGCTGCTGGCTGCCGACCATGCGCCCGCTGCGCAGGTCGTAGAGGCTCTGCGCCAGGCTGCCCAGGGTCAGCAACGGGCGCGGCTGGATGTCCTTGAGCACGCGCCTGACCACCGGCGGCTCGGAGGCCGGCACCAGTCGTTCGGGGCGCGCGCTCGGTGGCCCTTCCGCCAGGACCTGTAAGATGGCGGCCACGCAGTGTTTGCAGTTGATGCCGACCGGGCAGCTGCAGCGGCCGATAACCCCGAGCCCGTGGGGC
>BATO01000029.1 GCA_000474255.1 Aquipseudomonas alcaligenes MRY13-0052
CTCGCGGCGCAGGCCGGCGCCATCCAGCGCGGCGAGGTGGCCGCCCAGTTCGCTGAGCAGGGCATCGCCGGGCAGTTCGCGGCCGTGCAGCAGCCAGGCGAGGGCGCTGCTGTGCAGACCGTCCTCGGGCAGCTCGCCGTCCTTCTTCGCCTTGGGCAGGGCCACCGGGCCCCAGTGCAGCCACAGGCGATCCCGGGCGCGGGTCAGGGCCACGTAGGCCAGGCGCAGGCGCTCGGCGAAGCGTTCACGGCGGGCGCGCTCGCGGTTGTCGTCGTAGTCGGCGCCGCCCAGGTCCAGCAGCGGCGTGCCGTCCTCGGCGTGGCAGGTGATGTCTTCGTCGCGGCGCAGCAGCGCGCCGTCCCAGAGGTAGGGGCAGAACACCAGCGGGTATTCCAGGCCCTTGCTGGTGTGCACGGTAACGATCTGCACCCGCTCGGCATCGCTTTCCAGGCGCAGCAGGGCGTCGTCGCCGTGGCTCTCCGCCGCGCGCTGGGCGTTGAACCAGGCCAGCAGCGGTTCCAGGCCGGGGCGCTGGAGGCTCTCGGCCTGCAGCAGCTCGGCGAGGTGCAGGAGATTGGTCAGACGGCGTTCGCCGTCGGGCAGGGCGATCAGCCGTTCGGCCACCCGCTGCTCGTCGAGCCAGGCGCGGAAGGCGCGCATGAAGCCCTGCTGCTGCCAGAACTGGTGGTAGCGCTCGGCGTCCTCGCGCTCCTGGTCCCAGGCGTGCTCGTCGTCCTGGCAGCGCGCCAGGGCCTGGGCGTCGCGGCCCAGCAGGCGGGTGGCCAGGGCGTAGCGCAGCACGCCTTCGCGGCCGGGCTCTGCATAGGCGGCGAGCACGGCGGCCAACTCCTCGGCCTCGGCGCTGTGCCAGACGCTGTCACGCCCCCGGCGCACGCTGGGCACGCCGCGCGCGGCCAGTTGCTCGGCCACATCGCCAGCCTGGCGGTGGCTGGCCACCAGCACGGCGATATCACCACCGCGCAGGGGCGTGCGCACGCCGGCCTCGTCGAAATAGGCCTCGCCCCGGCCACTGGCGGCCAGCAGGGCCGCGATGCGCCGGGCGGTATCGATGGCCACGGCGTTGCCGGCCTCGCCCTTGCCCAGGGGTTCGTCGCCCAGCCACACCAGCTCCAGCGGCGCTCCCGCTTCGGGCAGCACCAGCTGGGCGCGGGCCTTGTCGCTGGCGCCCACGGGCGGGTAGGTCAGCCCCGGCTCGGCGAAGGGCAGGGGCCGGTCGAACACCCGGTTGAGCGCGGCGATCAGCGCCGGCACCGAGCGATGGTTGGTGTTCAGGCTGTACTGCCGCGCGGCTTCGTCACGGGCCTTGAGGTAGGTGGCCAGGTCGGCGCCACGGAAGGCGTAGATCGCCTGCTTGGGGTCGCCGACGAAGCACAGGTCGCCGCCCTCGGCACCCCCCGGGTAGATGCGCCGGAAGATGGCGTACTGCACCGGGTCGGTGTCCTGGAATTCGTCGATCAGCGCCACCGGGTAGCGTTCGCGCAGGGCGGCGGCCAGCGCCTCGCCGGCAGGGCCTTGCAGCGACTGGTCGAGGCGGTTGAGCAGGTCGTCGAAGGCCAGCATGCGCTGCGCCGCCTTGCGCGCCGGCAGCTCGCGGTTGAGGGTGTCGAGCAGGCGCACCTGCAGGTCGATCAGCCGCGCCTCGCCAGCGGGCTTGGCCTCTTCCAGGGCATCCAGCAACCCCTGCAGAGCAGAGTTGAGGGCGTGCTCGGGCAGCTCGAAGCCCTTCTTGCAGGCCTTGAGCAGCGCCTCGCGGCCGAGCTTTTCCAGGCCCGTGGGCGCGGCGAACAGCGCTGCGGGGTCGGCGAAATAGGCATCCAGCTCGCCCTGCCAGAGGGCGAACTTGGCGGCGTCGTAGCTGCGCTTGTTGAGCCCGTCGAAGGCCGCCAGGTCGGCGAGGCAGGCCTGGGCATCGCGCAGCCAGGTATCCCGGGCATGGTCCCAGGCCTCGCCGGCCGCCCCCAGGTCGCCCAGCTCGGTTTCCCGGGGTTCGATGCGCAGGTAGGGCTTGCCCAGGTGCGAACGCAGGCGCTGGCGCAGGACCTGCGGGGTGAGGCGCTTCTGCGCGAGGAAGCGCGCCCAGGCCGGCTCAGCAGCGGCCAGCTCGGCACGCCAGAGGTCGGCGAGCAGGCCGTCGAGCACCTCGCGGTCATCCGCCGTCAGCTCGCTGTCGAAATCGCCACCGGCTTCGAACGCCGCGTCCTGCAGGGCGCGCTGGCAGAAGCCGTGAATGGTGAAGATCGCCGCCTCGTCGAAGCCGTGCACCGCCAGCAAGAGGCGGCGGTGGGCGTCCTCGCCCGGGTACTGCGCATGCAGGCCGGCCAGCACCGGGTCGGGCGCCGGTGCGCCTTCGTACATGGCCAGCAACGCCGCCAGCCGCGCGCGGATGCGTTCGCGCAGCTCGGCGGTAGCTGCGGTGGTGTAGGTCACCACCAGGATCTGCCCCACGCCCAGCTTGCGCTCCAGCAGCAGCCGCGCGTAGAGCGCGGTCAGGGTCCAGGTCTTGCCGGTACCGGCGCTGGCCTCGATCAGGCTGCGCCCGGTAAAGGGATCGTTGAGCAGGTCGAGGCTCACGCGTCGTCCTCCTCGTCATCCGCCAGGGCATCCAGCGCCGGGCCGAGGAGGGTTTCGGCGAGGCGCTCGAAGCGTTGGTCCAGGGGATCACGGTCGCGGAAGGCGAGGGCGTACCAGGGGTCGCGGGACTCGCCCACGGGGCCGAAGTCGATGCCATCCCAGGCGATGCGCGCCTTGCTGCGGGCGGCATCGAGGGGCTCCTTGCGCCCAGGCTTGCGCCAGCCGGAGGCGAAACCGTGGCTGGCCTTGGTCAGCAACGGCAGGGGTCCGCACAGGGCTTCGCGGTAGGCATGCAGCCAGGGCTCCAGCAACGCGGCGGCATTGGCCAGGGGGCCGGCCTGCCAGTCGCCGGCGGGCGAGAGCAGGCGGCTTTCACGGGCGATGCCGGGGTGGCCGAAAGGTTGAGCAGCAGGTGGCGCAGCCAGAAGGGCGCCAGCTCCCATTCGCCGAGGCGGTTGAGGCGCCAGCCGAACAGGCCGTCCTCGGTGACGCCATCCAGCCAGCCGTGGATACGCACGCCGGCCAGGCTGACGTCCACCAGCAGCGGCTGCGGCGCGCTGTCCGGGCGCGCCTCGAACAGGCGCGGGGCGAAGGCACGCACCGGGCCGCGCAGCTGGCCCCAGAGCGCATGGCCCAGCTCGCCGGTGGGCAGCCAGCCGGCGGCGCGGGCGATACGGCGTTCGTCCAGCTCCGACCAGCCGCGCTCCACCGCGTCCAGGGCCAGCTGGCGCAGGCCGCGCCAGGCAGGCTCCTCCAGGGCGAAGGGCTCGTCGCTGGCCAGGGCCTCCTCAGCTTCGGCCAGGCGCAGGCCCAGGCGCTGCTCGAGGAGGAAGCGCGCCGGGTGGCGGAAGCATTGGATCAGTTGCGCCGGCTCCAGGGTCAGCCAGTCAGCGTCGGGCTCCGGCAAGGGCAGGGCGAAGGGTGCATCCGGCTCCCGGGGCACCTCCGCCAGGCGCTGGGCCGCGCGGAACCAGGGGGCGGAGAAACCGGCGTGGCTGCCGCCGGCGAAGTTGCCGGAGGCGAAGGGCTGCAGCGGGTGGCTGATGAGCACCCGCTGGCTGGCCTTGGTCTCGCCGGCGGTGGCGGTGAGGTCGATGGTTTCCAGCAGTTCGCTGATCAGCACCGAGGGCGGCAGGTGCGCGTTGTCGCGCGGGTCGCGGCCCACGTAGCTGAGGTAGAGGCCATCACGCGCCGACTGCAGGGTCTCCAGCAACAGGTAGCGGTCGTCGAGGCGCCGCGCGCGGTCACCCCGGCGCGGCTTGCGGGTGATCAGGTCGAAACCGGCGGCCGGGGTGCGCCGGGGGAAGGCGCCGTCGTCCAGGCCCAGCAGGCACACCAGGCGGAACGGCAGGCTGCGCATGGGCACCATGGTGCAGAAGGTCACCGCACCGGTGAGGAAGCCCGAGGCGCCGCTGCCGGCGTCCAGGGCGGCCACCAGTTGCTGGCGCACCAGGCTCATGTCGATGGGCCGTTCGATGCCCGCCGCCTCGGCCTGCTTGCGCAGGTCGCCGCAGGCCTGGGACAGCAACAGCAGGGTGTCGCCGGCTTCCCGCTCGTCGAACAGCTGGTCGATCAGGCCCTGCAGGGTCTCGGCCCAGTCCGCCAACGGGCGCGGGCGGGCCAGGTCGTCGGCGAGATGGCCGAGGCGCTGGATGAAACCGGCCAGGCGCCCGAGCAGCTGGGCACGGGCGCCTTCCAGCGCATCCAGCGGCCAGCTGTCGCCGAGCAGGGGCGGAGCATCGCCGGCCAGTCGCGGCGGCGCGGCGAAACCCAGCACCAGGCGCTCCAGGCCCTGGCGCCAGCTGAAGGCGTCCTCTTCCGGCAGGCCCAGGCGGGCGCGGTGGCGGCCATCACGGCCCCAGCGCACGCCGGCCTCACGCAGCCAGTCGCGCACCAGCGGCAGGTCCTCGGCCTCGATGCCGGCGCGCACGGCCAGGGCCGGCTGCTCCAGCCAGCCGAGCAGTTCCTCGGCGGCGAAGCGGCTCTGGGCCAGGTCGAGCAGGGCGAGGAAGGCTTCCACCAGCGGCAGCTCGGCGCGCAGGTTGCGGTCGGCGAGGCTGAACGGGATGCGCGGCACGCCCTCGCGGGGGGCGAACACCGCTTCGATGTAGGGGGCGTAGCGCTCGATGTCGGGGGTCAGCACCACCACTTGGTCGGGGGTCAGCCCGGGGTTGGCGGCGAAGCGCGCCAGCAGCTGGTCGTGCAGCACCTCCACTTCGCGCAGGGGCGAGTGGCAGACGTGCACTTCCAGGGAGCGGTCGTCCTCGCGCAGGGCCAGGCGCTCGTCGGCGTGGCGGGTGCGCAACCGCAGGATGTCGTTCTGGATGGCCTGCAGCAGGCTGCCGTCGGCCAGGTCTTCGTTCTCGGCATAGATGCCGACTTCCTGGCCGCCGAGGGTGAACAGGGCGTCGAAGAAGTCGCGCCCCTGCTTGCCCAGGCTGGCCAGCAGCGGGTGGCCGACGTCGAGGTACCAGTCGTCGATGCCGGGCTCCGGCAGGGCGGCCAGTTCACGGATGTCGCGGATATCGCCCCAGGCCTCGCGGCAGGGGTTGAGGGCGAAGAGGATGACCTCGCAATGCCGCGCCAGCCCTTCGAGCACGCGCATGTGGTGCGGCGGCAGGCTGCTGATGCCGAAAACGATGAGGCGCTCCGGCAGCCCCTCGATGGGCGCGTCGTTGTGCAGCCGCGCCAGCAGGTCACCGAGCAGGCGCGCGCGGTGCGGGTGGCCGTCGGCGGTCAGTTCGCGCCAGAGCAGCGCCTGCCACTGTTCGTCGTTGCCCAGGCCGAGCAGCTCGCCGCGCTCCCAGGCGGCCAACCAGTCGTCGCGGTACAGCAGGTACTGGTCGAGCACGTCGGCGATGCGCGCCGCCAGGGTCAGGCGCCGGCGCTCGTCGCCGCCCTCCAGATACTGGGCGAGACGCGGGGTACGTTCGAGATTGTCCGGCTCGCACAGCCAGTCGTAGAGGCGCCAGGTCAGGGTCACCGGGTTGAACGCCGATTGCGGTGGCAGTTCGCCGAGGGCCTGGCGGGTGAGGTCCCAGATGAAGCGCGCCGGCAGCTGGATATCGAGCTGCATGGCGATGCCCTGGCGCCGGGCCAGTTGCAGCGTCAGCCAGCGCCCCATGCCCTGGCTCGGCACCACCACGCGGGACGGCGCCAGCGGGTCGCGCTGGGGCTGCACGAGCAGGCTGCAGGCCAACTCGCCGAGGCTTTCCAGGTCATTGGCGTGGTAGAGGTTGAGCATCGAGAGGTCGCGTCCGCCGGGTCGGTACAGGTTATCAGTTCGACGAGGCTACAGGCAGCGGACGACAGGGCCTGTCGCCTGCGATGGGCAAGGCAAGGCTGCGGTTTTACGACTTAACTTGCAGGTAGAAAAGGTGACGGGCACGGGTGAACGGGACGCGGGCTGGCAAGTCAGAATATGACGATCATGTTACAACCCCACCCCCAGATAGCCGCCCCACCTCCAGGAGCGGCTCATGTCGTTACCTTAAGGAGGGAACCGATGCTGACACTGCTCAACCTGCTCTCCGCCGTGGCCTTGCTCGTGTGGGGCACCAATATCGTTCGCACCGGCATCCTCCGGGTCTTCGGCAGCGACCTGCGCCGCTGGCTCAGCCACAGCATGAAGCGCGCGCCCCTGGCCTTCGCCGCCGGCATCGGCGTCACCGCCCTGGTGCAGAGCAGCAACGCCACCGCCCTGCTGGTCACCTCCTTCGTCGCCCAGGGGCTGATGGGGCTGTCCTCGGGCCTGGCGATCATGCTCGGCGCCGACGTCGGCACGGCACTGATGGCGCGGGTGCTGACCTTCGACCTGTCGTGGCTGTCGCCGCTGCTGATCTTCTTCGGGGTGGTGTTCTTCCTCTCGCGCAAGCAGACCCGCATCGGCCAGCTCGGCCGCGTGGCCATCGGCCTGGGGTTGATCATCCTCGCGCTGCAGCTGATCGTCGCCGCCGCCGAGCCCATCACCACCGCCAAGGGCGTGAAGGTGCTGTTCTCCTCGCTCACGGGCGACGTGATGCTGGACGCCCTGACCGGCGCGCTGTTCGCCATGGTCACCTACTCCAGCCTGGCCGCCGTGCTGCTCAGCGCGACCCTGGCCGCCGCCAAGGTCATCCCGCTCAAGGTCGCCCTGTGCCTGGTGATCGGCGCCAACGTCGGCAGCGGCATCCTCGCCATGATCAGCGCCACCTCGCAGAACGCCGCCGGCCGCCGGGTGGCCCTCGGCAGCCTGCTGTTCAAGCTGGTGGGCTGCCTGCTGGTGCTGCCGGTGGTAGGGCCGGCGGCGGAGTGGCTGGACAGCTGGAGCTTCTCCACCGCCGAGCTGGTGATCGCCTTCCACGTTCTCTACAACAGCGCGCGCTGCCTGCTGATGCTGCCGCTGACGCCCTACATGGCGCGCTTCTGCGACTGGCTGCTGCCGGACCGCGAGCAGGCCACGGACGTGGCCAAACCCCGCCACCTGGACAAGAGCGCCCTGGACACGCCCAGCCTGGCCCTGGCCAACGCCGTGCGCGAAACCCTGCGCCTGGGCGATATCGTCGAACAGATGCTGCACCACCTGCTCACGCTGATGCGCGGCGGCGACGCCCTGTTGGGCAAGGAGATCCACCGCCTCGACGACGACATCGACGCCCTCTACACCGCCATCAAGCTGTACCTGGCGCGCATGCCGCGGGAAGACCTGAGCGAGCGCGACAGCCGCCGCTGGGCCGAGATCATCGAGCTGACCATCAACCTGGAGCAGGCCGGCGACCTGATCGAGCGCATGGTCGGCGACGTGCAGCACAAGAAGACCTCGCAGCAGCGCTCCTTCTCCGAAGCCGGCCTGGCGGACATCGCCGAGCTGCACCAGCAACTGGTGAACAACCTGCGCCTGAGCCTGTCGGTGTTCCTCAACGGTGACCTGGAGAACGCCAAGCGCCTGCGTCGTGCCAAGCAGCGCTTCCGCATCCTCGAGCGGCGCCTGTCCCACGCCCACGTCGAGCGCCTGCACCACCAGGTGGTGCAGAGCATCGAGACCAGCGCCCTGCACCTGGGCTTGATCAGCGACATGAAGCGCCTCAACTCGCTGTTCTGCGCCATCTCCTATGCGGTGCTGGACAACCCCGACGCACCGCCGGTGGCCCTGGAGGACGGTGGCGTCGAGCCGCTGGTGGAGGACGATGTGGACTATCAGCCGGATGTCGGCTCCCATCGCTGAACACGGCTCTTCCTGAGTCACGGCGGCTTGGGCAGAATCCCCCCATGAGCCCAACCGCCGCAGCACCCGACCAGGCCTCGGTCAGCGCCAGCCTGACCCAGGCCATCCTCCACGCCGCCGAAAGCCTTGGCCTGCCACGCGCCGAGCTGCTGGCCGCCAGCGGCCTGGACGATGCCCAGTTGGGTGACCCTGACGCGCGCATCCCCTTCCCGGCCCAGGAAGCGCTGTGGAGCGCCATCGAATCACGCCTTGCCCACCCCGAGCCCGGCCTGGTGCTGGGCCAGGCGCTCGCGCCCGGCCAGTTCAGCGTGCTCGGCTACCTGCTGCAGAGCAGCCCGACCCTGGGCGACGCCCTGGAAGCCGAATTGCGCTACCAGCGCCTGGTGGGCGAGGGCGGCACCCTGGCGGTGGAGATCCGAGGCGACCAGCTCTGGACCCTGTACCGTCCGTTGCACCCGCACGTGCCCGCCACCCGCGCGCGGGTGCTGGCGCTGATGGCCTTCTGGATGCGCCTGATGCAACCGCTGCTGGATGACTTCCGCCTGCTGCGCGCCTGCTTCATCCATTCGCAGCCTGAAAGCCTGGCCGCCTATGAGGACTGCTTCGCCTGCCCGCTGGAGTTCGACGCCACCGACTACGCCCTGGTGCTGCCGCTGAAACTGCGCGCCGCCGCCCTGCGCCAGGCCAACCCGCCCCTCCAGGCACTGCTGCGCCAGCACGCCGAAGCCCTGCTCGCGCGGCTGCCCAGCGAAGGCCTGCGGGCCCGTGTGGTGGCCCTGCTCGGCGCCCAGCTGGCCCATGGCGAGCCGGACCGCGGCGCCCTCGCCTCTGGCCTCGGCCTCAGCGAGCGCACCCTGCAACGGCGCCTGGCCGAAGAGGGCAGTAGCTACCAGCAGCTGCTCAGCGACACCCGCCTGCAGCTGGCCGAGCGCCACCTGCAGGAAGGCAGCCTGCCCATCGCCGAGATCGCCGTGCTGCTGGGCTATTCCGAACCCAGCGTGTTCTTCCGCGCCTTCCGCCAGTGGACCGGCAAGACGCCGGGGGAATATCGCCAGCAGCTGGTGGCTGATTCGGCCAGGACCTAGGGAGCGCTGCGCGCCGCCGGAGTCAGGTACGCGGCAACACACCGCGCGCATCGAGGAACGCCAGGAAGGCTTCGCGGCTGGAGTACTGCGGCTGGTAGCCGAACTCCTCCTTCAGGCGGCGGTTGTCGAGCACCGGGCGGTAGCGCAGGAAGTCCAGTTGCTCGGGGCCGTAGCGGGTCAGGCCGAGGGGTTTGAGCAGCGCCAGGGTGGCGAGGATCAGCGTCGCCGGCAGTGGCCGGTAGGGCTTGCCGAGGATGGCGGCGATCTCGGCCATGCTCAGCGCACCGTCGCCGGCCAGGTTGTAGATGCCTTCGGCGCCGCGCTCCAGGCCCTGGAGGATGATCGCCACCACGTCCTGGTCCCAGATGAACACGAAGCGGCTGTCATGGCCGCGCACGCCCATCACCGAAGGTTTGTCGAAGAGCGCGGTGATCTGGTTGTCCACCCGCCGGCCGAGGATGGTGCCCGGGCGCAGCACCAGCTGGCGCAGCTGCGGGTGGCGTTCCCGTGCCTCGGCTAGCAGCTCTTCCACCTCGCGCTTGTGGCGGGCATAGGCGAAGGCGTCATGACCGCGCAGTGGGTCGGCTTCGTCGATCCATTCGGCGTTTTCCGGGTAGTAGCCGTAGGCGGCGCCGGAGCTGGTCACCACCAGCTGCCCGACGCCATGGGCGGCTGCGGCCGTGACCACCGCGCGGGTGCCTTCGACGTCGATGGCGTGCAGGGTCGCCTCGCTCATGCCCGGCGGCGGCGTCACCACCGAGGCCAGGTGGACGATGGCCTGGGGCTGCCAATGGGCGATGCAGGCGTCCACCGCCTCGGGCTGGGCGATGTCCAGCTGCACCTCCTCGACGTTCGCCGCGCGGGCGGACGCCGGCAGCGGGCGGATGTCCGCAGCCACCAGGCGCCAGTCGGGGTGGCGGGCGGCCAGCGCCTCCAGCAACTGATGGCCGATGTAGCCGGCGGCGCCGGTGATCAGGACGCGCATGGCACACCCTCCTCGGCGACGGGCAACGGCCGGTTGCGCCAGAAGGCCACCAGCAGCAGGCCGCTGACCAGGTGCCAGGTGCCCCAGAAGGCCGCCACCAGGGCCATGTTCGGCTCACCGCCGAACTGGGCGAAGATCAGCCCCAGGGCGAGGCCGGAGTTGTGCATGCTGATCTCGATGACCATGGCCCGCAGGTTGGCGCCACGCTGGCGGGCGAGCTTCGCCATGGCCCAGCCGAGGACGATGGCGCTGGCGTTGTGCAGCACCACGACGAAGAACACCAGGCCGAGGTTGTCGACGAACAGGCGCCAGTTACCGGCCACCGCGCCGCCGACGAAGACCACGAAGGCCAGCAGCGAGAAGCGCTTGAACCCGGGCATCACCCGCTCGGCCAGGCGCGGCCACAGGTTGCCCGCCAGCATGCCCGCCAGCAGCGGCAGGCCCAGCAGCAGGACTACGCTGACGAGAATGCTGCCGCGGTCCATCTGCAAGGCGCTGAGGCGCCCGGCCAGGTAGGCGGAGGCTTCCGGGTTGAGGCCGCTGGTGAGGGCGAAGTTGAGCGGCAGCAGCACCAGCGCCAGCAGGCTGGAGAGCGCCGTCATGCTCATCGACAGCGCGGTGTTGCCGCGCGCCAGGTGGGTCATCACGTTGGACAGGTTGCCCCCCGGGCAGCAGGCCACCAGCAGCAGGCCCAGTTCCAGCCCGGGGTGCAGGTCCACCAGCAGGGTCACCGCCAGGGTGGCCCAGGGCAAAATCAGGCACTGCCCGAGCATGCCGGCGAGCACCGGCTGCGGCTGGCGCAGCACGGCGAGGAACTGGCCGATGCGCAGTTCCAGGGAAACACCGAAGATCATTACCGCCAGCACCAGCCCGAGGATGAGCTGCTGGTTCGCGTCGTAGTTCATGGCAAGGCGCCCGTGGTTCTTGTTATGGCCGCCACTTTAGCGGCAGCCACGGCGCACCGGCAGTGGCCGAGCCCGCCAGGCGGCGTGGCGATTCGCGACAGACTGACGCCGGTCAATGCCCGCCAACCGGGCGATGGCTAGAGTTCATAGCCAATTGCCATCAGCCGTAGCCCCCGACCATGGACAGCTCCGATCCGCCGATCGCCGCCATCACCGATCCTGCGCTCGCCTGCCTGCTGCGCGAGATGCTGCCCGCCATGGGCGTCGTCTGCGAAGTGATCACCGAGACCGGCCAGTGCCAGC
This sequence comes from Aquipseudomonas alcaligenes MRY13-0052, assembly GCA_000474255.1. GTDB lineage: Bacteria > Pseudomonadota > Gammaproteobacteria > Pseudomonadales > Pseudomonadaceae > Metapseudomonas > Metapseudomonas solani. The sequence goes on from BATO01000029.1 coordinate 11,074, forward strand.
GTGCGCCCCTGTGCCGATGGCTCAAGGACGCGCCCCTCAGCGAAACCGCCCGTTTGCGCCTGCTCCTCGATGAGGCGGTGACCGTGCTCGACCGCACCCGTCACGCCTTCAAGTCCAGGGAACTCGGGCGTTTGCGCAGGCGCCTGGAGCAGGCACTGGAAGAGTTGTCGCGCCCGGCCTGACTGGTGTACAACCTCGCGCTGCAAGGTTCCGCCAAGGGCGGAGACCGGCTTTGCCGGGCAGGACGCAAGGGCCTGCAAGACAAGGCGCCACGCGTGGCAGTTCCACTTGGAGCTGCCACGCGTGGCGCCTTTTTTATTGCCCGCAGGTTTGCATGAGGGATTGAGGGATGGGGCTGGAAACACAACTCAAGGGGATGCTCGGCAGAATCGGCCTCGGCCGTCGCGAAATCGACCAGCGCTGCCGCTACCTGGACTGGCAGGCGCTCGACGCCGCGCGCCTGAACCGCCAGGCGGAGGCGGTCGAGGCCCTGCACGAGGTGTTCGTCGAGCGCCTCTACGCGCACCTCGACCACTTCGAGCCGACCGCCAGCATCCTCCGCGACCCGGCGACCCTGGCGCGCCTGAAGGCCAGCCAGCTGGACTACTACCAGCGCCTGTGGAAGGGCCCCTATGACCGCGACTACGTCCTGCACCGGCTCAAGGTCGGCCTGGTGCACCAGCGCGTGGGCGTCGAGCTGAAGTGGTACCTGGGCGCCTACCGCCTGTACCTCGACCAGATGCTCACCGGCCTGCTCGGCGACAGCGAGACCACCCGCACCCTGGGCAGCCTCATGAAAGTGGTGTTCTTCGACATCGCCCTGGCCATCGACACCTACAGTGCCGCCCAGCACCAGGCCCTGGAGGACAGCGAGGCGCGCTTCGCCCGGGCCCTGCGCGGCGCCAACGACGGCCTCTGGGACTGGGACCTGGAGCACGACCGGCTGTACATCTCCGAGCGCTGGGCGAGCATGCTCGGCCGCTCGCGCGATGCCTTCGGCGAGAGCAGCGCCGGCTGGTTCGCCCGCGTCCACCCCGACGACCTGCCGGCCCTGCGCCAGGCCATCGACACCCACCTGCGGGGCGACAGCCCCTGGCTCAGCCACGAGTACCGCATGCGCCAGCAGGACGGCAGCTACCTCTGGGTCCTGGTGCGCGGCGTCGCCGAGGGCCAGCGCATGGCCGGCTCGCAGACCGACATCAGCCAGCGCAAGGCCACCGAGCACCAGCTCAGCCACGCGGCGCGCCACGACCCGCTTACCGGCCTGGCCAACCGCCTGCGCCTGGACGAGATCCTGCAGCAGGCCCTGCAACGCCAGTTGCGCCCTGGCGCCCGCCAGGCGGCGCTGCTGTTCATCGACCTCGACCGTTTCAAGCTGATCAACGACAGCCTCGGCCACGCCGTCGGTGATCGCGTGCTGGTGGAGGTGGCCCATCGCCTGGAGCGCTGCCTGCGCCCGGGCGACCACCTGGCGCGCTTCGGCGGCGACGAGTTCGTCGTGCTGCTCGACGACCTGGCCTGCCTGGGCGACGCCGAGGTCGTCGCCCAGCGCATGCTCGACAGCCTCCACCAGCCGCTGCACCTGGACGAGCGCACCCTGGTGGTCAGCGCCAGCATCGGCATCACCGGGCTCCAGGCCGAGGGCCAGACCATCGACGCGCTGCAGGCCGCCGACCTCGCCCTGTACCGCGCCAAGGAGGCCGGCAAGGCGCAGATCGCCCGCTACAGCAGCGAGCTGCAGGCCGCCGCGAAGAACCGCCTGGACCTGGAGAGCGCCCTGGCCCAGGCCCTGGCGCGCGACGAGTTCGAACTGCATTACCAGCCCATCTGCCGCACCGACCAGGGCCAGCCGCTGCTGGTGGGCGTGGAGGCCCTGCTGCGCTGGCGCCAGGGCGACCGCCTGGTGCAGCCGGCGCAGTTCATCCCGGCGCTGGAGGAGTCCGGCGAGATCATCGCCGTCGGCGACTGGGTGCTGCGCGAAGCCTGCCGCCAGACCCGCGCCTGGCAACTGGACGGCCAGCGCGGCCTGCGCTGCTCGGTCAACCTCTCCAGCCGCCAGCTGCACCAGCCGGGCTTCGCTGCGCGGCTCGAGTCGATACTCGAGGAATCGGGCCTGCCCCCTTCCAGCCTGGTGCTGGAGATCACCGAAAGCCTGCTGATGCAGGACGGCGCCGACACCCTCGCCTGCCTGCGCGAACTGGCCTGCCAGGGCGTGCGCCTGGCGCTGGACGACTTCGGCACCGGCTACTCCTCCCTCGGCTACCTCAAGCGCTTCCCGCTGCACATCCTCAAGGTCGACCGCAGCTTCATCGACGGCGCCCCCGAGGACCCCGAGCTGCGCGCCATTTCCCGCGCCATCATCGGCCTGGGCGCCAGCCTGGGGCTGGAGGTGATCGCCGAAGGCGTCGAGCGCCCCGAACACCTGGACTTCCTCGCCGCCGAGGACTGCCACTACGCCCAGGGCTACTGGTTCAGCCGGCCGCGCCCGCCCCAGGCCCTGCAACGCCTGTTCAACGGCGAAGAATGTTTCGACGGGCACTGGTGCCTGCTGCCCGAAGCCACCACGAGAGCGACCTCATGAAACGCAACCTGCCGGTCAGCGGCCGCGCCATCGTCTTCGCCGACGACGCCAACATCCTCTCCACCACCGACCTCAAGGGCGTGATCACCCACGTCAACCAGGACTTCGTCGACGTCAGCGGCTTCAGCCGCCCGGAGCTGATCGGCCACAGCCACAACCTGGTGCGCCACCCGGACATGCCCGCCGCTGCCTTCGCCCACCTGTGGCAGACGCTCAAGGCCGGGCGCAGCTGGATGGGCCTGGTGAAGAACCGCTGCAAGAACGGCGACCACTACTGGGTCAGCGCCTTCGTCACCCCGGTGGTGCACGACGGCCAGGTGCTGGAGTACCAGTCGGTGCGCACCTGCCCGAGCGCCGAGCAGGTGCTGCGTGCCGAACGGGTCTACGCCCAGCTCGAGGCCGGCCGCATGCCCGCCCACACGCGCCTGCCGCTGCACCTGCGCCTGCTCGCCGGCCCGGCCCTGGGCATGGCGCTGGGCATCGCCCTGTACCAGGCCCTGGCGCCCTACGGCCTGCTCGCCGCCGTGCCGGCCTGGGGCCTGGCGCTGGGCTGCGCGGGGCTGGCCCTGCACCGCCAGCTGCGCCCGCTGCGTGAACTCCTGGGCCGCGCCCGGGGCATTGCCGACAACCCGCTGAGCCAGGCGGTCTATGGCCAGCGCAGCGACGAATTCGGCCAGCTCGGCTTCTGCCTGCAGATGCTGGAGATGGAGACCGGCGCGCTGGTCGGGCGCATCGCCGAATCCTCGCGCCAGCTCGCCGAGCACGCCGAGGAGCTGGCCACCGCCGTCGCCCACGGCAGTGCCGGCAGCCACCGCCAGCAGCAGGAGACCGACCAGGTGGCCACCGCCGTCGGGCAGATGGCCGGCAGCGTCCAGGAAGTGGCGCGCAGCGCCCAGCAGAGCGCCTGCGCCGCCGACCAGACCGACGACGCCGCGCGCATCGGCCAGCACGAGGTGAGCGCCACCCGCGCCCGCATCGCCGAGCTGGACGAGGACGTGCGCAACGCCACCCGCGTGGTGCGCGAGCTGCAGGACCACAGCAGCGCGATCGGCCAGGTGCTGGACGTGATCCAGGGCGTCGCCGAGCAGACCAACCTGCTGGCCCTGAACGCCGCCATCGAAGCCGCGCGGGCCGGGGATGCCGGGCGCGGCTTCGCCGTGGTGGCCGACGAGGTTCGCGCCCTGGCCGGGCGCACCCAGCAGTCCACCGCGCAGATCAACCAGATGATCAACAGCCTGCAGAGCGGCGCCGAGCAGGCCGTCGCGGCCATGCAGCGCAGCTGCGCCCAGGCCGAGAGCAGCCTGGCCCAGGCCCAGCGCGCGGCCGAGTCCCTGGAGCGGATCAACCAGCAGGTCGGCGCCATCAACGGCATGAGCCTGCAGATCGCCAGCGCGGTGGAGCAGCAGAGCGCCGCCAGCGAGGAGATCCAGCGCAGCCTGGCCACCATCCGCCGCGCCGCCGACGACAACGCCAACAGCGGCCTGTGCAGCCAGCGCAGCGCCGGCGAGGTGGCCGGCCTGGCCGCCGACCTGCGCCAGCTGGCCCTGCAGTTCTGGAGCAGCCGCCGCGGCCTGGGGTGATTGCGCAAGGGCGGGGGCGATCCGCTATGCTCGGCGCTTCCTCGCCACCAGACCCACGCCATGCGCTACCTGTTCTGCCTGCTGCTTCTGCTCGGTGCCACGGTGCACGCCGCCGATCGCAACCGGGTCGAGGGCTACGACCTGCAGAACGGCTTGCAGGTGATCCTCAAGCCCACCCCCGAGCGCGGCCATGTCGCCATCCGCCTCGTGGTGGGTGTCGGCTTCGACGACTTCGCCTGCCCGGACAAGGAGCTGCCGCATCTGCTGGAACACCTGTTCTTCAGCGGCCTGGGCGGCGCCGGCGAGGCGGACCTGGAAGCGCGCATGCAGGCTCTGGGCGGCGAATGGAACGCCTTCACCAGCGCCAGCGACACCGCCTTCGTCATCGAGGCGCCGGCGCAGAACCAGCGCAAGGTACTCGACCTGCTGCTGCAGGTGCTCGACGACACCCAACTGACCGACGCCCGCATCGCAACCGCCAAGCAGGTGGTGCAGCGCGAGGGCGGCGGCCACTACTCGCACCTGGAACGCCTGCTGGACCGCCAGGACCTCGGCCGCGAAGCCCACGACCAGCTCGCCGTCGAACTGGGCCTGGCCTGCGCCGAGCGCCCCCAGGTGGAGCACCTGCAGCGCGAGGCCCTGGAGGCCCTGCGTCGCGACTGGTACGCCCCCAACAACATGAGCCTGATCGTGGTCGGCGACCTCGACCGCCTGCTGCCGGCCTTCATCGAGCGGCGCTTCGGCGCCCTGGCGCCGGTGGAAGTACGCGAGCACCCGGCCCTGCCGGAAAGCAACGACAACGCCGCCGAGCGCCGCACCCTGCGCCGCGGCCTGGTGGGCCAGAGCGCCACACTGCACTGGATCTACCGCGAGCCGGAGGTAGACGGCGCCGACTACGCCGCCTGGGAGCTGCTCAAGGACTACCTGGACTGGGAGCTCTACCAGCAGTTGCGCATCCAGAACGGCCTCTCCTACGGGCCCTGGACCGAGCGCCGCGCCTTCGGCGGCGAAACCTTCCTCAGCCTCAACGCCGACCTGGAGCGCAGCGACGTGGAACCGGCGCTGCAGGTGCTGCGCACACTCACCACGCGCCTGCGCGACCAGGGGCTGGACCGCGACAGCTTCGAGCGCCTGAAGAGCCTCGCCATCAGCCGTCAGGCCTGGGCGGCACAGGGCAACTCGGCGCTGGCCGACTACTACTGGAACTCCCTGGGTGACTACCAGGAGGGCCGCTTCGGCAACGAGGCCGACGCCCTGCGTGCGGTGACCCTGCAGCAGGTCAACGCCATCGCCCGTGAGCTGTTCCACGAACCGGGCTACATCCGCATCGAGCAGCCCCTGCTGGGCTACGACCAGTTGGCCTGGCTGCTGCCGGCCCTGCTGGGCCTGGCCCTGCTCGCCGCCCTGCTGTGGCGCGGCCGGCGCCCGGGCACGCGACCCGCGCCCGCCTGAGGCACTGGCCGTCGGCTGCGGCGCCTGGCGCCTTCTCAGGCCGGCGGGCGGGCAGTATCCTGCGGCCCCCGCAGCTTTCGCCGACCTGCCCATGTCGATCTGGAAAAACCGCCTGCTCGCCCTGATCGCGCTGATCCAGCGCCACCCGCGGCTCATCGCGCTCTACGGCTTCTGCTCGGGCGTCGGCAGCTTCCTGCTGGTGGATCGCGGCGCGCGCCTGGCCAAGGTGATCGCCATCGTGATGCTGGTGAGCTGGGTCTGGCTGCTGTTGGAGAACCTGTTCCGCAGCAGCATCGAGCGCCTGTTCAAGATCGAGCTGCCACCGCCGCTGACGCGCTTCCTGACCCAGCTGATCCACCAGGAAAGCCTGTTCTTCGTGCTGCCCTTCTTCCTCATCACCACCAGCTGGAACAGCGGCCAGTCGCTGTTCACCGGGCTGCTGGCGGTGGCGGCGGTGATCTCCATCGTCGACCCGCTGTACAACCGCTTCCTCGCGCCGCACCGCTGGCTGTTCCTCGCCTACCACACCCTGACCCTGTTCGCGGTGCTGCTCACGGCGCTGCCGATCATCCTCCACCTGACCACCGCGCAAAGCTTCGAGTGGTCCCTCGGCATCGCCGTGCTGCTGTCCTTCCTCAGCCTCTACAGCACCATCCGCGTGCAGCGCTGGTGGCGGGGCCTGGCCCTGGTCGGCCTGACCCTGGCCCTGGGCGCCACCGGCTGGCTGACCCGGGTGATGGTGCCGCCGGCCACCCTGTGGCTGACTGAAGTGGCAGTGACCCCGGAACTGGACGACCACCAGCGCACCCCGGGCAAGGGCGTGGAAACCGTGACCGCCGCCGAGCTGCGCAGCGATGGCCTCTACGCCTACACCGCGATCAACGCGCCGCGCGGGCTGAACGAGCGCATCTACCACCTGTGGCGTTTCGAGGGCCAGGAAGTGGACCGCATCGCCCTGGACATCCACGGCGGCCGCGACAAGGGCTACCGCGCCTGGACCCACAAGCAGAACTTCCCCGCCAACCCGGTGGGCCGCTGGCAGGTGCGCGTGGTCACCGAAGCCGGGCAGATGATCGGCACCCTGCGCTTCGAGGTCACCGACGACCCGCTGCCGCCCAAGCCGCATTGACCTTGGCGCCATGACCGCATAGCCGTATGACCGTAGGAGCGAGCTCTGCTCGCGAAGCCTTTGGCGGTGCTACGCCCCGCTTGGCGACTGAAGTCGCCCCTACAGGTGCCTCGACACACCGATGGAAGAGCGTCGCGAATGAATGTTCCCACAGGCTCAGTGCCTGTAGATTGCGGACGCTCACCCCCCCAAGGAAGACCCATGGCCATCATCAACAACTGGGCGAAGTCCATCGCCCGGGTGCTGGAAACCAGCTTCAGCGTCAGCAGCAGCATCGCCAATCACTCGACCGTACTCGGCGATGCACGCGAGAGTTTCATCCGCGATGTCCTCAAGCGCTTCCTGCCGAGCAACATCAGCATCGGCTCGGGGCAGATCGTCGACAACGAAGGCGGCATCTCCAAGCAGATCGACCTGATCATCTATCGCAACGACTTCCCCACCCTGCGCACCTTCGGCTCGGCGGACGTGTACCTGATCGAAGGCGTGGTCGCCACGGTGGAGGTCAAGTCGCAGCTCAACGACAAGTCCCTGGTCGAAGCCCTGGAAAACGGCAGGTCGGTGCGCAACCTGCGGCCGTCGTTGCTCAAGGCCTCGCTGGACGACTACAGCACCCGCGTTTTCGGCAAGCCGCACACGGAGCTCTCCATCCCCCAGTACAACTCGCTCATGGGCCTGGTACTGCCGCCGACCTACGTCTACGGCTACCGCGGCTATACCGAGAGCAGCCTGGAGGACCTGCGCGGAAGCCTGAACCGCTGGCACAACGTGCCCAACAGCGCCGGTGAGCTGGATATCACGCTGATGCCGGAGGTGATCGCCACCCAGGGCTGCGTGAGCCTGAAGAACCTCAGCAACTTCCTGCAGCTGCCCCATGCGGGCGCGGAAGACCTCGAGGCCTGCCGCCAGTCGTTCAACCAGGCGATGAACACCGACCTCGGCAAGCAGGCGTTCTATGCGAACTTCCGGGCCAACGAAAACGCGCGCTTCGACTATGGCCTGGCCCTGAAGACCTCCGATACGCCGCTGCAGTACCTGATCTCCAGCCTGCTGGAGACGGTCATCTCGCGCATCGGCCACCAGCAGTTGGGCGGCACCGCCATCCAGTACAACCTGCTGCGCTACCACATGACCGAGGAGATGGAGGGCGGCTGGTCCGGCGCGGCGGTGAACGTCACCAGCGTGCGCGACCCGAAGCTGGACTTCGCCAAGGCCAACGGGTTCTGAGCCCGGGCGGTGCCGGGCGAATGAATTCGCCCCTACAGGGTTGGACGCGGGCCGTAGGGCGGGTGCAACCCGCCACCCCCGATCGCGAATGAATTCGCTCCCACCGGTTCAGCGCCGGCGGTAGCCCGGGCTTCAGCCCGGGGCCGGGGTCAGCCGAAGAACCAGTAGCACACCAGGATCGAGGCGATGACGCCGGCGAGGTCGGCCAGCAGGGCGCAGCCCACCGCATGGCGGGCGCGCTGGATGCCGACGGCGCCGAAGTACACCGCCAGCACGTAGAAGGTGGTTTCGGTGCTGCCCTGCATGGTGGCGGCCACCAGGGCGGGGAAGCTGTCCACGCCCTGGGTCTGCATGGTTTCGATGAGCATGGCGCGGGCGGCGCTGCCGGAGAACGGCTTGACCAGGGCGGTGGGCAAGGCGTCGACGAAGCGGGTGTCGAGGCCGGACCATTCCACCAGCGCGCGGATGCCATCGAGGCCGAAGTCCAGGGCGCCGGAGGCACGCAGCACGCCCACGGCGCAGAGCATGGCCACCAGGTAGGGCAGCAGGCTCTTGGCAACATCGAAGCCGTCCTTGGCGCCGTCAACGAAGGTTTCGTACACCGGCACCTTCTTCAACGCGCCCACCAGCAGGAACAGCATGATCAGGCCGAACAGCACCAGGTTGCCCAGCAGCGACGACAGGGCCGCCAGCGCCGTGGCGGAGAGGCCGGCCAGCAGCGCCATGAAGCCGCCCAGCAGCAGGGCGCCGGGTACCAGGTAGGCGAGTACCACCGGATCCCACAGTTTCAGGCGCTGCATGAAGGCCACCGTCAGCAGGCCCACCAGGGTGGAAGCGCTGGTGGCCAGGAGGATGGGCAGGAATACCAGGGTCGGGTCGGCGGCCCCCTGTTGCGCGCGGTACATGAAGATGGACACCGGCAACAGGGTCAGGGACGAGGCGTTGAGCACCAGGAAGAGGATCTGCGCATTACTCGCCGTGGTGCTGCTGGGGTTGAGCTCCTGCAGCGCGCGCATGGCCCTGAGGCCGATGGGGGTGGCGGCGTTGTCCAGGCCCAGGCCGTTGGCGGCGAAGTTGAGGGTGATCAGCCCCAGCGCGGGATGGCCCCGGGGCACCTCGGGCATCAACCGGGCGAACAGCGGGCCCAGCAGGCGCGCCAGCACCTCCACCAACCCGGCCTTCTCGGCGATGCGCAGCAGCCCCATCCACAGGGTCAGGGTGCCGAACAGCAGGATCATCACCTCGACCGAAAGCTTGGCCATGGCGAACAGGCTTTCCACCATGGCCGCCCAGACACCCGGGTCACCGCCGAGCCAGCGCACCAGCGCCGCGGTCGCGGCCACCACGAAGAAGCCGAGCCAAAGGCCGTTGAGCATGAACAATCCCCCGAAAACGATGGGCGGATGATAGCGGCGGGGGCACGGCGCGCGCCAGGAAGCCACCCCGGCAATGTCATGAAAGCCATCTAGGCTGAACCGGGTCGGTCGATGACGACCTCTGTCCTGGGAGATGACGATGAAGAAGGTCCTGGTGCTCTATTACTCCATGTACGGCCATATCGAACGCCTGGCCGAAGCGGTGGCCGAGGGCGCGCGCAGCGTGCCGGGCGTGGAGGTGACCCTCAAGCGCGTCGCCGAGACCATCCCCGAGGACATCGCCCGCAACGCCGGCGCCAAGCTCGACCAACCCGCCGCCGTGGCCAGCCCCCAGGAGCTGGCGGACTATGACGCCATCCTCTTCGGCACCCCGACCCGCTTCGGCAACATGGCCGGGCAGATGCGCACCTTCCTCGACCAGACCGGCGGCCTCTGGATGAAAGGCGCCCTGGTGGGCAAGTTCGGCAGCGTGTTCACCTCCACCGGCACCGGCGGCGGCTCGGAAACCACCATCACCTCGTTCTGGAACACCCTGGCCCACCACGGCATGCTCATCGTCGGCCTGCCCTACGCGGCACCCGAGCTGACCGACATCAGCGACGTGCGCGGCGGCTCGCCCTACGGCGCCGCCACCCTCGCCGGCGCCGACGGCTCACGCACGCCGACCGACAAGGAACTCGCACTCGCCAGATTCCAGGGCGCACACGTAGCCAAGTTGGCGACACGACTCCAATGACGGGAAAGAAAATAACCAAGGCCGGCAGGACGCTGGCCCTCTTCGCCGTGCTCACCCTGCTCGCAGGGTGCGCCGGGACGCTGCACACCGGCAACGGCGGTTGGGCACCGGGGAATCAGCAGGTCTACCTGCTAGCTCCAGCGGGAATGCACGGCAATCAGACAGTGGACGGTACGATCCACGCGCTCAGCCTCTACATGAATGGCCTGCTGGCCAGCGACAAGGTCCGCCCGAGCTGGGGCTATTGAGTCACTGCTTGAAGCTTGAAGCTTGAAGCTTGAAGCTTGAAGCTTGAAGCTTGAAGAAGACTCCAGCTCCCGGCTTTTGTCTTCCAGCTTCCAGCTGCTTTTCTCTTCCAGCTGCTTTTAACGCTACCACCGAGAAGCTGGATCACAGCTTCCCGGTGGCGGCTTCGCCTGACCCGGCCCGCGTTCGCGGAGGTAACCCCTTTACCCCTAGGTCATGCCGCTCTACCGACGCGGAACAACCCGGCCCCATGGTCATGGCCCCGCCTGCGGGGCCTGTGGTCTGAATGGCTTCAGTACCAGTTCGGATCGCTTTTCAGCTGGTTCTCGAGAATCGCCTTGACCTCATCATCCGGTTCGCCCAACCAGCGCTTGCTGGCGTGGCGGCTCGGTGATTTGTCCTGGGGCAGGCCTTCCGGCACTTGCACCAGAAGGGCGTAGGCGTCGTCCTTGTCCCAGCTGAAGGCGACGAGCAGTCGTTGGCTGGCGCAGGCATGCGGTTCGCACAACTCGCCAACCAGGTATTTATCGCCGTCCTGGTCCACCGCCTTCATCGGCGGTGCCGTCCCGCTCAGGTTCATTACCCATTCGGGCAGACGGCTTTCGTCCTTGACCAGCGCCTGCCAGGTCTCGCGGTACTGCGGGTCAGTGCCCAGCAGTTCGTTGAGCCTGTGCTGCGCGTCGGTATCGGCCGCCAGCACCAGGGTGCTGGCGAAGCCGAACGCGGCGGCGGCGCAGAGATCACGCAGGATGCGCATGCTGCCTCCCTAGCCCCTGCGGCGACCGAAGATGAAGGACACCACGAACAGGACCAGGAACAGCACGAAGAGAATCTTCGCGATACCTGCTGCGGTGCCGGCGATACCACCGAAGCCCAGAACGGCAGCGACGATGGCGATGACGAGGAAGGTAAGTGCCCAGCTGAGCATGATGGTTTCTCCTGCTTCGGTTTGTCGGGTTCTCAGTGCGCCGGCGACCAGGCCGGGTCGTGCTGAGCCGGCTGCGAGGCGAGGGCCTCGTCCGCCGGGGGATTGATGAAATCGATATCGCTGAAGTCGTTGCTGTCCTGCAGCGCCTGGCCAACCGCCAGGGCACTGCCGAGCATCAATACGGGGAGGATCAGGAGGGCGGTCAGGAACAGGGCGATGGTCCACATCTTCGTATCTCCTTTATGTACTCAGAACACCCAGCGGGGTTGCTGCGGTTGATCGTTCCAGCGCTGCTGGGCAACGCTCTGCAGCGAACCGTCGTGGAGCATGCCGTTGGCATGGAAAGCGGCCGGGGTGGGCGCGATATCCAGGCGGGCCGGCAGCGGGGGCTGCTGCTCGTGGCTGCGCAGGCTCTGGCGCAGCTGGTGTTCGGCCAGGAGGATCAACACCACGGCGAGGGCGGCCAGCAGTACCTTGCCCGCAAGGGCGAGACGCGCATGACGACGGTTCATCCTGAAACACCTCCTGAGCTGTTGATCGATCGAGGGAACCGAAGCGCCCCTGCCTGTCCTAGCGGTCATCGCCGGCTGGCGATTTGCTTTTCCTGATGTATTGATTGCAGAGCGCATGCCAGTTTTTCTAATCAGTTAAATCCATTTAAATTCAATAACTTACGAATTGATTGATCACTGGATCTGCTGGCAACTTGCATGATCGCCAGCGCTGCGTCGTGCGTTTTGCATGGCCGGACATCCCTGTCCGATCCGGGCTCACTTCATCGCCAGCTTCAGGCTGCGCATGCGGTCATGGCAGGCCTTGACCCGGGGCATTTCCTGGGCGAGGAGGCCGCGCACCTCGGGCTCGGCGCTTTCCAGGGCGTCTTCGAAGGCATGGAGGATGCGGTCCTCGGCTTCCTCCAGCTGGCTCACATAGGTGGCCTTCTCGTCGCTGGACAGGGTGGCGCGGGTGTCCGCATAGACCTGGCGCAACTTGCCGACGAAGGTGCCGCCGGTGGACGGGTCTTCGTGGTTGGCCGCGACCCGGACCGCCAGGGCCTGGATGACCTGGGTCTTGGCCTGGGCCATGTCGCGGAACAGGCCCTGCAGGGCCGGGTCCTTCACTTCGTCGATGGCGTGCTGGTAGAAGCGCTCGCCGTCACGGGTGATCTCGATCAGCTCGTTGAGTTGCGCAGTGGTATTGGTCATGGTGTTTCTCCTTGGGGGTACGGGTCGCGCGTTCAGCCGGCGACCTTGAGGGATGCGGCGTGCACATCGAGCACGCCGCGAACATTTCTGGCCGTTTCCACCGCCAGCGCCTTTTCTGCCGCTGTGGCCACGTTGCCGGTGAGGCGCACCACGCCGTCGTCGGTTTCCACGGAGATATCCAGGGCGGCGAGGTTGTCGCTGGAGAGGAAGCGGGTCTTCACCTTGCCGGTGATCCAGGCGTCGCCCAGCAGGCTGCCGGCCTCGGCCCGTTGCTCACCGTCGCGCTGGGCGGTGCCGGGGTCGGCGCTGAGGTGAATGGCGTTGTCCACCCGCTCGACGCCCTCGGTGCTGGCGGCCAGCTTGCCGGCCATCTCACGGGACTCGGCGCTGGCGGAGCGACCACTGAGGGTGACCAGGCCTTCGCGGGTCTCGACACCGATGTCGAGACCTTGGGTGGTGGTGTTCCACAGCAGCTTGGATTTCACCTTGGCGGTGACGGTGGCGTCGTCGAGGTGGCTGTCGGCGGCGGCAATGGACAGCAAACGGGGCCGAACGCCCGGGTCGACGCGGATGAGGTTATCCACAGCGTCGATACCCTCGACGCCGAGGGCGACCTGCTCGGCCAGCTCGCGGTTGACTTCATTCGCCACGGTGCCGGTGAGCGTGGCCAGGCCATGCTCGACATCGACGTTGAGGGAGAAGGGGCCGAGGTGATGGTTGAAGGCGAAGGCGGTCCAGATGCTGCCTTCCTGGCGGGCTTCGCGAATCTGTTCGCTGAAGCCGTCCCCGGCGGCCGCCGGCAGGGCGACCAGCCCCAGCAAGGCGCTACCGGCCATGGCGAGCGCCAGGCTGTGCAAGTGCGGCATGGAAACCTCCTGTCATCCACTTCGGCGCTCGGCGCCTCCAGATGCAGGGGTTATCGCAAGGCCTGTGCCAGGCCTTTTCGTGGCGTTTATTCCTTTAAAATCAATTAGTTATCGTAGACGTCCAAATACCCGCTGCATGCAGGCTGCAATACATGTATGAAAGGACCTTGCAACTTGCACGATAATTCCTGGACTAAGCGATACGACTGAACAATGCGGAGCGACAAAATGGCATCAGCAACGGAAACCAAGGGACGCATCCTGCTGGTCGACGATGAGTCGGCGATTCTGCGCACCTTCCGTTATTGCCTGGAAGACGAGGGTTACAGCGTGGCCACCGCCAGCAGTGCGGCACAGACCGAGGCCATCCTGCAGCGCCAGGTGTTCGACCTGTGCTTCCTCGACCTGCGCCTGGGCGATGACAACGGCCTGGATGTGCTTGCGCAGATCCGCGTGCAGGCCCCCTGGATGCGGGTGGTGATCGTCACCGCCCACTCGGCCGTGGACACCGCCGTGGACGCCATGCAGGCCGGCGCGGCCGACTACCTGGTGAAACCCTGCAGCCCCGACCAGCTGCGCCTTTCAGCCGCCAAGCAGCTGGAAGTGCGCCAGCTCACCGCGCGCCTGGAGGCCCTGGAGGGCGAGGTGCGCAAGCCGGGCGACGGCCTGGATTCGCAGAGCCCGGCGATGATGGCGGTGCTGGAAACCGCTCGCCAGGTGGCGGGCACCGACGCCAACATCCTCATCCTCGGCGAGTCCGGCACCGGCAAGGGCGAGCTGTCCCGGGCCATCCACGGCTGGAGCAAGCGGGCGAAGAAGGCCTGCGTGACCATCAACTGCCCGTCGCTGTCGGCGGAGCTGATGGAAAGCGAGCTGTTCGGCCACAGCCGCGGCGCCTTCACCGGGGCCAGCGAGAGCACCCTGGGCCGGGTCAACCAGGCCGATGGCGGCACGCTGTTTCTCGACGAGATCGGCGACTTTCCCCTCACCTTGCAACCAAAATTGCTGCGCTTCATCCAGGACAAGGAATACGAGCGGGTGGGCGACGCGGTGACCCGCCGCGCCGATGTGCGCATCCTCGCCGCCACCAACCTCAACCTCGATGAAATGGTCCGCGAGGGCCGCTTCCGCGAAGACCTGCTCTACCGCCTCAACGTCATCACCCTGCACCTGCCGCCCCTGCGCGAGCGCACCGAGGACCTGATCGGCCTGGCCGAGCGCTTCCTCGCCCGCTTCGTCAAGGACTACGCGCGCCCGGCACGCGGTTTCAGCGACGCGGCACGGGGTGCCCTGCTGGGCTACCACTGGCCCGGCAACGTGCGCGAGCTGCGCAACGTGATCGAGCGCGCCAGCATCATCTGCGGCCAGGAGCTGGTGGAAATCGCCCACCTGGGGCTGAGCGAAGCGCCGTCCAACAACGCCCCGCGCGTAGGAGCCTCCATGAGCCTGGAGGATCTGGAGAAGGCCCATATCGCCGCCGTGCTCGCGGCCAGCGAAACCCTCGACCAGGCCGCCAAGACCCTCGGAATCGACGCCTCGACGCTCTATCGCAAACGCAAGCAGTACGGTCTATGAAGCTGCCGATGAAGCTGCGGACGCGGCTTTTCCTCAGCATTTCGGCGCTGATCACCGTGGCCCTTCTGGGGCTGCTGCTGGGGCTGACCAGCGTCATGCAGCTGGCCCGTTCCCAGGAGCGCCTGATCTCCTACAACTTCGCCACCATCGACCTGGGCGAAAAGTTGCGCACACACCTGGGCGACCAGTTGGTGAACCTGACCCGCGAACAGCCGGATATCCAGGCACTGCTCACCTCGCAGCAACGTTTCCTCGCCGTGGTGCAACAGGGCCTGATGAACGCCCGCGACGAGCAGACCCGTCAGGGCTTCCAGGCCATCGCCGACAGCTACGGCGAGTTCCTGCGGGTCAGCGAACGCAACACCGACCGCCGCGACGATGATTTCAGCCAGGCGTTGAACGACACCCGCAATGCCATGCTGGCGCTGCAGAAGCACGCCTTGCAGAGCGCCGCCGAGGCCGAGCAGTCGGCCCGCGAGCGCGCCGGCCTGGTGGCCACCCTGCTGGGCCTGCTGGGCATCGCCGTACTGCTGATCGGCTTCGTCACCGCCCACGGCATCGCCCGGCGCTTCGGCCAGCCCATCGAGGCCCTGGCCCGCGCCGCCGACCGCATCGGCCAGGGTGACTTCCAGGTGACCCTGCCGATTTCCACGGTCAGCGAGATGGCCTCCCTGAGCCGCCGCTTCGGCCTCATGGCCGAGGGCCTGCGGCTGTTCAAGGAAACCAATATCGAGAAGCTGCTGGCCGAGCAGCGCCGCCTGAAGGCGGTGCTCGACAGCATCGACGACGGCTTGCTGATCCTCGACCGCCAGGGCCGCATCGAACACGCCAACCCGGTGGCCCAGCGCCAGCTGGCCTGGGAGACCGAGCAGCTCGGCCAACCCCTGAGCCAGGCCCTGGGCGACCCGGCCATGGAGGCGCCTACCCAGCAGGTGCTGCGCGGCCAGCCCCTGGAGCAGGTGCCGCCGGACCTGGCCATCGAGGTCGAGGGCGAGAGCCGCCTGCTGAGCTGGCGCCTGACCCCGGTGAGCCTGGACGAGGAGCGCATCCTCGGTGCGGTGATGGTGCTGCGCGATGTCACCGAGCAGCGCGCCTTCGAGCGGGTGCGCAACGAGTTCGTGCTGCGCGCCTCCCACGAGCTGCGCACCCCGGTGACCGGCATGCAGATGGCCTTCGGGTTGCTGCGCGAACGCCTGGTCTTCGCCGAGGAGTCCCGCGAGTCCGACCTGCTGCTGACGGTGGACGAGGAGATGCAGCGCCTGGTGCGGCTGATCAACGACCTGCTGCACTTCTCCCGCTACCAGAACGGCATGCAGACCCTGACCCTGGCGCCCTGCGATATCGACGACCTGCTCGGCGCCCTGCGCACGCGCTTCCAGGAGCCGGCGCAGAACAAGGGCATCAGCATAGAGCTGGACCTGCAGGAGCCGCTGCCCCGCGTGCCCATCGACCGCCCCCAGGTGGAGCGGGTGCTGGACAACCTGGTGAGCAACGCCATCCGCCACACGCCCAATGGCGGGCATATCCGCCTGCAGTCGCGGCGCCATGGCGAGCGGGTGATCCTCAGCGTCGAGGACAACGGCGAAGGCGTGCCCTACAGCCAGCAGGCGCGCATCTTCGAGCCCTTCGTGCAACTGGGCAGCTACACCGGCGGCGGCGTTGGCCTCGGCCTGGCGCTGTGCAAGGAGATCGTCCAGCTCCACGGCGGCCGCATCGGCATCTACTCGCGCCCCGGCGAAGGCGCGCAGTTCTACCTGGCGCTGCCGCTCTAGCGGCGGGCTTGAACGCTATTTGGAGGATGGGTAGAGCGAAGCGAAACCCATCACCTCGGCGCGGCAGGGGCGGGTAGAGGGTGCAGCGCCAGCAGGCGAAGGGGGCTGCACGATGAGGAGGGTCGCGTCCGAGCGAGATCACTCAGGTAAAGCCCACCGTCATCACGCCAGCCACCGTCCGGTGCAGGGCGCGATTCGAGCGTCAGTAGAACGTAACGGGACGGAGTGGCAGTGCCTCGCCCGGCATGCGGTTGAGCACCAGCAGCAGGGCGGCGGTCTCGGCGTCGGGCTGGCCGTCGAACAGGTGGGGACGGTACTTCATCTGGAAGGCGGCGATGACATTGCGCGTGGCCTCGTCCAGCTGACCGTTGCGCGGCACCGGATAGCCCTGGCGGGCCAGTTGCATCTGGAACCAGCCGACGGTGGGCAGCGCCTGGGCGAAGCGCGCCTGCTCGGCCGCCACGGCGGAGGCTTCCGGCCAGGGCACCAGGCCGGCCTCGGCGAGGCGTTTCCAGGGGAACAGTGGGCCCGGGTCGACCTTGCGCTGGGGGGCGATGTCGCTGTGGCCGATGATGCTGCCCAGGGGCAGGTTGTGGCGTTTGACGATGTCCTTGAGCAGCACGATGAGCGCGTCGATCTGCTGGTCGTCGAAGGGCTGCCAGTTGCGCCCGGTGGCGGTCTGCTCGTAGCCCTCGTTGACCAGTTCGATGCCGATGGTGCTCGCATTCAGCCAGGTGCGCCCCTGCCACTCGCTCTGTCCGGCGTGCCAGGCGCGGCGGTTCTCGTCCACCAACTGGTAGATGGTCGGCGGCTGGGCGCCGATCAGGTAGTGCGCACTGACCTCGCCGTGGGTGAGCAGCGCCAGGGAGCGCGGCAGGTCGGTGGAGGTGTAGTGCAGCACGACGTATTGCACGCGGCTGTTCTGGTTGACCGAGGTCTGGCTGCGATCGATGCGCGGGCCGCTGGTGCAACCGGCGAGCAGGGCCAGCAACAGGCCGAGGGCTAGGGTTTTCATGGGGTGATGTGTAGCACGCTTTGCAGGTTGTCCAGGAGCATGTCGACACTGAGCATGATCAGCAACATGCCGGTCAGGCGCTCCACCGCCATCAGCCCGCGCTGGCCGAGAAAGCGCTGCAGGAAGGCTGCCTGGAGCAGGATCAGGGCCGTGCAGGCCCAGGCCACCAGCACGGCGACGTAGAGCTCCCAGAGCTCGCCCTGGTGGGTGTTGCGCAGGGTCATCAGCACCGCCAGCGCCGAGGGGCCGGCCACTGCCGGGGTGGCCAGGGGCACCAGCATGGGTTCGCCGTCCGGCAGGTCGCCGAGCACGCCCTCGGGCCGCGGGAAGATCAGGCGAAGGGCGATGATGAAGAGAATGATGCCGCCGGCGATGGCGATCGCCTCGCGGGACAGGCCGAGGCCACTGAGGATGTTTTCGCCGAAGGTGAGGAACAGCAGCAGCAGGCCGAGGGCGAACACCAGCTCACGCAGGGCCACCTTGAGCCGGCGCTCCGGCGCCACGTTCTTCAGCGCGGCGAGGAAGATGGCGATGTTGCCGAATGGGTCGGTGACCAGAAAGATCAGCACGGCGATGCCGAGAATTTCCATGGGCGCTCCTCAACTGAAGGACGAAGTGTAAAGGGCGCTGGCGGCGACGTCTCGCCGCCGTGCCGATCGGGGTCAGAAGTGGTACTTGAGCGTGCCGTTGACCGCGCGCTGCTCGCGGGAGGCGTTGCCGCGCACGTCGTCCAGCTCGCTGTAGCCACCGCTCTGCTGCAGGTACTGGATGCCGAGGAATAGCTGGCGACCCTGGGCGAAGAAGTAGTCGCCGGCATCGAAGCTCAGCTGCGGGCTGAAGCTCAGGCCCTGTTCGCGGTCGCCTTCGGCACCGGCCCAGTCGAGGCCGCCATCGAGCATCCAGCTGGCCTCGCCGAGGCGGAAGGCATAGGCCCAGGCGCCGCTGAACTGCACGCTGTGGCCGGGTTCGTCCTGGTCGTCGCGGTCGTAGAGGCTCAGGGTCAGGTAGTCGAAGCCGGGGGCCTGCAGGTCGAAGGCCGGGCCGAGCAGGTTGCCGCCCTGGCCAGGCGCCGGGGCCGCCTGGGCACCGCTGAGGCGCATCTGCAGGGGCGCCGGGGTGTGGCCGGGCAGCTCCGCCAGGGCCTTGGGCGAGAGGCCGGCGGTGAAGGCCGGGCGCTCGGTGGCGAAGCTGAGGAAGCTCTCGCCGGCGGAATAGGGCAGGGTGGAGAACTGCAGGTTGCTGTCCTGCAGGTGCAGCAATTCGTTGCCGGCGACCTGAACGGCGCCGAAGGTCAGGGCAAAACCACCCAACCAGCTGGCGATACGGGAAAAGGAAAGACGCATTGACGATGTCTCCACAGGTGAATGCAGGCAGGGCCCGCGAAAAAAGGGGCGGATTATACGCAGCTCCCGGCCCGACGGCAGCAACGCCACCGGTCATCCTCCCGGCGGCACTGTTCAAGCCCGGCGAAAAGCCTATAACGTCTAGAAGCCAGCGGAATCAGTTGGCATAGGGAAATGCCTGCCGAGGATTTACGTCATGCGTCGTACTCTGCTCTGGTTCAAACAGGATCTGCGCCTCGATGATCACCCCGCCGTGCAAGCGGCGCTGGCGGCCGATCGCGTCCTGCCGCTGTTCGTTTTCGACCCGACCCTGCTGCGCCCGGGCGACCTCGGCATCCGCCGCATGGGCGTGCACCGCGCGCGCTTCCAGCTGGAGAGCCTCACCGCCCTGGACGCCGAGCTGCGCCAGCGCGGCTCGCGCCTGCTGGTGGTGCAGGGCAACGCCGCGCAGGTGATCCCGGCGCTGCTGGAACACCTGGACCTGAACGAAGTACTGACCCTGGAGGAGGTGGCGCCCCAGGAACGCACCCTGGTGGAGGAGCTGCGTCAGGCACTCGGCGACATTCCGCTGCGTGAGCTGGCCGGCAACAGCCTGCTGCGCCGCGAGGAGCTGCCGACCCCGGTGGAGCACCTGCCGGCGGTGTTCAGCCAGTTCCGCGAGCAGGTGGAGCAGCGCCCCAGCGTCTATCAACCACGCTCGGCCCCGGTGGCCTTGCCGCCCCTGCCCGAAGCGGTGGAGCCGCTCTTCGAACCCCTGCCGACGCCAACCCGCCTGGGTCTGGGCGAGCCGGTCGGCCTGCCCATCAGCGCCTTCCCCTTTTCCGGCGGCGAGGTCGCGGCACTGGCGCGACTGCGCGATTACCTGTGGGCGACCCAGGGCGTCCGCACCTACCAGGAGAATCGCAACGGCATGATGGGCAGCGAGTACTCCTCCAAGTTCTCGCCCTGGCTGGCCAACGGCAGCCTCTCGCCGCGCCGCGTCGCTGCCGAGCTGCGCCGCTACGAGGCGCAGTACGGCGCCAACGCCTCCACCCGCCAACTGTGGCAACAATTGCTATGGCGTGACTACTTCCGCTGGACCCTGCTGCGCCATGGCCGCGCGCTGTTCGAAGCCGGCGGCCTGAAGGCTACGGTGCGCGCACCGCAGCAGCTGGACGAACGCTTCGAACGCTGGTGCCAGGGCCGCACCGGCATGCCGCTGGTGGACGCCAGCATGCGCGAGCTGGCAGCCACGGGCTTCATGTCCAACCGCGGCCGCCAGGTGGTGGCCGCCTACTTGGTGCACGACCTGGAGCAGGACTGGCGCCATGGCGCCGCCTGGTTTGAAGAACACCTGCTGGATTACGACCCGGCGAGCAACTGGGGCAACTGGGCCTACCTGGCCGGCGTGGCCAGCGACCCGCAACGCAGCCAGGCCTTCAACGCGCTGCGCCAGGCCCGCCATTACGACCCGGATGCGACCTACGTGAGCCTGTGGTTGCCGGAGCTCCGAGCGCTGCCCCAGGCGCTGCGGCATACACCCTTCCAGCTCTCGCGCCTGCAGCTGGACGCCCTGGACTACCCGCGCCTGGAGCATGTGCCGGAAGACTGGAAGCCCTACCTGACCCACGCCGCCTGAGGCGGCTCAGCCCAGTTCGATGCGGTTGCGACCTTCGCGCTTGGCGCGGTAGAGCGCCTGGTCGGCGCGTTCGAACGCCTGCTCGTCCTTCTCGCCCTCGACGAAGGACACCAGCCCTCCCGACAGCGTGATGGTCACGGGCTCGCCCTTGAAGTGAAAGGGGCATTGCTCGATGGCCGAGCGCAGGGTGTCGAGCAACTGCTGGCCACCCTCCAGGGGCGTGGCGGGGAGCAGCAGGACGAACTCCTCGCCGCCGAAGCGGGCGATGAAGTCGGTCTTGCGCAGGCGCTTGGCGATCTCGCCAGCGATGATCTTGAGCACCTTGTCGCCGGCCAGGTGGCCGTAGTTGTCGTTGATGCGCTTGAAGTGGTCGATGTCCAGCACCGCCAGCAGCAGCTCGCCGCCATAGCGCTTCCAGCGCGCCACTTCCAGTTCCAGGCGCTCGCTCCAGGCGGCCCGGTTGGGCAGGCCGGTGAGCGGGTCGCTGAGGGCTTTCTGCCGCTGTTCTTCCAGGTGGTCGCGGAAGGAACTGGCTTCCTGTTCCATGGTGGCGACGCGATCCACCAGCACCTTGAGGCGTCCGCCGACTTCTTCTTCGCGGGCGGCGCGCTGGCGCTGGTAGTCGTTCATGGTGCTGAGCAGGCCGTCGAGGCGCTTTTCCACGGCGCGCTTGAGGTCGTCCAGGTCGGTGGCGTCCTGCACGCTGCTCTGCAGGTCGCTGACCTGCTCGCGCAACTGGTCGTCGAGCACGCGCGCGCTTTCCAGGGTCTCGCTGTAACCCTCCTGGGCGGCGGAAATGGAGGCGACGAAGGCGACCAGGCGCTCGTTGAGCTGCTTGAGGTAGATGGCGAAGTCACGGTGCTCGCTGTTGGTGACGGCCAGCACCAGCACGGCGAGGTCGTCCAGCACGGGCACCAGTTCGTACCAGTTCAGGCCACCTACCAGACGCTCGCGAAGGGCTTCGCCCTGGGGCTTGTGGCGCTCGGGCAGGTCGAGCTCGTCCAGCAGCCCGCGCAGGCTGGCGGCGACGTGGGGCGCGACGGCGCTGTAGCCGGGTTCGGGCGGCGTGGGCAGCGCGTAGCCCGGGTCGCCTTCGCCGGTGAGCAGCGCCGCCGGCAATGGCAGGCTGTCGAGGCGCGGCGTCAGGCTCGGGCTGACACCATCGGCCAGCGCGGTGACAGGCGCCGGAGCGGCTGCAGCGAGTGGCCCGACCGGGGCGGCAGGAGCAACCTCGGGCACAAGGGGCGCAACCACCGGTGCCGCTTCGGCGACCACCTGGGCCGAGGCAGACTGCTCGGTGGCGGCTGCCGGGGTGGGTACGGGAGCCTGGGCAGGAGCAGGGGCAGGGGCAGGCGCCGGAGCGGGAGCCGCAGCCACGGGGGCCGCCTCAACGGTAGGCGGCACGCCGGGAGCTGGCACGACAGGAGCCGGGGCGGCAGCGAGCGCCTGGGCCGGCGATGCGGGCTCGTCGTCCAGCGGGGGCGCGGCCTGCAATGCGGCAGGTGCCGGGACGGCCGGTGGTGGAGCCAGGGCGTCACCGGTGGGCAGCGGCGCGGCAGCAGGCTGGGCGTCTTCGGTGGCGTCACCCTGGCTGCCGAACAGACGCTGCAGCAGGCCGGGCTTGGGCGCGGCAGGGTCGGTGTTGGCGATCTCGTCGAGGGCGCGCTGTTGCAGGCCGCTGAGCTCGCCGAGGAGGGCAGGCATCTCACGCGCCTGACTGGCGCGCTCGTCGATGCGCTTGGCGAACTGCTTGAGGGATTTGCGCACGTCACGCGGCACATCCAGCTTGAGCAGCTGGTTGGTCAGCCCGGTGAGGGCGCCGACGTTCTGGTCGATCCGTTGCTGGCGACGCTGCTCGGAATCCAGCACGGCCTTTTCCAGGCGCGGGATCAGGGCGGAGAGGCCGGCGTCTATCTGATCGCCACGGATGATCTCGCGCAGCTCCTGCATGCACTGGTCGACGGCCTTGTCGCTGCCTTCGGCGGCGAGGGAGCTGCGCACCAGGCCACGGCGCAGGAGATCGAGGCGGGCGTCCCAGCGACGCTCCAGCTTCTCCTGCTGCTCGAGGCTCTGCAGGTACTTTTCTTTCCAGCGCTGGCCGTCGTCGCTCATGAAGGTGATCCGTCGGGAGTGTCCACCAGGGCCGGCAACGCATCCCCGGTAAGGGACGTGGGCAGGCGGATGTCCACCGCCACTGGCAGGTGGTCGGAGATGGGTTGGCTGAGCACCTGCACGCGCTCCAGGGTCAAGCTGGGGCTGAGCAGGATGTGGTCGAGGCAGCGCTGCGGGCGCCAGCTCGGGAAAGTGGCCTCGACCTGTGGCGCGAGCAGCCCGAGGTCACGCAGGGGCGAGTTCTGCAGCAGGTCGTTGGCGTGGGTGTTCATGTCGCCCATCAGCACCTGGTGGCGGTAGCCGCCGATGAGCTCGCGGATGTAGGCGAGCTGGCGGGAGCGGGCCTTGGTGCCCAGGGCCAGGTGCATCATCACCACCACCAGTGCGTCCTCGCCCTCGCCGAAGCGCATGAGGATGGCGCCGCGCCCGGGCGGGCCGGGCAGGGGGTGGTCTTCCAGCTGGGTCGGCTGCAGGCGGCTGAGCAAGCCGTTGCTGTGCTGGGCGATGCGCCCGAGGTTGCGGTTGAGCTGTTGGTACCAGAAAGGGAAATCGGCCAGGTGGGCGAGGTGCTCGACCTGGTTGACGTAGCCGGAACGCAGGCTGCCACCGTCGACTTCCTGCAGGGCCACGAGGTCGAAATCGCCGAGCAGGGCACCGATGCGCTGCAGGTTGCTGGCGCGGCCGGCGTGGGGCAGCAGGTGCTGCCAGCTGCGGGTCAGGTAGTGGCGGTAACGGCCGGTGCTGATGCCGACCTGGATGTTGAAGCTGAGCAGCCGAAGGCGGCCATCCTTTGG
Source organism: Aquipseudomonas alcaligenes MRY13-0052 (assembly GCA_000474255.1). GTDB lineage: Bacteria > Pseudomonadota > Gammaproteobacteria > Pseudomonadales > Pseudomonadaceae > Metapseudomonas > Metapseudomonas solani. The sequence goes on from BATO01000029.1 coordinate 34,629, forward strand.
GAGGCCGCTGGAGCCACAATGAGGATTGACCTGCGGAGCCCGCAGGCCAGCGGTTCTGTCATTGCTCCAGCGGCGCAGCATCTTCGCTCTGCCGGGCGCCGCTTACTTCGCGGCGCGCTCCTTGGCGATGAGGAAGTCGGCGACCTGGGTGGCCTGCTCGAGACCGCCCGAGGAGCCGATGTCGAAGCGGTACTTGCCGTTGACGATCAGGGTCGGTACGCCGGAGATCTGGTACGCCATGGCGAGCTTCTTGGCCTTCTCCATCTGGCTCTTCACGCCGAAGGAGTTGTAGGCCTTGATGAAGGCCGCCTTGTCGACGCCCTGGCCAGCGAGGAACTCGGCCATCTCGTCGGGGGTGGAGAGCTTCTTGCCTTCCTTATGGATGGCTTCGAACACGGCTTTGTGCACGGCGTGCTCGACGCCCATGCTTTCCAGGGTAATGAACAGTTGGCCGTGGACGTTCCACACGCCACCGAACATGGCGGGGATGCGTACGAAGTTGACGTCCTCCGGCAGCTTCTCGGTCCAGGCGTTCAGGGTGGGTTCGAATTGGTAGCAGTGAGGGCAGCCGTACCAGAACAGTTCCACCACCTCGATCTTGCCGGGCTTGGAAATCGGGACCGGGCTGCTCAGTTCGACGTACTGTTTGCCGGCCTGGATATCCTCGGCCTGTGCGGTCATGCCGAAAAGGCTCGCACTGGCAAGAACGGCGGAAAGAATCAGGTTACGCATGCTCAACTCCTAAGCGGGTCATATGGTTCTGCGGCGGGCCTTGCTTCGACCGATCGCGTTGCGTCGGGTTCCGGCAATTGTAGCGGGGGCGCCAATGAAAAAGGGTGGCCATGGCCACCCTTTTATTTACCGTTTTCTACCGCTGGGCCGGACTTAGTGCAGGCCCTGAATGTAGCTGGAGACGGCTTCGATGTCCTTGTTGCTCAGCTTCGCGGCGATGGCGCGCATGATCATGTTGTCGCCATCGTTGGTGCGGTTGCCTTCGCGGAAGTCGGTCAGCTGCTTGGCCACGTACTGGGCATGCTGGCCACCCAGGTGCGGGAAGCCGGCAGCGGCGTTGCCGGCGCCGTTCGGGGAGTGGCAACCGGTGCAGGAAGGCATGCCTTCTTCCAGTTTGCCGCCACGGAACAGGGCTTCACCGCGCGCGACCAGCTTGGGATCGGCGGCGCCGACACTGCCGGACTGGCTGGCGAAGTAGGCGGCGATGTCGGCCAGGTCCTGATCGCTCAGGTTGGTCAGCAGGCCGGTCATTTCCAGGACCTGGCGGTTGCCGGACTTGATGTCGTGCATCTGCTTGAGCAGATAGCGCTCGCCCTGGCCAGCCAGTTTCGGGAAGTTGGGGGCAGCGCTGTTGCCGTCCGGGCCATGGCAGGCACCACATACGGCAGCTTTCGCCTGACCGGCTTTGGCGTCGCCAGCGGCGTGGGCCAGACCGGTGATGCCCAGGGTCAACAGCAGACTCACGAGTACTTTGTTCATCAGCTAATCCAATTACGGCTAAGGGTGAAAGAGTTAGCGCCGGGCTACCTTGATTATTGGCTCATCCACTGGATGACCGCTTGGTAGTCCTCGGCACTGCAGTCCATGCACAAGCCTCGGGGAGGCATGGCGTTCAAACCATTGGTGACGCTCTTGACCAGAGCATCGTTGCCCTTGGCCAGACGCGGCTCCCAGGCGGCCTTGTCGCCTTTTTTCGGCGCCATAGGCAGTTGACCGTTGTGGCAGGCACTGCAGGTCCGGTTGTAAACCGCTTCCGGATCCTGGGCAGCCTGCGCGCCAAAGGCCAGCGCCGCAAGGCTTGCGACGAGTAGCACTTTCTTCATGATCAACCTCATCAGAGGGGCCCTGCCATGCGTTCTGTCGCGCAACGGTCAGTCCCGTGAACACTGAACCCTGGGGGATAAAGCGCACACTAAATCTGCGGCATTATATACTGGCGATGCTCAAACGGAAACGAAACAGCCCCCTGCGACACCGCGTCGCACCCGTGGACACCTCATGTCATTCAAGAACCCGATCATCGGTCTGTGCCAACAGGCCCGCTTTCTCATCAGTGCCGCCAAGGTGGATCAGTGCCCTCCCGACGAAGGTCTGGAAGTGGCGTTCGCCGGGCGTTCCAACGCCGGCAAGTCCAGCGCGCTGAATACCCTCACCCACGCCAGCCTGGCACGCACCTCGAAGACCCCAGGGCGCACCCAGCTGCTCAACTTCTTCTCCCTGGACGACCAGCGTCGCCTGGTGGACCTGCCCGGCTATGGCTACGCCAAGGTGCCGATCCCGCTCAAGCAGCACTGGCAGCGCCACCTGGAAGCCTACCTGAGCAGCCGCGAAAGCCTGGCCGGGCTGATCCTGATGATGGACATCCGCCATCCGCTGACCGACTTCGACCGGCTGATGCTCGACTGGTCCAGCGCCGGCAACATGCCCATGCACATCCTCCTGACCAAGGCCGACAAGCTGGCCTTCGGCGCCGCGAAGAACGCGCTGCTGAAGGTTCAGCAGGACATACGCAAGGGTTGGGGCGAGGGCGTGACCATCCAGCTGTTCTCGGCACCCAAGCGCCAGGGCATCGAGGAAGCGCAAGCGGTGCTGGCCAACTGGCTGCAACTGGGCGAGGAATTCGAGCAGGTCGAGCCGGAGGCCTGAATCGCAGGCAAAAAAAACCCCGAGCTTCGTATGGGGAGGGGGAAGTTCGGGGTTCAAGTCTGAACCGCTAGGGCGGGGTTCAGATATCTGCCAACACTAAACACAGCAAAAGGAGCATCGAAGGCTTCACCAGCCATTCCCATCCTCTGACCCTGTGCCCAGGTATAAAGTTCACCGCCCCGCTGAAAACCGTTCGTTATTAGAGCCTCCTGCTTTATGCGCAGGAGGTCTATGCCAAGAATGGCGCCGGCTCAGTGCGCCTCGTCCCAGTTGTCGCCCACGCCCACTTCCACCAGCAGCGGTACATCCAGCTGCGCCGCATCGCTCATCAGCGGGCGGATGGCGTCGCGCACCTGGTCCACCAGGTCCTCGCGCACTTCCAGCACCAGTTCGTCGTGGACCTGGAGGATGACCCGCGCATCGATGGCGGACTCCGTCAGCCAGTTATCCACAGCCACCATGGCGCGCTTCATGATGTCGGCCGCGGTGCCCTGCATCGGCGCGTTGATCGCGGTGCGTTCGGCACCCTTGCGCATGGCCTGGTTCTTCGAGTTGATCTCCGGCAGGTACAGGCGACGGCCGAACAGCGTTTCGACGAAGCCCTGCTGGGCCGCCTGCTCGCGGGTGCGCTCCATATAGGCGAGCACGCCGGGGTAACGGGCGAAGTAGCGGTCGATATAGGCCTGGGATTGCTTGCGGTCGACGCCGATCTGCTTGGCCAGGCCGAAGGCGCTCATGCCGTAGATCAAGCCGAAGTTGATGGCCTTGGCGCTGCGGCGCTGGTCGTTGCTGACCTGCTCCAGCTCGACGCCGAAGACTTCTGCCGCCGTCGCCCGGTGCACGTCGCGGTCATGGCGGAAGGCATCCAGCAGCCCTTCGTCCTTGGCCAGGTGGGCCATGATGCGCAGCTCGATCTGCGAGTAGTCCGCCGCTAACAGCTTGTAGCCCTTGGGCGCGACGAAGGCCTGGCGGATGCGCCGGCCCTCGGCGGTGCGGATCGGGATGTTCTGCAGGTTCGGGTCGGTGGAAGACAGCCGCCCGGTGGCCGCCACCGCCTGGTGATAGGAGGTGTGGATGCGCCCGGTGCGCGGGTTGATCTGCTCCGGCAGCTTGTCGGTGTAGGTACTCTTGAGCTTGCTCACGGTGCGGTACTGCATGATCACCTTGGGCAGCTCGAAGTCCTGCTCGGCCAGCTCCGCCAGCACGTTCTCGGCGGTGGACGGCTGACCGGTGGCGGTCTTGGACAGCACCGGCAGGCCCAGTTTCTCGTAGAGGATGGCGCCGAGCTGCTTGGGCGAGCCGAGGTTGAACTCCTGGCCGGCCAGCTCATAGGCCTGGCGCTCCAGCTCCACCATGCGCGCGCCCAGCTCGATGCTCTGCTGGCCGAGCCGCTTGGCGTCGACATAGGCGCCGTTGCGCTCGATGCGCGCCAGCACCGGCACCAGCGGCATCTCGATATCGCGGAACACGCTGGCCAGGGACGGCACGGCCTCCAGCTTCTGCCACAGCGCCTGGTGCAGGCGCAGGGTCACGTCGGCATCCTCGGCGGCGTAGGGGCCGGCCTGCTCGATGGCGATCTGGTCGAAGGTCAGCTGCTTGGCGCCCTTGCCGGCGATGTCCTCGAAGCGGATGGTGCTCTGGCCGAGGTACTTCAGCGCCAGGCTGTCCATGTCGTGGCGGGTGGCGGTGGAATCCAGCACATAGGATTCGAGCATGGTGTCGAACGCGATGCCCTGCATGAGGATGGGCGTAGAAGCGTTGGCCAGGACGTTCATGTCGTACTTGGCGTGCTGGCCGATCTTGCCCTTGGCCGGGTCTTCCAGCAGCGGCTTGAGGGCCTTGAGCACGGCATCGCGATTCAGCTGGTCGGGCACACCCATATAGGAGTGGGCCAGCGGCACATAGGCCGCCTCGTGCGCGGTCACGGCGAAGGAGACGCCCACCACCTGCGCCTGCTGCGGGTCGAGACTGGTGGTTTCGGTGTCGAAGGCGAACAGCGGCGCGTCCTGCAGCTTCTTCAGCCAGGCATCGAACTGCGCCTGCTCCAACACGGTTTCATAGCGGGTCTCGACCGCATCGGCCGGCGCTGCGGGCGGCGGCAGCGTCTCGCCGGCGGCCTTGGCCTGGCGCTGCAGGTCATCCAGGCCGGTCTTGAATTCCAGGGTGCGGTACAGCTCGGTCAGGGCCTCCACGTCCGGCTCGCCCGGGTGCAGCGCCTCGATCTCGACGTTCAGCTCGACGTCGCACTTGATGGTCGCCAGCTTGTAGGAGAGGTAGGCCATCTCCTTGTGCTCTTCGAGCTTGGCCGGCAGCCCCTTGGCGCCGCGGATCGCCAGCTCGGGCACCTTGTCGAGGTTGGCGTAGAGCACGTCCAGGCCGCCACCGACGCCGGTCAGCAGGCCCAGGGCGGTCTTTTCACCGACGCCGGGCACGCCCGGGATGTTGTCGACCTTGTCGCCCATCAGGGCCAGGTAGTCGATGATCAGCTCAGGACCGACGCCGAATTTCTCTTTCACGCCATCGATGTCCAGCACGCTACCGGTCATGGTGTTGACCAGCGTAATGTGCCCGTCGACCAACTGCGCCATGTCCTTGTCGCCGGTGGAGATCACCACCGCACGGCCCAGCGCCGCGCTCTGCCGGGCCAGGGTGCCGATCACGTCGTCGGCCTCCACGCCCTCCACGCACAGCAGCGGCAGGCCCAGGGCGCGCACGGTGGCGTGCAGCGGTTCGACCTGCACCCGCAGCTCGTCGGGCATCGACGGCCGGTTGGCCTTGTACTCGGCGAACATCTCGTCGCGGAAGGTTCCGCCCTTGGCGTCGAAGACCACTGCGAAGGGGCTGTCCGGGTACTGCTTGCGCAGGCTCTTGAGCATATTCAGCACGCCCTTGACCGCACCCGTCGGCAGGCCGGCGGAGGTGGTCAGCGGAGGCAGGGCATGAAAGGCACGGTACAGGTAGGAGGAACCGTCCACCAGGACGAGAGGGGCTTGGCTCATGCGTGAATTCAACCTTTATTCGCCGGACCCGCAGTAGAATGGCCCGATCATTGACGATAAGGGACAAGGTTACCACCATGCGCGCCATCAACCGCCTGTTGCTTGCCAGCCTGCTGGTCGTCGCACCGGCCGGCGTATTCGCCGCCGACGACACCCCCTCTGCCGAGCCCGACGTGACCATCCGCCAGGACGGCGACAAGACCATCCAGGAATACCGCGTCAACGGCTTCCTGTACGCCATCAAGGTCACCCCCAAGGGTGGCAAACCCTATTTCCTGGTCCGCGCAGACGGCGACAGCAACTTCATCCGGTCGGACAACCCGGACATGCTGATCCCGCAGTGGGAAATCTTCAGCTGGTAAGGCTGCTGCGCCGACCGTAACAAGGTAGTCCAATGTCCGTTTTCACCCCACTCGAACGCCCTGAACTCGAAACCTTCCTGGCCCCTTACGGGCTGGGGCGGCTCAAGGACTTCAAGGGCATCGCCGAAGGCTCGGAGAACAGCAACTTCTTCGTCAGCCTGGAGCAGGGTGAATACGTGCTGACCCTGGTGGAGCGCGGCCCCAGCCACGACCTGCCGTTCTTCATCGAGCTGCTCGACGTGCTCCACGACGCCGGCCTGCCAGTGCCCTACGCCCTGCGTACCGACAACGGCCAGGCCCTGCGCGAGCTGGCCGGGAAGCCCGCCCTGCTGCAGCCCCGGCTCGCCGGCAAGCATGTGCGCGAAGCCAACGCGCACCACTGCAGCGAAGTCGGCGCGCTGCTGGCCCGCCTGCACCTGGCCACCCGCGCGCACCCCATCGAGCGCAAGAGCGACCGTGGCCTGGACTGGATGCTCGCCGAAGGGCCGTCCCTCGCCCTGCAACTGGACGACGCCGCGCTGCCTTTATTGCGTGACGCCCTGAAGGAAATCGCCGAGCTCAAGCCGCGCATCGTCGCCCTGCCCCGCGCCAACCTGCACGCCGACCTGTTCCGCGACAACGTGCTGTTCGACGGCCCGCACCTGGCCGGGCTGATCGACTTCTACAACGCCTGCTCGGGGCCGATGCTCTACGACCTGGCGATCTGCCTGAACGACTGGTGCTCCGACGAGGAAGGCCGCCTGGACGCCCACCGCGCCCGCGCCCTGCTCGGTGCCTATGCCGCGCTGCGCCCCTTCAGTGCCGCCGAGGCGGAACTCTGGCCGGCCCTGCTGCGCATCGCCTGCGTACGCTTCTGGCTGTCCCGCCTGATCGCCGCCAACGCCTTCGCCGGCCAGGACGTGCTGATCCACGACCCCGCCGAGTTCCAGCGCCGCCTGGCCCACCGCCAGAACGTGCACCTGCCGCTGCCTTTCGCGCTCTAGCTGGAAGGCTCGTCCACCACCGCCCAGCCGAACGCCGGGTACAGCGCACCGTCCACGTCGCGCTGGGCCACGCCGAACAAGCCGCCCACCAACCGGGCATTGCGCTTCGTGCCGGTGGTGAACTCGTCGATCAGCAGCACCGCACTCACCAGGCTCTTGGGGATGGCCTGCAGGCCCGGCCCCTGGGCCTGGTCCGCCATCAGCCAGTCACCGCTCAGCGCCATCACGCCAGCCCGCTCGAAGCGCACCTGCCAATCCCCCAGGTAGGGGTTCGGTCGCAGCGCGTCGGTGGCCGTGTCGACGATGTAGGGGAAGAGCGTGAGGATCCAGCCCGTCAGCTCGGACGGCCCCGAACCGCTGCGATAGCGGAAGAAGGACTCCCAGAAGGCGCGGTCCACCTCGCCGGCCGCAGTGCGGGCGATCGCCTCCAGCACCGGCTTCAGGCTCGCCACCCAATGGCCCAGACCATAGCCCTCCAGGGCGATGAAACGCTCGATGATCAGGCGCCAGTCATCCTCGCTGCCCTGCAGCTCGATTTCGGGGATGCCGCAACCGGCCAGCATCTCGTAGTCGAAATATCCACTGAAGGCATCCATCCAGCACAGCGAGAAGGCCGCCTGCTCGATGGGCCCGGTGGTGGAGAAGGCGGTGGAGATGAAGTCGGAGAACTGCGGGATCTCCCCGGCGATCTGCCGGGAGAAATCACCGAACAGCTCGACCCAGCGGTTTTTGTCGGTGAAGGGGTAGTCGGGGCAGAACACCGTCAGCTTCTTCTTGCCCTGGTGGCTCACCAGATCGGGCCGCAGCTGCTCGCCATGCAGGGCCATGTGGTTCGCGAAGCCCTGGGCGATGCAGAACCAGATGTCGTCCGGGCGGATCACCAGCGGGTGATGCCCATAGAAGGCACGGCACGCGGCCTTGGCGAAGGCGTTGCAGTTGTCCTCCTCCAATAGCTCGGCGGCCGCGCAATCCAGCGCCTCCACCGGCAGGTTGAGCAGCGTGCGCATGACGGTATCGGCCGGCAGGCGTGGATAAGGGGCGCCGTGTTCTACATCCGAAAGGATGAAGCGGATCATTCGGGTTCTCCCTGAACCTGGAAAAGCGCCATGGTGCCGGTTTGCCGAAAGCGGTGCAGCTACCTACGTCCGACTCTGGAGCCACGGAAGGGCACGGATAGAGGGCAGATGTAGCCTGGGCTTCAGCCCAGGAAATGCGCGCGAGGACGAAGCATGCTTGTCCGAGGAAAGGTAAAGCCCGCTGTAGACGTCCCTGTCGGTGCTCCGCTGCCTCAGTTCGACCCCGGCCCGGCCATCCTTGGCCGGGCGTTCGCCGGCGCAACGCATGCGTTGCGAAAACCCCGGCTCACCCACACTTGGAATGCCCGCAGTTGAGACAGGTGGCGCAGCCGTCCATCTGCACCACGGCCTGGGTGTTGCACTTGCCGCAGAGCTGGGAGCCGGGCGGGAAGCCTTCGCCGGGTTCGGCGGTGCTGGTGCCCAGGCTGGCTTCGTAGGCGGCGCGTTTTTCGGCGAGGTAAAGCTTCTGCTCCTCGCCCAGTTGCTGGCCTTCCATCAGGCCGATGGCGATCAGGTGGCGCTCCAGCACCGCGCCTATCTCCGCCACCAACGAGGGCATGTAGATACCGCCGCGCTTGAGATAGCCACCACGCGGGTCGAACACCGCCTTGAGCTCCTCCACCAGGAAGGTGCAGTCACCGCCCTTGCGGAACACCGCCGACATGATGCGGGTGAGGGCGACTATCCACTGGAAGTGCTCCATACCCTTGGAGTTGATGAATATCTCGAAAGGCCGGCGCTGCTCGTAGGCCGTGCCGGGGTTGAGCACCACGTCGTTGATGGTCACGTACAAGGCATGCTCGAACAGCGGCGACTTGATCTTGTAAGTGGCACCCACCAGGGTTTCCGGGCGCTGCAGGGTCTCGTCCATCTGCACCACGGCGGCGGCTTCCTCGGCGGCCAGGCGCACGCGCTCGGCCTCGACGTCGACCACCTTGAAGCCCTTGATCTTCTGGCTGATCTTCACGCTCATCACTGCCTCCGCGAATCAGTACTTGCCGTAATAGCCTTCTTTCAAGGCGTCGAAGAGGTTGGCGGCGCTGTGCAGCTCGCCGTCGTACTCCACCTGCTCGTTGCCCTTGAGCTCCACCACGCTGCCGTCCTCGAGTTCGAAGCGGTAGCGGGTCTTCTCCAGGTCCGCGTCCTTCACCAACACGCCCTGGAAGGCCGCCGGGTTGAAGCGGAAGGTGGTGCAGCCCTTGAGGCCCTGGCGCCAGGCATAGCGGTAGATGTCCTTGAAGTCTTCGAAGGGGTAGTCGGTGGGCACGTTGGCGGTCTTGGAGATGGAGGAGTCCACCCACTTCTGCGCGGCCGCCTGGATGTCCACGTGCTCGGCCGGGCTGATGTCGTCGGCAGCAACGAAGTACTCCGGCAGCTTCTGCGCCGCGGCCTCGGCGCCCGGCACGGCGTGGGCGTTGACCAGGGTGCGGTAGGCCAGCAGCTCGTAGCTGCACACCTCGATCTTTTCCTTGGTCTTGCGTCCGGGGCGGATCAGGTTGCGCGAATAGGCGTGGGCGAAGCTCGGCTCGATGCCGTTGGAGGCGTTGTTGGCCAGGCTCAGGCTGATGGTGCCGGTGGGCGCGATGGAGCTGTGGTGGGTGAAGCGTGCGCCGACCCGGGCCAGCTCTTCCACCAGCTCCGGTGCGTACTCGGCGATGCGCTGCATGTAGCGCGAATAGCGCGCATGCAGCAGGCTGCCGGGCACCTCGTCGCCCACCTTGAGGCCGTCCGCGGCCATCTCCGGGCGCTTGCGCAGCATCTCCGCGGTCACCGCGAAGCGCTGGGCCAGCAGCGGCGCCGGGCCTTTCTCCCGGGCCAGCTCCAGGGCCTGCTGCCAGCCCACCAGGGCCATCTCGCGGGCCACTTCCTCGGTGAACACGCAGGCTTCAGGGCTGCCGTAGCGCAGGCGCAGCAGGGTCAGCGCCGAGCCCAGGCCAAGGAAGCCCATGCCATGGCGGCGCTTGCTGGTGATCTCCTCGCGCTGCTGCGCAAGCGGCAGGCCGTTGATCTCCACCACGTTGTCGAGCATGCGGGTGAAGACCTTCACCACCTCGCGGAAGCGGTCCCAATCGAAGCGCGCATCCTCGCCGAAGGGCGCCTCGACGAAGCGGGTCAGATTGATCGAGCCCAGCAGGCAGGAGCCATAGGGTGGCAACGGCTGCTCGCCGCAGGGGTTGGTGGCGCGGATCGCCTCGCACCACCAGTTGTTGTTCAGGTCGTTGACCCGGTCGATGAGGATGAAGCCCGGCTCGGCGTAGTCGTAGGTGGAGACCATGATCATGTCCCACAGGTGCCGCGCCTTGAGCCGGCCATAGACGCGGCAGGCCACCAGCCCGTCCTCGCGCACCTGGTAGCCCTCGTGCACCGGCCACTCGCGCCAGACCACCTGCTCGGGGTCGCCCAGGTCCACCTCGCCCAGCTCCTTGGCGTGCACGGGGAATACCAGGGGCCAGTCGTCGTCGGTCTCCACCGCCTGCATGAAGCCGTCGGTGATCAGCAGACTGAGGTTGAACTGGCGCAGGCGCCCGTCCTCGCGCTTGACCCGGATGAACTCGCGTACGTCCGGGTGGCTGACGTCGAAGGTGCCCATCTGCGCGCCCCGGCGGCCGCCGGCGGAGCTCACGGTGAAGCACATCTTGTCGTAGATATCCATGAACGACAGCGGCCCGCTGGTATGGGCGCCGGCGCCGGAGACGTAGGCGCCACGCGGGCGCAGGGTGCTGAATTCGTAGCCGATGCCGCAGCCGGCCTTGAGGGTCAGCCCGGCCTCGTGGACCTTGGCCAGGATGTCGTCCATGGAGTCGTGGATGATCCCGGAGACGGTGCAGTTGATGGTGGAGGTGGCCGGTTTGTGGCCCAGGGCGCCGGCGTTGGAGATGATCCGCCCGGCGGGGATAGCACCGTTGCGCAGCGCCCAGAGGAAGCGTTCGTACCAGTGTTCGGCGTCCTTGCCCTCCACCTCGGCCAGGGCCTTGGCGACCCGCTGCCAGGTGTGGTCGAGGGAGGTGTCGACCGCGGTGCCGTCCTTGTGCTTGAGACGGTATTTGCTGTCCCAGATATCTTCCGAAGCGGGCTGCAGGGCGATGCCCTCGCGCGCCTGGATCGTGGTGCCTGTCTTCGCCATTCGCCGGAACCTCCTGTCGTCTGGATGAACCCTTGGAAGCGGCTCACCCTATCAACATGTAGTGCCAGATCGATGACGCATATCAATATCTTGTGTCACCGAGCCAAAATCCTCGATGACACCTTAGTCGCTGGAACGCCCCCTCGCCGGGCGTTCCGTCCGAACCTTCAGAGCGCTTCCAGGCAACCGGCCAGGCCGTCGCCCAGGTTCTCCAGCAGCTTCTCGTAGCCACCGGCATCCAGGGTTGCCTGCATGCCCAGGGCGTCCAGCTCGGCCAGGCGCACCGGCAGGCCGGCGGTCAGGGTTTCGGCCAGGCGCGGACGCACCGGCGGCTCGTTGAACACGCAGCTGGGGCCGGCTTTTTGCAGCCGCGCGCGCATGGCGGCAACGTGGCGGGCACCGGGCTGCACCTCGGCGGCGACGCTGAAGACCCCGGTGTGGCGCAGGCCGTAGGCGGACTCGAAGTAATCGAAGGCCTCGTGGAAGACGAAGAACGGCTTGCCCGACACGGCGGCCATGCGCGCCTTGAGGCGCTGGTCGAGCTGGCCCAGGCGCTCGTCGAAGGCCTTGAGGTTGGCCTGGTAGCGGGCGGCGTTGGCCGGGTCGGCGGCGGCCAGGTCGGCGGCCATGCGCGCGGCGATCACCCGGGCGTTGGCCGGCAGCAGCCAGAGGTGGGCGTCGAGGGAGCCGGGGCGGTGGTCGTGGTCATGCTCGTGTTCATCCTCGGCCCCGTGCTCATGCTCGTCGTGGCCGATGGCTTCGAAGTGGCGCAGGGTCATGCCGGGCAGGGACTGCACCGCCACCGATGGTTTGCTGCGGCCTTCCAGCACGCGGGGGAGGAAGCCTTCCAGGTCCGGGCCAACCCAGTACAGCAGGTCCACTTCACGCACCCGCCGCACGTCGGATGGGCGCAGCGCGTACTGGTGCGGCGAGGCACCCGGGGGCAGCAGCACCTCGGGCGTGCCGACACCGTCCTGCACGGCGGCGGCGATCAGTTGCAGCGGCTTGATGCTGGCCAGCAGGCGCACTTCGGCCTGGGCCGGAAGGGCCAGGCAAGCGAGGAGAAGAAGAGGCAACAGACGTGACACGGGAACAGACTCCGGCTCGAAAGCGTAATAGAATAACGTCTCTTTGCCCGGACGTCGCCGCCCATGCTCAAGCCCATCAAGACCAAAGCCCCCCTGGCCTGCCTGCCCCACGACCATTCCCATTGCGTCCGTGATGCCCTGGCCGAAGCCGAGGTGCTCTGCGCTCGCGACGGCCTGCGCCTGACCGCCCTGCGCAAGCGCGTGCTGGAGCTGGTCTGGGCCAGCCACAAGCCGCTGGGCGCCTACGACATCCTCGGGGTGCTCACCGAGGAAGACGGCCGCCGCGCCGCGCCGCCTACCGTTTATCGGGCGCTGGATTTCCTCCTGGAAAACGGCCTGGTGCACCGCATCGCCTCGCTCAACGCCTTCGTCGGTTGCAACCACCCGGGCGACGCCCACCAGGGCCAGTTCCTCATCTGCCGCGAATGCCAGACCGCCATCGAGCTCGAACAGCCGACCATCAGCAACGCCATCGTCGCCAGCGCCCAGGCCGTGGGCTTCAGCGTCGAAGGGCAGACGGTGGAGATCGTCGGCCTCTGCGCCACCTGCCGGGAGGCGGCATGAGCGACGCGCTGATCCGCCTCGACGGCGTCGGCGTCAGCTTCGCCGGCCAGGCGGTGCTGCAGGACGTCGGCCTGAGCCTGAAGCCCGGCGAGATCGTCACCCTGATCGGCCCCAACGGTGCCGGCAAGACCACCCTGGTGCGCACCGTGCTCGGCCTGCTCAAGCCCGAGCGCGGCAGCGTCTGGCGCAAGCCGCGCCTGCGCATCGGCTACATGCCGCAGAAGCTCCAGGTGGACGCGACACTGCCGCTTTCCGTGCTGCGCTTCCTGCGCCTGGTGCCGGGGGTGGACCGCGACGCCGCCCTGGCCGCCCTCAAGGAAGTGGGCGCCACCCACGTCATCGACAGCCCGCTGCAGAGCGTGTCCGGCGGCGAGCTGCAACGGGTCCTGCTGGCCCGGGCGCTGCTGCGCCAGCCCGAGCTGCTGGTGCTCGACGAGCCGGTGCAGGGCGTCGATGTCGCCGGCCAGGCCGAGCTCTACCGCCTCATCACCCGCCTGCGCGACCGCCTCGGCTGCGGCGTGCTGATGGTCTCCCACGACCTGCACCTGGTGATGAGCACCACCGACCAGGTGGTCTGCCTGAACCGCCACGTGTGCTGCTCCGGTCACCCCGAGCAGGTCAGCTTCGACCCGGCCTTCGTCGAGCTGTTCGGCCAGGACGCCAAGAGCCTCGCCGTGTACCACCACCATCACGACCATGCCCACGACCTGCATGGCGAGGTCGTGGCCACCCCCACCTTCCCCGAGGGCACCCGCTTCACGCCCGTCCACAAGCACGGCCCCGACTGCAACCATGGCTGATTTCCTCGTCAACGCGCTTCTCGCCGGTCTCGCCCTGGCCCTGGTGGCGGGCCCGCTCGGCTCCTTCGTGGTCTGGCGGCGCATGGCCTACTTCGGCGACACCCTGTCCCACGCTGCGCTGCTGGGCGTCGCCCTGGGCCTGATGCTGGATGTCAGCCCGACCCTGGCGGTGACCGTCGGTTGCGTGCTGCTGGCCGTGCTGCTGGTGACCCTGCAACAGCGCCAGCCGCTGGCCTCGGACACCCTGCTGGGCATCCTCGCCCACAGCACCCTGTCCCTGGGCCTGGTGGCCCTGAGCTTCATGAGCGAAGTGCGCATCGACCTGATGGGCTACCTGTTCGGCGACCTGCTGGCGGTGAGCCCCACCGACCTGGCCTGGATCCTCGGCGGCAGCGCCCTGGTGATGCTGATCCTCATCCCGCTGTGGCGGCCGCTGCTGGCCATCACCGTGCACGAGGAACTGGCCCGGGTCGAAGGCCTGCCGGTAGCGGCCATCCGCCTGGCGCTGATGCTGCTGATCGCCGTGGTCATAGCCGTGGCCATGAAGATCGTCGGCGTGCTGCTGATCACCTCGCTGCTGATCATTCCCGCCGCCGCCGCCCAGCGCCACGCGCGCACCCCCGAGCAGATGGCCGCCGGCGCCAGCCTGCTGGGCCTGGTGGCGGTGTGCGCCGGCCTGGCGCTGTCCTGGTTCAAGGACACCCCCGCCGGCCCCTCCATCGTCGTCTCGGCGGCGGCGCTGTTCCTCCTCAGCTTCGCCCTGCCCAAGCGCACTTAGCCGCTCACCGCCTGCGCCACGGCCGCCTTCGCAGCGCCCGTGGCCGCGTCTTCCAGGATCATCCGTGCCGCCTTCTCGGCGATCATCAGGGTCGGCGAGCAGGTGTTGCCGGAAACGATGGTCGGCATGACCGACGCGTCCACCACCCGCAGCCCCGGCACCCCGTGCACCCGCAGGCGCGCGTCCACCACTGCCTCGCGGCCCTGGCCCATGCGGCAGGTGCCCACCGGGTGAAAGATGGTGGTGCCGATGGCCCCGGCCGCCTGGCGCAACTCCGCCTCGCTCTGCAGCGCCGCACCCGGCAGGTATTCCTCCGGCCGGTAGCGCGCCAGGGCCGGTGCGCCGGCGATGCGCCGGGTCAGGCGGATGGCGTCGGCGGCCACGCGCAGGTCCTCGTCCTCGCTCAGGTAGTTCGGCTGGATCAGCGGCGCCGCACTGGCCTCGGCGGCGCGGATATCCACCCGCCCGCGGCTGGCCGGGCGCAGGTTGCACACCGAAGCGGTGAAGGCCGGGAAGGCGTGCAGCGGCTCGCCGAAGCGCTCCAGGGACAGCGGCTGCACGTGGTATTCGAGGTTGGCGCGCTCCTGCTCCGGGCCGCTGCGGGCGAAGGCGCCCAGCTGGCTTGGCGCCATGGCCAGCGGGCCGCTGCGGCTCAGCAGGTAGCGCAGGCCCATGCCGGCCTTGCCCCAGAGGCTGCCGGCCATCTGGTTGAGCGTCGGCACGCCGCTGACCTTGAAGATCAGCCGCAGCTGCAGGTGGTCCTGCAGGTTGCCGCCGACGCCCGGCAGCTCGTGGCGCACGGCGATGCCCAGCCCTTCCAGCAGCGGGCGCGGGCCGATCCCCGAGCGCTGCAACAGGGTGGGCGAGCCGATGGCCCCGGCGCTGAGGATCACCTCACGGGCGCGGAATTCCCGGGCCTGGCCCTGCCAGCGGGCCAATACGCCCCGGGCGCGGCCGTCCTCCAGCAGCACCCGCTCGGCCTCGACGCCGGTGAGCACCGTGAGGTTGGGGCGCTGGCGTGCGGGGCGCAGGTAGGCCTTGGAGGCGTTCCAGCGCACCCCGGAGCGCTGGTTGACCTGGAAGTAGCCGCAGCCTTCGTTGTCGCCGGTGTTGAAGTCCTCCACCGCAGCGATGCCGGTCTCGCCCGCCGCCGCGCGGAAGGCGTCCAGCAGGTCCCAGGACAGGCGCTGGCGCTCCACCCGCCATTCGCCGCCGGCGCCGTGGTGCTCGGAGGCGCCGCCGTGGTGGTCCTCGCAATGCTTGAACAGTGGCAGCACGTCGCTCCAGCCCCAGCCCGGGTTGCCCAGGGCGGCCCAGTGGTCGTAATCCGCCGCCTGGCCACGCATGTAGATCATCCCGTTGATCGACGAGCTGCCGCCCAGCACCCGCCCGCGCGGGTAGCCCAGGGCGCGACCGTTGAGGCCCGGCTCGGCCTCGGTGCGGTAGCACCAGTCGGTGCGCGGGTTGCCGATGCAATAGAGGTAGCCGACGGGGATGTGGATCCACGGGTGGTTATCTCGGCCCCCGGCTTCCAGCAGCAGGACCCGATGCCGCCCGTCGGCCGAAAGCCGGTTGGCCAGCAGGCAACCGGCGGGGCCGGCGCCGACGATCAGGTAGTCGTAGGGGCTGTTGTCAGGCTGCATCGGAACCTCGCCAGAGCGTGTAATTGTTGTCGTTCACCATGGTAGGGAAGCCGCCGCAGAAATACAGGACGAACGGCGAACGGCGCGCGGGCCGCCTGGTCTGATAGCACGCAGATGGCAAAAAAGTGGCCCCGACTTTTGTCCTGCCCGGTCGCGCAGTGTAGAATTGCGCGTTTTTTGAGCAACACGAGACTTGCAGGAATGATGCTGTTCGCAACCCGATACCTTCCCGTTATCGCGATTTCCCTGCTGTTAGCCGCGTGCCAGAGCAAACCGCAGGTGGCCAGCCTGCCCACCGACGACCTGGTCACCAGTTTCCGTCAGCTGGACCTGAGCCTGAACAACGGGCAACTGGCCGACGCCGAAACCCAGCTCAAGGACCTCCAGCAGCGCGCCGCCGGCGACACCCGCCTGGAGCAGTACCAGCGCCAGCTCACCGAAGCCTGGCTGAAGAAAGGCCAGGCCGCGCTGCAGCAGGGCGACCTGGACACCGCCACCACCGCCCTCAGCCACGCCCGCAGCCTGATGCCCCAGGCCCCGGCGCTGACCACCGGCCTCGACGGCGCCATCGCCCAGGCCCGCGCCAGCGAGCTGGACCGTGCCGAGCAGGCCCGCACCGCCACCGAGCAGGCCGCTGCCAAGGAAGTCGCCGCCCGTACCGAGCAGGCCCGCCAGCAGCGCCTCGCCCTGGAGCGCCAGGCCGCCGAGGCCGCCAAGCTGGTGGCCATCCCGGCACCCGTGGCCCAGCCGGCCGCAGCCGCCAAGCCCGTACGCCGCGTGGCCAACCAGGTGGCCCTGCCGATGCTCGACAACGACGACAACGAGCGCCTGCGCAGCCTGTTGGACGCCGTCGCCGCCGACGTGGTCGCCTTCGACTGCGGCGTGCGCCTGCAGGTGCGCGAAGCCAAGCAGTACCCCTGGGTCGTGGCCCTGCTTTCCGCCCGGGTGAAGAAGCTCGACCCCAGCTACAAGCTGCGCGTGGACCACAGCGTCGACCCCGCCAAGGTGCCGAACCTGGTGCTCAGCCCGAAGAGCTGAGGCCCCGGCCAGCACGCACCGGGTTACACCCGCCCCAGGTCACGCAACGCCGATCCGTAGGGCGGGTGGAACCCGCGTTCACCCCCACCATGGCGTGACGATGGCGAGACGCGCCCACTCCCGTTCTTATTCCAACTGGCTATAGCCATAGGCCGACAAAGATTTTCGGCGCCTATGTGCGAACAGGTAAACTACTCGGCTTTTTAGGCCCCATCCGGCCCCCGAGAACCCACAAGGTTTCCCCCGTGATCGAATTCCATGACGTCCACAAGGCGTATCGCGTCGAAGGCCGCGAGATTCCGGCCTTGCAGCCCACCGACCTGCGTGTCGAGCAGGGCGAGGTGTTCGGCCTGATCGGCCACTCCGGCGCCGGCAAGAGCACCCTGCTGCGCCTGATCAACCGCCTGGAAGAACCCAGCGGCGGGCGCATCGTCATCGCCGGCGAAGACGTCACCGCACTCGACGCCGAAGGCCTGCGCCGCTTCCGCCAGCGCGTCGGCATGATCTTCCAGCACTTCAACCTGCTGTCTTCCAAGACCGTCGCCGACAACGTCGCCCTGCCGCTGAAGCTGGCCGGCGAGCTGTCGCGCAGCGAGATCGACGCCCGCGTCGCCGAGCTGCTGGCCCGCGTCGGCCTCAGCGATCACGCGAAGAAGTACCCCGCCCAGCTTTCCGGCGGCCAGAAGCAGCGCGTCGGCATCGCCCGCGCCCTGGCCACCCAGCCGAAGATCCTGCTCTGCGACGAGGCCACCAGCGCCCTCGACCCGCAGACCACCGGCCAGGTGCTGCAGCTGCTGGCGGAGATCAACCGCGAGCTGAACCTGACCATCGTCCTCATCACCCACGAGATGGACGTGATCCGTCGCGTCTGCGACCGCGTCGCGGTGATGGATGCCGGCGTCATCGTCGAGCAGGGCCCGGTGGCGGATGTGTTCCTCCACCCGCAGCACCCCACCACCCAGCGCTTCGTCCAGGAGGACGAGCAGGTGGACGAGGGCGAGCAGCGTGACGACTTCGCCCACGTCCAGGGCCGCATCCTGCGCCTGACCTTCCGCGGCGAGGCCACCTATGCGCCGCTGCTGGGCACGGTCGCGCGCCGCACCGGCGTCGACTACAGCATCCTTGCAGGGCGTATCGACCGCATCAAGGACACCCCCTACGGCCAGCTGACCCTGGCCCTCACCGGCGGCGACATCGAGGCCGCGCTGACCTGCTTCCGCGAAGCGGACGTGCACCTGGAGGTCCTGCGCTGATGAACGAGCTCATCGCCAACATCGACTGGTTCGAAATCTGGCTGGCCAGCCTGGACACCCTGCTGATGCTGGGCGGCTCCCTGCTGTTCACCGTGCTGCTGGGCCTGCCCCTGGGCGTGCTGCTGTTCCTCACCAGCCCGCGCCAGCTGTTCGAGAACCGCGCCCTCTACAGCCTGCTATCGCTGGTGGTGAACGTGCTGCGTTCGCTGCCCTTCATCATCCTGCTGATCGTGATGATCCCCTTCACGGTGTTCATCACCGGCACCTCCCTGGGTGTCGCCGGCGCCATCCCGCCGCTGGTGGTGGGCGCCACGCCGTTCTTCGCGCGCCTGGTGGAAACCGCCCTGCGCGAGGTGGACCGCGGCATCATCGAAGCCACCCAGTCCATGGGCGCCACCACCCGGCAGATCGTGGTCAACGCCCTGCTGCCGGAAGCGCGCCCGGGCATCATCGCCGCCATCACCGTCACCGCCATCACCCTGGTGTCCTACACCGCGATGGCCGGCGTGGTGGGTGCGGGCGGCCTGGGCGACCTGGCCATCCGCTTCGGTTACCAGCGCTTCCAGACCGACGTCATGGTGGTCACCGTGGTGCTGTTGCTGGTGCTCGTCCAGATCCTGCAAACCATCGGCGACAAGCTGGTGGTGCATTTCTCGCGCAAGTGAAAGGATGGCCGGCGTCCACCCCGACCCGGCCCTCGCATTCTCATAAGGAGCGTTCCATGAAAAAACTGCTGGTGGCCGCTGCCGCCTTCGCCGCCCTCTCCGCCCAGGCCGACACCCTGACCGTGGCCGCCACCCCGGTGCCCCACGCGGAAATCCTCGAATTCATCAAGCCGCAGCTGGCCAAGGAAGGCGTGGACCTGAAGATCAAGGTCTTCACCGACTACGTGCAGCCCAACGTGCAGGTCGCCGAGAAGCGCCTGGACGCCAACTTCTTCCAGCACCAGCCGTACCTGGATGAGTTCAACAAGGCCAAGGGCACCCAGCTGGTGAGCGTCGCCGGCGTGCACATCGAGCCCTTCGGTGCCTACTCCACCAAGATCAAGAAGCTCGATGAGCTGCCCCAGGGCGCCGCGGTGGTCATCCCCAACGACGCCACCAACGGCGGCCGTGCGCTGCTGTTGCTGGACAAGGTCGGCGTGATCAAGCTGAAGGACAACACCAGCATCACCGCCACCCCCAAGGACATCGCCGAGAACCCCAAGGGCATCAAGGTGCGTGAGCTGGAAGCAGCCACCCTGCCGCGCGTGCTGACCCAGGTCGACCTCGCCCTGATCAACACCAACTACGCCCTGGAAGCCAAGCTGAACCCCACCAAGGACGCCCTGGCCATCGAAGGCAGCGACTCGCCCTACGTGAACATCCTGGTGTCCCGCCCGGACAACAAGGACAGCGCCGACATGCAGAAACTGGCCAAGGCCCTGCACAGCCCCGAGGTGAAGCAGTTCATCCTCGAGAAGTACAAGGGCGCCGTGGTTCCGGCGTTCTGATCGCTTCCCGGTCATGAAAAAGCCCGCTCATCGAGCGGGCTTTTTTGTGGGCGCGGAACGGCGTCGATCAATACCGTAGGGCGGGTGAAACCCGCGTGTGCACCGTGCTCGGTCGTCGGGTTTCACCCGACCTACGAAACGGCGCCAGGGTAGGGGTCTTCAGCCCGCGTCCGGCAGCCGCTCCGGGCGCGACCAGATCCACGCGGCGCCGATGGCCATGCCGATGCCGGCCATGATCACCGACGGCAGGTGCGGCACGGTGCAGGCCATCAGGGTCAGGCCCAGGCACATGCTGGTACTGGCGACGACCTTGGTGCGGCGGGTGATGACCCCGCCGTTGCGCCAGTTGCGCAGCGAGGGGCCGAGCAGGCGGTGGTTCTCCAGCCAGGCGCTGAGGCGCGGCGAACCCTTGGCCGCCGCCCAGGCCGCCAGCAGCACGAACTCGGTGGTGGGCAGCCCCGGCAGCACCACGCCCAGCAGCGCCAGGCCGATGAACAGGTAGGCGAGGGCCTGCCACAACCAGCGCAGCGGCCCCCGCGCAACGGCCTCAGGCAAAGCAGCGTTCCAGATGATCGGCGAAGCGGTTGAACGCGGCGATGGCGGCGGCCTCTGCGTGGCGCTCCTGCTCGGCGTCCAGCTCGATGCCGTCGAGGGTGGCGACGAAGCTCTTCCAGCCCTGGGCGCGACCGCCCTCCGGGTCACCCAGGTGACGGGCGCCGAAGCTGTCGGACAGCTGCAGCGCCTCGGCGCGCTTGTAGAGGAAGGCGGCGCCGAGCTTGGAGCCCTCGGACACGAACAGCCAGCCCAGGGCGGCACCCAGCGGGTGCTTGGCGCCACGCACGCTCTCGTCGCCCTCGGGCACGGCATGGCCCAGGTCGGCCAGGTCGAGGCGCGCCTGCTCGTGGCGGGCGCGGGCGGCGAGGTTGTCGAAGGTCAGGCCCAGCTCGGCGTCGGCATAGAGCGCGGCCAGGTCGTACTGGAACAGGTACTGGGCGGCGACGAAGCGCGCGAAGTTCTCGCGGTTGCCGAAGGGGTCGTGGCTCTTCACCAGGGCGTCCAGGCGGCTGTGGGGCTCGTGGGTGAGCTGGTTGAGGCGCTGGGAACGCAGGGGATGGGAGAGTTGCGACTGGGAAGCGGTCATGACGATGTCTCGATTCGGGTTGGCCTGCCCGGTCGATCGGCCGGGCTTTGCACTGGATGACGTTTCAGCGAATGAAACTCAGTAAAAATATTCCGAACGGTTTTCCCCGGGCTGCAGCCCGGGCCACCTGCCGGGATAGATCGATGCCCGGGGTCAGCCCCGGGCCTGGAAATACCCGGCCAGCACATCCAGGTCACCCGCCTCCAGCAGGCCGGCGTGGTACTTCAGCTGCAACCAGGCGCGCAGGTAGCCGTAGCGGGCCTGGGCCAGGTCGCGGCGGGCGCTGTAGAGCTGCTGCTCGGCATTGAGCACATCGAGGTTGACCCGTTCGCCACCCGTCACGCTGCGCCTGGTGGCCTCGATCAAGGTGCTGGCCGATTCCACCGCCAGCTCATAGGCACGCACCTTGGCACCGCTGCTGACGCAGAGGTTGAACTGCTTGCGCAGCTGGTTGAGGGTCTCGGCGGTCTGCGCATCCAGGGCATGGCTGGCGCGCTCCATCTCGGCGGCGGCCTGGCGGGTGGAAGCGGAGACTGCGCCGCCGGCGAACAGCGGCAGGCTGATCTGGATGCCGATGCTGTCGGTGTCGTACTTCTGGTTGTAGGTGCTCTCCGAGCTGGAGCTGGTCTTGCTGGTGCTGGCGTAGGCGCTGAGGGTGGGCAGGTGGCCGGCGCGGTTGCGCTCCACCGTGTAGCTGGCGGCGTCCAGCGCGTGGCGCTGGGAGGCCAGCTCGGGGTTGCTGGCCAGGGCCAGGTCGCGCCAGGTCTCGAAGCGCGCCGGCTGCAGCGGCTGGATGTGGAAGCCGTCCGCCAGGGGCGTCAGGTCCTGGATGTCCAGGGGCTCGCCGACGATGGCCTGCAGCTCGCGCAGGGCCGCATCGAGGTTATCCACAGCCTCGATCTCCTGGGCCTGGGCCAGGTCGTAGCGGGCGCGGGTTTCCAGCAGGTCGGTGCGGGTGCCTTCGCCGGCCTCGAACAGGCGCTGGTTGAGCTGCAGCTGCTCGGCATAGGCGCGGCGCTGAGCCTGGGCGAGGTCGATCTGCTCGCTGGCGAACAGCGCCTCGCTGTAGACGTTGAACAAGCGCACCGCCAGCTCCTGGCTGCGGCTGCGCAGGCGCTCGTCGGCCAGCAGCGCCTTGGCCTCGCCCTGGCGGTACTCGGCCCAGGCGGCGTAGTCGAACAGTGGCTGCTGCAGGGTGAAGGTGGAGGAGTAGCTGCGGTAGTCCCGCTCGTTGGTGATGTCGCCGATCACGGTGGACTGGGTCACCTTCGAGTCGTTGCGGCCGTTGTTGTAGCTGTAGGAGAGCTTGGGCAGCAGCGCCGCGCGACCAATGATGCGCTCCTCCTGGCCGGCGTCGCGCTCGGCGAGGGCGGCGTGGAAGGTCGGGTCGTTGCGCAACGCCAGGGCATAGGCGTCGCGCAGCTCCAGGGCGCTGGCGGGGAACACGGGCAACAGCAGGATGAGGGCGAACAGCAGGCGCATCGGGCTCATTCCTCCGCCAGCGCGACGTGGGCGCGGTCGGTCAGCGGCTTGAACAGGTAGTTGAGCAGCGAGCGCTCGCCGGTGCGCACGAAGGCTTCCACCGGCATGCCGGGACGGATCTGCACGCCGGCCAGCTTGTGCATGCCCTCGTCGCTCACCTGCACGCGCATGCGGTAATAGGGGATGCCGGTCTTCTCGTCCTGCAGGCGGTCGGCGGAAACCAGCGTCACCCGGCCTTCCACCCGTGGCGTCAGGCTCTGGTTGAAGGCGACGAACATCAGCTCCACCGGCAGGCCGGGTTGCAGGGTGTCCACCAGGTCCACCGGCACCTGGGCGTCCACCAGCAGCGGCGCGTCCTGGGGGACGATCTCCATCAGCTTCTGCCCGGGGCTGATCACCCCGCCTTCGGTGAACACGCTGAGACCCACCACCACGCCGCCGCTGGGCGCGCGCACCTGGGTGTTGGCCAGTTCGAACTCGGCGCCGCGCAGGCGGTTGGCCAGGTCCTCGGCGCGCACCTGCTCCTCGGCGAGCTGGCCGCGCACTTCCTTCTGGTATTCCTCGCGGCGCTGGCCGGCGTTCAGGCGCAGCTCGGCCACCTGGCGCTGCAGGCGGCCGATATTGCCCAGGTCCTCGGAAAGGGTGCCGTTGATCTGCGCCAGCAGGCGCTCGTTCTCCAGTAGGCGGTTACGGGCGATGTAGCCGTCACGGGCCAGGTCGCGCAGGCCGCGCAGCTGTTCTTCCAGGGTGTCGCGCTGGGCTTCCTTGCTCGCCATCGAGGCGCGCAGGCCCTGGAGGATGGCCTGGGTGCCGGCGATGCTTTCGTCGATGGCCGAGAGTTCCATGCGCAGCGCCTGGCGCCGGCTGCCGAGCAGCTGGCGTTGCAGGGCCAGGCTGGCGGCGACGCGGGGTTCGCTCTCGCTGGCCAGCAGGTCGTCGGCGAAGGTGATGGTTGCCAGCCCGTCGCGTTCGGCGGTCAGCCGCGCCTCGGCGGCGCGTGCCCCGAGGTACTGGGCATGCAGGGATTCCCGCTGCGCCCGCGCCTGGGTGGCGTTGACCTGCACCAGCACCTGGCCGGCCTGCACCGTGTCGCCATCGCGCACCAGGATGCGCTCCACCACACCGCCACCGGGGTGCTGCACGGCCTTGCGGCTGTCGGCGACCACCACGCTGCCGGAGACCGGCACGCCCTTGTCCAGGGGCGCCAGCGCGGCCCAGGCCATGAAGCCGCCGAAGCCCAGCAGCACCAGCCACCAGCCGAGGCGGGTGAAGCGGCGCTCGTCCAGGGGCAGCACCGGTGCCAAGGTCGGCTCCGGGGCCTTTTCCACTGCATGCAGGCTCATGATTGCACCGGGGCGGCAGGGCCGCTGGCGTAGCTCACGCTCAGGCTCGGGGCCGCGCGCAGGGGCGCGGCCGCCGGGGTGGCGGGCCGTCCTTGCAGGTCCTGCCAGACCCGCGCCGCCGGGCCGAAGGCCTGCATCTGCCCGCCCCGCAGCACCAGCAGCTTGTCGGCACCGGCCAGCAGCGAGGGCTTGTGGGTGACCATCACCAGGGTACGGCGCAGGCGGCGCAGCTCGGCGATGGCCGCCAGCAGCGCCTGCTCGCCGGCTTCGTCGAGGTTGGCGTCGGGCTCGTCGAGCACGATCAGCGCCGGCAGGCCATAGAGCGCCCGGGCCAGGCCGATGCGCTGCTTCTGCCCACCGGAGAGACCGTTGCCGCCGTCGCCCAGCGGCGTGTCGTAGCCCTGGGGCATGCGCAGCACCAGCTCATGCACGCCGGCCAGGCGCGCGGCGGCCACCACCTTCTCCGCGTCCACTTCGGCGAAGCGCGCGATGTTCTCGGCGATGCTGCCGGCGAACAGCTGTACGTCCTGGGGCAGGTAGCCCAGGTGCGGGCCGAGGGCGGCCTTGTCCCATTGCTGCAGGTCGGCGCCATCCAGACGCACCTTGCCCGCCTGGGGCGCCCAGACGCCCACCAGCAACCGCGCCAGGCTGGATTTGCCGGAACCCGATGGGCCGAGCACGCCGAGGGTTTCCCCGGCCGGCAGGGCGAAGCCCAGGTTGAGCAGGGCGGGAACACGGCTGCCCGGCGCGGCGGCGCTGAGCTGCTCCACGCTCAGGTTGCCCTCGGGCACCGGCAGCGGCATCGCCTGGGGCCGGCGCGGGTGGGCCTGGAGCAGCGCCACCAGGCGCTGGTAGGCCAGGCGCGCGGCGCTCCATTGCTTCCAGGCGCCGATCAGTTGGTCCAGCGGTGCCAGCACCCGGCCCATGAGGATGGAGCCGGCGATCATCATTCCCGGCGTCACCAGGCCGATCACCGCCAGCCAGGCGCCAAGGCCGAGCACCAGGGATTGCAGGGCGATGCGGGCGATCTTCGACAGCGCGCCGATCATCGCCGTGCGCTCGCTGGCCAGGTTCTGCTGGCGGAGGAACTCGCCATGGCCGGCGAACCAGCGGCTGCGCAGGGCCGCGAGCATGCCCATGGCTTCGATCACCTCGGCATTGCGCAGGCTGCTGCCGGCCTGCTGGGAGGAGCGGATCGACAGGCGGCTGGCGGCAGCCAGCGGCTCGGCGGACACCCGCTCGTTGAGCCAGGCCAACAGCACCAGGATCAGCGAGCCGACCAGGGCGAACAGCCCGAGCCAGGGGTCGAAGAGGAAGATCACCCCCAGGTAGACGGGGAACCAGGGCGCGTCGAAGAAGGCGAACAATGAGGGCCCGGTGACGAACTGGCGCAGGGTGGTGAGGTCGTTCAGCGCCTGGGCGGCGGCCTGGTCGCCACTCTTCAGGCTGGACTCGAAGGCCGCGCTGTAGACCCGCTCGTTGAGCTGCATGTCGAGGCGTGCGCCGATGCGGATGACCACGAAGCTGCGCACGTATTCCAGCAGCCCCATGAAGGCGAACAGGCCGAGCACCATCAGCGTGAGCATGGCCAGGGTCATGGTGTTGCCGGAAGCCAGCACCCGGTCGTAGACCTGCAGCATGTAGAGCGCCGGGGCGAGCATCAGCAGGTTGATGACGGCGGTGAAGATGCCGACGCTGCGAAAACTCGACCGGAACAGCCCCAGCGCGGTGAGGATCTCGTTGCGCGGGCCCTGCTGTTGTGTGGCCATGACCGACTAGCTCCTGCGACATGCGCCCGGCGGGCATTGACGTGCCCCCGGGCGCCTTTCAGAATTCGGCGCCGTCACAGCCGGCCTGCAAGCGAGGGCTGTGACGACGTGGTAACGGAGCGGATGGAAGAGCGATCTTTCATCCGCTTTTTGCTTTCGTCAGGCGACGAATTGCAGGTCGGCGGTGTTGAAGCTGGTCACACCGGCGAGGGTGATGGTGCCGTGACCGTTGGTGTCGATGACGGTGTTGCCGCCCACGCTGCCCACGGTGCCGCCGGCGGCGGTGAAGGCACTGTAGTTGGCGAACAGCGAGTTGGAGATCTGGATCTTCTCGCCGCTGGCGTAGTCGGTGACGGTGTCGTTGCCGAAGCTGGTGGCCGCGCCGTTCACGCCGAAGAAGAAGTTATCCACACCCGCGCCACCGGTGAGGGTGTCGTTGCCGTTGTAGCCGGTGACGGTGTCCGCGCCAGAGCTGCCGTTGATCGACAGGTTGTTGGCGTTGAGCACGGCCTCCAGCTCGGTGGTGGTGCCCTGCATCAGGCCGTAGACGACCTTGTGCACGATGTTGTTGGCGGTCTGGGTGCCGGTCAGGTTGAGGCCGGTGATGGACAGTTCCGGGCCGTTGTTGAAGCTGTAGCCGGCGTTGTTCACGATCTGGTTACCGAAGCCCAGGCTGTCCAGTTGGCCGTACAGGGTGTGGGCCGGCGGTGAGAACAGGGTGTAGTTCAGCGAGCCGCCGGCGATGAAGCCTGCGGTGTGGCCTTCAACGCCGCTGGACAGGGCGTACTGGGTACCGCTCAGCGAGCCCGGGTAGAAACCGCCGGTGTTGTCCGGGTGGTTGCCGCTGATGAAGTCCGCGCGCCAGTCGGCGAAGTAGGTGCGGCCATTGGTAGCGGTTCCGTAGTTGATTGCGATAGTCACAGGTGAGTCTCCATCGTTTGGGGTTTCCCTCGGCGCCGTCCGGTGCCTCGGGGCCTGCCTGCCGGCTCAGGGCCGAGAGGCGTGCTCGTCGATGCCTGCCACGGGGGCGTGCATCAGGATCAGAAGCGGATTTCCACGGTGCCCTGCGCCGTGCGTCCACGGCCCATGGTGGCGGCCAGGGCATCGCCCATCGGCACCACGTAGGCACGATCACTCAGGTTCTCCACGGAGAGGCGCAGGGTCAGGTTGTCGCTGACGCGGTAGGCGCTGTAGAAGTCCCAGACCACGTAGCTCTTCCAGATCAGCGGGTAGACGTCTTCTTCACCGGCGGCGCGGCGCTCGGCATAGGTCTCGAAGAAGCCTTCGCTGTAGCGGGCGCGCAGGCCCATATCCAGTTTCTTGTCGAAGAAGCGCAGGCCGCCGTGCCAGCTGCCGCGGTCCATGGGCATGTGTTCGGCGCTGCCCATCATGAAGCCGCAAGTGACCATGTTGTCGCGCCAGGCCTGGCCGGTGGCGACGGCGGAGGGGCCGATGTACCAGACTTTGTAGCAGAGCTCGTTCCTGCCGATCATGTGGGTGTAGGTGAGGCCGGTGTACCAGCGCTCGGCGTCGTATTCGAGCTCGTACTCCACGCCCTTGAAGCGCGCCGGGTTGAGGCTGTTGACGAAGGCCGAGGTGCCCAGGTTGGTGACCGCCGTATTGGGCAGGCCCACCTCCAGGCTCATGAACATGTAGTCGTCGACCTTGGTGTCGAAGTAGGCGACCTTGCCGGTGAGCTTGTCCCCAGGGATGAACAGCCCTTCCTTGAACAGGTTGATGCCGGCTTCCCAGGTCCGGGATTCCTCGGGCTCGAGGAAGGGGTTGGGGTACATCTTCGAGGCGGCGTCACCGATGTGGGTGCCGTGCATCAGGGTTTCGGTGATGGCCGGCGGGCGCCAGCCCTTGCCGTAGTTGGCGAACAGCTGCAGCCAGTCGAGGCCCGGGTTCACTGCGATGGAGAAGGTCGGCGAGAGGTGGCCGCGCTCTTCGTCCACGCTGTACTGGGGCGACTGGGTGCGGCCGTTGAAGTCGCGGTAGGCGGTCAGGCGGGTGTCGCCTTCCAGGTGGTAACGGTCATAACGCAGGCCGCCGTTGATCTGCAGCCAGTCGTCGTAGCGATAGCCCAGGCCGGTGAACAGGCTGGCCATTTCCCGGGTGCCCTTGGGGGTCACGCCCAGGGTGTCGCCGATCGGGTCGGTGGCGACTCGAGGGGTGGCCAGGCCGGCTTCGGGCTTGGTCTTGTCCTCGAAATATTCCATGCCGTAGTTGGCGGTGACCACCGAGCGCTCATCCAGCTCGAAGGTCGAGGTGTTCTGCAATTGCGCACCCCAGGTGTCGGTGCGGTGGGTGATCGAATACGCCGGTGCGCAGTTGCGCTCCCAGGTCGCGGTCGAGCGCGGCACGTCGCAGTAGTCGGTGGGGTAGTTGGCGGGCGGGTTGCCCTTGTAGACGTCTTGCTCGTTACGGGTGGTGCCGTAGTAGAGCTTGGCCTGCAGGTCGATCAGCGGGTTGTCCGGGGTGTAGCTGTAGTCGAGGCTGTAGAGCTTGTTGGTCAGCCTGTCCTCGCCGGTCTTGCGCCAGGTATCGGTGCTCAGGGCGTTGGCCATGCTGGCGTTGTCGTAGCTGACGCGGCTTTCCAGGTAGCTGAAGCCCAGCGTCTGGTCCGGCGCCAGCTTGAGGCCGAGCTTGAACAGGTCGGAGCGCTGCATCTGGTTGGTGAACTTGACGAAGGTCGGCTTGCCCGGCTGGGCGTCGAGGCCCAGCTGGTTCTCGGCGCCGGACTTGCCGCGCTGGCCCGGCTCGTACTCGCCCAGGTGCTTTTCGCTGTGGGCCATCAGCAGGCTCCACAGGTCTTCGTCGAGGGCGAAGGCGGCGCTGCCGATGAAGTTCGTGCCGTTGTCGTAGCCGCCCAGGCCGGTGGTACCGCGCAGGCGCGCGCCGTAGTCATGGCCGGGCAGCAGCACGTCCTCGACGTTGAGGGTGCGGAAGTTGGCGATGCCGCCGATCACCCCGGCGCCGCCCATGCCCGAGGTCGGGCCCTTCTCGATGTCCACCTGGGTCAGCAGTTCGGTGTCCACCAGCACCTCGCCGTTGCGCTGCTGGTGGCCGCTCTGCTGGAAGTTCTGGCGGGCGCCGTCGATCGACATGTTGACCCGGCCGAAGTCCTGCAGCCCACGGATGTTCACCGACAGGCCCGGGTCCTGCTGGCTGACGATGCTGTACACGCCGGAGGTTTCCTCGAGCATGTCGGCGGCGTGGCGCGGCGGGTTGCGGTCGATCTGCTCGCGGCCGATCACCGCCACCGAACGCGGCGTGCGGTACATCCAGTCGTTGGCGTCGGCCTGGCTCTGCACATGGGTGGCGCCCAGTTGCATCACACTGCCGGCATCGGCGTAGGTGCGGGTCAGGCTGACCTGGCGCGGCGAGCTGAAGCTGTAGCTCACCGGGTGGCCGCGCAGCAGCGCCTGCAGGCCTTCGCGGATTTCCAGGCGGCCACGCACCGCGTTGCCCTGCAGCCCTTCCAGCAGGGCGGCGTCGAAGATCACCTGCACGCCGGACTGTTCGGCGAAGGTCAGCACCGCGCTGCTCAGCGGCTGCACCGGAATGTCGAAGGCGACCAGTGCCTGTTGCGCCTGCGCCGTCGCCGGAGCGGATTCGACGGCCTGCAGCTCCCCAGCGCAGGCCAGCATCCAGCTTCCCCCCAAGGCGAGCAGCGCACGACGGAATCGCTGGCCCGGCCCCTTGTATGCGTTCATCGGTTTTCCTTATGGCTGTGTTTATTGTTTGGTGAATGAAAATCACTCTCATCACCAAGACGAACCAGTCGGGAAAACTCAGTAAGGTTTTTTTGCGATTTTTTTCAGGGGAACGCTGGAAGCCGCGCGGAGCGGGCTTCCAGGTCAGTAGAGGAAGGTGACGCCGGGCAGGTCGAGACGGCTGACCTTGAGTTCGTGGGTGAGGGTGTCCAGGGCCTCGTCGAGGATGTCGAGGCGGAACACGCCGCTGACCTCGCGACGGGCCAGGGCCGAGTCGGTGATCAGCACGCGGCCGGGGCGATAACGGTTGAGCTGCTCGGCGACCTGCTCCAGGGGCACGCGCTCGAACACCAGCACGCCACGGCGCCAGCTGGTGGCCCGTTGCAGGTCGCGGGCGGCCAGGGGCTGGATACCGCCACGGGCGTCATAGCGGGCGCTCTGGCCCTCCCGGAGCACCTGCTCGCGGGGGCCCCGATCGGGCGCGCGCTCCAGGGCGACGGCGACACTGTGCTCGGTGACCCCGACCCAGGCGCCTTGCTCGTCGTCCTGGCTGACCAGGAACTGGGTGCCGAGGGCGCGCGTCGTGCCCCCGGCGCTCTCGACCACGAAGGGCCGCGATTCGTTGGGCCCCAGGGGCGCCACGGTGAAGTAGGCATCGCCGCCGAGCAGGCGCACCCGGCGTTCGGTATCGCTGAAGGCCAGGTCGATGGCGCTGCGGGTATCCAACTCCACACGGCTGCCGTCCGGCAACTGCACCTGGCGTATCTCGCCCTTGGCGGTGGCATGGTCGGCGAGCAGGGGCAGCAGCAGTTGCTTGCCCTGCTCGACGCCGAGCCCGGCCAGCAGCAACACGGCGGCAGCACTGGCCGCCCAGCGCAG
>BATO01000028.1 GCA_000474255.1 Aquipseudomonas alcaligenes MRY13-0052
CTCGGCAGCCAGGCGGCGCAGGGTGACGAACAGCTCGTCGGCCTCCTGCGGGGTGAGCACCGAGGTGGGCTCGTCGAGAATCAACAGGCGGATGTCCTGCATCAGGCAGCGGACGATCTCCACCCGCTGGCGCTCGCCGATGGACAGCGCGTGCACCAGGCGCCCGGGCTCCAAAGCCATGCCGTAGCGCTGGGACACCTCGCGGATGCGCGGCTCCAGTTGTTTGGGTGTGCCGGCCTCGCGGCCCAGGGCCAGGGCGATGTTCTCGGCCACGGTCAGGGTTTCGAACAGGGAGAAGTGCTGGAACACCATGCCGATGCCCAGGGCGCGGGCCTGGGCCGGGTCGCGCACGCGCAACGCCTCGCCCTGCCAGCGGATCTCGCCGGCATCCGGCTGTACCACGCCGTAGATGATCTTCATCAGCGTGCTCTTGCCGGCGCCGTTCTCGCCTAGCAGGGCGTGGATCTCGCCGGGCTCGATGCGCAGATCGACGCGGTCGTTGGCCAGGCAGCCGGGGTAGCGCTTGGTGATGCCGAGCATCTCCAGGCGCGGTGGGGGAGTGGGGCTGTTCATCGTGGTCTTTCCCGGAAAGAGAGCTGGCCAGACAAAGCAAAAAGCTGGCCACCGGGTCAGGAAGGCCCGCACGCGCTCGCGTGGCTGGGCGATGCGGGGGAAATGCAGCCGTCGATGGGCATTGCCGGGGCATTTTCCTGCACGCTTTCGGGGCGCCGTGGCTCCCGATGGCGCAGCGGCTATTGGACGAATTTCGACCACCGCCCCGCAGCGCCCGTGGCCACTGGCGCGGAGAAGTTGTTCCCAAGGTTATCCACAGGAATGTCCACGGCCCGTGTGGACAATGGCGGTGCACCGCGCCGGTATCCCGGCGCCCGGGTTTCTGGCAGGTGAAAATAAAGTTAGCCCCTTCAGGTGCTTACGCGGTAGACACGGGGCCCCGCGCGCACTGGTCACGAAACGAGCAGCCCCGGCGAAGCGGCGGCCGGCGGCGCCCCGGGCGATTGCTCAAAAGGTTATCCACAGGCTTGTCCACGCTTTATGTGGGTGGTTCCAAGGCGCATTCCGGACGCTCCCGTAGGTTGGCGCCAAGCGCAGCGCGGCCCAACGATGCAGGGTCCAAAGTGGGCAATGAGGGAATGGGGTTCGGAGGGAATTCCGAGGGCACTTGCAGCACCGCACGGTGGACCGGTGAAGCGGGGTCCACCCTACGAAGTCCCGTGCCTCAGGGAAGCCGGTAGCCCGGGCTTCAGTCCGGGAGCAGGGGGCAATCGTGTCGCGGGGGAGGGCCCGGCACCGGGTGGTGCCGGGCGGAAGGTCAGAAGCTGAATTCCATGTTCAGGGTCGGGGTGGAGGTGCGGCTGCCACGGCCGCCGTCGACGCCGAACTTGTTGTGCCAGTACTCGTAGCCAACGCCGAACCAGAGGTTGGGCTTGATGTTCTTGCCCGGGCGCGCGGCGACCATCAGCGAGGTGCGCATCAGCGTCTCGGCGGCGGTGTCCTTGTTGTTGTAGTCCTCGCCCTTCTCGCCCACGTGGTTGATGTAGCCCTGGAACTTGGCGGCGTGGTCGCCGACCTGGAAGGGGCGCAGCCAGGTGAGGTTGAGGTTGTAGGTGCCGTCGAAGGTCATCTCCTCGTGGCGCGCGCCGGGGATGCCGGTCTGGTTGCGCTCGCGGTAGTAGAGCAGGCTCAGGTCGAGTACGCCGACGGTGTTGAACTTGAGGGTCGGGCCGAACACGATGGCGCGCTTGTTGGAGGAGGCGCGGTTGTTGTTGCGGTTGACGTCGAAGCCGGCGGTGAAGGCGTAGTCCTTGATCAGGCCGTCGCCCTGTTTCTGGTCGAACACCCGCGAGGCGAACAACTGGTGGCGGTATACCGCGTAGACCTCGCTGCCACCGTGGTCGGTGCCCTTGCGCGGGTCGCGGTTGTCGGAGAGGAAGACGTCGAGGTTGAAGAAGTTGCTGCCGTATTGGTAGCCACTGGCGTGGGTGAAGCTGTAGATGCGCTTGGCGAACTTGTTCGGGTTGTTCGGGTTGGTGAACTGCTGGCCGTAGCGGAAGCCGACGCTGTTGTTCATCCATTCCAGTGCGGCCGCTTCGCCGGCCGAGAAGAGGGCGAGAGCGACCGTGGCTCCCTGCAGTGCTTTTTTCATTGTTATGGGCTCCTGTTCCTGGGGGCTCGATGCCTTGGCTCGGGCACCGAGGGGCGCAGTATCAGCACATCCGGATTGATCACCAAAGAACAGAATGTAGAGCATCCCGATGCCGATTCGGCATCGCGCGGCTGACTCAAAAGTCAGTATTTTCAGGGCTTTAACGGGATTGTGTACAAACCGCAAAAGCCGATGGCTCTAGCGCGCGGGCTGCAGCAGGGCGCCCCATCGAGAGCCTCGACAGGGACAGTCATGAAAAAGATAGACGGGAATGCGGCCTACGGCCGGTTGCCGGGGGCACTGCGGGGTGGTGGCCGCTCTTCGCGCTCACGCAGGGTGATTTCCTCGGTCAGCTGGCGTGCCAGCGCATCCACCGCCACGGGCAGGTAGCGGCCGCCGCGCACGTAGAGCCCGAGGTCGTTGAAGATGCCGCCGTTGTCGGTCAGCGGCAGGTGCACCAGGTCGCCGGCCTCGAGGTCGGCCTCGATGCCGATGCGGGTCTGGAAGGCCACGCCCATGCCGCGTTTCACCAGTTGCCGGGCCAGCTCCACCGAGCTGCTTTCCAGCGCCGGCTTGCCGGGCAGGTTGAGGCGTTTCTGCAGCGGGCCGAGCAGGTGGTGGATGGACAGTTCCTGCTTGGCCAGGATCAGCCCGTGCTCGGCGCAGGTGGCGAAGCTCACCTCGTGCAGCGAGGCCAGCGCATGCCCGCGCGGCACGATGGCACCGAGGCGGAAGTGGCCGACGCTGAGCTGTTGCAACTCGGCGCTGCGGGGCAGGAAGAAGGCCAGGCCGAGGTCGGCGGCGCCACTCAGCACCGCCTCGGGGATGGCCTGGGAGCCCATGGCGGTGACGCCGATGGTGACCCGTGGGTAGCGCTCATGCATGGTCTTGAGCACCCGGGGCAGCAGGTCGATGGTCACCCCTTCGACGGTGGCGATCTCCACGTGGCCGGTGCGCAGGCCCTGCATGGCATCCAGCTCCGAGCGCACCCGCTCGACGTCCTGCAGCACCACGGTGATGTGGCGGGTGAGGATCTCACCGGCCGGGGTCAGGCGCAGGCCGGCGGGCAGGCGGTCGAACAGCGGCGCGCCGATCTCGTCCTCCAGCCTGAGGATCTGCCGGTTCACCGCCGAGGAGGCGACGTTGAGCCGGCGCGCCGCCTCGCGGATGGAGTTGCAGCGGCGCACCATGTCGAAATAGTGGATGGCCGGCGAGTGGATGCGCAGCTTGCCGGTCATGGCGTGTCGTCCTCGATGGCGGCGAGCTGGCTGCGCCCACGGCTGATGTCGCCGAGCAGGCGTTGCAGCGGTTCCCGCTGGGCCTCCGGCAGGGCCAGGTGCAGCCAGGCGCCTTCGGCGTCGTAGTCCTCGCCTTCGAGCTGCGCCTGCAGGTCGGCCAGGCGTGCCTTGAACAGCGCCAGTTCGGCGAAGGCCAGGTGGCAGCGGAAGCGCGACAGGCGCAGCAATGGCAGGCGCTCGCCGCCTTGCAGGCACTTGGCGGCGCTGCCGCCGTAGGCGCGGGCGAGGCCGCCGGTGCCGAGCTGGATGCCGCCGTACCAGCGAATCACCACTACCGCGACCTGGTCCATGTCCTGGCCCTCGATGGCTGCCAGCATGGGGCGCCCGGCGGTGCCGCCGGGTTCACCGTCGTCGCTGAAACGGTATTGGTTACCCACCTTCCAGGCCCAGCAGTTGTGCGAGGCGGCGGGGTCGCTGGCGCCGGCGATGAAGGCCTGCGCCTCGGCCGCGCTGGTGACCGGCGCGGCGAGGGCGATGAAGCGGCTCTTGCGGATTTCCTCGCGGTATTCGCAGGGCGCGGCAAGGGTGAAGGGCATCAGCTGGCGGGTGTCGGCGGGGTCAGGCCGCAGCCCTTGAGGATGATGTGGGTGAGGCTCTGCGCGGCCACTTCGAAGTCGTCCTTGGTCAGGCGCTTGCGGCCGCTGACGCGGCAGATCTGCGAGCCGAAGTCGGCGTAGTGCTGGGTGCTGCCCCAGAGCAGGAAGATCAGGTGCGTCGGGTCGATCGGGTCCAGCTTGCCGGCGGCGATCCAGGCTTCGAACACCCCCGCGCGGCCCTTGAACCAGTCGCGGTAGTCCTGATCGAAATACTTCTCCAGGCAGGCGCCGCCGCTGATCACTTCCATGGCGAAGATCTTCGAGGCCAGGGGGAAGCGCCGCGAGAACTCCAGCTTGGCACGGATGTAGCGGGCCAGCGCCTCGGCGGGGTCGTCGTCCACGGTCAGGGTGTTGAAGGTGCTGTCCCACAGTTCGAGGATGTTGCTCAGCACCGCCACGTACAGCCCCAGCTTGTTGCTGAAGTAGTAGTGCAGGTTGGCCTTGGGCAGCCCGGCACGCACGGCGATGGTGTTCATGCTGGTGCCTTTGAAACCGTGCTTGGCGAACTCCTCCTCGGCAGCGGCGAGGATGGTTTCTTCGTTCTTCTGGCGGATGCGGCCGGCAGGCTTGCCGGTGGAGCTGGGGCTGTGGGCGGGGACCAGGACAGTCATAGGTCATCCAGAGGGGTCAGGAAGCGGGCGAATGCACTGATAACCCAAGCGCGGGGCGGTCGACAAGCCAAAACTGTTGCGGCGGTCAGGTTATCCACAGGTTTTGTCGGGCCTGCACCATGATGGGTCGGTTTTTTCGTGCCGTGCACCGCGCCAGGCACCGCCCTGGGCCTGGCGCGGCGTGGTTCAGGCGCGCTCGGCGGCACCGTCCGTCAGAGCGGCGCGTTTCTCTTCCGGCAGCACCAGGCTCAGGACGATGGCGGTGATGCCGCCGCAGGTGATGGCCGAGTCGAACAGGTTCTGCACCAGCTGCGGCATCTGGTGCAGCAGGGTCGGTTGCGCGGCGATGCCCAGGCCGACGCCGAAGGAACCGGCGATCACCAGCAGGCTGCGGCGGTCCAGCGGCGCCTGGGCGAGGATGCGGATGCCCGCCGCCGCCACGCTGCCGAACATCACCAGGGTGGCGCCGCCCAGCACCGGCTTGGGAATCTGCTGCAGCACCGCGCCGATCAGCGGGAACAGGCCGAGCACGAACAGCACGGCGCCGATGTACAGGCCGACATGGCGGCTGGCGACGCCGGTGAGCTGAATCACCCCGTTGTTCTGGGCGAAGGTGGTGTTGGGGAAGGCGCTGAAGGTGGCCGCCAGCATGCAGCTGACGCCATCGCCGAGCACGCCGCCCTTGAGCCGCGCCTCGTATTCCGGGCCCTTGAACGGCTTGCGCGAGATCATGCAGTTGGCGGTCAGGTCGCCCACGGTCTCGATGGTGCTGATGAGGTAGATCAGCGCCACCGGAATGAAGGCCGTCCAGTCGAAGCTGAAGCCGAACCTGAAGGGCAGCGGCACGCTCACCAGGGGCAGGTCGGGCAGCGCCTGGGGCACCAGCTTGCCGCTGAAGAAGGCGGCCACGCTGCCCACGGCCAGGCCGATGAGGATGGACGACAGGCGCACCCAGGGGTTGCTCGAGCGGTTCAGCAGGATGATGGTCGCCAGCACCAGGCCGCCCAGGGCCAGGTTGCCCGGCGCGCCGAAGTCCGGGGCCTTGAAGCCGCCGCCGATATCGGTGATGCCGACCTTGATCAGGCTGACGCCGATCAGGGTGATGACGATGCCGGTGACCAGCGGGGTGATGATCCGGCGCAGGTGACCGATGAAGCGGCTGAGCACGATCTGCACGAAGGCGCCGAAGAAGCACACGCCGAAGATCATCGCCAGGATGTCCTCCGGGCTGCCGCCGCGGCTCTTCACCAGGAAGCCGGCCGACAGTACCGCACCGAGGAAGGCGAAGCTGGTGCCTTGCAGGCAGATCATCCCCGCGCCGATGCCGAATGGGCGCCGCGCCTGGAGGAAGGTGCCGACGCCGGACACCATCAGCGCCATGCTGATCAGGTAGGGCAGGTGCGCCCCAACCCCAGCGCGCCACCGATCACCAGCGGCGGGGTGATGATGCCGACGAAGCTGGCCAGCACATGCTGCAGCGCGGCGCAGAACGCCAGCAGCGGTTTCGGCTTGTCGTCCAGGCCGTAGATGAGTTCGGAGTTGCGTTCTTCTTCAGCGTGCATGCTGGCCTCGGCAGGTTGGCGCGGCGAACCGGAGCGGCTCGCCGGGGCAGATGCCGGGCTATTGCAAAAAATTGACCAGGTGCGCAGGTTTTTTCGCTTTCCACCCTGCAAGGCCCAGGGTTGGCGGGCGCTATGGGATAGGCGTATGGGCTGCGCTAGGTATGACCGAAGGGTTTCTCCTGCACCAAATCGGGGTCGCCCGCTTCATTGCTGGGCGTTCGGTGGCGCTCATTCTCTCCGTAGGATGGGTAGAGCCCCGCGAAACCCATCGCTCCGATGATGGGTTTCGCTCCGCTCTACCCATCCTACGATTCAGTTCAGAGCGCGGCTTCGTAGGTTGGACCACGCTTCACCGGTCCACCAGGCGGAGTGGAAGGGGAACTCAAGCGCTCCGCCAGCCCGCTATCCCCCGCGAACACACCTCAGCCCGTCGCTGCCAATGCCTCCAGGAAACTCTCCAGCACCAGGTGCGGGCGGCGGCCCTTGCGGGTCACGGTGGCGAGGCTGAGGTCGTAGAAGCGCTTGCTCGGCTTGAGGGCGCGCAGGCGGCCTTGCTGCACCCAGAAGGTGGCGTAGTGGTCCGGCAAATAGCCGATGTAGCGCCCGGTGAGAATAAGGAAGGCCATGCCCTCGCGGTCGGAGGCGCTCGCGGTGCAATGCAGCGCCTGGTAGTGGGCCTGGATATCGGCCGGCAGGCGGAAGGTGGGGGCGATGGCCTCCTGCTCGTTCAGGCGGGCATCGCTGAGCTGGGCATCGTCGGCGTAGAACAGCGGGTGGCCCACGGCGCAGTACAGCAGCGAGCGCTCGTCGTACAGCGGCTGGTACTCCAGGCCCGACAGCGCCACCGTCTGTGGCACCACGCCCACGTGCACGCGGCCGTCGAGCACGCCCTGTTCCACCTCGCTGGGCGGGGTCATGCGGATGTTGATCACCACGTCCGGCCCGCGCTCCTTCAGGCGCGACAGGGCATGGGTGATGCGCATGTGCGGCAGGGTCACCAGGTTGTCGGTGAGGCCGATGTTCAACTCGCCGCGCAGGTGCAGGTGCAGGCCGTTGACCTCGGTACGGAAGCTCTCCAGGGCGCTGAGCAGTTGCAGCGACGACTGGTACACCTCGCGCCCCTCCTCGGTCAGGGCGAAGCCGGCGCGGCCGCGCTGGCACAGGCGCAGGCCGAGGCGCTGCTCCAGGTCGCTCATCTGCTGGCTGATGGCCGAGCGACCGATGCCCAGCACGCTCTCGGCGGCGGAGAAACCACCGCACTCGACGACGCTGCGGAAGATGCGCAGCAGGCGGATATCGAAGTCGCTGACCTGGGCCAGGGCTTCCGGGCGACGGGTGCTCATCAGTTTAGTAGTCCGTGATCTGAAGATATGAAAAGTTGAATTTTCATGACTTTATGCCCGTGGCAATGTCGACTGCAAGAACCACCGGGTTCTCCCCCACAACCCACGCCCCATCGCGAGGCAGACAAGAATGAACATGCCGCAGACCGCCACCCCCTCCCTGGCCAGCCAACTGAAGCTGGACGCCCACTGGATGCCGTTCTCCGCCAACCGCAACTTCCAGCGTGACCCGCGTCTGATCGTGGCCGCCGAAGGCAGCTGGCTGATCGACGACCAGGGCCGTCGCATCTACGACAGCCTGTCGGGCCTGTGGACCTGCGGCGCCGGTCACTCGCGCAAGGAAATCCAGGAGGCCGTGGCCAAGCAGCTCGGCACCCTCGACTACTCCCCGGGCTTCCAGTACGGCCACCCGCTGTCGTTCAAGCTGGCCGAGAAGATCGCCGACATGACCCCGGGCGAGCTGAACCACGTGTTCTTCACCGGCTCGGGCTCCGAGTGCGCCGACACCGCGGTGAAGATGGCCCGCGCCTACTGGCGCCTGAAAGGCCAGGCCACCAAGACCAAGCTGATCGGTCGCGCCCGTGGCTACCACGGCGTGAACATCGCCGGCACCAGCCTTGGCGGCATCAACGGCAACCGCAAGATGTACGGCCAGCTGATGGACGTCGACCACCTTCCGCACACCCTGCAACCGGGCCTGGCCTTCACCAAGGGCATGGCCGAGACCGGCGGCGTGGAGCTGGCCAACGAACTGCTGAAGCTGATCGAACTGCATGACGCGTCGAACATCGCCGCCGTGATCGTCGAGCCCATGGCCGGCTCCGCTGGCGCCCTGGTGCCGCCGGTGGGCTACCTGCAGCGCCTGCGCGAAATCTGCGACGCCAACAACATCCTGCTGATCTTCGACGAAGTCATCACCGCCTTCGGCCGCATGGGCAAGAACACCGGCGCCGAGTTCTTCGGCGTGACCCCGGACATCATGAACGTGGCCAAGCAGATCACCAACGGCGCCATCCCCATGGGTGCGGTGATCGCCAGCCGCGAGATCTACCAGACCTTCATGAACCAGGCGACGCCCGAATACGCCGTCGAGTTCACCCACGGCTACACCTACTCCGCCCACCCGGTCGCCTGCGCCGCCGGCCTCGCCGCCCTGGAGCTGCTGGAGAAGGAAAACCTCATCCAGCAGGCCGCCGACCTGGCCCCGCACTTCGAGAAGGCCATCCACGGCCTGAAGGGTGCCAAGCACGTGGTCGACATCCGCAACTGCGGCCTCGCCGGTGCCCTGCAACTGGCCCCCCGTGACGGCGACGCCATCGTTCGCCCGTTCGAGGCCGGCATGGCCCTGTGGAAGGCTGGCTTCTACGTTCGCTTCGGTGGCGACACCCTGCAGTTCGGGCCGACCTTCAACGCCAAGCCGGAAGAGCTCGACCGCGTGTTCGACGCCGTCGGCCAGGCCCTGCAAGGCATCAACTGATGAGTGCACGCCCCCAGGCCGTGCCCACCGTGCAGGTGGACAACGCCGAAGTCATCGTCACCGAGTGGCGCTTCGCCCCCGGTGCCGAGACCGGTCGGCACCTGCACGGCCACGATTACGTGGTAGTGCCCATGACCGGCGGCACCCTGCTGCTGGAAACCCCGGAGGGCGAGAAACGCGCGCCCCTGGTGGCCGGGCAGAGCTACTTCCGCAAGGCCGGCGTCGAGCACAATGTGATCAACGCCAGCGACCACGAAATCGTCTTCATCGAAACCGAAATCAAATGACGTCCACCCTCTCCCCGTAAGGAGAGGGCGGGTGCGCAGCCGCTGCCCGCGCCCCAGGACCACCCCGACAAAGCCCTACAAGAGAGATGACCATGAGCACCATCCAGCACCTGATCCACGGTGAGCTCGTTACCGGCGAAGGCCGCACGGCCGACGTGTTCAACCCGGCCACCGGCGAATCCACCCGCAAGGTCGCCCTGGCCAGCCGCGCCACCGTGCAACAGGCCATCGACTCGGCCAAGGCCGCTTTCCCGGCCTGGCGCAACACCCCGCCGGCCAAGCGCGCCCAGGTGATGTTCCGCTTCAAGCAGCTGCTGGAGCAGAACGAAGCGGAAATCTCCCGCCTGATCAGCGAAGAACACGGCAAGACCCTCGAAGACGCCGCCGGTGAGCTGAAGCGCGGCATCGAGAACGTCGAGTACGCCAGCGCCGC
Organism: Aquipseudomonas alcaligenes MRY13-0052; assembly: GCA_000474255.1. Taxonomy (GTDB): domain Bacteria; phylum Pseudomonadota; class Gammaproteobacteria; order Pseudomonadales; family Pseudomonadaceae; genus Metapseudomonas; species Metapseudomonas solani. The sequence continues at coordinate 9,772 of BATO01000028.1, forward strand.
CCCGGAAATCCTCAAGGGCGAATACACCCGCAACGTCGGCCCGAACATCGACGCCTGGAGCGACTTCCAGCCGCTGGGCGTGGTCGCCGGCATCACCCCGTTCAACTTCCCCGCCATGGTGCCGCTGTGGATGTACCCGCTGGCCATTGCCTGCGGCAACTGCTTCATCCTCAAGCCCTCCGAGCGCGACCCGAGCTCCACCCTGCTCATCGCCGAACTGCTGCACCAGGCCGGCCTGCCCAAGGGCGTGCTCAACGTGGTGCACGGCGACAAGGAAGCCGTGGACGCCCTGATCGAAGCGCCGGAAGTGAAGGCCATCAGCTTCGTCGGTTCGACCCCCATCGCCGAATACATCTACGCCGAAGGCACCAAGCGCGGCAAACGCGTCCAGGCCCTGGGCGGCGCCAAGAACCACGCCGTGCTGATGCCCGACGCCGACCTCGACAACGCCGTCAGCGCGCTGATGGGCGCTGCCTATGGCTCCTGCGGCGAGCGCTGCATGGCCATCTCCGTGGCCGTGTGCGTGGGCGACCAGATCGCCGACGCGCTGGTGCAGAAGATCGTCCCGCAGATCAAGGGCCTGAAGATCGGCGCCGGCACCAACTGCGGCCTCGACATGGGCCCGCTGGTCACCGCCGCCGCCCGCGACAAGGTGGTCGGCTACATCGACGACGGCGTCGCCGCCGGTGCTGAGCTGGTAGTAGACGGCCGCGGCTACCGCGTTGCTGGTCATGAAGACGGCTACTTCGTCGGTGGCACCCTGTTCGACCGCGTGACCGCCGACATGCGCATCTACCAGGAAGAAATCTTCGGCCCGGTGCTGTGCATCGTCCGCGTCGGCAGCCTGGAAGAAGCCATGCAGCTGATCAACGACCACGAATACGGCAACGGCACCTGCATCTTCACCCGTGACGGCGAAGCCGCCCGCCTGTTCTGCGACGAAATCGAAGTGGGCATGGTCGGCGTCAACGTGCCGCTGCCGGTGCCGGTCAGCTACCACAGCTTCGGCGGCTGGAAGCGCTCCCTGTTCGGCGACCTGCACGCCTACGGCCCGGACGGCGTGCGCTTCTACACCCGCCGCAAGGCCATCACCCAGCGCTGGCCGCAACGCGCCAGCCACGAGGCCGCGCAGTTCGCGTTCCCGAGCAACAACTCCTGAGTGATCGGGTGAGATAAGAGAAAGGCCAGTCGAGAGACTGGCCTTTTTTGTTTCCCATTCGCTGCATTGGCTATGACTGAACAACCATGGGTTTCGCTTCGCTCTACGCCATCCTACGGAGGTGCCTAGGTGCTTCGGTGTCTTTGTAGGATGGGTAGAGCCCCGCGAAACCCATGCTGCCGGCCCGGCACCGGGGCTAGATCTGTGCCCGGAATTGATGGGTTTGGCTTCGCTCTACGCCATCCTACGAAGGTGCCTCAACGCTGCCGAGGAATAGCCTGGTACTCGCTAGAGCCCCAGGTAACGCGGCACCTTCTCCCACTGCATCCACAACTCGCCCTGCCATTCCAGCAACAGCAGCCGTTCGCTCTGCCAGCCGATCCATACGCGGCGGGGGGCGTGGGTGTCGGCGTCTTGCTGGTCGCGCAGGGTAGGGATCACCTCGCGGGTGAGCCATTCATCCAGCTGCTGGCATTCGGGGTGGCCGAAGCGGATGAGCGCCTTGTAGAGGCCGGCTTCGTTCATCACGTCGATCGTCTCTTCGCTACCGCTGCGGCGGTGCAGGCGGATGCGGCGGGTTTCGTGGGGCTTGAGGCGGCGATGCAGGGCCTGTGGATGGTGCAGGCCCAGCAGGCGAGCGAAGTCGTAGGTGGAGAACCAGGGCTGGTTGTCGATCATCACACCGCGCAGGGGGCGGTCGTGGCGGAGGAAGGTGGTGGGGATGTAGGCGTCATGCATTTCTTTACCCATAACCATTGGCAAATGTCCGCCGCGCGCATTGCACGGCGAGTACTTGTGGTCACAGGTCGCCAAACCCGGTCGCGATATTGACCGCGACCGGGCGAACTTAGGGCGATGGTTGGGAGCGAACAAGGGGTTGCGGTGGGTTTGGGAAATTTCCGCGTGATGCTTGGACAGCCCCGTAGGATGGGTAGAGCACCGCGAAACCCATGCTGCCGGACCGGCATCGGAACCAGGTCTGTGCTCGGAATTGATGGGTTTCGCTTCGCTCTACGCCATCCTACGAAGGTGCATTGGCGCCTTGGAGGATGGGCGGGCTACGTTCCGCGAGCTCCGCGAAACCCATCCTACCGGGGCTACGGAACGGTGAAACAACCGCTCACCAGGTATCCACGAACGGGCGCTTGCGGCCTTCCCGTGGGGTGGGTTTCGGCGCGGTGTTGAGGCCGCGCAGGAGCCAGGCGCGGGTTTCTTCCGGGGCGATGACGGCGTCGATCTCGAGGAAGCTGGCCATGTTGATCGCCTTGCCGTTCTGGTAGGCCTTGGCGACCATCTTGTCGAACAGCTTCTGCCGCTCTTCGAGGTTTTCCACCGCTGCGAGCTCCTTGGCGAAGCCCAGGCGTACGGCGCCTTCCAGGCCCATGGCGCCGAACTCGCCGCTGGGCCAGGCGATGGTGAACATCGAGGAGTGGAAGCTGCCGGCGGCCATGGCCTGGGCGCCCAGGCCGTAACCCTTGCGCAGCACCACGGTGAAGAAGGGCACCGAGAGGCTGGCGGCGGCGACGAACATGCGCGAGACGTGGCGCACCGTGGCGTGCTTCTCCGATTCCGGGCCGACCATGAAGCCGGGGGTGTCGCAGAGCGAGACCATGGGGATGTCGAAGGCGTCGCACAGCTGCATGAAGCGCGCGGCCTTGTCGCCGGCCTGGGCGTCGATGGCGCCGCCCAGGTGCATGGGGTTGTTGGCCAGGAGGCCGAAGGGCTTGCCTTCGATGCGGATGAAGGCGGTGATCATCCCCGGGGCGAACTGGCGGCGCAGCTCCAGCACCGAGCCTTCGTCGGCCAACTGGCCGATCACCGCGCGGATGTCGTAGACGCGCAGGCGGTTCTCGGGGATCGCATGGCGCAGCTCGCGCTGGTCGGCGCACCGCCAATCGCTGACCGTGCCCTGGAAGTAGGAGAGGTAGCGCTTGGCGACGTCCACCGCTTCGGCTTCGTCCTCCACCAGCACGTCGATCACACCGTTGGGGCCCTGCACCGAGGTGGGGCCGACCTCTTCGGCCTTGAAGCTGCCCAGGCCGCCGCCTTCGATCATCGCCGGGCCGGCCATGCCGATGCTGGCGTTGCGGGTGGCGATGATCACGTCGCAGCAGCCGAGCAGCGCGGCGTTGCCGGCGAAGCAGCGGCCGGAGACGACGCCCACCACCGGCACCAGGCCGGAGAGCCGCGCCATGGCAACGAAGGTGTGGCAATCCAGCCCGGCCACGCCGACGAAGTCGGTGTCCCCCGGCCGGCCGCCACCGCCTTCGGCGAACAGCACCAGCGGCACGCGCCACTGTTCGGCGAGGCCGAGCATGCGGTCGGTCTTCTTGTGGTTCATCACGCCCTGGGTGCCGGCGAACACGGTGTAGTCGTAGGAGATGGCCATGCAGCGCGCGGCCTCGTTGCCGAACTGCGCGGCGTTGACCGTACCGAGCCCGGCCACCAGGCCGTCGGCCGGGCTTTGCTGGATCAGCTCTTCCAGCGAACGGCGGCGGCGCTGGGCAGCCAGGGCCAGGGCGCCGTATTCGATGAAGCTGCCGGCGTCGAGCAGGTCGTCGAGGTTCTCGCGGGTGGTGCGCTGGCCGGTCTTGCGGCGGCGCGCCACGGCGTCGGGGCGGCGCTCGTCGCGGGTGATGGCGTGGCGTTCGAGCACCTCGGCGAGGTCGGCGCGGATGTGCGCCAGGTCGATGCTTTCTTCGCTGGCCACGGCATCGCCGCTCACCTCTGCCGGTTCCAGGTAGAGCAGCGCGGCGCCTTCGAACAGGGCGTCGCCGGGGGCCACCGGCAGGGCGCGGACGATGCCGCTGTGGCTGGCCTTGACCACGAACTCCATCTTCATCGCTTCCAGCACCGCCACGGCCTGGCCGACGGCGATGGCGTCGCCCTCGGCCACGTCCAGGCTCACCAGCACGCCCTGGCTGGGGGCGTTCAGGGCGATGCAGTCGGCCGGTACGTCGGCCACGGCGTTGTGCGCGGCCTGGCCGCTGGTGCCACTGACGAACAGGTGCGGGTGGGCGGCCTGTTGCGGGGCCAGCAACTCGGCAATGTGCTGCTCGATGAAGCGGGTGCTGACGCGGTTGTCCGCCAGCTCCGGGCGGCGCAGCAGGTTCTGCAGGAAATGGATGTTGCTCGCCACGCCCTCCAGGCGGAATTCGCAGAGGGCGCGGTAGGCGCGGCGCAGGGCGCTGGGGAAGTCCTCGCCCTGGACGATGACCTTGGCCAGCAGCGAGTCGTAGCTGGGGCTGGTGGCGTAGCCGGCGTACCCGTAGCCGTCGACGCGGATGCCGGCGCCGCTGGGCGGTTCGTAGGCGCTGATGACGCCGCCGGCCGGGCGCGCACTGCCGTCGGCCTGCATGGTTTCCAGGTTGACCCGCAGCTGCACGGCAAAACCCCGTGGCGCGGCGGGCTGTGCCAGGCCCAGCTCGGCGAGGCGGGCGCCGGCGGCGATGCGCAGCTGCGCCTGCACCAGGTCGACGCCGGTGACGGCCTCGGTGATGCAGTGTTCCACCTGGATGCGCGGGTTGGCTTCCATGAACACGAAGTCGCCGCGCGCGTCGTCGACGAGGAATTCGAAGGTGCCGATGCCACGGTAGGAAACCGCGCCGGCCAGGGTCAGGGCGGCGTCGAGGATGCGCTGGCGCAGCGCCGGGTCGAGCCCCGGTGCGGGGGCGATTTCGATGACCTTCTGGTTGCGTCGCTGCAGGCTGCAGTCGCGCTCCCATAGGTGGCTGACCGCTTCACCGTCGCCGACCACCTGCACCTCGATGTGCCGGGCCTGTTCGATCAGCCGCTCGACGTAGAGGGCGTCGCTGCCGAAGGCGCCGCGTGCTTCCGATTGGCAGCGGACGTAGGCCTCTTCCAGCTCGGCTGCCTCGCGCACCGGGCGCATGCCGCGGCCACCGCCGCCGGCCAGGGCCTTGAGCATGATGGGGCCGCTGTCGAGGAAGGCGCGGGCCTCTTCCAGGCTGGTGGCGCGGTTGCTGCCGGCGGCCAGGGGTACGCCGCAGCGCTGTGCCAGTTCGCGGGCACGGGCCTTGTCGCCGAAGGTGTCGAGGGCGTCGGCTGCCGGCCCGATGAAGCGCACGCCGGCCCCTTCGCAGAGGCGGGCGAAGGCGGCGTTCTCGCTGAGGAAGCCGTAGCCCGGGTGCACGGCGTCGCAGCCGTTGGCCAGGGCGGCGTCGAGCAACTGCTGCATGTCGAGGTAGGCGGTCGCGCCACGGCCCTTGAGCGCCACGGCCTGGTCGGCCTTGCGCAGGTGCAGGGAGGCGGCGTCGTCCTCGGCGAACACCGCGACGCTGGGGATGCCCAGCTCGGCGGCGGCACGGGCGATGCGGATGGCGATCTCGCCACGGTTGGCGATCAGCAGGCGGGTGATGGCTCGGTTCACAGCAATGCTTCCAGTTCGTTCTTCTTGACCTTGCCGGTGGCGGTCATCGGCATGGAGTCGACCAGACGGATGTCCGGCACCTTGTAGATGGCCATGGAGGCCTTGCACCACTCCAGCAGGCTGGCGCCGGTTTCGTCGCTGCCCGGCTTGAGCACGACGAAGGCGACGGGTTGCTGGCCGCGCTCCGCGTGCGGGCGGCCGAGCACGGCGCTGGCAAGGATGGCCGGGTGCTGGCCGAGCAGGGCTTCCAGCTCGCTGGGGAACACGCTCATGCCGTTGACCTTGAGCATCTCCTTGCGCCGGCCGAGGTAGCGGATGAAACCCTGCTCGCTGATCACGCCGAGATCGCCGGTGTGCAGCCAGCCATCGCGCAAGGCTTCGGCGCTGGCCTCGGGGCGCTGCCAGTAGCCCTTGAGCAGGGAGGGCGAGCGCAGGCACAGCTCGCCTTCGCTGCCCAGGGGCAGCAGCTCGCCGGTGTCGAAATCGCAGACCTTGAACTCGGTGCCCGGCACCGGCAGGCCGACGAAGGTGGGCTGGGCGCGCAGGTCGAAGTCGTTGTCTTGCAGGCCGGCGGTGAAGGTGTCGCAGGTGTGGGTTTCGGTCATGCCGAAGCTGAATTCGAACAGGGTGCAGCCGGTGAGCTCGCGCCAGCGGCGGCGGTAGTCGAGGGTGAGCTTCTTGACGAAGGAGATGGCACCGACCTGGCGCAGGGAGGCGAAGTCGAATTCGCCTACGCGGGGGTGGTCCAGCACCTCGGCGGCGCTGTCCACCAGCAGGCCGCAGTGGCTGACGCGGTAGTGCTGCACGGCGGCCATGAAGGCCTGGGCGTCCCAGCGCGCCAGCAGCACCAGGGTGCAGCCGGCGAACACCGGGAACAGCAGGCCGGCGTTCTCCCCGGCGATCCAGAACTCGGGGAGGAAGTTGAGGGTGACGCTGTGTTCGTCCATGCCCAGCGCGGTGGGCACGAAGCTGGCGCAGGTGTAGAGCATGTCGCGGTGGCTGTGGATGCAACCCTTGGGCAGGCCGGTGGTGCCGCCGGTGTAGTTCAGTGCGGCGATGTCATCCAGCTGCGGGCAGTGCGCAGGCGTGGGCGCGGTGCAGGCGGCGAGGGCGGGGTAGAAGTCGATGACGTCGTCGCCCGTGACCTTGGGGGCGAACAGCAGGTCCGGCGCCGGAATCGTCGGCCTGGCCGGGCGCAGCTCGCTGAGGCTGGTGGCGATCACCTGGCGCAGGGCGGTTTCGCCAGGCACCTGGCGCACCACCGGCAGCAACTGGTCGAAGCACAGCAGCACCTCGGCACCGCTGTCGTTGAGCTGATAGCTCAGCTCCAGTCCCTTGGACAGCGGGCTGACCGGGGCATGCACGGCGCCGCACTTGAGGATGCCCCAGAAGGCGATGTGCAACTGCGGGCAGTTGGGCATGAACACCGCGACGCGGTCCCCCGGGCGTACGCCGAGTTCCACCAGCAGCGCGGCGCAGCGGTCGCTGAGGCGGTCCAGTTCCGCGTAGTCGAGGGTGTGGCCGTAGAAGTGCAGGGCGGTCTTGCCTGGCTGGCGTCGCGCCCATTCGCGCAGGTATTCGGTCAGCGGCCGTTCGCCGAGGGGGTACTGCGGCTCGCGCGGGGTGCCTGTGGGCCAGGCGTCGTGCTGGAGCTGGCGCAGGGTGGCCAGGTACTGGTCTTGGTTCATCGGGGCCTCGCGCTGGTCTTGTCGTTGTGTCGCGGGATGGCCTTCATCCTAGACAGTCGCGCCCGTTGCAGGACCGATGTTCGCCCTGACGAATACCCCTCTCTCAGGGTGGCTGATGGAGCTTGCGCGTGTCGTGAGGGCTTTTGTCCTGATCGGACCTTGCCGCCAGGCGCGGGCTGCAGTATCTGTGGCGACCTTCCCCTGCCCTCAAGGACGACCATGAACGAATTGCTGCACAGCCTGGACTGGGTGCTGCCCTTGCGCAGCGACGCGCTGACGCCGCTGATGCGCTTCTTCACCCTGCTGGGGTACGAGAAGTTCATCCTCTTCTTCCTGCCCCTGGGCTACTGGGCCTGGCACCGCACGGTGTTCTTCCGCCTGCTGGTGCTGGTGGCCATCACCGCGCTGCTCAATGCCTGGCTCAAGGATTACTGGCAGGACCCGCGCCCGGACATCGCCCTGCGCATGGACCACGAGGTGGGCGAGAGCTTCGGCCTGCCCAGCGGGCACGCGCAGATCTCGGTGGTGATCTGGTTCTGGCTGGCCCTGGAGGTGCGTCGCCTGTGGTTCTGGCTGCTGGCCTGCACCCTGGTGACGGGCATCCTCTTCAGCCGCCTGTACCTGGGGGCCCACGATATCGAGGACCTGATCGGCGGCTCGCTGCTGGGGGCCGCGACCCTGGGCTGCTTCGCCCTGGCGCAGCGCTGGCAGGGTTGGCGCGAGATTCCGGCGCTGGTGCTGCTGATGCTGATCATCGCGGCCACCGCCCTGGCCTACTTCACCTGGCATGGCCAGTCGCCGAGCTACGTGCCGCTGCTGGCGGGGCTGATGATCGCGGTGCTGTACGGCTATCGCCACCTGGACTTCTCCATGGAGGTGGCGACCTGGCGGCGGGTGCTGGCGGCGACCATCGGCGCGCTGTCGTTCATTGGCCTGCAGTGGGGGCTCAAGCACATCGGCTTTGCCTTCTCCCTCGATGGCCAGGCCTGGCAGGCGTTCCGTGGCTTGGTGATGGGCGGCTTCGTCGCCGCACTGATGCCCTGGCTGCTGATTCGCCTTGGGCTGCTCAAGGCGCGCCGCGACGAGCCGGCCCTGGCGCTGGCCCAGCCCGTCTGAGGGGCGGGCCGGCAGCCCGGGGTCAGGCCGACTGGTTGGCCGGGGCGGGGTAGTGGGTGCTGCGCTCGGTGTGCTGCGGCACCACCGCCAGCACGGCGGCGTCGCGCCCCTGCAGGCGGTGCCAGAGGCCCCGGGGCACGACCAGGATGGAGCCGGCGCGGATCGTTTCCTGTAACAGGCCGATGGCGGCGAGCAGGGTGATGTCCAGCTCGCCTTCCAGCACCTGCAGCAGCTTGTCGCCGTCGGGGTGGCGCTCCCAGGGCATCTCGCCGCCGAGGCGGCCCAGGTGGATGGCGCCCGCGCCAGGGTGGAAGGGCGTCAACTGGGTGAGCGGCTGGAGCTGCGGCTCCAGGGCCATGATCCGGCCGTTGCGGATGCCGTCGAGTGCGCTGTGGATATCGATCGCCTTCATGGGTGCCTCCAGGCTGGTTGACCAAGGTCGGGCAGGGCCTGGACGACGTTAACAGCGGGGCGGGTAGGGCGTGGCTGAAGCTCGGGTAGGACCGCAGCGAACGGCCCCGGCGCGTGCGCACCGGGGCCCTGTTGCGCATGCGCCCTAGAACAACGCCAGGCTGTAGCTGAGGAAGACCCGGTTCTGGTCGACGTCGGTGCTCGCCTGGCTGCGCAGGCTGGCGTTGCGCCAGGTGATGCCCAGGCCCTTGGCCGGCCCGGCCTGCACCACGTAGGCCAGGGTGAAGTCCCGTTCCCACTCCTGCAAATGCCCGCGTTCGGAGCGGATGCCGCTGCCCTTGAGGTAGGCGAGGTTGCTGGTCAGCCCCGGCAGTCCCCAGGTGCCGAAGTCCACCCCGTACTGGGCCAGCCAGGTGCGTTCGCCGGCGCGGGCGAAGCTGTTCAGCTGGCGGTCGGTGATGAGGTAGACGTCGCTGCCGTTGCCCTGGTTGGGCTGGATGAAGTGGCTGTCGCCGGTCAGGCGCTGGTAGCCGGCGCCGAGGGTGTGGGCGCCGAGGCTCCAACTGAACAGGGCGCTCCAGGCGCGATTGTCCACCCGGCCGCGATGGGCGCCGCTCTCGCCGTTGCCGGGGCCGTAGTAGCCGGCGGCGGTGTAGCCCTCGGCGCGGCCGCTGCGGCTGGCGTTGCGGCCGGTGGCGCGGGTGTCGAAGTGGCGCAGGTCGGTCTTCAGCGTGCCCAGGGGCAGCGCCTGCTCGTGGTTGAGGCCGACGAAGTGCTGGCGATAGAAGTCCTCCAGCTGGCCCAGGTAGTACTGCACCTGCAGCTGCTGGCTGACCTGGTAGTCCAGGCCGAGGAAGTCGAAGGCGTCGCTGTAGCGGGCCGGTGCCGCGCTGACGGCGTTGCCGGGCTTGCGCGGGCTGTTGGCGCCGTTGATGGAAAGGTCGTCGCGGTGGCTCTGGGCGCGCCCCTTGGCCTGGCGCAGGCGGCCGGCCAGCAGGGTGAGGTCGTCGAAGTCGCGCACCGTCAGCTGGGCGCCTTCGAAGGTCTGCGGCAGCAGGCGCCCGTCGTTGGCCTTGATCACCGGCAGGCGCGGGATCAGGGTGCCGACCCGTGCCTCGCTGGCGCCGACCCGCAGCTTGGCGGTGAGCCCGAGGCTGCTGAATTCGTCGCGGGCGCGGCCGTTGTGCTCCAGGGGGAACAGCGCGCTGGGGGTGCGGGCCTGGTCGGCCTTGCCGGCGCGGCCACCGCCGTCCAGGCGAAGGCCGAGCAGGCCGATGGCGTCGAGGCCGACGCCGACCGTGCCCTCGGTGTAGCCGGATTGGTAGTCCAGGCGCAGGCCCTGGCCCCATTCCTCGGTCTGGCCGGCGTGGCCGTCGCGGTTGTCCTGGTTGAAGTAGAAGTTGCGCAGCGACAGGGTGGCGTGGCTGTCGTCGATGAAGCCGTCCGCCTCGGCCAGGCCCATGGCGAGGGCCAGTGACAGGGCGAGGGGGATGCGGGGATGGATGGCGATCATGGCGTGTCCTCCTTGTGATCGTGGCGGTTCAGGCCTGGTGCAGGCGCTCCAGGGCCTGGCGGTGCAACTGGGGATCGCCGGCGGCCAGCACGCTGCTGCCGGAGCCAAGGCCGAGCGGGCGGCCCTGCCAGTCGCTGATCACCCCGCCGGCGCCTTCGATGACCGGCACCAGGGCGCAGTAGTCCACCGGCGCCATGCCGCCGCCGTCGGCCACCAGGTCGATGCGCCCCCGGGCGAGGTTGGCGTAGGCGCTGCAGGCGGCGCCGTAGAGGCGCCAGCGTGTGGCGTCGCGCAGCCGGGCGAAGGCCGCCAGGTGCTCGGCCGGCAGGCTTTCCGGGTTGCTGCTGGCCAGCAGCGCGCGGGCCAGCTCGGTGCAGGGGCGGGTGCGCACTGGCTGGCCGTTGAGCCGGGTGGGCTGGCCTTCCGCGCCGACCCAGCGCAGGCCGGCGATGGGCAGGTCGACCACCCCCAGCACCGGGCGCCCGTCGCGGCACAGGGCGATCAACGTGCCGTACACCGGCACCCCGGCGATGAAAGCCTTGGTGCCGTCGATGGGGTCGAGCACCCAGCTGTATTCGGCGTTGCGCTGGTGGTCGGGGTACTCCTCGCCCACCACGCCGAACTCGGGCGTGTGGTGGGCGATGGCCTCTCGCAGTTCCTGCTCGATGGCGCGGTCGATGGCAGTGACGGGGCTGGCGTCGTCCTTGTCCTCGAAGGGCTGGCCGTCCTGCAGGGCGGTCTGCCAATGGGCCTGCAGGCGGGCGCGGGCGAGATCGGCGAGGTGTTCGGCGGTGGCGCGGTGGTGGCTGGCGGTCATGTCCGGCTCCGGTGTCAGAGGGCTTTGTCGAGGCCTTTCCAGGCGCTGAGGAAGGCGTCGCGGCCGGCGATGGCGGCCTGCTCGTCGGTGGGGAAGACGGCGATGTCCTTCAGCTCCGGCAGCTCGACGTGGGCGCTGACCTCGATGTCGCTGCGGCTCGGCCGGCGGTAGGCCTGCTCCAGCAGAGCGATCTGGGTTTCGCGGCTCAGCAGCAGGTCGTAGAGGCGTTTGCCGGCCTCGGAGTTGGGGCCATTCTTCACCAGCACCAGAGCCTCTTCGGTGACGAAGGTGCCGTCTGCCGGGTAGACCAGGCGGATCTCCCGCTGGCCCCCGGCGACATAGGCGTAGGCGTTGCCCTCGAAGGTCAGGCCGACGGTGTATTCGCCCTGGGCCACCTGGTTGAGCACGGCGCTGGAGTTGCGCGAGACCACCAGATTGGCGGCCAGGCGGCGGAAGTCGTCCTCGCCCAGCAGCTGGCGCAGGCCCCAGAGCGCGGTATAGGCAGTGGAGGTGGCGGTGGGGTCGCCGACGATGATCCGCCCCTTCCAGGCCGGGTCCAGCAGGTCGCGCCACTGGGTGGGCTCCTTGAGCCCGCCGAGCTGCTTGCGGTTCACCATCATCACCACCACCTGGATGTTGGCGGTGCTCCACAGCTGCTGCGGGTGCTGCTGTGCCTCGGGGATGGCCTGGGCCTGGGGCGAGCGGTAGGGCGCGTAGAGCGCGGTGAAGGCGCCCAGGGTGTTGGGCTGGGAACTCCAGAACACGTCGGCCCGAGCCGCCTGGCCCTCGGCCTCGATGCGCTTGAGCAGGGCGGCGCTGGAGCCGTTGACCACGCCGATCTTCAGGCCCGGGTCGAGGCGCTGGCCGCTGTCCAGCAGGGCCTGCACCGCCGAGTCGTTGTTGGTGGTGTAGAGCACCGCCTGCTCGCGGGCGAGGGCGGGTTGCAGCAGGTTGAGGGCGAGGGCGGCCAGCAGGGCGGGCAGCCGGTGCTTCCAGGTGGCGTTCATGGCGACTCCTTGGTGCGGTTCAGAAGACCTTGATGCGGAATACCCGGGTGGCGATGACCACCGGGACCAGGGTGAGCAGGACCAGCACCAGCCCGTAGGCCGCCGCCTGGCCCTGGAGGCCGGTTTCCACCAGGCGGAAGACCTGGATGGTGATGGTCTCGCGGCCGGCCGAGTACACCACCAGCGAGGCGCTCAGCTCGGCGACGATGGTGGTCCAGGTGAGCACCGCCGCGGCGGCGACGGCGGGCGCCATCAGCGGCAGCACCACCTTGAAGAAGGAGCGCAGCGGCGGCACGCCGAGGCTGATGGAGGCCTCCTCGATGGAGTCGGGGATGTTGTAGAGGGTGGCCGAGGCGCTGCGCACGCCGAAGGGGAAACGGCGGATGACGAAGGCCACGACTATGATCGCCGCCGTGCCGCTGAGGGCCAGCGGGCCGCTGTTGAAGGTCATCACCAGGCCGATGCCGAGCACCGTGCCGGACATGGCCAGGGGCAGCATGGCGAGGTAGTCGATGGCTGGGGTGAGCAGGTTCTTCTTCTTGATCACCAGGTAGCTGATGACCACGCTGAGCAGGATGCCCACCAGGGTTGCCAGGGCGCCGTAGGCCAGGGTGTTGAGGATGGGTTCCGGGCTGCGCAGCAGGACCCGCTCCAGGTTCTCCAGGGAGAACTGGCCCCAGTGCATCACCGGCCCCCGCGAGCGGGTGAAGGCGCTGGCCAGCACCGTCAGCAGCGGCAGCGAGGAAAGCAGGATGAACAGCGCCGTGGCCGCGCCCAGCAGCGCCCCGCGTACCCCACGCAGGCGCTGGGCCGGGGCGCTGCGGCCCTGGACGATCTCGTAGCGCTTGCGCCCCACCAGCCAGCGCTGGAGGAACAGCACCCCGGCGACGATGGCGATGGACAGGGTGGCCAGGGCGCTCTGCAGGCCGGCGTTGGTGCCCATCTCGGAGACGAAGCTCAGGTAGGTGAGCACCGAGAGCAGCTGCACCTTGCCGCCCAGCAGGGTGGCGATGGCGAAGTTGCCCACCACCAGGGTGTACACCAGCAGCCCGGAGGCCAGCACGGCGGGCAGCACCACCGGCAGCATCACCTGCAGGCGCGCCTTGGCCGGCGGCACGCCGAGGCTCTGGGCGGCCTCTTCCAGCTGGGCGTCGAAGCCGCGGATGGCAGCCAGGGTGCCGAGGTAGATGTAGGTGTAGTAGACCAGGCTCATCACCAGCACCAGGCCGGGCCAGCCGTAGAAGCTGGGCAGGGCGAGGCCGAGGTGGTCCTCCAGGGCGCGGGTGAGCAGGCCGTTGTTGCCGAGGATCATCAGCCAGGTCTGGCTGACGATCACCTCCGGGACCACCAGGGTGCACACCGGCAGCACCGCCACCAGGGCCTTGCCGGGGAAGTCGAAGCGCGCGGTGACGTAGGCCAGGGAGACCCCGAGCACGCTGGCGCAGCCGGTCACCAGGGCGCCCAGCAGCAGGGTGTTGCCGAGGGCGCGCAGGTAGCGCGGGTCGTCCAGCAGCTGGGCCCAGCCGCTGCCGTCGGCACCGGCCACGCTGCCGTGCAGCAGGTTGGCCAGGGGCCAGAGCAGGAACACCAGCAGCAGCCCCAGGGCGAACAGGGCGAGGAGCAGCCAGGGGGAAGGCAGGCGCCGGTTCATCGGGCCACCACCCGGAGCTGTGCGGGGTCGAACTCCAGGCTCACCGGCTGGCCTTCGTGGAAGCCGTCGCCGTCGGTGCCGAAGCGGTCGACGTTGAGCTGCTGGGCGTCGGCCAGTTCGATGCGGTAGCTGGTGCGGTTGCCCAGGTACTGCTTGCGCCGCACCTGGCCGGCCAGGCAGTTGCCGGCGCCCTGGCCGATGGGGTGCAGGCGGATGCTCTCCGGCCGCGCCACCAGGTGCACGTCTGGCAGTGGCAGCGCGGCCTCGGCACGGGCCTGCAGGGGCTGGCCGGCCACCAGCACGCGGATGCCGGCGTCGCCGGCCTGCTCCAGCACCCGCGCGGCCAGCAGGTTGGCCGAGCCGATGAAGTCGGCGGCGTAGGTGCTGGCGGGGGACTGGTAGATGGCCTGGGGGCTGCCCAGTTGCTCGATGCGACCCTTGCGCATCAGGGCGATGCAGTCGGAGAGGGCCAGGGCCTCTTCCTGGTCGTGGGTGACGAAGACGGTGGTGATGCCGATCTCCCGCTGCAGGTCGGCGATGGCGGCGCGGATCTGTAAGCGCAACTGGGCGTCGAGGTTGGACAGCGGCTCGTCCATCAGCAGCACCTCGGGCTCGATGGCCAGGGCGCGGGCCAGGGCCACCCGCTGCCGCTGGCCGCCGGAGAGGGCGGCGGGGTGGCGCTCGGCGAAGCCGCTCATGCCGACCCGCTCCAGGTATTCGCCCACCTTGCGGCGCAGGGTCGCCGCGTCGGTCCGGCGGGCGCGCAGGCCGTAGGCGACGTTGTCGAACACGGTCTTGTCGGGGAACAGGGCGTAGTCCTGGAAGACCATGCCGATGCCGCGGCGGTGGGCGGGGACCTGGGTCATGTCGACATCGCCGAAGGCCAGGCGCCCGCCGCTGGGGCGGATGAAGCCGGCGATCACCCGCAGCAGGGTGGTCTTGCCGCAGCCGCTGGGGCCGAGCAGGGTGAAGAAGCTGCCGTCGGGGATGTGCAGGTCGAGGCCGTCGATGACCCTGATCCCGCTGCCGTAGCTGACTTCCAGCTGGCTGATGCTGATGGATGACATCGCATTCTCCGTTCGCGTGTTTGTTCTTGTTGGCGCGGGGGCGGTGCCTGGGCGGGCCGCCCCGGGGCGTCGTTGCACCCCGTGGATGGGCCTACTGTGAACGGGGCGCGGGCCGGTGGCTTGATCGATTCGCCCGGTTGCGGTGCGCGGTTCGGCACAGCCGGCCGCCCGCCCTCAGGCGCGGCAGCGGTCGCGGTACTGGCTCGGGGAAAGCCCGGTAAGGGCCTTGAACTGGCGGCTGAAGGCGCTGTGGTCGGCATAGCCGCAGCGGTAGGCGATCTCGGTGATGGGCAACTCGCCGGCCAGTAGCTGGGTGGCGGCGCCCAGGCGCGCCTTGTGGATCATTTGCCGGGGGCTGAGCTGGAAGATGCGCTTGCACAGCCGGCCGAGCTGGGAGGCGGAGAGCCCGGCGATGGCGGTGAGTTCATCGAGGCTGATGGGCTCGGCGAAGTGCTCGCGGATGTGGGCGTCCACCGCTGCCAGGCGTTGGAAGGCGGGGTGGCTGGACTGTGGCGCCTGCAGGTCGTAGGAGATACCGGCCACGCCGATGACCCGCTGCGCCGGGTCGCGCAGGGCCAGCTTGTGGGTCAGGCACCAGCCGGGCTTGCGGCCGGGGTAGAGGTGCAGCTCCAGCTGGTCGCTGAGCTGGTCGCCGGCCTCCAGCACCTGGCGGTCCTGCTCGGTGTAGAGGTGGCCGAAGCGGCGAGGGAACACGTCTTCGGCGGTGCGCCCCAGCAGCGGTGCCTTGTCCTTGAAGCCGCAACGCTGGGCGAGGGTCTGGTTGACCAGCACGTAGCGGGCGTCCAGGTCCTTGACGAAGAACACCACGTCCGGCATCGCGTCCAGCAGCGGTGCGACCTGTTCCAGGCTGCGCAGCAGGGCGGGGAGATCCGGGGTGATGGGGAGCTGATCGAGCTGCATCGTTCACGCCGAAGAGTCGTTGGCCATGGGCTTCGGACGCTGAACCTAGCCTGGGCCCTTCTGCGGGCACCAGATGAGGAGCGCCCCCGGAAGGGCGCGCTTTTGCGTATTCGATGGACGGAAGGTGACGGGTTGGCGTGGCGGTATTTCCCGCCGGGCGTGGAACGCGGGTCAGCTGCGCCGTTCGACGATGTAGCGGGCCAGGTCGCGCAGCGGTTCGGCGGCCTCGCTGAAGGGGCGCAGGGTGTGCAGGGCCATGTCGCGCAGTTCCAGGGCGTAGGCCTTGGCGTCGTCGAGGCCGAGCAGGGCGGGGTAGGTGGGCTTGTCGCTGGCCTGGTCCTTGCCCTGGGTCTTGCCGAGGGTGACGGTGTCGCTCTCGACGTCGAGGATGTCGTCCTGCACCTGGAAGGCCAGGCCGATGGCCTGGGCATAGGCCTGCAAGGACTTCATCGATGAATCGTCGGCATTGCCACTGGCCAGGGCGCCAAGGCGCACACTGGCTTCGATCAGGGCGCCGGTCTTGTGCCGGTGCATCACTTCCAGGGCCTTCTGGTCGAGCCGCAGGCCCACCGAGCCGAGGTCGATGGCCTGGCCGCCGACCATGCCGGCGGGGCCGGCGGCACGGGCCAGGGTGCCGACCATGGCCAGGCGCGCATCGCTGTTCTGCGGGTTGAGGCGACGGTCCGCCAGCACTTCGAAGGCCAGGGTCTGCAGGCCGTCGCCGGCGAGGATGGCGCAGGCTTCGTCGAAGGCCTTGTGGGTGGTGGGCTTGCCCCGGCGCAGGTCGTCGTCGTCCATGGCCGGCAGGTCGTCGTGGACCAGGGAATAGGCGTGGATCAGCTCCACCGCACAGGCGGCGCCGTCGGCACGGTCGAGATCGCCACCCAGGGCTTCGCAGGCCGCATACACCAGCAGCGGGCGCACGCGCTTGCCGCCATTGGTGACGCTGTAGCGCATGGCCTCGTACAGGCGTTGCAGTTCAGGGCGGGGGGCGTCGAACAGGGTTTCCAGGGCGGCGTCGACGCGCGCCTGGCAGCGGGACTGGTAGGCCGCGATCATGCCTGCTCGTCCGCGTCGAAGGGGGCCTCTTCCAGCTCGCCGTCGCGCTCCAGGAGGATCTGCACCTTCTGCTCGGCCTGGCTCAGCGCACCCTGGCATTCGCGGGTCAGGCGGATGCCCTGTTCGAAGGCGCCGAGCGAGTCTTCCAGCGACAGCTCGCCGCTTTCCAGGCGCTCGACCAACGCTTGCAGGTCGGCGAGGGACTGTTCGAAATCGGGGGTGGCTTTCTTGCGGGCCATGGCGGGCATCTCAGGGCAGTTCGGAACGGGCGGACACTAGCAGAGCCGCGCCCTTGCGGGCAAATGAACGGGAGGGTTTTCAGGGCTTTTCCGTCGCTCCGGCAGGAGGCGGAACCCTCTTCGTTGAGCGTGGAAAACACGCCTGTGAGGATGAACCCTACGCCGTAATGAAGTAGTAAGCCGTCATTCCCGCCCCCACGGCGATCACCAGCCAGCGCAACCAGCGACTCGGCAGGCGCCTGGCCAGCGCGCCGCCGGCGTAGCCGCCGCAGCTGGCGGCGCCGAGCAGCACCGCCAGCTCCGCCCAGCTGACTCGCCCCGCTGCCACGAAGGTGACCACGGCGACGCTGTAGATGGTGCTGGAGAGCAGGTTCTTCAGCGCATTGGCGCGCAGCAGCGGGTGCCCTTCGATGGAGAAGGCCGCCAACTGCAGGATGCCCATGCCCGCGCCGAAGTAGCCGCCATAGACCGCCACCAGCGCATGGGCGATGCCGCCCGCGACGCCGTGGCGGGGCAGGGCGCCGGCTTCGCGCTGGCGGTTGACCAGCCGGCTCAGCCAGGGGCTGGCGGCGAACAGCAGGGTGGCGGCCAGCAGCAGCCAGGGAATCAGCCGGCGGAACACCTCGTCGCCCCCGGCCAGCAGCAACAGGCCGCCGCCCAGGCCACCCAGCAGGGAGATCGCCACCAGCGGCAGCAGCCAGCGGCCCAGCGGGCGCAGCTGGTCACGTGCCGCCCAACTCGCGGCGAGGCTGGCGGGCCACAGGGCCACGGCATTGGTGGCGTTGGCGGTCACCGGCGGCAGGCCGGCAGCCAGCAGGGCAGGGAAGGAAAAGAAGGTGCCACCGCCCGCGAGGGCGTTCATGCCGCCGGCAGCGAAGCCGGCGAGCAGCAGCAAGAGGATATCGGCGAGGGTCATGGCAACGGCGCAAAAGGGCGGAGCTTACGCAGCGGGCGCCGTCGAGGCAAAGGCGGGGGCCGTCATGCGCCGGCCGGCCCCGGGCCGCTCGCCCTTGGGGCGAGGCGTATCGCGCGTGGGCTCAGCTGTTGAAGCAGGCGTCGGATTGCTTGGTGTAGCTCACGGCATGGGTCGTGCCCTGGGAGTCGACGTAGGTCATCGTCGCCTCCACCAGTTCGCAGGTGAGCGGGTGGGGCTCGTCGATGGACACGACCCTGGCCACGTCCAGGTGCATGCCATAGACGAAGGGTTCGACCTGGGTCGACTCGCTGGCGTGGGCGCCGCTGGCGATGGTCACGAACAGCAGCGCCGTGGCGCCGCAGGCAAGGGCTTTCATGGTGTTTTCCTCTTCGGGCGGTTCATGGCCACCATGAGAAACCATGGCACGCCGGGGAAAAAGCGAGGTGCCGAAGAAGGGCTTTTTCGGATGGCGTAACAATCCGCTCCGATCCTTCGCCGCAGGCCGGGAATTGAGACCGGTGAAATTGTTTCGGCCGGGGGCGTTGCCGTATGCTCGGCCGATTCTCTCCAGGGCTCATCTGCCCTTGCCAGTGGCCCCTGTGTGGGCACTGCGGCGGCGCCATGCCGCCGGGACGGCTCAACTTATCCAAACGGAACTTGAATGCAGACTTCACCCCCCGCGCACCTGCCCGCCAGGCCCGTATCCATCCTCGGTTCCGGGCACGCCTTGCCCGAACGCATCGTTACCAGCACCGAGCTGGATGTCCGCCTCAACCTGCGCGCTGGCAGCGTGGCGCGTATCAGCGGGGTCATCCAGCGGCATGTCGCGAGCCCCCGGGAGACCGCTGCCAGCCTCGGTGCCCTGGCGGCCCGCCGCGCCCTCGCCGCCGCCGGCCTGGAGCCGCAGCAGGTGGACCTGGTCGCCTGCGCCAGCGGCACTATGGACCAGGGCATGCCCAGCAACGCCGCGCTGCTGCACCTCGAACTGGGGCTGGGGCAGTCGGGCATCCCGGCGCTGGATGTCAACGCCAGCTGCCTGGGCTTTCTCGCCGCCGTCGATACCCTGTCGTGGCCGCTGAGTGCCGGGCGTTATCGACGCATCCTGCTGGTGTGCTCGGACATCGCCTCCTGCGGGTTGGACTGGCAGCAGGTGGAGGTCTGCGGGATCTTCGGCGACGGTGCCGCTGCGGTGGTGCTGGGCCTTGGCGATGGCGGGCCGAAGATCATCGCCTCCAGCCTGCGCACCTATTCCGAAGGCGCACACCTGTGCGAAATACCCGGTGGCGGCTCGCGCTATCACCCGCGGCGCATCGATGTGCCCTTCGAGCCGCTGACCAGCTTCGCCATGCACGGCAAGGGCGTGTTCCGCCTGGCGGCCAAGCACCTGCCCGCCATGAAGGACGAGCTGCTGAGCCAGGCCGGGCTGACCCAGGCGCAGATCGATTGGGTCATCCCCCACCAGGCCAGCCACCGCGCCATGCAGCACGCGACGCGGCGCCTGGGCTTCAAACGCGACAAGGTCATCGACATCTTCGCCATGCACGGCAACCAGGTCGCCGCCTCGCTGCCCACGGCGCTGGATATCGCCATCCGCGACGGCCGCATCCAGCGCGGGCAACGCTTGCTGCTGATCGGCACCGGCGCGGGCCTGTCCCTCGGCGGCATGATCCTGGAGTACTGATGAAGATTCTGGTTACCGGTGGCAGCGGCTTCGTCGGCCGCCATATCGCCTGGCGCCTGGTGGCCGAAGGCTGCGAGGTGGTCTTCACGGGGCGCAACGCCACGGCGGCGGCCGAGGTGATCCAGCACAGCCCCGGCCCCCTGCGCTGGGTGCCGGTGGAGCACGGCTCCCCGACGGCGGCCGCGACCTTGCGGGAGGCCAGCCAGGGCTGCGCGGCCATCGTCCATTGCGCGGCGCTGTCCTCGCCCTGGGGCTCGGTCCAGGCGTTCGCGGATGCCAACGTGGCGTCCACCGAGGAGGTGCTCCAGGCCTGCGAGGCCAATGGCGTGAAGCGCCTGGTGCATATCTCCACGCCGAGCCTGTACTTCGCCTTCCGCGATCGCCTCGGCGTGCGCGAGGACGAGCCCTTGCCGCCACCGGTCAACGAATATGCCCGCAGCAAGGGCCTGGCCGAGGAGCGGGTGCGCGCGGCCGGCCTGCCCGAGGCGGTGCTGCTGCGCCCGCGCGCGGTGTTCGGCCCCTGGGACGGCACCCTGATGCCGCGCCTGCTGCGGGTCATGCAGCGTGGGCCGATTCCGCTGATGCGCGGCGGGCGCGCGCAACTGGACCTGACCTGCGTCGACAACCTGGTCCAGGCGATCTGGCTGGGCCTCAACCAGCCGTTGCCCAGGGCCCTGTGCACCTACAACGTCAGCAACGGTACGCCGCTGGCCTTCGAAGACCTGCTGCACAAGGTCGCCGCCGCCTTCCAGCTGGAGCTGCGCACCCGCCGGTTGCCCTGGCGGTTGGTGGACCTCATTGCCCGTGGCCTGGAAGCCAGTGCGCGCCTGCGCGACAGTGGCGAGCCGCTGATCACCCGCTATGGCGCCGGTGTGCTCGCCTTCAGCCAGACCCTGGACCTCCAGGCCCTCCACGACGAGCTGGGCTACCGCCCGGTGATCACCCAGGACGAAGGCATCCGCCAGCACGCGCAGTGGTGGCTGGCCCAACCAGGAGTACGCCCATGAGCCGCACCGTCAGTCTCAACATCCTGCGCGCCGGCTGGTGCCGGCACCTGGAGTGCATGGCGGACCGCGGCGGGCGCTGGGCGAAAACCGAGTTCCCGGCGCTCTGCGGGTTGATCCGCCACCCCGAGGAGGGCTGGCTGCTGTACGACACCGGTTACTCCGAGCACTTCTTCCAGGCCACCCAGGCCCTGCCCGAGCGCCTGTTCCGCCAGGCGGTTCCCGTGGAGCTGCCGGTGCAGGAGCGGCTGCACGCGCAATTGCAGGCCTTGGGCATCACCCCGGACGACATCCGCACGGTGATCATTTCGCACTTCCACAGCGACCATATCGCCGGGCTGCGGGACTTCCACAAGGCCTCGTTCATCGCGCTCGACGCTGACCGCCGGCATATCGAAAGCCTGCGTGGCCGGCGCTGGCGCGCGACCCTGGGCGGCCACCTGCCGACGCTGCTGCCCGATGATTTCGGTGCCCGCGTGCGCCTGGCCGATGCGTGCCGCCGCTGTGATCTGCCGGTGTGGATGCAGCCCTTCGACCAGGGCTTCGACCTGCTGGGCGATGGCAGCCTGGTGGGCGTGCCGCTGCCGGGGCATAGCGAGGGCCAGCTCGGGTTGTTCATCCCCGATGCCCAGGGGCGCCCGGTGTTCCTGGTGGCGGATGCCTGCTGGTCGGTGCCCGCCTGCCGCGCGGGTCGGCTACCGGCGCCACCGGCCCTGTGGTTCGCCGGCCACGACGCCGGGCAGTACCGCCAGACCTATGCCGGCCTGGGGGCGTTGATCCGCAACGAGCCCGCCGTTGCCGTGCTGCCTTCCCACTGCACCCAGGCCTGGGAGGCGTTTGAGAATGAGCGCTGAGCGGGCCCTCGGCGCCCTGCGCAGCATCGCGAGTTTCATCCACAGCCGTTACCGCCTGCGCTTCACCCGACGCGAGCAGCTGGAGGCCTGGCAGGCCAGGCAGCTGCGGCACTTCCTGCAGGATGTGCTGCCCCGTGCCGGGCGCTTCCAGGGGCGGGCCATCACCGACCTGGCCAGCCTGCCGCTGATGGACAAGGCCACGTTGATGGGGGATTTCGCCGGCTTCAACAGCCGTGGCTTGAGCCTGGAGGAGGTGTTGCCGATCGCCCGACAGGCGGAGGCGTCGCGGGATTTCAGCCCGACCCTGGGCGATATCACCGTCGGCCTGTCGAGCGGCACCTCGGGCAACCAGGGCGTGTTCCTGGTCAGCAGCGAGGAGCGCCAGCGTTGGGCCGGCATCCTGCTGGCGAAG
Organism: Aquipseudomonas alcaligenes MRY13-0052; assembly: GCA_000474255.1. GTDB lineage: Bacteria > Pseudomonadota > Gammaproteobacteria > Pseudomonadales > Pseudomonadaceae > Metapseudomonas > Metapseudomonas solani. The sequence goes on from BATO01000028.1 coordinate 31,677, forward strand.
ACCCTGCCCCGGCACCTGTTGCCACGCCTGCTGGCGCCCTGGCGCCCGGCCTTGCGCATCGCCTTCTACTTGCGGGCCAACAGCCGCCTGTACACCACGCTGTCCAGCCGGCGGATCGACTTCGGCTTCTATGACCTGACCCTGGGGCTGGAGCCGTCGCTGGCGCGCCTCGCGGCCCATGCCCCCGATGTGCTGGTGGCCCCGGCCACCGTGCTGCGCGGGCTGGCCGAGGCGGCGCTCGCCGGGCGCCTGAGCATCCGCCCGAGCCATATCCTCTCGGTCGCCGAGGTGCTCGAAGCGGAGGATGCAGAAGCCGTGCGCAACGCATTCGGCGTGGCCCCGCAGCAGATCTACCAGGCCAGCGAAGGCTTCCTCGGCTACACCTGCGAGCGCGGCACCCTGCACCTGAACGAGTGCCACCTGCATATCGAGCCGGAGTGGCTGGATGCCGGGCGCACGCGCTTTCAACCGATCATCACCGACTTCTCCCGGCGCACGCAGATGATCGTGCGCTACCGCCTCAACGATGTGTTGCGGGTGGCCGAGGCGCCGTGCGCCTGCGGGCGTGTCGAGCGGGCCATCGCCGCCATCGAGGGGCGCGCCGACGACATCCTCTGGCTGCCCGACCTGCCGGGCCGGCAGTTGCTCGCGCTCTACCCCGATGTGCTGCGCCGCACCCTGCTGATGCACGGGGCGGCCTTGCAGGAGTACGAGATCCATCAGCGCGGGCTGGCGTGGCAGGTCAACCTGCGCGCCGCCGGCGACCACGACGACGCCTGCCTGGCGCTCGGCGACAGCCTCCGCGCGCTGTGCGCCCAGTTGGGCGTGCGCCCACCGGCGCTAAGGTTCGGGCACTGGCAACCTGCGCCACCCGAGGCCAAGCGCCGCCGATTGAAACTCCTGGAACTGCCCGAGGGCCTGCCATGCACGTACTGATTCTCGGCGCCCGTGCGCCGGCCTGCCTGGAGTGGGCGCGTGCCTTCGACGAGGCTGGCTGGACGGTCAGCGTCGGCGATTCGCTGAGCCTGCCGCTCAGCCGCTTCAGCCGTTCGGCGCAGCATTTCGTGCGCCTGCCGGAGCCCCGGCAAAACCCGGCGGCCTGGGTCGAAGCGCTGGCGGCGGTGATCCAGGCGCAGGGCATCGACCTGCTGCTGCCGACCTGCGAGGAGGTGTTCTACCTCTCCCACGGCCTGGCAAGGCTGGCACCGCTGTGCCGAGTGCTGACCAGTGACTTCACCCTGCTGCACCGCCTGCACCACAAGGGGCGCTTCGCCGCCATGACCGAGGGCTGGGCGCTGAGTGCGCCCGAAACCCATCTGCTGGCCGACAGCCAGGCCCTGCAGCGCTTCGCCGACGAGGCCGCGCAGTGGGTGTTCAAGCCGGCCTACTCGCGTTTCGCCTCGCAGACCCTGATCCGCCCCAGCGCAGTACAACTAGGCAAGGTCCAGCCGACGGCTGCGGCGCCCTGGGTGGCGCAGCGCTTCATCGAGGGGCGCGAGCTCTGCAGCTTCAGCCTGCTGGTGGACGGCGAGTTGCGCGCCCACAGCTGCTATCACCCGCGCTACCGGGTGGGCCGGGGCTCGGGTATCTACTTCCAGCCCGAGCTGCCGCAACCGATCCGCGAGTTTCTCGAGCGCTTCGGTCGGGAGACCGGCTACACCGGCCAGGTGGGCTTCGACTTCATCGAAGACCGCGCCGGGCGCTTCCATGTACTGGAATGCAACCCCCGGGCAACCAGCGGCGTGCACCTGTTCGACGACCAGCGCCGGCAGCTGGTGGCCAGCCTGGGGGCTGCCTCCGGACAACTGCTGGAAGCCACGCCCGCACCGCGCATGGTCGCCCTGGCGGTGCTGTTGCTGGCGGCGCCGCAACGGGCCTTCAGCGCACCCTTCTGGCAGGACTACGCCGCCGCCCGCGATGTGGTGGTCCAGCAGGGGGACTACTGGCCCCTGACCACGCAATTGCTGGGGCTGTCGGAAATCATCGCCCGCGCCCTGACCCGGCGTTGCGGCCTGCTGGCCGCCTCCACGGCGGACATCGAATGGAACGGCCAGCCCCTGGGCGAGGCACTGCGATGAGGCTGCTGCCTGCCGAACGGCTCCTGGCCGAGCCCTCAGGCGACGGTGACAGCCTGGCGCGCACCTATGTAAAGGCCTGCGCCAGTGCGCGCCTGGTCGGCAATGTGACCACGCGCCTGGCGTTGCTCGATACCGGCACCCAGCAGTTCCCCGTCAGCATCACCGACGGTGGCGAGCTGGAAGGCAATTGCTACGTGGTGTCACCGCGCACCGCCTACAGCGGCTACGCCCGTGAAGAGATCAAGCGCCTCGGCAAGCCCTGGCTGACCTGGCCGCTCACCCTGCTGACCCTGGGGGTCGACCGCCTGCTGCGCCTGGCCAAGGTGGACAGGCTGGCGCAGGTGAACAACTGGCTGCTGTCCACCAACCTCTACCCGGCGGGCTGGGACCTCGATGAGTTGCCGGCGATCACGGCATTGTTGAAGGCGGAGTTTCCCGACAGCGGCTTCGGTTTCCGCTCGCTCAACGACGCCAGCAACCGCGCGCTGCGCGAGCGGCTGGAGGGCCTCGGCTACCTGAGCATTCCCAGCCGCCAGGTCTACCTGTTCGATGGCCGTGCCGGAGGCGAAGCCGCGTTCCTCAAGCATCACAACACCCGCCTGGACGCCACCTTGCTGCGCCGCAGCCCCTATGACGTGGTGGATGGCGCGGCGCTGAGCGAAGCCGATTTCCAGCGCATCGAGCACCTCTACAACCTGCTGTACCTGGATAAGTACTGCCGGCTCAACCCCCATTACAGCGCCGCCTGGCTGCAACGTGGCCAGGAGCAGGGCTGGCTCGACATACGCGCCCTGCGCGGCCCCGACGGGCGGATCGACGGGGCGTTGGGCTGGTTCGCCAACGCGACGCTGATCAGCGCCCCGATCGTCGGCTACGACACCGCGCTGCCCCAGCGGGCCGGGCTCTATCGGCAACTGACGCGCCTGTGCCTGCAAGAGGCCGTGGAGCGCCGGGTGGTGCTGAACTTCAGTTCCGGTGCCGCCGGGTTCAAGCGCCTGCGCGGCGGACAGGCGGAGATCGAGTACAGCCTGATCCACGTTGCCCACCTGCCCTGGCACCGGCGCCTGGTGTGGACCCTGCTCAGCCGCCTGCTGCATGGCATCGCCGTGCCGATGATGAAGAAGCTCAAGCTATGACTGCATCCGCCCGATGGTGGCCGGTGGCGCTCAGCCACGAACTCGGCAAGCAGCCCCTGGCCTGCCAGTTGCACGACCTGCCACTGGTGCTGTTCCGCGCGGAGGACGGCACGCCCGCCGCCTTGCCGGACCGCTGCCCGCACCGCTTCGCGCCACTGAGCGCGGGCAAGGTCCGTGACGGCCAGATCGAATGCCCGTATCACGGCTGGCGCTTCGCCGCCGACGGGCGCTGCACCCGCGTGCCCGGCACCGAACTGGAGCGCTGCGACAAGCCGTTGCTCGACAGCCTGCCCAGTTGCGAGGCCCATGGGCTGGTGTGGGTCAGCCCCGCAGGTGACCGGCCGGCCATCCTGCCGGTGGCGCCGGCCGAGCAGCGGCAGGCGCTCGATACCTTCTGGATCACCGACGAGGTGGAGTGCTCGCTGCTGGAGGCGGCGGAGAACTTCCTCGACGGCTTCCACACCCACTTCGTCCATGCCGGCTGGATTCGCCACGACCGGCAGCGGCAGGCGATCAGCGCCCGGGTCCGCCCGCTGGCCGACGGCGTCGAGGCGCTCTACAGCGAGGAGGGCACACAATCCGGGTTGATCTCGCGGCTGTTTGAAGGCGAGCGCGGCATCAGCATGGGACGCTTCCGCCTGCCCGGGCTGGCGGAAATCGAATACCGCGACCGCAAGGGCGGCCTCAACCTCCTGGTCAGCGCCTGGCTCGTGCCTGTCGGCAACGGCCGGCTGCGCCTGTTCGCCCGCATCGCCACCGCGCGCGGCTGGCTGCCCGCCGCGCTCAAGCGCCTGGTGCTGCGCCGGCTGTTCGGGGTGATCCTGCGCCAGGACCGGCAAATACTCGAACAGGTCAGCGCCAACCAGCGGCGTTTCGAGCACCTGCCAGTGAAGCCGCTGGATGGCAGGCAGGACCTGCTTGGGCCGAGCATTCGGCTGCTGATCGAGGGCGATGAGCGGCTCGATTTCGAGGAAAGGCGGGTGGAGATACAGCTCTAGGCGATAGAGAATTTCTCCATCAGGCGGGCTTTCCCTACTGCCGGCGGGACACCGCGTCGCGTCGGCCGGAGGCGCGTCTAGAGTTGAATGGCAGAGGAAAAGCCGGGCTGGACGACATGGGAGCGGTCAGGGCGCTCCGGGTCGTAGGCGATCTCGAGTTTCGTACCCACGGGGTAGCGACGGGCTGCGTCTTCTGCGGAGCTTTCTCGCGAAAACGGAGTGTTCAGGTTGACGGCGGAATGGTGCGTTCCGTTCGCCTCATAGCTGTAGAGCAGCGTGGCCGTGTACTCGCGCCGATCTCTTCGGTCCTTCGAGCTGGTCACCTTCATGCCGGTGACTATCGCCTGCGTCCTAGGCCAGTCCTGCTCGATCTCCGTGTGCACCCTGGCGTAGTAGATGGAGGCAGCTGCAACGAGCAGAAATCCAATGATCTTCCATGCGTCCGACATGATTCTTCCTTCCTTGGAATATTGAGCAGGCAATAAAAAAGCCGGCTTGTGGCCGGCTTTTAGGGGGGGGTCAGGGCCCATTTTTGGTAAGCCGCGACCGCCTTTGAATTCATATGCGCATCAAGAGGTTAGCCCTTGAGCGGGCGCGAACTTTAGCAAATCTGCGCCGACACTGCCAGTTCCCGGGTTGCTCTGATGCTGGGGATGTGTGGTGGTGTTGATCTTTAGGCACAGCGCGTTGGTTATGCCCTGCTGCTTGTACGGGGCCGCTGAACTATGGGGTGTTGCGAGGTTGTCAGACGCTATCCGTAGAAGGTGTTATCGAGCCAGTACCTTGCAATGGGTTTGGGTGCTGGTCCGTGGGTCTAAGTGAGACGAGCAGCGGTTGTTGTCAGCCCATATAAAAAAGCCCCGCACAGGGCAGGGCTTATTGCATGCAGGGCTGTCAGGAAAGCTTGGCCTTGGCAGCTGCAATAACTTCATTCTGTTGTTTGGAGGCTTCCGAAAGCACCGTCGCATAGACGCGTTTCTTTTCGTCCGACTTGGCATTTCGGATGAAGTCCGAGAATGCGTTTGTCGATTTTTTAGCCTTGTCCGTTACCGCCTTCGTCTCGCCCATTACGTGCTCCATGGTTGATCCCAAGCAATTCTTCGAGCATCGCTTTCGTGTGCCGCTGCGGGACGTGGTAATCGATCTTCTCAACCCCCGCTTTGTACAACCGGTTTGAGTTATCGTTATTTTTCAGCAGCAGGTCGACGCGCACTTCTTTGCCAAACTTTAGCTTAACGGCGTTTACCACGTCACGCGCTGCGAAAAACTGATTGATGAAATGCTCTGGCCGTATTCTTCGCCCCTCCGTTGCTTCCCTGGCCTGGACGAACTGCCAGGCAAGCATGGGTTCTTGGTAAACGTAGAGAATCTGAACAAAGCGTTTTCTCTTCAGCGCCCGGCTGATGTTCTTGATCGCTAGCTCCTCGTTCGCCAGCGTTCCGTCGAGCAGCATCGACTGCTTCTGCTCCAGTGCGGCATCCAGAATTCTATCGACCAGGATCGAGACGGCCCCCTGAAACAACCAGGCATTGCCTCCGACATAGTCCTGGAACTCACTTCGAAGTTCATCGGGGTCGATGCGAAGGATGGGGGTGTCGGCGAATAGGTTGACCAGTGCGATCGAGGCTTCCGTCTTCCCGGCGCCAGGTGAGCCCGCCATGAACACTGAAACGGGATCGTCCTCTGGAGGATAGATTTCAGGGTTGGTCAGGCGCCGGCTGATCTGTTTCTTGTTCGCCTTGGCGAAGGCGATGGCGTTATCCCGGATCGCTTTCTCTTCAATGCAGGAGTCCACATCAAGCCACCTCATGCAGCCGCACGAATGTCCGTGACACTCGTGAGTCTACTAGGCGTCGCCGCAGGCGATGGATGCGTGCTCCAGGCCGTTTTCCGATGGCCGTGCCAGTCAACACCCGGGAGGACGGTACGTGACAGCCAGCTTGAAAGGCGGCTCATGGGACAGATGAACGACCAGAAATGAAAAAGCCCGGAGTTTATCCGGGCTTTTCGTATTGCCTACTGCACCACGGATGGTCTCCGTGGAAGGGATTGGCGAGAAGTTAAGCCCGAAACCGGCTCTAGCTCCGCGATCCCGGACGAGTCACTTCTGGTAAGCCGCAACCGCTTTGACGATTTCGGCGCGGGCAGCGTCAGCATTGCCCCAGCCTTCGACCTTGACCCATTTGCCTTTCTCGAGATCCTTGTAGTTCTCGAAGAAGTGCTTGATCTGTTCCAGCAGCAGGGCCGGCAGGTCGGTGTATTCCTTGATGTCCACGTACAGCTGGGACAGCTTGTCGTGGGGGACGGCGATCAGCTTGGCGTCGCCGCCGGCTTCGTCGGTCATGTGCAGGACGCCGACCGGACGGGCACGGATCACGGCGCCGGGGGCGACGGGATACGGGGTCACGACCAGCACGTCCAGCGGGTCGCCGTCGTCAGCCAGGGTGTTGGGGATGTAGCCGTAGTTGGCCGGGTAGAACATCGGGGTGGCCATGAAACGGTCGACGAACAGGCAATCGCTGTCCTTGTCGATTTCGTATTTGATCGGCGCGTGGTTGGCCGGGATTTCGATAGCGACGTAGATGTCGTTCGGCAGGTCTTTGCCAGCCGGGATCTTGCTGTAGCTCATGGTCGACTCCCTGGGAATGGGCCAAAAAAAGTGGGCGGATTATATGCACATTCATTGGGCGGCGCCACGCCGTCGTGCTCATCCGTTGGTCGTGTTCCGATAGTCCGGGTGCTCGTCGATCAGGCGTGCCAGGCGCGTGGCCGGGTCCTGCCGGTAGAAGGCCGCGAGCTGCGTGTAGACGGCGGGGTAGGCGGCCTGCAGCAGGTCGGGGGCGCTGAAGAAGTACTCGCTGGTGACTGCGAAGAATTCCGCCGGGTCTTCCGCCGCGTAGGGGTCGATGGGCAGCTCGGCGTCTTCGTTTTCATCGAGGCGGGCGTTCATTTCGTCGTAGGCGGCCTGCATGGCCTCGGCCCAGTCGGATTGGCGCATGTCGCGGTGCAGCGGTGGCAGGCCGTTGGCGTCGCCGTTGAGCATGTCCAGCTTGTGTGCCAGTTCGTGGATCACCAGGTTGTAGCCCTCCCAGCCGCCGCTGGCCTGCACGCCGGGCCAGGCGAGCACCACCGGGCCGCGGAGCCAGGCTTCGCCGCTGTGCTCGGCGTCCCATTCATGGACGACGCCGGCGCTGTCGCGGTGGCGCTGGGGGCTGACGAAATCGTCGGGGTAGATCACCAGTTCGTGGAAGCCCTGGTACCAGCCCAGTTCTCCCAGGTGCAGCAGCGGCAGCTGGGCCTGGGCCGCGAGGATCAGGCGGTCACGCGGGGCGAGCTGGACGTCGCCCAGGAGGCTCAGGTGCTTGTCGTGGAGGAACAGCACGCTGCGTTCGCGCAGGCGCTGGTCTTCTTCGGCGCTGATGCCGTCGAGTATCGGCAACGCCTGGCGCACCTCGGCCCAGAGCGTGTCAGCGACCGGGTTGCGCGCCAGCGTGCGGCGCCGGCGCCAGTTGCGCAGGGACCACATGGGCTCAGCCCGGGCGCTCGGTGCTGTCGCTGGCGTCGGCCGGGCGCAGGTGGCGATGCACCACGCCGATGAACATGGGCACCAGGGACAGCAGGATGATGACGACCACGCCCACGGACAGGTTCTGCTTGATGAAGGGCACGTTGCCGAAGAAGTAGCCGAGGGTCACCAGGCCGCCGACCCAGAGGATGGTGCCGACGACGCTGAAGGCCAGGAAGCGCCCATAGGGCATGCGGCCGACGCCGGCGACGAAGGGGGCGAAGGTGCGCACGATGGGCAGGAAGCGCGCCAGAGTCACGGTCTTGCCGCCGTGGCGGTCGTAGAACTCGTGGGTGCGCTGCAGGTAGTCGCGGCGGAAGATCTTCGAGTTGGGCTTGTTGAACAGCCGCTCGCCGGTCGTTCGCCCGATCATGTAGTTGGTGCTGTCGCCCATGATCGCCGCGAGCATCAGCAGGGCGCCGAGCACGATGGGGTCCATGGCGCCGTTGGCGCAGATGGCGCCGGCGATGAACAGCAGGGAATCACCGGGCAGGAAGGGCATCACCACCAGGCCCGTCTCGCAGAAGATGACCAGGAAAAGGATGGCGTAGATCCAGGTGCCGTAGTTGCTGACCAACAGGTTCAGGTATTCGTCGAGATGGAGGATCAGGTCGAGCAGGTTGAAATCCATGGGGCGCCTTGTCGATTCTGCGGCGGCGGCTCTGCTGCCGGGCGAGCGGCATTATAGGGGCAAGCGATGTGGCAACGGCGAGCATCCGTCGCCACCTGTTCCAGCATGAAGGTTGCAACTGTTTCCATTGTTTTCCGCTGGATAGGCCCACAGGGCCGCTGCACCGGGTGGTGCGGGTTACGGTGCCGCTGGTGATCGGCTGGTGGCGGAGCCTGGGCGCCTGAGGGGCGCCCGGCGGGTGGATCAGTCTTCGTGGATCGGCAGGATGTAGTTGACGAACTCGCTGTCCTCGCGGAAGCCGATGGACTCGTAGACCTTCTTCGCCACCTCGTTGCCGGCGCTGGTGGAGACGCGCATGCGCACGGCGTTGGTTTCCTTGGCCATCTTCTTCGCGGTCTGCAGCAGGCGGTCGGCCACCAGCTGGCGACGGGCGTCTTCGGCGACATAGATGTCGTTGAGAATCCACACGCGCTTCAGCGACAGGGACGAGAAGCTCGGGTAGAGCTGGCAGAAACCGAGGATCTTGGTGTCGTCGTCATCGGCCAGGGCCAGGTAGATCACCGACTCCTTGCGGCGCAGGCGCTTCTCGAGGAATTTGCGTGAGGAATCGGGGAAGGGCAGTTCGCCGTAGAACTCGCGGTATTTGACGAACAGCGGGTTCAGCAGGTCCAGGTGCTCCAGGGTGGCTTGGACGATGCGCATGAGTAGGCCTCGGCGTAGGTGGTTGGGGCTGGTAAGAATGCAGGTGCTATGCCAGCACCCGGTCGATGCTGCCTGAAAATTCCTGGAAAGCGCAATCCAAGCGAGCGTTTGAATCGCAGCCCGTCGCACGTTGAGCAAAAACGCAGCCGTGCCGGTCCAACCCTGCATCGTCGATCTGCAAGGGAGAGGACAGGTGCCCAACTGCTCGCTGGAACAGGCCGTGGATGAAGTGCTGCGCCGGATCGAGGGGCCCATCCGCCTCGGCATCCCCCTGGGGCTGGGCAAGCCCAACCGCTTCGTCAACGCGCTGTACCAGCGGGTCAAGGCGCTGCCCGAACGCCAGCTGACCCTCTACACAGCGCTGTCCCTGGCCAAGCCGCAACCGGCCAGCGAGCTGGAACAGCGTTTCTCCGGCCCCTTCCTGCGCCGCCTGTATGGCGATTACCTCGAACTCGACTACCTCAGCGACCTGCGCTGTGGCGAGCTGCCGGCGCATATCCGCGTGGAGGAGTTCTACCTGCAGCCGGCCAGCCAGCTGGACAACCCCCAGGCCCAACAGAGCTACGTCAGCCTCAACTACAGCCAGGTGGCCCGGGACCTCGACCGCAAGGGCCTGAACCTGGTGGCGCAGATGGTCGCCGTGCGGCCGCAAAGCCCCGGGTGCTTCAGCCTCAGCTGCAATCCCGATATCACCCTCGACCTGCTGCCGCGCCTGCGCCGTCGTCGCGCGGCGGGGGAGACCATCCTCACCGTCGCCCAGGTGCACGAGGCCTTGCCCTATATGCCGGGCGATGCGGAGATCGACGCCGACGAATTCGACCTGGTGCTGGACGCCCCCGAGCGCAGCACCCTGTTCTCCACCCCCAACATGCCGGTGAGCCTGCAGGACCATGCCATCGGCCTGCACGCCAGCGCCCTGGTGCGCGACGGCGGCACGCTGCAGGTGGGCATCGGCGCCATGGCCGACGGCCTGGCCGCCGCGCTGGTGGCGCGCCAGGGGGATAACGCCGGCTACCGCGCGGTGCTGGATGGCCTGGAGGTGCCCCAGCGCTGGGGTGCGCTGGTGGAGGCAGAAGGTGGCCTGGCGCCCTTTGCCCAGGGGCTCTACGCCAACAGCGAGATGTTCCTGCTCGGCCTGCTGGTGCTGCTGGAGGCAGGCGTGGTGCGCCGCCCGGTGTACCCCGATGTGCGCCTGCAACGCCTGGCCAACGCCGGCGTGCTGGACCTCCACGGCGCCGTCACCGACCTCGATGGGCTGCTCGACGAACTGCCGCGCGTGCTGGATGGCGACAGCCTCGCCTGGCTGCAGCGCCATGGCCTGCTCGGCGAGGCCGTGCGCCTCGATGGTGGCCAGCTGCTGCTGGGTGATGGGCGCCGGCTCAGCCCTGATGTGGAGAACGCCGCCACCCGCGCGGCCCTGGTCGAGCAGCTCGGCCAGGTGCGCGGCGGGGTGCTGATCCATGGCGGCTTCTTCCTCGGCCCCGAAGCCTTCTACCAGCGCCTGCGCGAGCTGGGCGACGGACCGTTGTCGCGCATCGCCATGACCGCCATCAGCTACGTCAACCGCCTGCACGGCGACGAAGAGCTCAAGCGCCTGCAGCGCCGCGACGCGCGCTTCGTCAACAGCTGCTTCACCATCACCCTGCTGGGCGCCAGCGCCGCCGACCAGCTGGAGGACGGCCGCGTGCTCAGCGGCGTTGGCGGGCAGTACGACTTCGTTGCCCAGGCCCACGAGCTGGACGGCGCCCGCTCGATCCTGATGCTGCGCAGCTGGCGTGAGTCCGGCGGCGAGGCCAGCTCCAACATCGTCTGGGAATATGGGCACGCCACCATTCCCCGGCACCTGCGCGACCTGGTGGTGACCGAATACGGCATCGCCGACCTGCGCGGCAAGAACGACGCCGAGGTGATCGAAGCGCTGCTGCGCATCGCCGACTCGCGCTTCCAGGAGGGCCTGATCGCCGAGGCGCAGAAGGCCGGCAAGCTGCCCGCTGACTTCGCCCTCGACCCGCTCTACCGGCAGAACACCCCCTGGCGCCTGCTGGCGTTGCAGGCCGAGCATCCCCGGTTGTTCGCCGAATACCCGTTGGGCTGCGACTTCACGCCGGAGGAACAGGACCTGTTGCGCGCCCTGCGCTGGTTGAAGAGCAAGCTCAAGCTCAGCGAGATCCTCGAGCTGGGCATGGCCACCCTGTTCGACCTGCCGGAGCCCGCCGACTACACCCGCCACCTGCAGCGCATGGACCTGCACGCGCCCAGTGGCCTGCGCGAGCAGCTCTACCAGAAGCTGGTGCTGGCCGGGCTCAAGGCCACCGCGCCGGGCTGAACCTCAGCCGTCGAGCCGGGTGCCCACGCCGAACAGCCACACGCCCACCAGCGCCTCGCCCTGCTGCTCCAGGCGCAGCGGCGCGGTGCCGCCGGGCATGCGCACCTGTACCTCGCCGGCCGCCACCAGCCCGGCCTTCCAGGCGGCACTGGCCACGGCGCAGGCGCTGCTGCCGGAGGATTCGGTCGCCCCTTCGCCGCGTTCGAACACCCGCGCCTCGACGGCACCATCCGCCGCCCGTGCCGCCCACTGCAGGTTGACCCCGGCGGGGCAGGGGTTGCCGGCGCCGATGGGCGCGGCGTAGGCGATGCGCTCCAGTGCCGCGTGGGCGTCGGCGTTGCGTAGCCAGGGCATGGTCGGTAGCGTGGCGGGGTCGTCCAGCAGGGTCACGCAGTGGGGGTTGCCGATGCGCACGAACTGGCTGCGCTGCCATTCGGGGTTCACCTGCGCCAGGGCGTCGACACGGCTCAGCGGGTGGCCGTGGAAGTCGGCGGCGGCCACATGCTCGCCATCGGCACCCACCGCTTCGGGGCCGAACCCCGGTGCGCCCATCTGCAACCAGAAGCCTGAGTGCCCATCGCGTTCGGCGGGCTCGATGGGCGTGACCACCGGCGAGCCGCCGCCGGGCTTGTCGTGGTGCACTTGCAGGACGAAGGCCTGGCTGGGCAAGACGTGGCCGTCGTCGAGCAGGGACTGGGCGAAAAGGGTCATGCCGTTGCCGCTACGTTCGGTCAGGCTGCCGTCGGTGTTGACGATCAGCAGGTCCCAGGGCGAAGCGTCACCGAAGGGGCCCACCAGCAGCCCGTCCGAGCGATGGCCCTTGGCGCCTTGTGGTCGCTCGCCTTCGGGCCAGGTGCAGAGGGCCTCGATGGCGGCGGCGCTCCACTGCGCACGCTGCCGCGCCGCGTCGGCGGCTTGCTGCGGCACGGCGATGCCGAGTTGGCGCAGTGCTTCGGGCGTGGTGACGACATAGCGGTTGCCGCGGGCATCGTAGAGGCGAGTCATCGGGGTTCTCGCTGCGGATTGGAGGTGCGACTGTAGCGGTTGTGACGCCGTTCCGGCCAAGCGGATTGCTGCGATCGATCCGACATCGGCTGCGGCAATCCACCACAAGGGCCGGCTTTCTCGCCGTGAAATTTCGGTGCTAGAGTCGCCGCCCATGAAAACCGCCCGCCACGACCGCTCGTTGATCGCCTGGATGCTCTATGCCTGCGTCCTGTTCAACCTGCTCGCCTGCGGTATTCACCACGGCCAGGCATTGGGCCTGGAACTCAGCGGGCTCGGTGGCGCCTTCTGCTCGGCCACCGGCAGCGACGGGCCCTCCGTCGACGGTGATTTGTCCGGCTCCATGGCGCAGCTCTCCAACCTCGGTTTCAGCTGCCCGATGGGCAGCGCCGTCACCCTTGGCATCCTCTTCTTCCTCGGCCTGTTCTGGCTCCAGCGTCGCCGCGAGCTTCCGCGCCCGCCCCGGGACCGCCGCACACGCACGCCCCCCCGTTACTGCTGGCCCTCGGCCAATCCCCGCGCCTCTCCCTGCCTCTGAAATCACAACCCCGCGCCTGCGGCCGTCCTGCTGACGCCGCCGACCCGAGCTGCCCGTCGCCCGAGCGTGACGGCGCCAACGATTTCAGATCATGGAAAGCATCCACATGCATCAGCCCGCCCCCTGCCGTTCCAGCCGTTTCACCTTCCAGCCCGATGCCGCGCGCCTGCGCTGGCGCCATGCCTTCGCCCTGGCCGCCGGCCTGGCCTTCGCCGCGGGCGCCGTCGCCCATGAACATGACCACGAGCAGCACGTGGCGCCCGTTGCGCCCGCCGCCGAACCGATCGAGGTCAGCGCCACCGTAATCACCGCCGTGCAGCAGAGCTCGCCGCTGACCATCGTCACCGACCCGAAGGAGGCCCGGCAGCCGGTGCCGGCCAGCGATGGCGCCGACTACCTGAAGACTATTCCCGGCTTCTCCGCCATCCGCAACGGCGGCACCAACGGCGACCCGGTGCTGCGCGGCATGTTCGGCTCGCGCCTCAACCTGCGCACCAACGGCGGCCTGATGCTCGGTGCCTGCCCGGGGCGCATGGACGCCCCCAGCTCCTACATCTCGCCGGAGACCTTCGACAAGCTCACCGTGATCAAGGGCCCGCAGACCGTGCTCTGGGGCCCGGGCGCCTCCGCCGGCACCGTGTTGTTCGAGCGTGAGCCGGAGCGTTTCGGCGAGCTCGGCAGCCGCCTCCATGCCAGCCTGCTGGCCGGTTCCAACGGCCGCTTCGACCGCGTGCTGGATGGCGCCGTGGGCAACGAACTCGGCTACCTGCGTGCCACCGGCAACCATTCCCAGTCCGACGACTACGAGGATGGCAACGGCGACACCGTGCCCTCGCGCTGGGACAAGTGGAACGGCGACGTGGCCATCGGCTGGACCCCGGACGCCGACACCCTGGTCGAGCTCTCCGCCGGGCGTGGCAACGGCGAGTCCCGCTACGCCGGGCGTGGCATGGACGGCAGCCAGTTCCTGCGCGAAAGCCTCGGCCTGCGCTTCGAGCGCAGCAACCTCGGCGGCGTGCTCGACAAGCTGGAGGCGCAGGTCTACTACAACTACGCCGACCACGTGATGGACAACTTCCGCCTGCGCAACCCCGACCCGAGCAGCTCGATGCCCATGCCGATGGCCTCCCAGGTGGACCGCCGCACCCTCGGCGCGCGCATGGCCGCCACCTTCAAGTGGAGCGAGGTGGAGCTGGTGGCCGGCCTCGACGCCATGCGCAGCGAGCACCGCAAGCGTGCCTCGCGCTACTCGATGATGAGCGGCACCTTCACCGACGCCGACCAGTTCCCCCGCAGCCGTGATGCGTTGATGCACAGCTACGGCGCCTTCGGCGAGCTGACCTGGTACGTGGAGGAGGGCGACCGCGTGGTGGCCGGCGCGCGGCTGGACCGCTCCGATGCCAAGGACTACCGCCGCACCCTGGGCATGATGGGCATGGCCAACCCGACCTTCGGCGACACCCGCGCCGACACCCTGCCCAGCGGCTTCGCGCGCTACGAGCACGATCTGGACAGCGCCACCACCCTCTATGCCGGCCTCGGCCATGTGCAGCGCTTCCCCGACTACTGGGAGCTGTACTCGCCCAACCAGGGCCCGGCCGGCTCGCGCAACGCCTTCGATGGGGTCAAGCCGGAGAAGACCACCCAGCTGGACTTCGGCGTGCAGTACAGCGAGGGCGACCTGGAGGCCTGGGCGTCCGGCTACGTCGGCCAGGTGCGAGACTACATCCTCTTCACCTACACCCCGGGGATGATGGGCGACACCTCGCGGGCCGATAACATCGACGCGCGCATCATGGGCGGCGAACTGGGCGCGGCCTACCGCCTGGACGAGAACTGGAAGACCGACGGCACCCTGGCCTACGCCTGGGGCAAGAACAGCTCCGACGGCCGTGCGCTGCCGCAGATGCCGCCGCTGGAAGCGCGCCTGAGCCTGGCCTACGAGCAGGGCGCCTGGAGCGCCGGCGCCCTGTGGCGCGTGGTGGCCGCGCAGAACCGCGTGGCCGAAGGGCAGGGCAACGTCGTCGGGCAGGACTTCGGCAGCAGCGGCGGCTTCGCGGTGTTCTCCCTCAACGGCGCCTACCGCCTGACCCGCGACATCAAGGTCAGCGCCGGGGTCGACAACCTCTTCGACAAGGCCTACGCCGAGCACCTCAACCTCGCCGGTGATGCCGGCTTCGGCTTCCCTGCCGAGCCCGAGGCGATCAAGGAGCCCGGCCGCACCCTGTGGACCAAGGTGGACTTCAGCTTCTGATAGGCTGAAAACGCCCCCGCGCCCAGCGCGGGGGAACACCTTCGGAGCCCTCCATGACGCGCACCCTGCTCGTAACCCTCGCCCTCGTCGCCGGGCTGTACCTGGCCATCTGCCTCACGCTCTTCCTGTTCCAGCGCAACCTCCTCTACTTTTCCCAGCCCCGCGCGGTGCAGGCGCCGGAGAACACCCTGGAGTTGGCGGTACCGGAAGGGCGGCTGGTGGTCACGGTGCGGCCACGGCCCGGCGCGCAGGCGCTGCTGTACTTCGGTGGCAATGGCGAGGATGTGTCGTTGAACCTGGAACAACTGGCCGAGGCCTTCCCCGACCGCGCGCTCTACCTGATGCACTACCCGGGTTATGGCGGCAGCTCCGGCGAGCCGTCGGAGGCCTTGATCCTGCGGGATGCCGAATTGCTCTACGACCACATCCGCGACCGTCACGAGCAGGTGGCGCTGGTGGGGCGCAGCCTGGGTTCCGGCGTCGCGGTGCAGCTGGCGGGCAAGCGGCCGGTGAGCCGGCTGGTGCTGATCACCCCCTACGACAGCATCGAGAACGTCGCCGCCGGGCGTTTCCCCTGGGCGCCGGTGCGCGGGTTGCTACGGGATCGCTACCGCTCGGCGGATGTCGTCGGCGCCTTGCGGGTGCCGACGCTGCTGATGCTGGCCAGCGACGACCAGGTCATCCCCCGTGACAGCAGCGAGCGCCTGGCGGCGGCCTTCGCCCCCGGCGTGGCACGGCTGGAGGTGCTGGACGGCACGGGCCACAACGACATCTCCCTGCACCCGCGCTACCTGCCGCTGCTGACCGAGGCCCTGCGCTGAGGCTCAGGCGTAGATGCTGATGCCGCCCTTGGCCTGCAGCCAGTCGCGGTAGGTCTCCAGCGAGCTGGTCTGCTTGTCGCCATTCACGCCGACGAAGGAGAAGGCGCCTTCCAGGCCCTTGTCGAGCAGCTTCTGCACCTGGGTCAGCATCTTGGCGGCGTCGTCGCGGTCCAGGGTGGAGACGTCCGGCAGCTGCATCTGTGCGCCATTGCCGCCATTTAGCCCGGCCCTGGTCGCGGCGCTGGCGTTGCTCAGCACGTTGCTGGTGTTGCCGGCCATGGCGTTCATCAGCCCGCCGCGCCCCTGGGCCACCAGGTTGGCGGCGAACTGGCGCAGCTCGGCGATGGGGTCCGCCGGCTTGTGGGTGGCCTTGCCATCGGTGCCGGTGGTGGTGCCGGAAGTGGAACCGCTGGTGCCGGTGGTGGACGGCTTGGTGGCGCTGGCGAGGTAGGTCGCCAGCGGCGAGCTGTTGGAGATGATGGTCATGGCCTTTCCCTGGATGCAGAGGATGCGCCGCTTTGGTGCAGGGATCGGGCCATATTCGTGAAAGCCCCGCTGCAGAAGGCTTCCGGCCTTTTGTTCGGGAATGTGCGCGGCGCCGCATTGCCGGCGCGGGGCAAGGCCTTGCCGCCGGTTGGCCAGGGGCCAGCAACTGACGGCGCAGGGGCAAAGCCCTTATCATCGCGCCCCGTTATTCGCTTTCCCGGACCCTTTGGATGCTGTCTGCCGTCAAGCGCTACAAGTCGCTGCTCTCCGGAGCGCTGGCGCGTTATTTTCCCCGTACCACCGCCTACCTGCGCGAAGAGCGCGAGGCTGCGCAGGCCATGGCCGCCCAGGCGCAGAAGAAGCCCCGTGGACGCAGCCGCAAGGGTGCCACCAGCACGCCCAAGGGCCGTTCGAGCGGCAAGAAATCCGCCCCCAAGGAACCGGGCGGGGTCGCTGCGCCGGCGGCTGAGGTCCAGAACGACGGCATCTACGGCGGCCCCCTGCGGCAAAGCGCCGGTGCCGCCGAGGCCATGCGCGAGAAGGTCGCCGCCGCCGTGGCCGCTGGCGTGGTGGCTGCGCCTTCGGACGAGCAGTGGGCGATGATCCTCGGCCGCGCGCCGGTCACCCGCATCTTCGCCGGGGCCGGCTCCGGCAAGTCCACCACCCTGGTGCTGCGGGTGGTGTTCATGCTCTGCCACCTGGGCATCGAGCCCGGCAAGCTCACCGTCATTTCCTTTACCAACGCCTCCTGTGCGCAGCTGCGCGACCAGCTGCAGCGGGTGCTCGGCTTCTGGGAATTCGCTTTCGACGCCACCCAGGCGCGGCAGTGCGTGCGCACCTTCCATTCGGCCATGGGCGTGCTGGCCAAGGGGGCCCTGGGCAACCCCGCCTGGTTCGAGCAGCTGGACGACCGCGACCCCAGCGCGGAGCCGGACAACCCCCTCGCCGCCGGCCGCCTGCGCCCGGCCCAGCAACGCCTGCTGGAGGAGGCCTACCAGGCCTGCTACGCCGCCGATGCCGGGTTCCGCCAGCGGGTGCACCGCCTGCTGGGGCTGGCTGAACCGGCGGAGGAGGAGGGCGCCACCATCGGCCAGGCGCCCCGTGATGCGTTGCGCCTGGCCGGCGAGCTGACCGCGCTGCCGCTGCCCGAGGCCTTCCATGCCCAGGCCGGGTTCATCGAAAGCATCGGCCTGCGCATCGATCAGTTGCAGCCGGCCAAGCTCACTTGCCCGCCCCAGGAGCGCTTGTTCATCGAAGCCCTGCAGCCCTTCTGGGCGCGCTTCCAGGCGCTGTTGCGCGAGCGCGGCGCGATGACCTTCAACGATGCCTTCGCCGAGCTCACTCAGCGCCTGCAGGCCGGCAGCCTCGACGCCGCGCTGCTGGAGCCGCTGACGCACCTGCTGATCGACGAGTTCCAGGACATCTCCCCGCAGATCGTCCAGTGGCTGCAGGCCGTGCACCGCCAGCTGGCACGCTCGCGCCGGGCACCGAGCCTGATGGCCATCGGCGACGACTGGCAGTCCATCTACGGCTGGCGCGGCAGCTCGCCCGAGCTGTTCATGGATTTCGACCGCCATTTCCCCGGCAAGGGCAAGGCGAAGAAGAGCAAGGTGCTGCTGCTGGAAACCAACTACCGCTCCATCGAAACGGTGGTGCGCGACGGCGAGGCGGTACTCGGGGGCGTCGCCTTCAAACAGGAGAAGAGCAGCCGCGCGGTGAAGGTCGCCCAGCCGGAGGACGGCGTGCGCCTGGTGCAGGGGTTCGACCTGGCCGCCGGGCTGCCGAACCTGGTCGCCGACATCCAGGCCCAGTGCCGCCATGTCGAGGAGCGTGGCAGCGGCGAGCGCACCGCCGTGCTCCTGCTCGGCCGTCGCAACGAAGCCCTGCGCAGCATCCAGGCGCAACTGGACCCGGCGCTGCCGGTGAAGGCCTACAGCATCCACCGCGCCAAGGGCCTGCAGGCGGAAGTGGCGGTGATCGTCGACGACTGCCTGCCCACGGAGGCGCACCCGCTGCGCAACGCCCTGTATGCCCGCTGCGGATTCTTCCGCAACAGCTACGACCAGGCCATGCGTGACGAGAGCCTGCGCCTGGCCTATGTCGCCATCACCCGGGGCGTCAGCCGCGTCATCTGGTACTGCCGCAAGGCCCAGGGCGCCACCGCCGTATTGGCCGGGCGCGGTCGCTGAACCGTTGAACCTGTAGGGGCGAGCTCTGCGAAAGCTCCTGCAGGGGCGACGTCAGTCGCCAAGCGGTGCGCAGCGCCGCCGCCCTTGTGGGAGCGAATTCATTCGCGATCGGAGCCCCGGACTGAAGTCCGGGCTACGGGCTCGCGAAGCGCCTGGCGACGTGGCCCGTCACCGCTCCCTTGGTGGATGAAAAGAGCGTCATCCACCCTACACGGCGGTCTTGCCCGTGCGGTGGCGAGAGCCTTTGTAGGGGCGACTTTAGTCGCCAAGTGGCGCGCAGCGCCGCCGCCCTTGTGGAGTTCATTCGCGAAAGGGCGGCCTTGAAACCGCCGCTGCGTCGCCTCAGAACAAGGCTTCGGTGTCGCGGATGAGCACGGCGTGGTGGCCGTCTTCGTCTTCGAAGATTTCGTAGAGGAAGTACATCTCGATGGCGCCCTCGGGGGTGTTCACGGCCACCTGGTCGCCGGCTTCGGCGGTGAAGTAGGCGCGGCTGGCGGGGGCGGCGATGCATTCGATCAGGGCACTGAAGAACTGCGCGGGGTCGCTGTCGTCGTAGTACTCCTCGCGCTCGCTGTCGCTCCATTCGGCGGGGGGCTGGAAGACGCCGGTGATCAGTACGCGGGCATCGCCAAGGTCTTCCTCATCGGCGTCGGCATCGTCGGGGTCGGCGCGATAGAGCGTGGCTTCGAGGGCGTCGGGGCTGCCCAGCACGGCCTGGCGGGAGGTGAAGCGGCGGTGCGGGTCGAGGGCGACGGCCTGGCAGATCTGGACCCAGGTGGGGTCGCTGGCGAGTTCTTGGGTGGACACGGCGGTCTCCGCTGGGGCTGAAAGCCGGCAGTTTCCGGGACGCGGGCGACGCTGGCAATGGGCGGCGGACGGAGCGGGGCGGTTCAGGCCTGGCCGTCGCTGGGGCCGATCAGTTGCGCGACCGTGGCGATCACGGCGTTGATGTCGAAGGGCTTGTCGAAGACGGCGGCGAACAGGTCGCTGCGGTCGCGGCCGACGCTGCCTTGGGCGCCGCTCATGAGGATGATCGGCAGATCGGGGGATTGCGTGCGCGCGCGGATCGCCTGGGCGAACTCCAGGCCGTCCATGATCGGCATCATGAAGTCGGTGATGACCAGGGACGGGCGCTCGCGATCGAGAACTTCCAGCCCCCTGCGGCCGTTGCCGGCCTTGACCACCATGTAGCCTTCGTCCTCCAGCGCAAAGGCCAGGATATCTGCAATCAGATACTCGTCATCGACTACCAGGATCGTTGTCATTAGGCACTGACCGGTTGGCGTGTTTCAGTTGCCGGGATTGGGCGTTGCCGCCCCCGACATGACTGCCGTCGCATGCTTGAAGGCCTTGTCGAGGTTGATTCCATGGTCGTGGATAACGACCTCCAGCAGGGAGGGGTCGTAACGGCTGTCCCTCATCTTGAGAATGGACAGCAGGCGTTTCAGTTCAGAGTTCATTTCCACGTAGCGCATCAGCACCAGGTTGTCGACGATGCTCGACAGCTCCGGCGCCGGGGCATTGATGTCGGCACTGTACAGGTCGCGCATCTCCCAGGTGGCGAGGACGGTGACGCCGAGGGCGCGAAGCTCGTTCATCAGGGCGCTGAAGAACTCCACCAGGCGCGACTGGTTGCTGGCGACGCGGGCCATGCCGCCGAGGCTGTCGATGTGCACGCGCTTGATGCCTTTCTCGACCACGGTCTTGATCAGCCGCGCGCCGAGGCCGTCGAGCAGGCCTTCGGTGGTGGGTTGCCACTTCAGGTGCAGGGCGCCGCTGTCTTCCAGGGGCTGCAGGTCGATGCCGATGCTGCGTGCCTTGATGCGCAGGCGCTCTGGGGACTCGTAGAAGCCGAAGTGCAGGCCGGGCTCCTCGGGGGTGGACTGGGCGAGGAAGCTGATGCCGAGGCTGGTCTTGCCGACGCCGGCCGGGCCCATTACCAGGGTGGCCGAGGAGCGCGCCAGGCCACCGTCGATCAGCGCATCGAGGCCGCCGATGCCGCTGGAGATGCGCTGCAGGTCGGCGCTGTCGGGGCGCGTGGGGCGGCTGTAGAGGGTTTCCAGGCGCGGGTAGACGACCAGGCCGTCGTCGGTGATCTCGCACTCGTGCAGGCCGGACAGCGCACCGCTGCCACGGGTCTTGCGCAGCTGGATGCGGCGCACCGAGCGGGCACCGAACAGCTCTTCGCCCAGTTCGATGACGCCATCGACCATGGTGTGCTCGGGGCTGCCGTCGTCGAGGCGGGCGCTGGTGAGGAAGAGCACGGTGCAGCCGGCGAAGGCGGCGTGGCCCTGCAGCTCACCGATGAATTTCTTGGTGTCCAGCGGCGTATCCGCCTTGGAGCGGGCATTGAGCAGGCCGTCGACGATCAGCACCGTAGCCTTCTGCCGGCTGATCTCGCGGCGCAGCAGCTTGACCACCTCGTCCAGGCCTTCGTTCTCCAGCGTGTCGAAGGCGCTGACGAACTGGATCTGCGCGCCGATCTGCGAGGCGTCGAAGAAGCTCAGGGTGGAGAGGAACTGGAACAGTCGCTCATGGGTTTCGGCCAGCAGCGTGGCGACCAGCACGCGCCCGCCGTCGCGCACGTGGTTGAAGGCGATCTGGTTGGCGAGGATGGTCTTGCCCGATCCGGGACGGCCCTGGACGATGTAGGACGCGCCGGCAACCAAGCCACCCTTCAACAGGGCATCCAGCCCCTCGATGCCGCTCTGAAGGCGTTTTAGCTGTTCCAAGTTCTGGCCTGCCTCATCTGGATGTTCGCTTGAGAGGGCCGACGTGCCTGCTCGGGAGCCTGGCTGGCCGGCACTGCGCATTGCGTCCGGTCATGGGCGGGTCGGCCTTGATCCCGGCGATTCTACGCTGCCGGGTCACTATCAGCGATAGAGTCGTGCCTTCTGAAGTAGTTCCTGTGCGCGGCGGCACCTTTCAGGGGGCCTGGTAGAGCAGCGCCGGCAGGCACAGCGTCATGGTGGTGCCGCGCCCCGGTTCGCTGTCCACGCGGATGGTTCCGCCGTGCTGGCGCACGAAGCCGTAGGCCTGGCTCAGGCCCAGGCCGGTGCCCTTGCCCAGCCCCTTGGTGGTGAAGAAGGGCTCGAAGATGCGCGGCAGGACGTCCGGCGGGATGCCGCTGCCGCTGTCGCGCACCGAGATGATCAGGAATTCGCCGGTCAGCTCGTCCCACTCGCCGGTCAGGGTGCGGTTCTCCGCGCGCAGCACGATGCTGCCGTCCTGCTCCATGGCGTCGCGGGCATTGAAGATGAGGTTGAGCAGGGTCATCTCCAGCTGGCTCGGGTCCACCAGGATGGGGTGCAGCGGCGGGCACAGCTGCAGCTCCAGGGTCATGCCCTTGGGCAGCGCCTGGCTGAAGAACATCTGCGCCGAATGCAGGGTGTTTTCCAGCTGCACCACTTGCTGTTGCTGGTCGCGCTGGCGGGCGAAGGAGAGCAGGTGCTGGGTCAGGTGGCTGCCGCGCAGGCCGGCCTCGTGGATGCTGCCGAGCAGTTCCTTGATGCGCTTGGGGTCCTGGGTGCGGCCGGCCAGCGCCGAGGCGCCGATGATCACCGTGAGCAGGTTGTTGAAGTCGTGGGCCATGCCGCCGGTGAGCTGGCCCAGGGCTTCCAGCTTCTGCGCCTGGAACAGCTGCGCGCGCAGGCCTTGCAGGTGCAGCTCGGACTCGTGGCGTTCGGTCATGTCGCGGGTGATCTTGGCCAGGCCGATGATCCGCCCGTCGTGGTCGCGCACCACGTCCATCACCGCTAGGGCCCAGAAGCGCGTGCCGTCACGGCGCACCCGCCAGCCTTCGTCCTGGGCGCGCCCGGTATTGAGCGCGGTGGCGATCAGGTGGGCGGGGCGGTTGGCTGCGCGGTCTTCCTCGGTGAAGAACATCGACAGGTGCTGGCCGATGGCTTCCTCGGCGCTGTAGCCCTTGATCCGCTCCGCGCCGGCGTTCCAGCTGATGATCTCGCCCTCGGGCGAGAGCATGTACAGGGCGTAGTCGACCACGGCGTTGACCAGCAGCTCGTAGCCTTGCTCGTTGAGCCTGTGGATGGGCTTGGGGGTGTTCGGGTCCATTGGCACCTGCTTGGGCGGGGAACCGGGTAGGGGCTGGCAGTGTACGTCTTCCCGGACGGCGCGCGCACCGTCCGGTAGCGGGGCGCAGATCACCCCGGAATCTTCAGTCCACGGGCCACTGCCGGGCGGGCGAGGAAGGCCTCCAGCACGCGGGTGACGTTGGCGAAACCGTCGATGCCCACCAGCTCGCCGGCCTCGTAGAAGCCGATCAGGTTGCGCACCCAGGGGAAGGTGGCGATGTCGGCGATGCCGTAGTCGTCCTGGATCCAGTCACGCCCTTGCAGGCGGCGGTCGAGCACGCCGAGCAAACGCTTGGATTCGGCGACGTAGCGGTCGCGCGGGCGCTTGTCCTCGTAGTCCTTGCCGGCAAATTTATTGAAGAAGCCGAGCTGGCCGAACATCGGGCCGATGCCGCCCATCTGGAACATCAGCCACTGGATGGCCTCGTAGCGCCCGGCGGCGTCATCGGGGATCAGGCGCCCGCTCTTCTCTGCCAGGTACAGCAGGATGGCGCCGGACTCGAACAGCGCCAGGGGCTGCCCACCGGGGCCGTCCGGGTCGAGGATGGCGGGAATCTTGTTGTTGGGGTTGAGGGAGAGGAACTCGGGGGACAGCTGGTCATTGGTGTCGAAACTGACCTTGTGCGCCTCATAGGGCAGGCCGATTTCCTCGAGCATGATCGACACCTTCACCCCGTTGGGCGTGGGCAGCGAGTAGAGCTGCAGGCGGTCGGGATGCTGGGCGGGCCACTTGTGGGTGATGGGGAAGGAGGAAAGGTCGGTCATGGGGAGTCCTGTCGAATGGCTGCGGGACGAGCAGACAGCATGGCTGGGTCGCGGCGCTTGTCCAGCGATGAACTGCGGGGTGTGTCCAATGTCCGTCTTTCGACCTGCCGGGCGGGAAAAAGATCGGCTTGCCCGATCCGCGCCTGTGGGATTGGAACTTCGGCGTCGCTTCTGGTCTTTGGAAAATGGCTCCAGTTCTGTAGGCCAAGGTTCGACGGTGGGTGGGAGAATCTGCGCTCCGTGGCTAGGCAGGAGATGCGCCGAGACATCCCTGACGCGGTATCCGGAGTCGAAGGGGCGACTTACCCCAGGAGGTCGGGAACGACTGTCCAGGCTTCTGGTTCGGGTCTTTCGACGGTACAAACAGGTATTTCGCAGCCAGGAGCCGACTGCCTGTCACTGCAGGGTTCCACGCGTCGGCAGGCCAGGTGGTCCGGAGTGGCTGTGCTCGATTGGTTCTCCAGTCGACGGGTTGACGTGGCTGCGTTCGCCTCTCAAGGTATGTAGCAAGCTACAAAGCAGGACACAGATAATCATGTTCGAACTCAAGGACCTTCCATCCCGGGACACGCTGGCCCGATTTGCCGACGAGTATGGGAACCCGGATGTAGAAGGGCTTCACACCTGGCTGACCTGGGCCTCGGCCACCAACCAGATGCTGTCGGCATTCGATGAGAACCTGGCCAGGCACGGCCTGTCACAGACGAACTTCTTCGTGTTGCTGCTGCTCAAGCGCAACCCGGAAGGGCTGACGGTCGGCGCGCTCGCGGAAGGCGTCTCCGTTGCCTCGCAGACCATGACCCGCGCTGTCGCGAAGATGGAGGCAAATGGGCTGTGCAGCAAACACGAAGCCCCCCTGGATGGCCGCTTGTGGATCGTTCGCCTGACGCCCGAGGGTGAGGCTGCCTTGGCGAGGGTCCTCCCCCGACATTACGAGTGGGTAGCCGAACTGATGAGCGCGTTTACTGAGAAGGAGCGTGCCAGCTTGGCCAAGCTCATGGTGAAGGTAGGTCCTGCTTTGGCGGCAATCGCCTATCGAAACGGGTCCGGCTGACCCAATTTCATTTATCCATTTATGTAGCTTGCTACAGAATCCCCGTACCTCGACGAGGTACGGCCAGGGCCCCCCTTGCCTCCCGAATCAATGCCTCGAAGAGATCTGTAGCAATGCACATGAATTCGAATCCTCACCCTGGCCACGCCACGCTGCTGCTCGTCCAGATGACGCTGTGCGCCGTCGCGGTGGTATCTCAGCTCTACATTCCCATACCGATCATGGCCCGCCTGGCTGAGGACTATGGATTACCACCGGAACTCCTGGAGCTGTCCCTGATTGCGTTCAGCCTGTGTTACGCGACCGGCTTTCTGGTGTTCGGGCCGCTCTCCGACAGATTTGGGCGGCGCCTCGTGCTGGCGCTTGGTCTCGTCGCGCTTTCGATCGTTTCCATCGCCATGAGCGTCGTCTCGTCTCCTGAGCCGTTCATCGCCATGCGTGCACTTCAGGGGTTCGTCGCGGCTTCCTTCCCCCCGGTCGCGATCGCCTATCTGTCCGAACGCGGCCACGCCCGGCAGCGGGCATGGGGCGTCGCGTGGCTGAGCACGGGATTCCTCATCGCCGGGTTGCTGGGGCAGTTGTATGGAGGCGTGGTCGCAGGCGCCTGGGGGTTTGGCAAGGCGATGATTCCGCTGATCGCCATCTACCTGATCACTGCCGCGATGATCCTGGCAGCCCCCAAGGGCGGCCAGGGTGAGGGGGCGCTCATGCCACTTCTTGCAATCTATCGCCCTGTCTTCCGACTGCTCGCCGATCCTCTTTTGCGCCGCGTCTATGTTCCGGCTCTCCTGCTGCTCATGACGTTCGTGGCCTTCTATGTCGGCTTGGACAGCCGGCTGCATGAAAGCCAGGGTTCGGCGCTCGATCCGTTGGCTGCACGGGCGATTGCCTTGCCCGGACTCTTCGCACCCCTGGCCGTGGCCGCTGTCATCCAGCGATGGGGCGCGCAACGCGTCGCCAGCTCGGGGTTGGCGGTGGCGGCTCTGGGCCTGTTCCTGGTGGCGATGTCGGGTGACCAGGGATTGCTCTGGCTACTGGCTGCCAGCGTGATTTTCGTCGCTGGCGTCGGCATCAGCGTCCCCGGCCTGATCGCCTTCACGTCGAAACGGGCCCCTGCATCTGCTCGTGGGCTTGCGGTCGCGCTCTATACCTTCGTCCTCTTCCTGGGGGCGAGCCTCGGGCCCTGGATTGCCCGCCTGGGTGGGGCTTGGGGTAACACGACCTTGTTTCTCGTGCTGGCGGCGTGCCTGGCCGCTGTGGCGGCCTACAGCGCCACCGGCAAGGGTCACGCCGCTCGGTAGCGTGCGTGCAGTCGTGCAGGCAGTGCACGGCCGCAGCCATCCAGTTCGGCTATGGCCCTGGGTTTCAAACATCCGAACACACAGGCAGAGGAGGGCCGTTCGTTGTGCTTCATGTCCCCGTCAGGGACACGTTCCAGGAAACCTGAACAGAAAATGAAAGGAGTTCGACCATGAAACGATGGACCCGCTGGCCCGGCGCCCTTGCGCTTTCCCTTTGTATGGCAGCCAGCGCTTCTTCCGCTTCCGCTCTTGCACACGAGGAGATGGATATCGTGGCCCCCAAGGCAGACTCATTCCTCATTCCTTCTTCCCATTCCTACGCCTTCGCCCGCGAGGTCGTTCTGGACGATGAACTGGCGGTGCTGACCCGGTATCAACGCAGCGACGGGCGCAATGCCGGGTTGGGAGGCGAGCACTTCAGCACGGTCGTATCGAAGGCCGGCGTGCTGAAGGGGTTTGCAAATATCTCCCTGGATCTCGCTGGAAAGACCCTGCCCTCTCGCGAGCGCTCGGAGCAGGTGGCGCGCGAATTCCTGCAGCACGCCGCTCCCGACCTCCTTGCCAGGATGAAGATCAGTTGGATCGATCCTCATGACGAGACCATCAGGGTCGTCCGCGGGGGGCGCGAGGAAAGCATCACTCTCACCGGAATGAAGGTGAAGGCCCGCAATCTGGCAGACGGTCGCTGGTTCTGGGTCATCGTCGGGAGTGATGAAAAGCCGATGGTTTTCGAGCGTGACATCGTGTGGATCACATTCCCCGGCAAGAGGAAGACTGAAAAATGGTTGCACGACGACTGGCTGGCCGAGCAGAGGGGCAGTGACGACGGCAGCCGCTTCTGAGCGAGGGGGCCTGAGTGCGGTGCACAGGGCGGCGACCCTCGGGCCGCTGCTCCTGCGCCATGAGCGAATACCCATCGATCTCACGTGCTCGCAGGCAGGGCGACCCCGCCCGTTGCAGGCGATGCGGTTATCGAGCCAATCCAAACCGAGAGCCTATCGATGCCGACGAGAACCAACTACGCAACCCTGCCACCCCCTGCGGGCCCCTATTCCGTGTCGGTGAGACATGACCGTACGCTTTACCTTTCCGGGCTCACCGCATTCGGCACACCGGCTCAGGGACGCCCGCTGGCGGAGCAGGCCGAGGCGATCTTCGACCAGTTGGAGCGAGTGATCCGTGCCGAAGGGATCGGGATGAGGGGCCTGATCAAGGTAGTGGTCTACGTGACGTCCATGGATGAGATCGCCGCCCTGCGAGATGTGCTGCACCGCCGTTACGGCGGTTTCAATCCCGCGAGCACCCTGGTGCAAGTGGCGGGCCTGTTCTCGCCTGAAGTTGGAGTAGAAGTGGACGCCATTTTCGCGGTGCCGGAATAGCGTACGGGTTCGCTCCATGGTGGCTGTGAGTCTGCTTCACCCGCCCAGCAAGAAATTCCCCCGCACGGGTTGCTCGGTACCGTCGAGCATCGGCACCTGGGAGTCGTCCTTGAGGTTGACCCCGGAGAGCTGGCGGCGGCTGGCTTCGCGCATCAGGTAGAGGAGGCGGTGGGCGGCGAGGCCGTAGGAGAGGCCCTCCAGGCGCACGTTGGAGATGCAGTTGCGGCTGGCGTCGGTGAGGCCGACGCGGGGCGCCCAGGTGAAGTACAGGCCGAGGCTGTCCGGGGAGCTGAGGCCGGGGCGCTCGCCGATGAGGATCACCACCATCTTCGCCTTGAGCAGCTCGGCCACTTCGTCCGCCACCGCCACGCGGCCTTGCTCCACCAGGGCGATGGGCGCGGTACTCCAGCCGTCTTCCGCCGCCTGTTCCTCGAAGCGCTGCAGGAAGGGCAGGGCATGGCGTTGCACGGCGAGGGACGACAAGCCGTCGGCGATCACCAGCGCCAGGTCATAGCCGTCGGGATTGGCCTCGGCGTGCTGGCGCAGGCGCTGGGCCGAGTCGTCGTCCAGGCGTCGGCCCAGGTCCGGGCGCTGCAGGTAGGTGTGACGGTCCGCCGCCGCGCTGTGCAGCAGCAGGCTGTCGCGGTTGCGTGTGGCCAGCTCGGCGGCCAGGGCCGCGCGGTCGAAGGGCAGGTGCACGGCGTCGCGGGCCTGGGCGTGGGCGAACTGGAAGTCCAGCTGGGCTTCGGTGGGCAGGCTGGTGCCGGCGCGGCCGAGGGCGATGCGCGCCGGGGTGAGGTTGCGCAGTTCACGCCAGGGGTTGTCGAGGGCGGGGCGTTTGTCGTCGCTCATCGGGCTTCCTCAGGTGAGCTGCGCCAGGGCCTGGCGGAAGGCGGGCGGCACCTGCTCGCCCAGGCGCACGCGGCCACCCTGCTGGCTGGCGATGCCCATGCGCTCGAGCCAGGCCTCGAACTCGGGGGCCGGGCGCAGGCCCAGGCTCTGGCGGGCGTAGAGGGCGTCGTGGAAGGAGGTGGTCTGGTAGTTGAGCATCACGTCGTCGGAGCCGGGGATGCCCATGATGAAGTTGATGCCGGCGACGCCGAGCAGGGTCAGCAGCATGTCCATGTCGTCCTGGTCCGCTTCGGCGTGGTTGGTGTAGCAGATGTCGCAACCCATGGGCACGCCGAGGAGCTTGCCGCAGAAGTGGTCCTCCAGCCCGGCGCGGATGATCTGCTTGCCGTTGTAGAGGTATTCGGGGCCGATGAAGCCGACCACGGTGTTGACCAGGAAGGGGTCGAAGTGGCGGGCGACGGCATAGGCGCGGGCTTCGCAGGTCTGCTGGTCGACGCCGTGGTGGGCGTTGGCGGAGAGCGCGCTGCCCTGGCCGGTCTCGAAGTACATGAGGTTGTTGCCCAGGCTGCCGCGTTTCAGCGAGAGGCCGGCTTCGTAGCCCTCGCGGAGGATTTCCAGGCTGATGCCGAAGCTGGCGTTGGCCGCCTCGGTGCCGGCGATGGACTGGAACACCAGGTCCAGCGGCACGCCGCGGTTGATCGCCTCGATGGAGGTGGTGACGTGGGTGAGCACGCAGGCCTGGGTGGGAATCTCGTAGCGCTGGATGATGGCGTCGAGCATCTCCAGCATGGCGCAGATGGACGACAGGCTGTCGGTGGCCGGGTTGATGCCGAGCATGGCGTCGCCGTTGCCGTAGAGCAGGCCGTCGAGGATGCTCGCGGCGATGCCGGCGGGCTCGTCGGTGGGGTGGTTGGGCTGCAGCCGCGTGGACATGCGCCCGCGTAGGCCCATGGTGTTGCGGAAGCGGGTGACGACGCGGATCTTCTGCGCCACCAGCACCAGGTCCTGCACGCGCATGATCTTCGACACGGCCGCGGCCATTTCCGGCGTCAGCCCCGGGGCCAGGGCGCGCAATGAATGCTCGTCGGCGACATCGCCGAGCAGCCAGTCGCGCAGGCCGCCGACGGTGAGGTGGCTGACCGGGGCGAAGGCGGCGCGGTCGTGGCCGTCGATGATCAGGCGGGTGACTTCGTCGTCTTCGTAGGGGATCAGCGCCTCGTCGAGGAAGTGCTTGAGCGGGATGTCGGCCAGGGCCATCTGCGCGGCCACGCGCTCGCCGTCGCTGCTGGCGGCGACGCCGGCGAGGAAGTCGCCGGAGCGTGCCGGGCTGGCCTTGGCCATGACCTCCTTGAGGCTGTCGAAACGCCAGGTCTGGCCGCCGACGCTGTGGGAAAAAACTGCCATGTCGATCGTCCTGTCTGGGCCGGCCCCGCCGTCGCGGCGGGGCCGGCCTGGGGGCTCAGATGCGGGTCAGCATCGCGTCGGCGGGGGCGCTGGCGCGGTGGTGGGCGGTGAACTGGAACCAGACGAAACCCACGGCCATGATGCCGAGGAAGATCAGCCCGATCAGGGTGTTGAACCAGGCCATGGCCACCAGGCAGACGACCGCCAGCAGCAGGGCGATGGCCGGCACCACCGGGTAGCCCGGGGCGCGGAAGGTGCGCTCCAGGTTGGGTTCGCTGGCGCGCAGCTTGAATAGCGCGAGCATGCTGATGATGTACATGACGATGGCGCCGAACACGCTCATGGTGATCATCGCGGCGGTCAGGCTCATGCCCTGCAGGTTGATCAGGCCGTCGCTGTAGATGGCGGCGATGCCGATCACGCCGCCGGCGATGATGGCGCGGTGCGGGGTCTGGAAGCGCGACAGCTTGGCCAGGCCGCGGGGCAGGTAGCCGGCGCGGGCGAGGGCGAAGAACTGCCGCGAGTAGCCGAGGATGATGCCGTGGAAGCTGGCCACCAGGCCGAACAGGCCGATCCACACCAGCATGTGCATCCAGCCGGAGTTCTCGCCGACCACGGCCTTCATGGCCTGGGGCAGCGGGTCGTTGATGCCCGACAGCTGGCGCCAGTCGCCGACGCCGCCGGCCATGATCATCACGCCGATGGCGAGGAACACCAGAGTGAGGATGCCGGCCACGTAAGCGCGCGGGATGGTGCGTTTCGGGTCCTTGGCTTCCTCGGCGGCCATGGCCGCACCCTCGATGGCGAGGAAGAACCAGATGGCGAAGGGGATGGCGGCGAAGATGCCGGAGATCGAGGCGCTGCTGAAGGTGTCCGAGCCGGCCCAGCCGTTGAGCACGAAGTTGCTGAAGCTGAAGCCCGGCGCCACCACGCCCATGAACACCAGCAGTTCGGCCACGGCGAGCACGGTGACCACCAGTTCGAAGGTGGCGGCGATGCTGACGCCGAGGATGTTCAGGGTCATGAACACGAAGTAGGCACCCACCGCCGCGTGCTTGGGATCGAGTTCGGGGAACTGCACGTTGAGGTAGGCGCCGATGGCCATGGCGATGGCCGGTGGGGCGAAGACGAATTCGATCAGCGTGGCGATGCCGGCGATCAGGCCGCCGCGCTCACCGAAGGCGCGGCTGCTGTAGGCGAAGGGGCCGCCGGCGTGGGGGATGGCGGTGGTCAGTTCGGTGAAGCTGAAGATGAAGCAGGTGTACATGGTCGCCACCAGCAGCGTGGTGACCAGGAAGCCGAGGGTGCCGGCGGCGCCCCAGCCGTAGCTCCAGCCGAAATACTCGCCGGAAATCACCAGGCCGACGGCGATGCCCCAGAGGTGCAGGGTGCCGAGGGTGGGTTTGAGTTGATTAGTGGTTGTCATGCGCGTCTCCGGAGGTTGCCTTGAGGGAAGTGGGGCGACGGATCGGAGAGGCGGGAGGCGGCGCGTGGCCCGAGCGGGCACGGACCACCGACTGCGGGCAGCAGCGAGGCGTGATGCACATGGTGTTCACCGTTTCTTGTTGTTGTAGTCGGATGGAGCCGGGGTGGAGCGGACCGGGCGCCGCCTGATCGGTGCCCGGTCCTGGTTTTGACTTACAAGGGGCCTCTCCTGGCCTGGACCTGCGAGGCTCGCGGCAGGTCAGGAGAGCCTTTTCTAGAAGAAGCCGAGAGGGTTGATGTCGTAACTCACCAGCAGGTTCTTGGTCTGCTGGTAGTGGTCGAGCATCATCTTGTGGGTCTCGCGGCCGACGCCGGATTTCTTGTAGCCACCGAAGGCGGCGTGGGCCGGGTACAGGTGGTAGCAGTTGGTCCAGACGCGGCCGGCCTTGATGCCGCGGCCCATGCGGTAGGCGCGGTTGATGTCGCGGGTCCACAGGCCGGCGCCGAGGCCGAACTCGGTGTCGTTGGCGATGGCCAGGGCTTCCGCTTCGTCCTTGAAGGTGGTGACGCCCACCACCGGGCCGAAGATCTCTTCCTGGAACACGCGCATCTTGTTGTTGCCCTTGAGCAGCGTCGGCTGGATGTAGTAGCCGGTCGCCAGGTTGCCTTCGAGCTTCTCGACGCCGCCGCCGGTGAGGATTTCAGCGCCTTCCTGCTGGGCGATATCGAGGTAGCTGAGGATCTTGTCGTACTGCTGCTCGGAGGCCTGGGCGCCGACCATGGTGTCGGTGTCCAGCGGGTCGCCACGCTTGATGGCCTTCACCTTCTTCATCACCTCGGCCATGAATGCCGGGTAGATGGATTCCTGCACCAGGGCGCGGGACGGGCAGGTGCACACCTCGCCCTGGTTGAAGAAGGCCAGCACCAGGCCTTCGGCGGCCTTCTCGATGAAGGCCGGCTCGGCCTGCATGATGTCTTCGAAGTAGATGTTCGGGCTCTTGCCGCCCAGCTCCACGGTGGAGGGGATGATGTTGGTGGCGGCGCACTTGAGGATGTGCGAGCCCACCGGGGTGGAACCGGTGAAGGCGATCTTGGCGATGCGCTTGCTGGTGGCCAGCGCTTCACCCGCTTCCTTGCCGAAGCCCTGTACCACGTTGAGCACGCCGGGCGGCAGCAGGTCACCGATCAGCTCCAGCAGCACGCTGATGCCCAGCGGGGTCTGTTCGGCGGGCTTGAGCACCACGCAGTTACCGGCGGCCAGGGCCGGGGCCAGCTTCCAGGCGGCCATCAGCAGCGGGAAGTTCCACGGGATGATCTGCCCGACCACGCCCAGGGGTTCGTGGATGTGGTAGGCGACGGTGTTCTCGTTGATCTCGGCGGCGCCGCCTTCCTGGGCGCGGATGCAGCCGGCGAAGTAGCGGAAGTGGTCGGCGGCCAGGGGGATGTCGGCGTTGAGGGTTTCGCGCACGGCCTTGCCGTTGTCCCAGGTTTCGGTGACGGCGAGCAGTTCGAGGTTGGCTTCGATGCGGTCGGCGATCTTCAGCAGCACCAGGGAGCGGTCCTGCACCGAGGTCTTGCCCCAGGCATCGGCGGCGGCATGGGCGGCGTCGAGGGCCTTGTCGATGTCGGCGGCATCGGAGCGGGGGAATTCGGCGATGGGCTGGCCATTCACCGGCGAAGTGTTGGTGAAGTACTGGCCGTTGACCGGCGGGACGAACTCGCCGCCGATGTAGTTGCCGTAGCGGGCCTTGAAGGAAACGATGGCGCCGGGGGTTCCGGGTTGGGCGTAACGCATGGTCTATCTCCTGGCTCTTGTGCTTATTGGGGAGTTGGCGCCGAAGCGCTTTGAGCAGCATAGAGCAAGGGCCGGGCCAGGCCGGTGAAAGCCCCGTGGGAGAAGGCTCCAGGCGTTGTGGGGAACGGCCGGAGGGCGAGGGCTGTCGCATGCCTGGTACGTCCCGGGTGACAGAGTGTCACGCATCAGGTACAGCGCTCGACCGGTGGGTCACCCGGCGATTGCAAAGCCGCTTGTGCTGGTGGATGCTGCGGCGATGCGGGTGCCCATCGGGGCACGGGCTGCCTCCCGCAAGCCCGCAATGGAGAACGACAAGAATGCACGACCACCTGAGCCGCCACGCTCGGCAAGTGCTGACCGTGGCGCAAGGCAAGGCCCAGTCCAGCGGGCCCGCCGCCGACCCTTCCATCGCCCGCTCCTGGCTGCGCTGCCTGGAGGATTACCACCTCGACCCGGCCCTGCCCATGGCGCCGACCGTGCTCGAACATGCGCGCATGCTCGAGTGCCGCGAAAGCATGCAGCAGGTGCTGGAGATTGCCAGCGGCGAGATGAGCAGCCTTTATCACCAGCTTTCCGGTGCCGGCCATGCGGTGCTGCTCACCGATGCTCGGGGGGTGATCCTCAATTGCGTGACCGCCGGAGCCGAGCGCCAGGCTTTCGAGCGTGCCGGCCTGTGGCTGGGCGCCGACTGGAGCGAGGCCCGCGAGGGCACCAACGGCATCGGCACCTGCGTGATTGAGCGCCAGGCACTGACCATCCATCAGGACGAGCACTTCCGCAGTCGCCACACCGGCCTCACCTGCTCCGCCAGTCCGGTGTTCGACCCCCAGGGCGACCTGCTGGCGGTGCTCGATGTGTCTTCCGCGCGCCACGACGTGTCGCGCCAGAGCCAGTTCCACACCATGGCGCTGGTCAACCTCTCGGCGAAGATGATCGAGAGCTGCTACTTCCTGCGCCGCTTCGAAGGCGAGTGGCTGCTGCGCTTCCACCTGCAGGCCGAGTACGTCGGCCTGTTCAGCGAGGGGCTGATGGCCTTCGACGGCGAAGGGCGCATCCGCGCGGTGAACCAGAGCGCCATCAACCTGCTGGACAGCGCCCGCGAGCGCCTGCTGGGGCAGAGCGTGGAAGCCTTCTTCGACTGCCGGCTGGACGACCTGCTCGGCCGCGCTCAACCACAACCCAATGCCAGCTGGCCGCTGCGTGCGCGCAATGGCCGTGCCCTCTATGCCGTGTTGCGGGGCCAGCCGCGTGCCGTTGCCCGTGCGTTGCCGGTGGCACCGAAATCCGCCGTGCCCGGCCTGTGCCTGGGCGACCCGGCGCTGGCCGCCGACTTCCGCCGTGCGCTCAAGGTGTACGAGCGCGACGTGCCCGTGCTGGTCAATGGCGAAACCGGCTCCGGCAAGGAGGCCTTCGCCAAGGCCGTGCACCTGGCCAGTTCCCGCGCTGAGCGGCCCTTCGTGGCGCTCAACTGTGCGGCCATCCCTGAATCCCTGATCGAGAGCGAGCTGTTCGGCTATCGCGGCGGCAGTTTCACCGGTGCGCGCAAGGAAGGCATGCGCGGCAAGCTGCAACAGGCCGATGGCGGCACCTTGTTCCTCGACGAGATCGGCGACATGCCCCTGGCCCTGCAGACCCGTCTGCTGCGGGTGCTGGAGGAACGCCAGGTGGTGCCCATCGGCGGCGAGGCCCAGGCCGTGGACGTGCGCATCATCAGCGCCACCCACCGAGAGCTGGGCGAGCGGGTGAGCAACGGCAGCTTCCGCGAGGACCTCTACTACCGCCTCAACGGCCTGGTGATCGACCTGCCGCCCCTGCGCGAGCGCAGCGACCGCCCCGAGCTGCTCGACCACCTGCTGCACGAAGAAGCCCGCGGCCAGGCCATCCGCCTGGAGCAGGACGCCCGCCAGGCGCTGCTCGACTACGCCTGGCCCGGCAACGTGCGCCAGTTGCGCAACGTGCTGCGCACCCTGGCGGCGCTGTGCGAGGACGGCCGCATCCGCTACGCCGACCTGCCGGCGGACCTGCGCCGTGCACCTGCCCCGACCCCCATCAACGACTGCGTGGTGCACCCGTTGGAAGACGCCGAACGCAGCGCCCTGCTCGCCGCCCTGGAAAGCCAGCGCTGGCACATGACCCGCACCGCCGAGCAGCTCGGCATCAGCCGCAACACCCTGTACCGCAAGCTGCGCAAGCATTCGATCGAAACGCGCAGTTTGTAGCCGGGCTCGGATGTAGCCCGGGCTTCAGCCCGGGAGTCTCCGTCGGGCTCAGGCCTGTTGATGATGGGTTTCGCTGCGCTCTACGCCATCCTACGGTTGGGGCTTGCGCTTGGCTCAGGCACTGAGATGACCGGGGAGTAGGGTGGATGGCGCTCTTCTCATCCGCCAAGCGGTGCTACGGGGGAGCACTCTGTGATGGCAACCCTGCGGCTTGTCTGGGGCCCGCTGGTGATGGGTTTCGCTGCGCTCTACGCCATCCTACGGTTGGGGCTTGTGCTTGGCTCAGGCACTGAGATGACCGGGGAGTAGGGTGGATGGCGCTCTTCTCATCCGCCAAGCGGTGCTACGGGGGAGCACTCTGTGATGGCAACCCTGTGGCCTGTCTGGGGCCC
>BATO01000027.1 GCA_000474255.1 Aquipseudomonas alcaligenes MRY13-0052
TTCCAGCTTCCAGCTTCCAGCTTCCAGCTTCCAGCTTCCAGCTCGCTGTCAGCGCTCAGGCAGCAACAAGAAATCGGTCACCACGGCTACCAGCCGGCCGTCGGCGTCGTAGCCGAAGTAGCTGGGGTAGGCGCCGTCGCCGTAGCCGCTGGAGAAGAACGCCACGTTGCCGGCGTCGGTCGGCAGCAGGTACCAGCTGCGGGTGTGCTGGTAGGTCTTGTCCAGTTCGGCGAACAGGCGCTCGTCGAAGGCCTCGCCCTCCTGGTCTCGGCGGGCTTCGTAGCTGCGCAGGGCGGCGGCGTCCATGAAGCCGCCGGTGCCGCTGTCCACCCCGTAGCCGAAGAACTCGTCCGGGCCCAGGGTGTTCGGGTCCTGGCCTTTCACCAGGGCCATCTCCCAGCGGGTCGCCGGGCCGGGGGCGAAGACGATGCGGGCGAAGGCCACGCGTTCGTCATCGCCGATTCGCGCGATGGCCAGCTGCAACGGATAGCGGCCCTTGGGCACGGCCTGGGTGAAGGGGCCGTCGCAACTCACCAGCGGGTCGCAGGCCACCAGTTGCCCGGTGGGCAGCTCCAGCTCGCCGATGGCCTGTGTATGGAGGCGGTAGTCCTGGCCCTCCACCTGCACCTGGTAGCCCTCGCTGAAGGCGGCATCGAAGAGCGGGTGGTCCATCGGGGCGGCGGCCTCGGCGTGGAGCGCGGGCAGGGCCAGCAGCAGGGCAAGCCTGGCGAAGTGTCGGTTCATGGTCGGTGGTTCTCCCTCTGTGCAGCAGCGGTGGAGAAGATCCCACGCCCTGGCGCCCGCGTGTGCGGACGGGTGCGCAGAATACCTGCGGCGCAGCCAGGCGAGTGCGTCCTGCTCGACGGGCTTGCCGCTTCGACCGCTCAAGCGCGGTAATCTACGCGGCGTTTCGGCCTGGCATTCCCGGGCCCCGTCTATGCCGCCTCGGGCGTGCCTTATTGCACAAGGATCGAAGATGGAACCGGTATTCGTTACGCAGCGCCTGGCTGCACTGTTTGAGTCCCATGGCGTCGAGTTCGTCGTGCACGACGATTGGGTCGCTCCCGGTGGTCGGCTGCCGGCCATCCGTGCCAACTGGTACCCCGGCGAGCAGACCGGGCGGCTGAACGTGGATGTGCTGCTGGAAGACGACAACCGCCAGTTCCAGGAAGCCTTCGTCGGCCTGGGCGAGGGCGAGTCGGGTCTGCAGGACGCCTGGCGGAACTTCTGCCGCAACAGCTTCCACGTGTTGCTCTCGGCGTTGTGGGGCCATGTCGACGAGGAGCAGGTGATGGTGGAGACCTGGCAGGTGGGCGAGCAGCGCTTCGAGGCGCACCTGGGCAACCTCGGCCTGCGGGGCGCCGATGGCAAGGTGCCGGAGCTGCCCGCCGAGCTGTTCCCCAGCATCGAGGCGCAGATCCGCGCCCAGCCGCTGGACGCGCGCATCCACTGGTTCCGCCACTTCTTCTGCGCCTTCAGCAACCAGCGCACGGTAGAGGCGCTGTTCGACAACGACGCCTGGCAGGCCGGCATGGACAGCCTCTCGCGCCTCGGCTGGCAGGATTCGCAGGCGTACTACAGCGTGCGGCACTTCCTGGTGGTCAAGCCGGTTTCGGATTGATGCCGCATGCTTGGCGTCGCCGCCGCAAAACAAAAGCCCCGCATCTAGCGGGGCTTTTGTTTGAGGTGACGTATCAACGGTTGTTGTAGCCGTCTTCGCTCGGGTCGTAGGTGATCTGGTAGACGTTGAAGTTGGCGCCGCCCGCACCCACGCCGGTGTAGGTGAGACGGCCCTGGCCCTTGTACAGCTCTTCCATGCGCATGGCGTCGCTGCCGAAGTAGAAGGGGATGAACATCTTGCCGGTCATGTGGTTGTAGCTGTCGGTGGGTTGGCCGATCAGGTCATGCACCTGTTTCATGGACATGCCGGGCTGCACCTTGGCAAAGGGGCTGCCTGCCGGGATCTGGCCGACGATCTGCTGTTGCGGGGCACGCGGCGAAGAGCCGCAGGCGGTCAGCAGGCCCATGGCGGCGATGAGGCCGACTTGCAGGAATTGGGTACGCATTCGATGACTCCTTTCGTTGGGGGGATTCAGGGTATTGCTCAGCCCTTGCCGGACCTGGCGGCTACCACTTCTGCAGCCGCCTGCACGCATTCTTCGTGGGGGGCCTGGATGAATCTCAGGAAGTACCAGGTGTCGCCCTTCTTGACGACGAAGGCCTGCATGTCGCCGGTTTCGCGGCCGTCGGCCGTGGCGGTGTTGACGGTCTGGCAGGCAGCGAGACCGTTGACTTCGGTGAGGGTGCCGAACCTGTACGAGGCCTTGCCCTGCAGGTTGTCGATGACGACCTTCTGGACTTCGGATTCGGTGGAGTTGCAGCCGCCGAGAAGGGTCGCGAGCACCACTGCGACCGCGCAGCGGATCAGGCTGGCAATAGGGGCGCGGTGTTTCGGGGCGCGGGAAGCGGTCATGGCGCAATCATCCTAGTGCGCGGTTGGGCGTGGAGCGCCTGGCTACCTGCGAGAGCGGCCGAAGCGGGATGGACCCGAGGGGCTGCCACTCCGGGACGCTGATTGCCGGTCACGAAAAAAAGCCACGACTTGGCGGCAGGGTCAGCGGCGTTCAGGGGGGCTTTGCAGATACTGGCGAGGGTGTCTAGGTGTCGCTTCGTACTTGCAATCCTTTGCAACACTTAAATAGCGAAGCGAAATCTGGCAGGGCTGTAGGAAATATTCAACTTCATTCGTATGACAACCAGACGCCCGTCACAGCGGCTGGTGAGGCGGTCGATGCTGGCCTGGTGTGCCGCTCAACTGAGCATGAACAGCGCAGCACCGCCGAACTGGGCCTCGAACTGCTCGGGGCTCATGGGGCGGCCGAAGAGGTAGCCCTGCACTTCGTCGCAGCTGTGTTCGCGGAGGAACTCCAGCTGGGCGTGGGTCTCGACACCTTCGGCGATCACCGCGAGGTTGAGGCTGTGGGACATGGCGATGATGGCGCGGGCGATCTGCGCATCGCGCTCGCCGTCGGGCAGGCCGTCGACGAAGCTGCGGTCGATCTTCAGCACATCGATGGGGAACTGCTTGAGGTAGTTGAGCGAGGAGTAGCCGGTACCGAAGTCGTCCACCGCGATGCACAGGCCCAGACGCTTGAGGCTGGCGAGAATCTGCATCGCTTCGCTGACATCGCGCATGAGGATGGATTCGGTCAGCTCCAGCTCCAGGCAGGCCGGCGGCAGGCCGCTTTCGGCGAGGATTCCGGAGATGCGTTCCACCAACTGGCCGTCGGCGAACTGGCGCGCGGAGATGTTCACCGAGATCTTCGGCAGGCGCATCTTCTGCTGGTGCCAGTGCTTGAGCTGGCGGCAGGCTTCGCGCACCACCCAGTCGCCGACGTCCACCACCAGGCCGAGTTCTTCGAGCACCGGGATGAAGTCGTTGGGCGGCACCAGGCCGCGTTTGGGGTGCTGCCAGCGCAGCAGCGCCTCGACGCCGGTGAGGCGCTTGCCGTCGCCGGAGAACTGCGGCTGGTAATAGAGGATGAACTCGCGCTGCTCCAGGGCGTGGCGCAGGTCGCCTTCCAGCTCCAGGCGCTCCAGGGCGCGGGCGTTCATCTCGGCCTGGTAGAACTGGAAGTTGTTCTTGCCGCGCTCCTTGGCGTGGTACATCGCGGTGTCGGCGTTCTTCATCAGCTGGCTCAGCTCGCGGCCGTCCTGGGGGCTGAGGGCGATGCCGATGCTGGCGGTGACGAAGAACTCGCGGCCTTCCAGCACGAAGGGGCGGGCCAGGCTGGCGAGTATCTGTTCGGCCACGCTGATGGCGCGGTTCAGCGCGCCTTCACGGGTGGCGCGGGGCTGCAGCAGCAGGGTGAATTCGTCGCCACCCATGCGCGCCACGGTGTCGTCGTCGTCGACGCAGGCGGCCAGACGGATGGCCACGTCCTTGAGCATGCGGTCGCCGGCGGCATGGCCGAGGGAGTCGTTGATCGGCTTGAAGCGGTCGAGGTCGAGGAACATCAGCACCACCCATTCCTGGTGCCGCTCGGCGTGCTGCAGCGCGGTGTGCAGGCGGTCCTGGAACAGGGTGCGGTTGGGCAGGTGGGTGAGGGCGTCGTAGTAGGCCAGGCGGTGGATGCGCTGCTCGCTGGCCTTGCGCTCGCTGATGTCGCTGAAGAAGCACACGTAGCTGACCAGGTCGCCTTCCTCGTCGTGCACTGCGGTGATGCCGATCCACGAGGGATAGGCATCGCCCTGGCGGCGCTTGAGCCAGACCTCGCCCTCCCAGCTGCCGCGCTGGTTGAGCTGGCCGAGGATGTAGTTGAGCTGGGTGGCCTGCTGGCGGTCGGCGGTGAGCACCGAGGGCAGCTGGTCGAGCACTTCGGCCGAGGAATAGCCGGTGATGCGGCTGAAGGCTTCGTTGACCTGGACGATATAGCCGGCCGGGTCGGTGACCAGGATGGCCGAGGTGGAGTGCTCGAACACCGTCGCCGCCATGCGCAGGTCTTTTTCGGCGCGGCGTTGCTGGCTGATGTCGCGGCCGACGCCGAGCAGCCCTTCGAACTGCCCGTGTTCGTCCCACATCAGCATGATGCGCAGTTCCACGGGAATCTTGCGGCCATCGGCGCGCAGGCAGTCGAAGAGGAACAGCTGGGCCGGCAGGCGGGCGCGCAGTTCGGCCAGGCGCTGGGGGTTGCCCAGGGCGTTGCTGACCTGGTCCAGCAGCACGTAGAGCGGGGCCATCTGCCGTGGGTCGGCGACGGCGGTGTTGAAGCCGTTGGCGACCACCGATTCGGCGCTGAGGCCGAGCACCGGCTGCACCGAGGGGCTGACGTAGTTGAGCTGCAGCTGGCGGTCGCTGGTGAAGATCACGTCGCTGATGCTTTCGGCCAGCAGGCGGTAGCGCCGCTCGCTGTCGCGCATCAGTTCGCTGGCTTCGATCTGCTCGGTGATGTCCTTGGCCACGCCTATCAGGCGGCTGACCCGGCCCTGCTCGTCGCGGGTCAGGG
Organism: Aquipseudomonas alcaligenes MRY13-0052; assembly: GCA_000474255.1. Taxonomy (GTDB): domain Bacteria; phylum Pseudomonadota; class Gammaproteobacteria; order Pseudomonadales; family Pseudomonadaceae; genus Metapseudomonas; species Metapseudomonas solani. The sequence goes on from BATO01000027.1 coordinate 5,007, forward strand.
ATTGCTCGCGGATGTCGAACCAGTGCCAGTTGCCGTCACGGTGGCGCCAGCGCAGCTGGCATTGCAGCAGCAGGCCGTCGCCGACCACCTGTTGCAGGTTGCGCATGCGCCAGTACTGTTCCTCGTCGTCCGGGTGCAGCACCTGCTCCCAGAAGCGCTCGCCCATCTCCTTGAGCTCGCTGCGGCTGTAGCCGAGCTGCTGGCCGAGGCGGTTGTTGCTGAGCATGACCTTGCGGTTGCCGATGTCGTGCACGTAGAGGGTGTCCGGCACGGCCAGCACCACGTCGGACCAGAAGCGCTCGCGCTCGATCAGCGACAGCTCGATGCGCTTGCGGCTGGTGATGTCGCTGATGCTCAGGGTGACGGCGTGCAGGTCCTGGATCATTTCCGGCAGGCGCAGCACCACCCACAGGTGGCGCTCGGTGCCCTGGGGCGTGACGAGGCGGGTTTCCAGCTCGATCTGCGATTGGCTGCCGAGCACGGCGCCGATCAGCTGGGCGCGGATGCCGCCATCGCGCAACGGGCCGTGGCCGACCAACTGCTGCCAGGCCTGCTCGGTGCTGGCGACGCCCAGCAGGCGCAGGGCGAACTGGTTGACCTCGGTGATGCGCAGGCGCTGCTGCAGCTCCATGTGCTGCTCGGGGTGCGCGGTGATCCACTGGCCGAGGGCCTGGGTGTCGCGCAGGCCCAGCTGGAACAGGTATTCGCGCAGGCCGGAAAGGTCCAGCACGCAGAGCGCGACCCCGGTGCCTTCGAAGATGTCCTGGTAGCGCCGACGGGTTTCCTGCAGCACGCGCAGGGCCTGCTGCTCTTCGGTGACGTCGCGCAGCACCCAGACGTAGCCGATCAGCTTGGCGCCATCGTTGAGGTCGTTGCGGGTCACGGCGAACAGGCGCTGCTCGCCGTCGACGCCGGCGGGCACCAGGTCCGGGCCGAGGTCGTTGGGGAAGGTGGTGGCGTGCAGCAGCAGCGGGTCCAGCCCCGGCAGCAGGGACAGCAGGTGGTACTCCTGGGATTCTTCGCTGCTCATGCCGAACAACGCCTCGGCGCGGGCGTTGAGGTAGCACACCACGCCGTCGGTCCAGGTCACCACCACGCGCTCTTCGATCACCCCCAGGGCGCTGGCCGCCTGGCGCAGAGAGCGCCGCGAGGCGTCGTTGATCTCGCGCAGGTTGCGCTGTTCGCGCTGCAGGACGAACAGGGCGATGGTGGCCAGGGTGGCGCAGATCAGGAACAGCGCGAAGCGGCCGATGAGCCCGGGCAGCAACTGGGCCTGCACCTGGCGTTCGTCGTAGAGCGCGCGCAGCTGCCAGTCACTGTGGGCGAGGGGGGCGAGGAACAGCGTCTGCGACTCTTCCTCGGCGGTCACCGGCATGACGATGGGGCTGTCCTTGTCGAGCTTGCCGCTGTGCAGCAGCACGCGGGCGCTGAAGCGGTCCTCCAGCAGCCAGCCGGACTGGGCGCGCTCCTGCTCGCGGATCCAGTTGTGCAGCGCACGCGGCGCCAGGCGCAGGAGCCAGGCGTTGTTGGCCTGCACGTCCCGCAGGATCAGGTACAGCTGGCCGCCGGCCTGGGCGCTGAAGGCGAAGTGCACGGGCTGGCCGGCGGAGCGCTGGTAGAGGCTGGCGACGAACAGGGCGTCGTCGGCGCCTTCCGCGCTGTCGGCGGCGATGCCGCCACGGGGGGTGAGCCAGGCGATGCTGCGCATGGCCGGGTAGATGCGCCGCAGGTTGTCCAGCAGCTCGGGGTTGATGGACGGCTGGCGGGCGCTCTGGGAGAGGAAGGCGAGGCCGGCCTGGGCCTTGAACTCCATGCTGCCTTCCAGGTGGCTGGACATTTCCCGCGCCAGCTCCTGGCTGCGTTGTCGCTGGCTGTCCTGGAGCTGGTGGTACTCCTGTTGCAGCTGCCAGAGGAGCAGGCCGAGCATCGACAGCACGAGGATCACGAGCAGGCCCTTCACCGAGCGATGCATCGGCGGGCCGTACGGCTCTCCGGGCGCACGCGGGGTAGTGGAAGGGCGAAGCTTGGGCACTGGGCGAAATCCTGCGGTGACGACGAAAAAGGCAGGGTGGTGCTTGCCGACTGACTGTAGTCCGGCTGATGCAAGCCGGCTAGCATGCCTTGAAGTGAGGCGAAGTGCCAGCATGGCCGACGAGCGTCGTTTGCCCTGTTTCGCCCATTCCGGTAGCTTTGCCGCACGCGCGCGGGAGCGCCTGCGCCCCGCCCTACACCCCTGATCACAGAACCAAGGTCACCCATGGCTCAATACGTCTTCACCATGCATCGGCTGAGCAAGGTTGTTCCGCCGAAGCGGGAAATCCTTAAAAACATCTCCCTGTCGTTCTTCCCCGGCGCCAAGATCGGTGTGCTGGGCCTCAACGGCTCGGGTAAATCGACTCTGCTGAAGATCATGGCCGGCGTGGACACCGAGTTCGACGGCGAAGCGCGCCCGATGCCCGAGCTGAACATCGGCTACCTGCCCCAGGAGCCGCAGCTGGACCCGAACAAGAGCGTGCGCGAAGTGGTCGAGGAAGCGGTCAGCGTGGTGAAGGACGCCCAGGCTCGCCTGGACGAGGTCTACGCCGCCTACGCCGACCCGGACGCCGACTTCGACAAGCTGGCCGCCGAGCAGGCCAAGCTCGAAGCCATCCTCCAGGCCAGCGATGGCCACAACCTGGAGCGCCAGCTGGAAGTCGCCGCCGATGCGCTGCGCCTGCCGGCCTGGGACGCCCGCGTCGAGCACCTGTCCGGTGGTGAGAAGCGCCGCGTGGCCCTGTGCCGCCTGCTGCTGTCCGCCCCCGACATGCTGCTGCTGGACGAACCGACCAACCACCTGGACGCCGACTCCGTCGCCTGGCTGGAGCACTTCCTCCACGACTTCCCGGGCACCGTGGTAGCCATTACCCACGACCGTTACTTCCTCGATAACGTCGCCGGCTGGATCCTCGAACTCGACCGTGGCGCGGGCATCCCCTACGAGGGCAACTACTCCGGTTGGCTGGAGACCAAGTCGGCCCGTCTGGCCCAGGAATCCAAGCAGCAGTCGGCCCATGAAAAGGCCATGAAGGAAGAACTGGAGTGGGTGCGCAAAGGCGCCAAGGCCCGCCAGTCGAAATCCAAGGCCCGCCTGCAGCGCTTCGAGGAAATGCAATCCCAGGAATTCCAGAAGCGCAGCGAGACCAACGAGATCTACATCCCGGCCGGTCCGCGCCTGGGCGACAAGGTCATCGAGTTCAAGAACGTCACCAAGGGCTATGGCGACCGCGTGCTGATCGACAACCTGTCGTTCTCCATGCCCAAGGGCGCCATCGTCGGCGTGATCGGCGGTAACGGTGCCGGTAAGTCGACCCTGTTCCGCATGCTCATGGGCAAGGAGCAGCCGGACTCGGGCAGCATCGAGATCGGCGAGACCGTGCAACTGGCCTGCGTGGACCAGAGCCGCGACGACCTGGATGGCAGCAAGACCGTGTTCCAGCAGATTTCCGACGGCTCCGACCAGATCCGCATCGGCAACTACGAGATCCCGTCGCGCACCTACGTCGGTCGCTTCAACTTCAAGGGCGGCGACCAGCAGAAGTTCGTCAAGGACCTGTCCGGTGGTGAGCGTGGCCGCCTGCACCTGGCCCTGACCCTGAAGGAGGGTGGCAACGTCCTCCTGCTCGACGAACCGTCCAACGACCTCGACGTCGAAACCCTGCGCTCCCTGGAAGAAGCCCTGCTGGACTTCCCCGGCGCCGCCATCGTGATTTCCCACGATCGGTGGTTCCTGGACCGCGTCGCCACCCACATCCTGGCGTACGAAGACGACTCGCAAGCGGTGTTCTTCGAAGGCAACTACACCGAGTACGAAGCCGATCGCAAGAAACGCCTGGGCGATGCCGCTGCCCAGCCGCACCGCGTGCGTCACAAGAAGCTGGCCCAGTGACCTGAGGTCAGCCCCGGGTTGATGCCGGGTGGGCCGCAAAAGAAAACGGAGCCGAAAGGCTCCGTTTTCGTTTCCGCTCCCGGCTTACTTCACCTTGCGGGCCAGGTCGTCCAGGCTGCGTTGCAACTGGTCGGTCTTGCGTGCCTGTTCATCCAGCCCGCGCTGGATGCCGGAGATGTCGTTGGCCGAGCCGCTGTCGCGCTTGAGGTCGTCTACCTGGCGCCTCAGGGCGCTGATGGTGTCGGCCTGATCGCTGCTCAGCTGATTCAGCTTGTTGATGTGCTTCTGCATCTCCTTGAGATCGCCGACGCTGATGTTGCTCTCCGTCAGTTGGCCCCCGTGGGAGGTGCTATCTACAGCGGCGAGGTTGTCATAGCTGCTGGCCGAGCCTGCCATCTCGACACCTGCTCGGGCCTGGCCGATGCCGGCGAGCAGCAGGGCGGTGAGCGTGGTGGCGGCGAGGAGGGAAGGACGCATGCGCGAGCGGTACATGGATGAACTCCTGGGAGTGAGTGCCGAAATGGCACATCGCTATGACTGGCGCGAATGTGCCGAGTTCTCCCGTGGAAATGGGTGGATACAAAGGCCAGGCGGCAGCGCCCCGCTCGCTCGGTGCTCGCGCGAATGCGCTATTTGAGAGCCTGGATTGCGCCGACAAGGTGCAAGCTTTGCTCGACGAAATCCCCGTTTCATAGGGGTTTATTCCCTTCGATTGCGGCGTCTTTTATAGATTTGCACCAAAAAGATTCAATAAAGCGTCATCTTGCACTTCTGTAGGGCGCATTTTCCTTGCTAGAGTCAGCGCCCTTTTGAACAGAACGAGCAGGCCAGGACGCCATGACCGAATCCGTCGACAACTATCTTGCCCGCCTGAAACGGCGTGACCCCGACCAGCCCGAATTCCACCAGGCCGTGGAAGAAGTGCTGCGCAGCCTCTGGCCCTTCCTCGAGGCCAACCCGCGCTACCTGCAGGGCGGCATCCTCGAGCGCCTCGTCGAGCCCGAACGCGCCATCCTGTTCCGCGTGCCCTGGGTCGACGACGCCGGCCGCGTGCGGGTCAACCGCGGCTACCGCGTGCAGATGAGCAGCGCCATCGGTCCGTACAAGGGCGGCTTGCGTTTCCACCCTTCGGTGAACCTCGGCGTGCTCAAGTTCCTGGCCTTCGAGCAGGTGTTCAAGAATTCCCTGACCTCGCTGCCCATGGGCGGCGGCAAGGGCGGCTCGGACTTCGACCCCAAGGGCAAGAGCGATGCCGAAGTCATGCGCTTCTGCCAGTCCTTCATGAGCGAGCTGTACCGCCACATCGGCGCCGACCTCGACGTGCCCGCCGGTGACATCGGCGTCGGCGCCCGCGAGATCGGCTTCCTGTTCGGCCAGTACAAGCGCCTGTCCAACGAGTTCACCTCGGTGCTCACCGGCAAGGGCCTGGCCTACGGCGGCAGCCTGATCCGCCCGGAAGCCACCGGCTACGGCTGCGTGTACTTTGCCCAGGAAATGCTCAAGGGCCGCGAGAGCGGCTTCGACGGCCAGCGCGTGGCCATCTCCGGTTCCGGCAACGTCGCCCAGTACGCGGCGCAGAAAGTCATGGAGCTGGGCGGCAAGGTGATCTCGCTGTCCGATTCCGAAGGCACCCTGTTCGCCGAAGGCGGCCTGACCCAGGAGCAGTGGGAAGCGGTGATGGAGCTGAAGAACGTGCGCCGTGGCCGCCTCAGCGAGCTGCAGGCGCCCGGCCTGCGCTTCCTCGCCGGCCAGCGCCCCTGGAGCCTGGCTTGCGACATCGCGCTGCCCTGCGCGACCCAGAACGAGCTGGACGCCAACGACGCCCGCACCCTGCTGGCCAACGGCTGCATCTGCGTCGCCGAAGGCGCCAACATGCCCTCGACCCTGGAGGCTGTGGATATCTTCGTCGAGGCCGGCATCCTCTACGCCCCGGGCAAGGCCTCCAACGCCGGCGGCGTCGCCACCAGCGGCCTGGAGATGAGCCAGAACGCCATGCGCCTGCACTGGAGCGCCGGTGAGGTGGACCAGCGCCTGCACGGCATCATGCAGAACATCCACCATGCCTGTGTCGCCCACGGCGAAGAGCACGGCCGGATCAACTACGTGAAGGGCGCCAACATCGCCGGCTTCGTCAAGGTGGCCGACGCCATGCTGGCGCAAGGCGTGGTCTGAGTCGCGACATCCCCTGGTGGGAGCGGATTCATCCGCGACGAAAAAGGGCAGCCGAATGGCTGCCCTTTTCGTTTGCGCGACGGTTGTGCCCGGCCGCTCAATGGCCGGTCAGGGCGCGGTCCATGGCGCGGCGCTTGTCACGCTCCCAGTCCTCGTCGCGATCCTTGGATACCTGCTCGTGGAACTCCCGTAGCTCTTCGCTGCGCACCTGCTCCTTGCACTGCTCGAAGCCGTCGCCCCAGCCTTCGGCGTAGGTGCGCTCCTTGAGGTAGCGCGGCACGTCCTTGCGGAAGGCGCCGGTGATCACGCCTGCCGCCTGGCGGCCACTGCTGCAGCCGTCGCGGAAGCCGTCGGCGAAGGCCGGTGGGTAGCCTTCGGCGATCAGGTGTTGGTGGGTGCTCTCGCAGCCGGCCAGCAGGGCGCAGCCGAGTAGGAGGGGGATGGCAAGGGCGGCGCGGAATGACGCCATGTTCGACTCCCGTACGCCCGTTACCCGGGCGTACATGCGCTGATTTCATTGCGGCGGCCACCCCGGGAGGGGCGGCCTGGCGCAAGTATCGGCGGGAGGCTGTCGTGGTTTCGTCAAACCGCCGTGATGGCGATGTCGTGGAAATCCTGCCGCTTACTCTGTATCTGACAGCGGACGGGCAGGAATTGCTGGATCACCTCGATATTGCTCACCAGGTGGTCGCTGAGCACCAGGGTGCTGAAGCTGCCACCGCCGGCCAGGGCCATGGGCAGCAGCAGCTGGTCCGACAGGTGCTCGCCCACCGCGGTGCCAGAAGCCAGCCAGGCACGGGCCTCGTCCACCGCCAGGTCGGCGACTCGCTCCGCACCCAGGCGGGGCTGGCCGAAGGCGCTGAACACCTCGGTCAGGGTCGCGCAGCCGATCTCCAGCAGCAGGGCATTGCCCGGCCCCTGGTCATTGTCGATGAACTGCAGGTGCAGCTCGTCCTCACTCCAGCCCAGGCGCTTGCCCACCCGTTGCAGCTCGCGTTCGCCGACATGGCCGGGAACCCCGGCGACCAGCGCGCGTGCCTGGCGCTTCGACACCGCGCCCGGTGCCTCCAGGTGCAGCGGCTGCAGTTCGCCGGGTGCCATGCGCAACCGCACCACGCCGCCACCGGCCATCATGAAGCCGTGGCGCAGCAGCTCCAGCTCCACCTCGGCGCCCATGCGGCGCAACAGCGGCAGCCAGGCGCACTGGAGAAAGTCCACCGGCGGCGCCAGCGGGTTGTGGGTGCCGCCGCTGACGTCCAGGGTGCTAGGCCCGTCGGCGAACAGCAGCGCCGGCAGCAGGGTCTGCAGCACCAGGGTGCAACTGCCCCCGCTGCCAATGGCGAAACGGTAGTCGCCGCCGCGTATCGGCCCGGGCGTGAAGCACAGCGTCTGCGAGCCCAGCTCCGCGCCCTCGACCACTGCCCCGGACACCTGCGCTGCCGCCAGTACCGCCGTCAGGTGCTGGCGCAACAGGCCCGGTCGGCTGCGCTTCGCACGGATATTGCGGATGCGGAACGCGCGCCCGCTGATCATCGACAGGCTCAGCGCGCTGCGCAGTATCTGGCCGCCACCGATGGCGCCGTCGAGTTCGAGAAAATCCTTATTCATGTCTTCAGTGTTCCGATCAATTGCTTCCGCTTGGGGCGGTTGGCCAGGTCATGGCCGATTCAGTGGGTTCCATCGGTTCCGGCTGCTGGCTGGAGAAGTCCGCCAGGCATACCCATTCGAGGTTTTCTTCTGGTCGTTGGCCTGCCAGCACCTGGCCTTGCCGTCCCATTACCAGGCGGCCGTTGCAGTCGAAGTCGACGAAGTCGGCCTCTCCAATCGCGGTGGGCTCACCGTTTCTCCACAGGGTGAAGTGGTTACGCCATTGATATCGATGGGCTTGATGTTTCTGCCAGGTCAGCGTGAGCTCGCCCTGGCGTTTGATCAGGCGTGTGCGCATCTGCCAGTGGTAATTGGATTCGGTTCCGCCTGGTAGATCGGGTGCTTGCCAACCCTTGTGCAGACAGGCCTGAAACCAGCTGGAGAATCGCCCGCTCGTCTCTACCTGCAACGGCAATTCGGTGTTCGCGCGCCGCTCGCAGGGCCGAGCGATGTTCAGCAGCAGATGCTTCGATCCCTTGAACAGCCCGCCGCCTTCATAGCCAGGGTGGGCCCACAGCGCCAGTGCGGAGAAGTGGGGCGGTCGGCTGACGGCCGTCCACACGGGGCCAATGTCTTCTGGCCAGTAACGCCGCCCCTCGCGCCGCGCGAGATAGAGGAAGAGTTCGCCGTCGTCCGAGAGATCACATTGCTCGGCTGCGATTTTTCCGTGAAACCACTGGCCGAGGGCGAAGCTGTCATCCCTCAGGTCCCAGCGGATCATCCGTACCCATTCGCTGGGACCACGGCGCAGCAGTACCGCCACCGGCGCGCTGTGGGCGAACCAGGCTTTCAGGCTGCATTTGGCGGGTGTCCTTGCCGGGCCCTTGGTCTTGCCGGTCATGGGGTCTGGGCATCCTTGTCGGTGTTCGTCACAGGGCCCGTATCAGGGCCGTCAGTTCTTCTTCGGGTATCAGTTGCCTGTCGCGCAGGCCTTCCAGGCGGGCCTTGAGTGGCGCGGCAGACGCCCAGTATCTGTTCGGTCGCCAGCGCTGACGCCAGGACTGGAACGCCTGTAGCCAGAGCTCGCGCTGGGCTTCAGGAGCGTTGCACAGGCCATCCAGCAGGCTTTCCGATTGGGCGGCGGCGGGCCGCATCAGGATGAGGCGCAGGCTGCCCGGTATGTCCTCCACGGCACGACGGGCGATCTCTGCCAGCAGTGCCGGCTCGAATGCCGGGTGGCGCAGGCGCTTCAAGGCCAGGAGTGCCGCCACGATCACGCCCGGTGCGGCGTCGTCCAGCAGGGCGAGGCTCGCCTCGCTTGCGTGTTCAGGGGCGAGCTCCATCAGCACCTGCAGGCCCTTGCGGCGTACGGAGGGCAATAGCGTGGTGAGCGCCTGGTGAGCCAGCGGAACGGCTTCCTCCATGCGCAGCTCAGCGGCCTGACCGAGCACGCCGTGCCAGTGCGTCCTGTCCTTCGGCAGCTGCTCCAGGGCACGTCGCACCACGGCCGAGGCGTCGACGCCATGGCGAGGCGCCGCCCAGCGCGCCAGGTCGCGAACGGCGGGCGAGCTGTCCAGCAGGGCCGTTTCCAGCCAGCTGTGCAGTTCTGCTGCGTCGGGTTCGCCCTTGAGCAGCGCATACAGGGCCTTGGCGCGCAGGCGGCCGCTGCGGTCCATCAAGGCACGGCGCCAGAGCGGCCCGGCCAGGTTGGACGGCGCCTTGCCCAGCGCGTCCATGACCAGGGTGCGCAGGGTTGGATCGGGGTGTGCCAGGGCGGTCCCGAGCAGTTCGGCGTCGAGGTTGCCCTCCGCCATCAAGGTGCTGAAGACGAAGCGTGCCTCCCGCCCGCTCAGGCCTGGCAGCGCCTGAAGCAAGGTCGGGCGCAGCGCGGGCTCTCGCAGGCGTTCCTGGATGCTGGCCAGGGCCACGCTGTGGTCGGCGCGCATCTTGCGCTGCAGGTCCAGCAGCAGGTCGAGGTTGGCCAGCAGGCTCTCGGCAGACGCTGCGACCAGACGTTGTTCCAGGGCACCCCGTGCCAGCTCGCGCAGGCTCGCTACTGAATCGTTCAGGCAGACGAGGCAATAGGCCAAAGCGGATTCGTCGCCCCGTTCGAGGTGCCGGCGCAGCACGCCCTCGCGGATGAAACCGTTGTGCTGCCGGGGCAGCTCGCGGGCGCTGAGGGCGACGCCGTTGGCCAGGGCGGTTTCGGCTTCGTCCAGCCGGTATCGCAGCCAGTCGGTGTATTCGCCGGCAGCCTGTTTCACGCGTAGCTGGTCCCGCCAATGGGCGAGCCATTGCGTTGTGTTCATTGGAGCTCTCCTTGGATGGGGATCAGGCCCAATCCCTGTCCCGCCGGCTTATGGCGTCGGGGCGGGTGTATTCAATAGCGGTGCCAGTGGCACGCTCTGTGGGCGCAGGGTCGCTGCGCAGTGGCCCAGGCGGGTGGTTTCCGCCTGGGCCTGGGAGGTGCTTTCCGCCACCTGCATCAGGGCGTAGCGGGTAGTGCCCGGGGTGCCGGTGTCGATGACCGCATAGGGCCCCAGGCACTCGGGCTGCCGGGTGCGTGAGGCATGGGCAGCGGTGATGCTGGCGTGGCGCTCGGCGATTACCGCGAGCAGCGGCGCTGGCGGCGGAGTGGCGGCTTCGGCCAGGGCCGAGTGGTCGCCATTCCACTTCAGGTTGCGGGTTTCCAGGCGGTCTGGCGCGTTGTTCTCCGTGGCGTGGTAGCGCACCAGCAGCACCGGATTTTCACCGGTGGCGGCCAGCACCCAACTCTGGTTCGGCCCCGGGGCTTCGTCGTGGGACCAGGCCAGGCGCGGGCCCTGGGCCGTTGCCAGGTAGAGGGCGTGGCGGCGCTTGGGATGCTCGAAGCCTGCCATCTGGGTGACCAGCAGCGCCGGCTCGCCATCCGCCAGCGGCAGCGGGCGTGCCGAAGCGCTGACCTGCCCTTCCTCCTCGCCGGTTATCCACACCCTTGGTTGGGCCGAAGCGCTCGCCAGGGGCGTACTGGTGCCGTACAGGGGATCGGGCTCCGCTGGCTGGGCCGGTGCAGCCGTCGCCGACCAGGCCAGCGCCGCCGGGGCGCCCACCGGCTGGCCGCCACGCAACAGGCGCAGCTCGAAGGGGCAGGGCGCCTGGGTGCAGGCGGGCAGCGACAGTTCGAAGGCCGTTGTAGCGTCCAGGGCGACGGTTTCCAGCCGCTGGCGCTCCTGGGCGGCCAGGCCGCTGGCCAGGCCGAGGAGCGCCGGCAGGGTGATAAGCAGTTTGAAGTCCATTTCCCGTGTTCTCCCTTTACTCGTTGGCGTCAGGCGGCGTGGGTCCGCACGCAGTGGCGCATGAATTCATCCAGCAGGGCGTCATCGCCCTCGCCCCGTGGCAGCTGTGGCGCTTCACCGGCGCTGGCCAGCTGGGTTTCGATGAAGGCGTGCAACACCTCGCGGCGAGGGCCGTAGGTGGCTTCGGTCCCCGCACGCTTGAGTTGCAGCAGCGCGTGTATTTCCTCCAGCAGTGCAGCGTCATCCAGGGTCACCAGCAGGTCCTCGAAGGGCATCGGCGGGCGGCCGCGGCCTTGGTCGAGCCAGCGTACCGCCAGGAGCGGGCGCAGGACGTAGAGGTACTTCTTGAAACGCACGGTCTCGTCTTGCAGATAGCCCCGGAAGTTCTTCTTGGCCATGGACAGGTAGTGGTGACGCACGGCACGGGGCGACCAGAAGGCTTCGGCCAGTTCACGCAGGCGTGCGCTGGCGGCCTCGTCCTGGCGGTACACCAGAGGCGAGTCGAGCCATTCCAGCAGCGTGGGGTTGGAGTTGCGCAGCAGGCGCAGGGCCTTGCGCAGTTCCCAGCCGCTGACGTCCAGCTCGTCGTCCAGCGGGCGCTCGATCACGTCGCGCGGCTCACGCACCTGCAGGTACCAGTCGGGTTGCTCGACGTAGACGAAGCGCACGTCGTAGTCGCTGTCGCTGGAGGCGAAGCCCCAGGCGCGGCTGCCGGATTCGCAGGCGTAGAGCACGGTGACGTTGCGCTCGCGTTCGACCCGGTGCAGTTCCTCCAGCACCCGCTCGCGCATGGCGGCGGGGAGGGGATGGCGGTGGTCGCTGGTCATTTCGTTGGTTCCTTTACTGCTTCAATCGGTGGCGCTGGCGGCCAGCGCGCTGAGTGTTCGTCGTCTCGGGTTGTACAGGGTGAGGCACCAGATGCCCCACCATTCCTTGCCGTCATCGAAGTAGCTGCTCCAGGCGCTGCGCTGGGGTTCGTCGTCGGCGTTGCCCACCCAGTCCAGCACCTGCAGCCCTTCGCCGGCATGCAGCCGCAGGACCTCGCGCCATTCGCGGAAATCCTCCACCTGCAGCGTGCTGCCATAGGGCGGGCCGACCAGGGCCCGGTACAGCGGCCCATCGTCCCGCGCCAGGTCCTCGATGCGCGCGGCATCCAGGGCCTGCGGGCGGGCCCGGTCCAGGTCGGGGATCAGCTCCGGCCAGGGTTTATTGGCGTACTGCGGGTGTTCTTCCAGCAGCTTGCGGCGCCATGCCTGGGAGCGTTCGCGAATGCCTTCGAACAGCACCCGCAGCGCATCCTTGTGCTCGGCCTCGCCGGGGCGGGCGGTGGCATCCAGGCCCAGCACGACGAAGTCGAAGACGCTGCCGGCTTCGTCGAGGCGGGCCTGGAGCTCCGTCACCCGGCGGTTTTCCAGTTTCTGCAGCATGAGTCGCCCCTTCATGAATGTTGAAAAACGTTGGCGAGGCAGTCAGCGCAGATAGCTTTTCAACCTTTTACGCACACCACCTGGCGCAGGGTATGCACCACTTCCACCAGCTCGCGCTGGGCATGCATCACGGCGTCGATATCCTTGTAGGCCATGGGGATTTCGTCGATCACGTCTTCGTCCTTGCGGCATTCCACATGGGCGGTGGCGCGGATCTGGTCTTCCACGGTGAACAGTTTCTTCGCCTTGGTACGGCTCATGGTGCGACCGGCACCGTGGCTGCAGGAGCAGAACGCCTCCTCGTTACCCAGGCCGCGCACGATGAAGCTGCGCGCGCCCATGGAGCCCGGGATGATCCCCAGCTGGCCCTTCTGCGCCGATACCGCACCCTTGCGGGTTACCAGGACCTCCTGGCCGAAGTGCTGCTCCTTCTGCACGTAGTTGTGGTGGCAGTTCACTGCCTCCAGGTTGGCCTCGAAGGGCTTGGTGATCACCTGGCGTGCTGCAGCGATCACGGCATGCATCATCATCGCTCGGTTCTGCTTGGCGAAGTCCTGGGCCCAGCTCACGGCTTCCACGTAGTCGTCGAAGTGCTCGCTGCCTTCTTCGAAGTAGGCCAGGTCGCGGTCCGGCAGGTTGGCGATGTGCTGGCGCATATCGGCCTGGGCCAGTTCGATGAACAGGTTGCCGATGGCGTTACCTACGCCGCGCGATCCGCTGTGGAGCATGAACCAGACGCGCTGTGCTTCGTCCAGGCAGACCTCGATGAAGTGGTTACCGGTTCCCAGGGTTCCCAGGTGCTTGCGGTTGTTGGTCTTCTCCAGGCGCGGGTACTTATCGGTGATCACCTTGAAGCGCCCGGCCAGGGCCGACCAGGCGTGGTCCGCCAGCTCCGGCACGTCTTCCCAGGCGCCTTTGTCTCGGCCACCGCGGGAAACGCTACGCCCGTGGGGCACGGCTCTTTCGATGGCGCTTCGCAGGCCGGCCAGGTTATCCGGCAGGTCGGAGGCGGTCAGCGAGGTGCGCGCGGCGATCATTCCGCAACCGATGTCCACGCCCACGGCGGCCGGGATGATGGCGCCGACGGTGGGGATCACGCTGCCGATGGTCGACCCCTTACCCAGGTGCACGTCCGGCATCACGGCCAGGTGCTTGAAGATGAAGGGCATCTGCGCGGTGTTCATCAGCTGCTTGCGCGCGTCGTCCTCCACCGGTACGCCCTGGGTCCAGAGCTTGATCGGTTTGCCGTTGGCGACTTCCAGCAGGTTGTAGTGCTTTTCCATGTTCTCGTTCCTTTCAATTTCAAAACGGCGACAACTGAGGTGAAACGTGCATCGCGCTCTATCCGTTGAGCTACGGCCCCGAAGAGCCGGCGGGAGTCGAACCCGCAACCACGACGTCCTGTAGTTCCACCGGCATTCGCCGGGTCGATCCTTTGGCCATTCGATGGCCCTGGTGCAGCGACGAGGTGACGCGGACATGAGACTGCTCTACCCACTGAGCTACCCGTTGCCGGGGCGGGGTTCGAACCCGCGACCAATGTAATGTCCGCTGCATTCGCTGCCGGCCCATGCGGGCCGTGGTGAAACAGGTGCGACGACAAAAGGTGGTGAAACGTTTTCGTGTTCTACCGTTGAACTACGGCCCCGCAGTATTGGAGCCGACGGGATTCGAACCCGCATCTCGACCGTGGAAGGGTGTAGTTCCACCGGCATTCGTCGCAAAACTCAAGGTGGCACGACAATGGAAGGCGACTGTTCCGCGTTGCCGCGGGCCGGAATCGAACCGGCTCAACCGATGTACAGCCACCTGCATTCGTGCCGCGCGCTACGGTGACAAAGGTGTGCAGGGACATCGGTGATGTAGTCCCGGCTGCATTCGCCGTCTCGCGCTTCAACTCGTTGCGGGCCCCGCCCCATTGCGGGGCCCTTCATCTTTTCGCTACAGCTCGGTCGCCTCGATCAGCTCGACCCAGTGCCGCGCGCCGTATTCGCCGCTGGCGAACTGGGCGACCACATCGAATACCGCATCGCCGAAACCGCCGACGTTGAGGATGTCAGCCCTCTCCTGCGCCTGGGTGGTGCCGTAGGGCTGGATGTCGATGCAGACCATCTTCGCCTTCGGGTTCAGCCGCTTCAGCTGCTGCCACTGGAGCATGGTTTCGGTGGCGCCGCGACGCTTGGCGTCGATCCAGGATTCGTTGTCGGAAACCAGGATCAGCGTATCCACCTTGGCCTTCTCCTTCACCAGCTGCGCCAGCGGTGCCGAGCAGTTGGTACCACCGCCGCCGATCGAGGCCAGCTTCTGCGCGTTGCTCATCACGCTGTCACGCGGGTTGAGTCGCACGTTCACCACGTGGTTCTCGAACGGCATCACTCGCGCCATCGGCTGCTTGCGCAGTACCGCTGCGGCCATCAGCGCCGCCACGTCGATGCAGCGCACGGTGCTGGTGGCGCCCGGGCGGTAGCCGGTGGCCGGGCTCTGCATGGAGCCGGACACGTCCGGGCACACCACCACGTTGCCCCGCAGCGCCGGCACATTGGCCAGCGACATTTCCAGCGCGTCCTGCAGCGCCTCGCGCACCGGCTCCGGTACTTCGCTGCCGGCCATCTTGTAGGCAGTCAGCAACTGGTACGGGTAGACCCGTGCCTTGGCCACCGCTTCCCGGTCCGCCAGCCGCGCGGCAACCGTGTAGGCCGCGCCGCGCAACTGGAACACACCGTGGCGTGCCAGGGTGTTGAGGTTCATCCGCAGTGCCTGCCAGCCCATTCGCTGTGCCTGTACCAGCCACTGTTCAGCGCTCAGCTGACGGTCACCCAGCAATTGGAAGGGCACGTCCGGCAGCTCGTCGCTGGCGCCGCTGCGGTAAGCCAGCAGGGCGCGGGTCAGCGGCGGCAGCGCGTCGGCGTCCGCCGGCTTGCCGAGTACCCAGGCGAAGAAGGCTTCACGCCAGGCTTCGCTCGGTTTCGGGTGAACCATCTTCAGCACGTCCGCCAGGGACGGTTGGTTGCCGATCGCGGTTTGCAGCAGTTGTCGCTCGCTGGCGGTGTTCAGCCACTCCTGTACCAGTCGCTTGGGTTGTGAACCGAGCGATTTACGGCCGGTCACACCGCTGCGCAGGATCTGCACGACGTTGCGCAGCATCTTGCCGTTATCCACCACCTGGCCGAAAACTGCCGGCAGCAGGGAGGAGCGTTGCGCCGCCAGAGCGGCCACCAGCAGGGCCGGCATGTCCTTCATGTGGCCGGCACGACGGGCGTACACGGCGGTCTTGGCCACGAAGGCCGCGTCCAGTTGAGCCACCAGGGCCAGGACCTCGGCCAGTTGCTCGGGAGCGTCGGCGTAGAAGGTCTGGTTCAGGCAACCGGTCATCGCCAGTTGCGCCAGCTTGTGCTTCGGCTGCAGGGCGTAGGCGCCGGCCTGGCTGTGGTTCAGTGCATCCA
Source organism: Aquipseudomonas alcaligenes MRY13-0052 (assembly GCA_000474255.1). Classification (GTDB taxonomy): domain Bacteria; phylum Pseudomonadota; class Gammaproteobacteria; order Pseudomonadales; family Pseudomonadaceae; genus Metapseudomonas; species Metapseudomonas solani. The sequence continues at coordinate 20,836 of BATO01000027.1, forward strand.
CCTGCGGCAGGCCTGCTGCCTGGGTGTTGAAGAGTGCGGTGTTGGCCATGGTGGCGTCTCGCTCTGTTGTCCTTTCGTTGACAGGGATATAGCGAGCGGCGTGCCAGTTTCGTTTTCGTGGATCGAATTAATTTTTAACTCATTGATTTATAAGTATTTAATTTTTATGCCCGCTGAATCCAAGGATCTCCATGGCGGCAGTCGTCATGGATATTCATATTCTTTGATATACGGATTTATCTTTTTGGATAAAATCGCCGTCACTGACGCGCCCTCGACAAGGACATGCCAATGCGCTTTTCACTTTTTCTCGTCTTCAGCCTGTTTGCCGGCCTGGCCCAGGCGGTGCCGCTGCCCGAGGTGCACGAGGGCGACATCATCTTCCACCAATCGCGCTCGGCGCAGAGCCTGGCGGTGCAGCAGGCCACCCACTCGCGCTACAGCCACATGGGGCTGGTGCTGGCGCGCAACGGCACGCTGCAGGTGTTCGAGGCGGGGGCGAAGGTGCAGTACGTGCCGCTGCAGCACTGGATCGCCCGGGGCGAGGGTGGGCACTACGTGATCAAGCGGCTGGCCCGTGCCGATGAGCTGCTGACCCCTGACGTGCTGGTGCAGATGCGCCAGTTGGCGGAGGGCATGCGCGGGCGTCGCTATGACCTGGCCTTCGAGTGGAATGACCAGCGCCTGTATTGCTCGGAGCTGGTGTGGAAGCTCTACGAGCGCAGCCTCGGCCTGCGCCTGGGCGAGCTGCAGCGCATCCGCGATTTCGACCTGAGTTCGCCGGTGGTAAAGGCGAAGATGCGCGAGCGCTACGGCCAGGCCATCCCGCTGGACGAGACCGTGGTATCGCCGGTGGCGATCTTCGAGTCGCCCCTGCTGATCACCGTGGCGGAGCACTGAGCATGGCGCGCAAGACCGTCGCCATCGGCTTTATCGGCGCCACCCTGGACCGCATGGGCAAGGGCGCCGAGCGCTGGAACAAGTGGCGCCCCAGCGTCGGCCTGTGCCAGCAGCCGGATCTGCTGCTGGACCGCCTGGAGCTGATCCACGGCAGCGATGCCCGCGACCTAGGGCTGGCCCAGCGCATCAAGGGCGATGTGGAGCAGGTGTCGCCGCAGACCGAGGTGGTGCTGCACGAGATGCCGCTGCACAACCCCTGGGACTTCGAGGAGGTGTATGCGGCGCTGCACGACTTCGCCAGTGCCTACCGCTTCGATACCGAGCGCGAGGACTACCTGGTGCACATCACCACCGGGACCCACGTAGCGCAGATCTGCTGGTTCCTGCTCACCGAGGCGCGTTACCTGCCGGCGCGCCTGGTGCAGACCTCGCCGGCCCGCCGCCGCGACGAGGATCGCCACGCCATCGGTACCCACTCGCTGATCGACCTCGACCTGTCGCGCTACGACCATATCGCCTCGCGCTTTCAGCGCGAGATGCTGGAGAGCCTGGCGCTGCTGAAGTCCGGCATCGCCACGCGCAACGCGGCGTTCAACCGCAGCATCGAGCAGATCGAGCGGGTGGCGCTGCGTTCCCGCGCGCCCATGCTGCTGGTGGGGCCGACCGGGGCGGGCAAGTCGTTCCTGGCGCGGCGCATCTTCGAGCTGAAGGATGCGCGCCACCAGATCAAGGGCCGCTTCGTCGAGGTGAACTGCGCGACCCTGCGCGGCGACGGCGCGATGTCGGCGCTGTTCGGCCATATCAAGGGCGCCTTCACCGGCGCGCAGAACGCCCGCGATGGCCTGCTGCGCGCGGCGGACGGCGGCATGCTGTTCCTCGACGAGATCGGCGAGCTGGGCCTCGACGAGCAGGCCATGTTGCTCAAGGCCATCGAGGAGAAGCGCTTCTTCCCCATGGGCTCGGACCGTGAGGTGGAAAGCGATTTCCTGCTGATCGCCGGCACCCACCGCGACCTGCGCACGCGGGTGACCGAGGGGCTGTTCCGCGAAGACCTCTATGCCCGTATCAACCTCTGGACCTTCGAACTGCCGGGCCTGGCCGGGCGCCGCGAGGACATCGAGCCGAACATCGATTTCGAACTGGAACGCCACGCCCGCGAGCAGGGGCGCATGGTGCGCTTCAACGTCGAGGCGCGGCGCCGCTACCTGGCCTTCGCCTGTTCGGGGGAAGCGCGCTGGGCGGGCAACTTCCGCGAGCTGTCGGCCTCGATCACGCGCATGGCGACCCTGGCCGACAGCGGCCGCATCGACGAGGTGTTGGTGCAGGAGGAGATCGACCGCCTGCGCTACGCCTGGGGCGCCCAGGGGCAGGCGGATGATGGCCTGGCGGCGCTGCTCGGCGAGCGGGTGGTGGAGCTGGACCGCTTCGACCGCCTGCAGCTGGCGGCGGTGGTCGCGGTGTGCCGCGAGGCGAGCAGCCTGTCCGAGGCGGGGCGGCTGCTCTATGACGTCTCGCGCCAGGCCAAGGCGCAGCCCAATGATGCCGACCGGCTGCGCAAGTACCTGGCGCGGTTCGGCCTGGAGTGGAAGGACCTGGCCGCCGGGTAGCGGCCGTGGCGTGAGCCGGGTGGCAGCCCAGGCCGCCGGGCTCGGCTATCCTGTGCGCCTTTCGAACAGGCCGAGCAAGGACCGCCCATGAACCTCCCTCACTCCGTCGAGCAACTGCGCGAGCGCTGCGCGGCGGGAGAATCCTTCGATTACCTGTACTTCTGGGGCCACAGCAGCGCCCCCGGCGCGCCGCTGGGCAAGGCCTGTTTCAGCCAGTGGTTCAAGTCGCCCTTCACCCTGGATGGCGTGCGCTACGCCACCGCCGAGCACTGGGTGATGGCCGGCAAGGCACGCCTGTTCGGGGATGAGCAGGCGCTGGAGCGCATCCTCGCCGCCCGTACGCCGGCCGATGCCAAGGCGCTCGGTCGCGAGGTCCGTGGTTTCGATGACGCCCGCTGGCGGACCCACAGCTTCGACCTGGTGGTAGAGGGCAATCTCGGCAAGTTCGAGCAGAACCCCGACATGCAACGGGTGCTGCTGGGCACCGGCACCAAGGTGCTGGTGGAGGCCAGCCCGGTGGACCCGGTCTGGGGCATCGGCCTGGCCGAGGCGGACGCGGCGGCGCGTGAGCCTGCCACCTGGCGTGGCCTCAACCTGCTGGGCTTCGCCTTGATGCAGGTGCGTGAGCGATTGGGAGGGCAGGCCTGATGTTCACCGACGACGAACTGCAACGCCTGCGCCGGCACGGATTGGTGCCTTTCGCCGGGCGCATCATTCACGAGGCCCGGCCGCCGATCACCGATGCCGAGCTGGCCGAGGTGGAGCAGCGCCTGGGGCGCCCGCTGCCGCCGACCCTGGTGCGGCTGTGGCGTGTCGCCTTCGGTGGCCGCCTCGATTACGACGTCCAGGTGGACTACCAGGGCCATCTGCATCCCTTCTCCCTGAGCGAGCTGTTCTTCCCCGGCAGTGACGGCTACCACGACCTGTGGGGCTGGGTCGAGCACGAGGAGGAGGGCGCTCGGGAGTTCGCCGAGGACGACGGCCGTGAGTGGGATGGGCGCCTGGCGTTCCTGCCCGTGGGCGGCTTCGAGTACCTGGAGCGCATCTATGTCCGCATCGAGCCGGGTGACAATTTCGGCGCTGTCTATGCCTGGAGCAAGGGGCTGCCGCCGGCCTGGCCCATGCGCCTGCACGAGGATTCCTTCGCCCGGGTGGCGGACGATCTGGAAGGGCTGTTCGCCCAACTGGTGTATTACAGCGACCCCTTTGCCGAGGGCGCCGACGGTACCGGCCTGGAGCTGGACGAGGCGCTGGACCCGCTGGCCGCCGAGGATGCCGGGTTGGCGCAGCGGCTGCGGGCTGGGATGAGCGCCCAGGTGCAGGACTGGCGCGGTGCGCTGGAGGACGGCCGGCTACTGGCCGCGCCGGCCTTGCAGCGCCTCGCTCTGGAACACGCCGTGGAGGCCGGTGACGAAGCACTGCTGACGCGTCTGGCCGATGCGGGTGTGGACCTCGGGCAGCTGATCCGCGGTGGGGCGAATGCGCCGGTATACGCCCGCCTGCTCAAGCGCGAGGCCGTGGTGGCCTGGTTCGCTGGACGCGGCATCGCCGAGCGCTACCTCGATCAGTAGTGGTACCAGCGCAGCTGCAGCATCACTTCGTTGTCATTGCCGCCGAGCTGGCTGAAGGAGCGCTCGGCGGAGAGGCGCAGGCCCAGGTCTGGGCCCAGCTCCCATTGCTGGTTGAGTGACAGGCGCCGGCGCACCTCGCCGTTGTGGAAGTAGTCGCCGGCCGCTTCCAGGCTGAGGGTGCCCAGGGGGTTGCGCCAGAGCAGCCCGGTATCGAAGCCGCCGGCCCCGGCGACGAAGGCGCCGAAATCCGGGTTGTGCTCCACCCGGGCGGTGGCCAGGGCGTAGTAGAGGGCGTCGTCCCCCAGTTGCCAGCTGCCGCCCACGCCGCCGTTGAGGTGGCTCACCAGGGTTTCGTCACCGTCCTTGCCGGGCACCCGTTCCAGGCCGCCGGCCACCTGCCAGGACCAGGGCTGCAGCAACTGGGTGCGCGGGGTCAGCGAGCGGATGGTGGCGAAGTCCAGTTGTTGCAGCTGCCAGTGGTTCTGCTCGTACTGGCGCAGCTTGAGCTGGAGGATTTCGATCTGCGCACCGAGGGGGAAGCCGGCGAGGTTGTCGTTGAGGTCGTGGTAGGCCATGCGCAGGCCGTACTCGGCGTAGGCGCGGTCTTCACGGCTGCCTACGCCCAGTTGCCAGGTGCGCGACTCGTGGCCTTCCTCGGGCAGCGCCGGGCGTTCGGCCTGCAGCGGGGGCGGCGGGTTCTGGTTGATCGCCCGCAGCAGCTGGAAGCTGCGTTGCGCACGGGCGCCGCTGCGTTCCTCGCCGGTGGAGCGGTAGCGCTCGAGGCGGAAGGCGGCGTCCTGGATCAGCGCGCGGCGCGGGGCGGGCAGGGCGCGGAAGGCCGGGTCGTCCAGCAGGCCTTCATCTTCCGCCAGGCGCAGGACCCAGTCCTGCTCGTCGCCATCCAGTGGCGCGGCACGGGCCATCAGTTCCTTTTCCCGCGAGGGGCGGTAGTCGATCTGCTCCACCAGCCCGGCGTCCTTGATGGCGCGCACGGTGTCGGTGGGGATGGCGGTGAGCGGGAACTGCTCGGTGAGCTCGATGCCGGGGCGGGCGATCTCCAGCAGCTCCAGCAGGCGGTAGGAGCAGTTCTCGTCGAAGAAGAAGTAGTCGAAGCGCACCTGGCGCAGCTCCCACACGTGCTCGACCATGCGCCCGGTTTCCTCGGCGGTGAGATTGAGTCGGTACTCCCACAGGTCGCGGTTTTCCAGGCGGCTGTATTCCTTGAGCTTGTCGCGGTAGGGCACCAGGGCGAAGAGGCCGGGGTAGCCCCCCATCAGGCCCTTCCAGGCGTAGAGGATGCTGTTGTCCGCGCCTTCGATGAAGGCACCGAAGTTGAGCGCGTAGCTGAGCAGGGCAGAGTTGTTCTCCTGCACGTCGGGCTGGTCGATGCGCAGCAGGGTGTGGCCGAACATGGACGAGGGGCTGTTGAGGTAGGCCGCAGGGAAGATCAGCACCGTGCTGTGGGGGTTGATGTCGCGGTACCAGTTGGCGAATTCGCTGCAGGCCGGCGCCGACAGCCCGGTCAGCTGCAGGCGTTCGCGCAGCCAGCGGGTGCGCGCCGGGTAGAGGCATTGCGGGTGGCGATCGCCGAGGCTGGCGTCCTGGTAGAGGGCGTTCACCGTGGCGGCGAGTTCGGCGGCGGGGTCGCTGTCGCCGTTTTCGGCGAGGAAGAAGCGTTCGTCGTCGACGTAGCTGCGCCAGCCGCCGAGCTTGCCGGTTTCGTAATGGCCGAGGGCGATCCAGTAGGGGTCTTGCGCCAGGCGCTGCAGGGTTTGCTGGGGAATGGCGGGGGCCGCCATCAGGTGTGTACAGGTGCAGAGCGCCAGGAGGGAGAAGATCCGTTTCAACTGCACTGCTCGCTTTCGCCTGGGGAGGGGATGGGCGAGCTTTGGCGATGCCCGGGGTGGGTGTCAAGCAAGGCCAGAATGCACGATTGCGCAAGCCTTCCGATGCATTTGCGAAGCGCCTCGCGCTGCGCTCCGCTGAGGTCGGAACGCCTTGCAACGCGGACGAAGGCGGCGCCAGAATGCGGCCATTGCTTCCGCGTCACCCATAAGGATTTCCGATGCCCGATCCCCTCGCCGCTTCCCTGCGCCTGGCGCCCGATGCGCTCACCCGCCCCTTCGACTCCAAGCAGTTCGCCTTCGCCACCACCGACGACCTCGAACCTTTCCGCGGCGTGCTCGGCCAGGAGCGCGCAGTGGAAGCCCTGCAGTTCGGCGTCGCCATGCCGCGCCCGGGTTACAACGTTTATGTGATGGGCGAGCCGGGTACCGGTCGTTTCTCCTTCGTGCAGCGCTACCTCAAGGCTGAAGGCAAGCGCCTGGAAACGCCGATGGACTGGGTCTACGTCAACAACTTCGAGGAGCCGCGCGAGCCCCGCGCCGTGCAGTTGCCACCGGGTGAGGCGAACGCCTTCATCACCGACATCGGCCAGCTTGTGGATAACCTGCTGGCGACCTTCCCGGCGGTGTTCGAGACGCCCACGTTCCAGCAGAAGAAGAGCGCGATCGACCGCGCCTTCAACCAGCGTTACGACCGTGCCCTGGATGTGATCGAGCGCCTGGCGCTGGAGAGGGACGTGGCGCTCTACCGCGACAGTGCCAATATCGCCTTCACCCCGATGAAGGATGGCAAGGCGCTGGACGAGGCCGAGTTCGCCCAACTGCCGGAAGCCGAGCGCGAACGCTTCCACGAGGATATCTCCAGCCTGGAGGAGCGCCTCAACGAGGAGCTGGCCAGCCTGCCGCAGTGGAAGCGCGAGTCCAGCAACCAACTGCGCCAGCTCAACGACGAGACCATCACCCAGGCCCTGCAGCCGCTGCTGTGCGTGCTCTCCGAGAAGTACGCGGAGAACGCTGGCGTGGTCGCCTACCTGCAGGCCATGCAGGTGAACCTGCTGAAGACCGTGGTCGACCAGATGCTCGACGACAAGCCGGACCTGCAGCGCCGCGAGATGCTCGAGGAGCAGTACTGCCCGAGCCTGGTGGTGGGCCATCCGGCCAGCGGCGGCGCGCCGGTGGTGTTCGAGTCGCACCCGACCTACGACAACCTGTTCGGCCGCATCGAGTACGGCACCGACCAGGGCGCCCTCTATACCAGCTACCGGCAGTTGCGCCCGGGTGCCCTGCACCGCGCCAACGGCGGCTTCCTGGTGCTGGAGGCGGAGAAGCTGCTGAGCGAGCCCTTCGTCTGGGACGCGCTCAAGCGCGCCCTGCACTCGCGCCAACTGAAGATGGAGTCGCCCCTGGCCGAGTTGGGCCGGCTGGCCACGGTGACCCTGACGCCCCAGGTGATCCCGCTGCAGCTGAAGGTGGTGATCATCGGTTCGCGCCAGCTGTATTACACGCTGCAGGACCTGGATCCGGACTTCCAGGAGATGTTCCGCGTGCTGGTGGACTTCGACGAGGAGATCCCGCTGTCTGAAGAGACCCTCGAACAGTTCGCCCAACTGCTCAAGACCCGTACCTCGGAGGAGGGCATGGCGCCGTTGAGCGCTGCCGCGGTGGCGCGCCTGGCCACCTACAGCGCGCGCCTGGCGGAGAACCAGAAGCGCCTCTCGGCGAAGATTGGCGACCTGTTCCAGCTGCTCAGCGAGGCGGACTTCGTGCGCCAGCTGGCCGGCGAGAAGGTGACCGATGCCGAGCACATCGAGCGTGCGCTGAAATCCAAGGCGACCCGCACCGGGCGCGTTTCGGCGCGCATCCTCGATGACATGCTGGCGGGCATCATCTTGATCGACACCGATGGCGCGGCGGTGGGCAAGTGCAACGGCCTCACGGTGCTGGAGGTGGGCGACTCGGCCTTCGGTGTTCCCGCGCGGATTTCCGCCACGGTGTACCCGGGCGGCTCGGGCATCGTCGACATCGAGCGCGAGGTCAACCTTGGCCAGCCCATCCACTCCAAGGGCGTGATGATCCTCACCGGTTACCTGGGCAGCCGTTATGCACAGGAGTTCCCGCTGGAGATTTCCGCGAGCATCGCCCTGGAGCAGTCCTACGGCTACGTCGATGGCGACAGCGCTTCCCTGGGCGAGGTCTGCACCCTGATCTCTGCCCTGTCGCGCACGCCGCTGAAACAGTGCTTCGCCATCACCGGCTCGATCAACCAGTTCGGCGAGGTGCAGGCAGTCGGCGGGGTCAACGAGAAGATCGAGGGCTTCTTCCGCCTCTGCGAGGCGCGTGGCCTGACGGGCGAACAAGGCGTGATCATCCCCCAGGCCAACGTCGCCACCCTGATGCTCGACGAGCGCGTGTTGCAGGCGGTGCGTGCCGGACGCTTCCATGTCTACGCGGTGCGCCAGGCCGACGAGGCGCTGAGCCTGCTGGTGGGCGAGGCGGCGGGCAGCCCGGACGACAAGGGCCGTTTCCCCAAGGGCAGCGTCAACGCCCGGGTGGTGGAGCGCCTGCGCGAGATCGCCGAGATGGGCATGGAGGAGGAAGAGAAACCCGATGCGGCCAAGGAAGCCGTCGCCGCGCTGGAGAAAGCGCCGGCGCCGGCCAAGCCTCCGCGCAAGGGACCGAAGAAGGAGCCCGGCAAGAAGACCCCGCCCGAGGACAAGATCCAGGGGCCGGCCTGACCAGGCGATGACCGGTCACGGCGCTTGCGGGCGTCGTGGCTGGTCAGTCATTGAGCGATAAGGGCCGGCCCAGCGCGGCTGCCGGTCCGACAGACTTTTCACCACTCCATCCACAGGCTTATCCACAGCTGGCGTGGATAAGGTTTCCTCACTTCCTCACGGTTGCATGCGGGTGTAGGCTGGCCGCAGGTCTACGCGAGGAACGCCGTTATGTCCCGCAACCTCTGCCTTACCCGTCAATGCCTGGGGTTGGTTACGCGCATCGAGTGCGTGATCCTGCCACTGGCTGGAGAGAAGGGACTCTGGACGCTTATCTGCGCGGCCGGCATCTCCGGGGCGCAGCCCTCCGCGCTCAAGGCGCAGGGCCCATTCCACGGGCCTTTCGTCGCTGAATCGGTACTGTCTGCGATTGCCTCTTGCCTGGCCGAGCTGGGCTACTGCGAATGCGCGGACCCGATGATCTGGCGTATCCATGTGCAGGGTGAGTTGCGCCGGCTGAACGGCGAGCGGCGTCACAGCCTGGGCAGCTTCCTGTTCAGCCCGGAGACCTGACGGCCGTCGCGTTGAGCAGCTTTTGCGCAGCGCCCGACAAGCCCCGACTACGCCTGCTCCGGGCCATCGTTCCCAAGACTGTTCACAGGGTTATCCACAGCTGTTGGGGATATTTCGAGGCATTACTTGCCTGTTTTTCTGTAGGAATGTGCTCGTTATACTCGCCGCCAGTTTTGATTCTGGATGCGAGGCTTCATGGAACGCTTATTGGAAAACACGATGTACGCGGCGCGCTGGCTGCTGGCGCCCATCTACTTCGGCCTGTCCCTGGCGCTGTTGGCGCTGTCGCTGAAGTTCTTCCAGGAGGTCTATCACGTCCTCCCGCATGTTTTCGAGAAAACCGAAGCCGAACTGATCCTGGTGCTGCTGTCGCTGATCGACATGTCGCTGGTGGGCGGCCTGCTGGTGATGGTGATGATCTCGGGCTACGAGAATTTCGTCTCCCAGCTGGATATCGATGAAGGCAAGGAGAAGCTCAGCTGGCTGGGCAAGATGGATTCCGGCTCGCTGAAGATGAAGGTGGCCGCGTCCATCGTGGCGATCTCGTCGATCCACCTGCTGCGAGTGTTCATGGATGCGCAGAACATCGATAACGCCAAGATCATGTGGTACGTGATCCTGCACATGACCTTCGTGATCTCGGCGTTCGCCATGGGTTACCTGGACAAGATGACCAAGCACGATCACTGATCGCCTTCCTGCTCCACCATGACCGCCCGTCAGCGTCCTGCTCGCGGGCGGTCGTGTTTCTGCCCGGCGGTTTTGATCCTGTACAGAAACTGTATTTAACTTTTTCCTGTACAGACCGCGAGGTGACGCCATGAACCTGCAGACCCTTTCCAGCGAAGCCCGTGCCGGGCATATCGAGGGGCTCGACCTCATCTCCATGGAAGGGGGCATCTACCTGTTGCAGGCGCATATCGATGGGCGCTGCCACACCCTGGACGATGGCCGTGGCCACGCGATGCAACTGCGCTCGGTGGAGCATGCGCGGGGGCTGTTGCACGAGCTGCCGCGCCTGCCTTTCTATCTAGTGCATGCGTCGGTGCACGACGAGATGTGCGGCATCGCCCCCGATGGGCGCAGCGCGTTGCGGGTGCCGCTGTCGATGGGCTCCTGCCGCTGAACGGGCGGGGTGCGATGCGGGGATAGGGCGCGGAAGGGGGGCTGTGCTAGTCTGGCCGACCTTTTTTCCAGAGCGGAGCCCCGGCCATGTCCGAACTCGAATTTTCCACCGATGAAACCCGTGTCAGCTATGGCATCGGCCGCCAGCTGGGCGACCAGATCCGTGACAATCCCCCGCCCGGCGTGAGCATCGACGCCGTTGTCGCCGGCCTGCGCGATGCCTTCGCCGGCATCGAGAGCCGTGTGGATGGCAATGCCCTGTCCGCCGCCTTCAAGGTGATCCGCGAGCGTATGCAGGCTGAAGCCCAGGAGAAAGCCGATGCCGCCGCTGGCGAAGGTCGTGCCTACCTGGTGGAGAACGCCAAGCGTGAAGGCGTGACCCAGCTGCCGTCCGGCCTGCAGTACGAAGTACTGGTCGCGGGCGAGGGCGCCAAGCCTTCCGCCGAAGACACCGTGCGCACTCACTACCACGGCACCCTGATCGACGGCACCGTGTTCGACAGCTCCTACAACCGTGGCGAGCCGGCCGAATTCCCGGTGGGTGGCGTGATCGCCGGTTGGGTCGAGGCCCTGCAACTGATGAACGCCGGCAGCAAGTGGCGCCTGCACGTGCCCAGCGAGCTGGCCTATGGCGCCCAGGGCGTTGGCAGCATCCCGCCCCACAGCGTGCTGGTGTTCGACGTGGAGCTGCTGGAAATCCTCTGAGCCTTCTCAGGGTGATTGCCGGGCGCGTCGTCCCTGACGGCCCGGGAACCGGCGGAGGCGCCTTTGCCTCCGCTCGCACGGCTGGTGCCCCGGGGCACCGGCCATGCGGATGACGCGTCCTGCGTCATCTGAACCCCTCTCAGTGCAGCTGGATTTCGTTATGCGGACGCAGTGCCCGTGCATAGCAGAAGAGGAACAGGCTGCGCACCAGCTCCTTGAGTATCAGGGGTTCGCTGGACGTCAGGCCGGCGAGGTCGAGATCCCCCTGGTCCCGTAGTTCGTCGAGGGCTTCCTCTTCGAGGATGGCGCACACTTCGCCGGTTTCACGGTGGAGGATGCGCAGGTAGGGGTGCGGGCGATCCAGCCAGGCATCGATCAGGTAGGTCATGGCTCATCTCCTTGAAAAGCAGTGAGATGAGAATAATTCCTATTATCAAAATGGCAAGCGCGATTTGCAGCCTTTCGTCGTCTGCTTGATCCAGGTCACGCTGGAGGGTGCGCCCGAGTCTTCTCCCGCGTCCCGTATCCACTGCGTTGTGAGCTGGTTCGGAAGGAGTTGGCGATGGCGCAATAAAAAGCCCGTCGCGAGGACGGGCTTCTGGTGATGCGGGGTTGGATCAGTGCGTGCGTGCCACGGCGAAGCGAGTGAGCTCGATCAGGGCGTCGCGGTATTCGTTGCTCGGCAGCACTTCCAGGCAGGCGATGGCGCGTTCGGCGTAGTCGCGGGCGAGGCGGGCGGTGTAGTCCAGGGCGCCGGCGGCTTCGACGGCTGCGCGGACGCCTTCCAGGTCCTGGCTGCCGCCCTGCTGGATGGCCTGGCGGACCACGGCGGCCTGCTCGGCGGTGCCGTCACGCATGGTGGCGATCAGCGGCAGGGTGGGCTTGCCTTCGGCGAGGTCGTCGCCGACGTTCTTGCCCAGGGTGGCGGCATCGCCGCGGTAGTCGAGCAGGTCGTCCACCAACTGGAAGGCGATGCCCAGGTAGTCACCGAAGGTGCGCAGGGCTTCGACCTGTTCGGCCGGGGCCTGGGCCAGTGCGGCGGCACTGTGGGTCGAGGCCTCGAAGAGCATCGCGGTCTTGCCGCGGATGACTTCCATATAGGTTTCTTCGGTGGTGCTGGCGTCGCGGATCTTCGACAGCTGCAGCACTTCGCCTTCGGCGATCACGCGGGTGGCCTGGGAGATGATGCGCATCACCGGCATCGAGCCCAGTTCCACCATCATTTCGAAGGAGCGCGCATAGAGGAAGTCGCCCACCAGCACGCTCGGCGCGTTGCCCCACAGCGCATTGGCGGTGGAACGGCCGCGACGCAGGCCGGAGGCATCGACCACGTCGTCGTGCAGCAGGGTGGAGGTGTGCAGGAATTCGATGGTGGCGGCGAGCAGGCGCAGTTGCTCACCGCCAAAGCCCAGGGCGTTGCCGCTGAGCAGGACCAGGAGCGGACGCAGGCGCTTGCCGCCGGCGGACACGATGTAGTCGCCGATCTTCTCCACCAGGGGAACGCGGGAGGTGAGTTGCCGACGGATGATGTCGTCGACTGCGGTAAAATCGTCCGCCACCACGCGGTAGAAGGCCTGGGGTTGCATCAGCGAGGGGTGCTCCTTTGAGGTTGCGCGGCATGCTAGGGGGCAGGGTGGGGGCTGTCAAGGCGAGTACCAGCGGTGCTTGCGCGGCAATCATGGCTTGCGTACAATCGCGGCCCCTGAACTTCCTTGGGCATTTTCCTGCCTTACGCAATTGCACGGGTTCCAGTTCCGGCCCCATGCAGCCATGCCGACCCCTACTTATTTCTATAAAGCGTCGGGTGAGCAGGTTTAACGGAGAAAATCCATGTACGCAGTTATCGTTACCGGCGGCAAGCAATACAAAGTCGCTGAAGGTGAATTCCTCAAGATCGAGAAGCTCGAGATCGCTACCGGCGAATCCGTGACCTTCGATCGCGTTCTGCTGATCGGCAATGGCGACGACGTGAAAATCGGCGCTCCGGTCGTTGATGGCGCCAAAGTAGTCGCTGAAGTGGTCGCTCAAGGCCGTCACGACAAAGTGCGCATCATCAAGTTCCGCCGTCGTAAGCACCACATGAAGCGCCAGGGCCACCGCCAGTGGTTCACTGAAATCAAAATCACCGGCATCCAGGCCTAATTTCCTTTTTTGGAGGATTTGACTCATGGCACACAAAAAAGCTGGCGGTTCTACCCGCAACGGCCGCGACTCAGAAAGTAAACGCCTTGGCGTGAAACTGTACGGCGGCCAGGTCATCAAGGCCGGCAACATCATCGTGCGTCAGCGCGGCACCAAGTTCCACGCCGGTTACGGCGTTGGCCTGGGCAAAGACCACACCCTGTTCGCGAAAGTGGACGGCGTGGTCAAGTTCGAGGTCAAAGGCGCTTTCGGTCGCAAGTACGTGAGCGTCGTCGCGGCCTAATCGCGACTCCGCTGCAAAAGCCCTGTCTCGCGACGGGGCTTTTTTGTTTCTGATAGATGGAAACTCCGATTTGCGCGGGCTTCCCTGTATCCTTGTGTTCTTTTTCTTTCAACCCGTCCCGCGTGGCGGGAGGCGTCCTGATGAAATTCGTCGATGAAGTATCGATCTTTGTAAAAGCGGGTGACGGCGGCAACGGCCTGATGAGTTTCCGTCGCGAAAAATTCATTGAGAAGGGCGGCCCCAACGGCGGCGATGGCGGTGACGGCGGCTCCGTGTTCATGGAAGCCGACCCGAACCTGAACACCCTGGTCGACTATCGCTACACCCGTCGTTTCGACGCCCAGCGTGGCGAGAATGGCGGCAGCAAGGATTGCACCGGGCGCAAGGGTGAGGATCTGGTCCTGCCCGTTCCGGTCGGGACCACCATCATCGATGCCGGCACCCAGGAAATCATCGGCGACCTGACCAAGCCCGGTCAGCGGCTGATGGTCGCCCAAGGCGGCTGGCATGGCCTGGGCAACGCCCGTTTCAAGTCGAGCACCAACCGTGCTCCGCGCCAGACCACCAATGGCAAGCCGGGCGATTCCCGTGACCTCAAGCTGGAGCTGAAAGTGCTGGCCGACGTCGGCCTGCTGGGCCTGCCGAACGCGGGCAAGAGCACCTTCATCCGTGCCGTTTCCGCGGCCAAGCCGAAGGTTGCCGATTACCCCTTCACCACCCTGGTGCCGAACCTGGGTGTGGTTAGCGTGGGGCGCTACAAGAGCTTCGTCGTGGCCGACATTCCTGGCCTGATCGAAGGCGCTGCCGAAGGTGCGGGCCTGGGTATCCGCTTCCTTAAGCACCTGGCGCGTACCCGCCTGCTGCTGCATATCGTCGATATGGCGCCGCTGGACGAGAGCGATCCGGCCGAAGCGGCTGCCACCATCATCGAGGAGCTGGGTCGATTCAGTCCCGCGCTCACCGAGCGTGACCGTTGGCTGGTACTGAACAAGGCCGACCAGCTTCTCGACGAGGATCGCGAGGCTCGCCTGAAGGCGGTGATCGAGCGCCTGGAGTGGGAGGGTCCGGTCTATGTTATCTCCGCCCTGGAGCGCGAAGGCACCGAAGCCCTGTCCCAGGACATCATGCGCTACCTCGACGAGCGCACCCTGCGCATGAGCGAGGAGCCCGAGTACGCCGAGGAGCTCGCCGAGCTGGATCAGCGCATCGAGGACGAGGCGCGTGCCCGTCTGCAGGCGCTGGACGATCAGCGTGCCCTGCGCCGTGCCGGGCTGAAGAGCGCCGGTGCGGAAGATGACGACGATGACTTCGATGATGACGAAGACGACGGCGACGGTCCGGAAATCTTCTACGTTCCCTGATGAATGCGCCGCTCGGCGCAAATGATCGCCATAGGCTGTGCGCCATGGGCCGCACGGCTTTCTAGCTAAGGTTGGAAGATATGCGGGACAAGGTGACGGGCGCGCAGCGCTGGGTGGTCAAGATCGGCAGTGCGCTGCTGACGGCGGATGGTCGTGGTCTCGACCGTGATGCCATGGCGGTCTGGGTCGAGCAGATGGTGGCCCTGCGCAATGCCGGGGTCGAGCTGGTGCTGGTTTCCTCTGGTGCTGTGGCGGCGGGCATGAGCCGTCTGGGCTGGAATGCCCGGCCGAAAGCCATGCATGAGCTGCAGGCCGCGGCTGCGGTGGGGCAGATGGGGTTGGTGCAGGCCTGGGAGTCGAGCTTCGGCGAGCATGGCCGGCACACCGCGCAGATTCTCCTGACCCATGACGACCTCTCCGACCGCAAGCGCTACCTCAATGCGCGCAGCACCCTGCGCACTCTGGTCGAGCTCGGCACCATTCCGGTGATCAACGAGAACGATACGGTGGTCACCGATGAAATCCGTTTCGGCGACAACGACACCCTCGCGGCCCTGGTGGCCAACCTGGTCGAAGCTGATCTGCTGGTGATCCTCACCGATCGCGACGGCATGTTCGATGCCGATCCGCGCCACAATCCCGATGCCCAGCTGATTTTCGAGGCCCGTGCCGATGACCCGGCGCTGGACGCCGTGGCGGGCGGCACCGGTGGTGCACTGGGGCGTGGCGGCATGCAGACCAAGCTGCGTGCGGCGCGCCTGGCGGCCCGTTCCGGCGCGCATACGGTGATCGTTGGTGGGCGCATCGAGCGGGTGCTGGATCGCCTCAAGGCGGGCGAACGACTGGGTACCCTGCTGGCGCCCGAGCGCGGCATGCTGGCGGCACGCAAGCAGTGGCTGGCTGGTCATCTGCAGACCCGTGGCACCCTGGTGCTGGACGCGGGTGCCGTGAAGGCCCTGCGTGACGATCGCAAGAGCTTGCTGCCGGTGGGCGTGAAGGCCGTGCAGGGCAGCTTCCGCCGTGGCGAGATGGTGGTCTGTGTCGGGCTGGATGGGCGCGAGGTGGCGCGCGGCCTGGTCAACTACAGTGCCCTGGAGGCGCAGAAGATCATCGGGCAGTCCTCCGAACAGGTGGAGAAGCTGCTGGGTTATGTCGATGAGCCCGAGCTGGTGCATCGGGACAATCTGGTTCTGGTCTGAAGGAGCGTTCGGATGCGCGTGATCAAGGGATTGTCGGCATTGGTGTTGTGCATGCCTTTGCTGGCCGCTGCGGAGGAGATCGGTTCGGTCTCCACCGTGTTCAAGTGGGTGGGGCCGAACGACAAGATCGTCGTCGAGGCTTTCGATGACCCCAAGGTGGAGGGCGTGACCTGCTACCTGTCGCGCGCCAAGACCGGCGGAGTGAAGGGTGGGCTCGGCCTGGCGGAGGATCGTGCCGAGGCTTCCATCGCGTGCCGCCAGGTTGGGGCGATTCACTTCAAGGGCGAATTGAAGGATGGCGAGGAGGTCTTCAAGGAGCGCACCTCGCTGGTGTTCAAGACCATGCAGGTGGTGCGTTTCTTCGACCAGAAGCGCAATACGCTGGTGTACCTGGTGTACAGCGATCGGGTGATCGAGGGCAGTCCGCAGAATGCGGTCACGGCGATCCCGATCCTGCCCTGGGCCGAGTCGCGCTGAAGATCAAAAGCCCGGTTCGCCGGGCTTTTTTGTGGTCGCGCTTCGGCGATGCTTTTTCGCGGGCAATAAAAAACCGGCCCTGAGGCCGGTCTTTCATCAGAAGCAAAGCTTAGGCAGCAGCCTGGCCGAGCGCCTTGATGTGGGCGTTCAGGCGGCTCTTGTGACGAGCAGCTTTGTTCTTGTGGATGATGCCCTTGTCGGCCATACGGTCGATTACCGGAACAGCCAGGGTGTAGGCGTTCTGGGCCTTGGGCAGGTCCTTGGCATCGATCGCCTTGACGACGTTCTTGATGTAGGTACGGACCATGGAGCGCAGGCTGGCGTTATGGCTACGACGCTTCTCAGCCTGTTTTGCGCGTTTTTTGGCAGAAGGTGTATTGGCCACCGTCAAGCTCCTCGAAAACTGGGGGGATACAAACAAATAAGGCCGCGAATCATGCCGATGCGATGAAGCAATGTCAAGGGCAGGTACGGCTTCCCTACAAAGGGGCGACGAGCGTACCTCAGATCGGCGGGCAGCGTGATTTATTTCTGCACCGGCTCTACACTCGCGGCCTCCGAAAACCAGCGCGTTGGCCTGGTTGCGGCCCCGCCCGCCGGGCGCAAACCCTTCATGTTCACCCCGGAATGCAAGCAGCCTGACCTTATGAACCTGCTCAAATCGCTGGCGGCCGTCAGTTCCATCACCATGCTTTCTCGGGTCCTCGGGTTCGTTCGCGACACCATCGTGGCGCGCATCTTCGGTGCCGGCGTGGCGACCGACGCCTTCTTCGTTGCCTTCAAGCTGCCCAACCTGCTGCGGCGGATTTTCGCCGAAGGCGCGTTCTCCCAGGCCTTCGTGCCGATCCTGGCGGAGTACAAGAGCCAGCAGGGGGAGGAAGCGACCCGCACCTTCCTGGCGTATGTATCCGGCTTGCTGACGCTGGTGCTGGCGATTGTCACGGCCATCGGCATGCTCGCCGCGCCCTGGGTGATCTGGGCCACGGCGCCGGGCTTCACCGATACGCCGGAAAAATTCGAGCTGACCACCTCGCTGCTGCGGGTGACTTTCCCCTACATCTTCCTTATCTCTCTCTCGTCCCTGGCCGGGGCTGTGCTCAATACCTGGAACCGTTTCGCCGTGCCGGCCTTCGTGCCGACCCTGCTGAACGTGGCGATGATCATCTTCGCGCTGTTCCTGACACCTTATTTCGACCCGCCGGTGATGGCCCTGGGCTGGGCGACCCTGGCCGGCGGCCTGGCGCAGTTGCTGTACCAGCTGCCGCACCTGAAACGCATCGGCATGCTCGTGCTGCCGCGCCTGAACCTGCGGGACAGCGGCGTATGGCGGGTGATGAAGCAGATGGGGCCGGCGATCTTCGGCGTTTCGGTGAGCCAGATCTCGCTGATCATCAACACCATCTTCGCGTCCTTCCTGGCGGCGGGCTCGGTGTCGTGGATGTACTATGCCGACCGCCTGATGGAGCTGCCGTCCGGTGTGCTGGGCGTGGCCCTGGGCACCATTCTCCTGCCGTCGCTGGCCAAGACCTATGCCAGCGATGATCGCCAGGCCTATTCGCAGCTGCTGGATTGGGGGCTGCGCCTGTGCTTCTTGCTGGTGCTGCCTTGCGCACTGGCGTTGGCGCTGATCGCCGAGCCGCTGACGGTGTCGCTGTTCCAGTACGGCAAGTTCAGCGCCCATGATACGGAGATGACCCAGCGTGCACTGATCGCTTACTCGGCGGGGCTGCTGGGGATCATTCTGGTCAAGGTGCTAGCGCCTGGCTTCTACGCCCGGCAGAACCTGCGCACGCCGGTGCGTATCGCCCTGTTCACCCTGGTTGCGACGCAACTGATGAACCTCGTCTTCATCGGCCCGCTGCAGCACGCCGGGCTGGCATTGGCCATTGGCCTGGCCGCTTGCCTCAATGCCGCGCTGCTGTTCTGGCAATTGCGCCGGCAGAAGCTGTTCGAGCCGCAGCCCGGTTGGCCGATGTTCCTGACCAAGCTGCTGGTGGCGGTGGCCTTGATGGCGGCGGTGCTGGTGGGCGGCATGTGGCTGCTACCGGCCTGGGACCAGGGCGACATGCTGGTGCGCCTGTTGCGCCTGGGTGGGTTGGTCACGGCAGGGGCGCTGAGCTATTTCGCGACCTTGGCGCTGCTCGGCTTCCGCCTGCGACACTTCGCCCGACGTGCGATCTGAGCTTCCCGGGGCCGCCTGATCGGGCATCGGCGCGGCCCGTCAGCGGCGCCTGTTGTCTGGCTGCGGGTGTGCGTATAATTCGGCCACTTTGTGAACAAGACGTGTGCTATGCAGCTGGTCCGAGGCCTCCATAACCTGCGGCCCCAACTTGGGGGTTGCGTTGCCACCATCGGCAATTTCGACGGCGTACACCGTGGCCATCAAGCCATTCTCAAACGCTTGCGCGAGCGCGCAGCCGAGTTGGGCGTGCCCAGCTGCGTGGTGATTTTCGAGCCGCAGCCCCGCGAGTTCTTCGGCCCCGATACCGCCCCCGTGCGGCTGACCCGCCTGCGCGACAAACTGGAGTTGCTGGCTGCCGAAGGTGTGGACCGCGTGCTGTGCCTGGCCTTCAACCGCCGGCTGCGCGAACTCAGCGCCGCCGAGTTCGTGCATGCGGTGCTGGTCGAGGGGCTTGGGGTCAAGCATCTGGAAGTGGGCGATGACTTCCGCTTCGGCTGTGATCGCGCCGGCGACTTCGCATTCCTGCAGATGGCCGGTGCGGCCGAAGGCTTCAGCGTGGAAGCTGCTGCCACCGTCGAGCTGGATGACGTACGGGTGAGCAGTACGCGCGTGCGCCAGGCCCTGGCCGCCGCCGACTTCGCCCTGGCCGAGCGCCTGCTGGGCCGGCCTTTTTCCATCACCGGGCGGGTGCTGCACGGGCAGAAGCTGGCGCGCCAGCTGGGTACGCCCACGGCCAACGTGCAGCTCAAGCGCCGGCGCGTTCCCCTTTCCGGGGTTTTTCTGGTCAGCGTCGAACTGGACGGCCAGCGCCGCCCCGGCGTTGCCAACATCGGCGTGCGTCCCACCGTGAAGGGGGATGGCAAGGCCCACTTGGAAGTGCATCTGCTGGATTACTCCGCCGATCTGTATGACCGGCGCATCAGCGTGACCTTCCACCACAAGCTGCGTGAAGAGCAGCGTTTCGCCTCCCTCGAGGCGTTGAAGTCGGCGATCGACGCGGACGTCGCCGCAGCCCGTGCCTACTGGCAAGGCATCCCAATTCAATGATGAGCCTGGACTGACATGACCGATTACAAAGCGACCCTCAACCTGCCGGAAACGGCATTTCCGATGAAGGCCGGTCTTCCCCAGCGTGAGCCGGAGACCCTGCAGCGCTGGGACTCCATTGGGCTCTATCAGAAGCTGCGCCAGATCGGTGAGGGCCGCCCGAAGTTCGTCTTGCACGATGGCCCGCCCTATGCAAACGGCAGCATCCACATCGGTCACGCGGTCAACAAGATCCTCAAGGACATCATTCTCCGTTCCAAGACCCTGGCGGGCTTCGATGCCCCCTATGTACCGGGCTGGGACTGCCACGGCCTGCCGATCGAGCACAAGGTCGAGACCACCCACGGCAAGAACCTGCCCGCCGACAAGACCCGCGAACTCTGCCGAGCCTATGCCGCCGAGCAGATCGAAGGGCAGAAGGCCGATTTCATCCGCCTGGGTGTATTGGGCGAATGGGACAACCCCTACAAGACCATGGACTTCGCCAACGAGGCCGGTGAAATCCGCGCCCTGGCCGAGATGGTCAAGCAGGGCTTCGTGTTCAAGGGCCTGAAACCGGTCAACTGGTGCTTCGATTGCGGTTCCGCCCTGGCCGAGGCCGAGGTGGAGTACCAGGACAAGAAGTCCGACGCCATCGATGTCGCCTTCCTGGTCGAAGACGCCGACAAGCTGGCCGCGGCATTCGGCCTGTCGAGCCTGGCCAAGCCGGCCGCCATCGTCATCTGGACCACCACCCCCTGGACCATCCCGGCCAACCAGGCGCTGAACGTCCACCCCGAGTTCAACTACGCCCTGGTCGATACCGGCGCGCGCCTGCTGTTGCTGGCCGAAGAGCTGGTGGAGTCCTGCCTGGCGCGCTTCGGCCTTGAAGGCCAGGTGATCGCCACCGCCAAGGGCGAAGCGCTGGAGAACATCCGCTTCCGCCACCCGTTCTACGAGCGCCTGTCGCCGGTCTACCTGGCCGAGTACGTCGAGCTGGGTGCCGGTACCGGTGTGGTTCACTCCGCGCCGGCCTATGGCGAGGACGACTTCCGTTCCTGCAAACACTACGGCATGAGCAACGACGACATCCTCAGCCCGGTGCAGAGCAATGGCGTCTATGTACAGGACCTGCCCTTCTTCGGCGGCCAGTTCATCTGGAAGGCCAACCCGGCCATCGTCGCCAAGCTGGAAGAAGTCGGTGCGCTGCTCAAGCACGAGAGCATCAACCACAGCTACATGCACTGCTGGCGACACAAGACCCCGCTGATCTACCGCGCCACCGCGCAGTGGTTCGTCGGCATGGACAAGCAGCCCAACGAAGGCGCCACCCTGCGCGAGCGCGCGCTGGCCGGCATCGAGCAGACCGAGTTCGTACCCGCCTGGGGCCAGGCGCGCCTGCACAACATGATCGCCGGCCGCCCGGACTGGTGCATCTCGCGCCAGCGCAACTGGGGCGTGCCGATCCCGTTCTTCCTGCACAAGGCCACCGGTGAGCTGCACCCGCGCACCGTCGAGCTGATGGAGGAAGTGGCCAAGCGCGTCGAACAGGAAGGCATCGAAGCCTGGTTCAAGCTGGACGCCGCCGAGCTGCTGGGTGACGAAGCCCCGCAATACGACAAGATCAGCGACACCCTGGACGTGTGGTTCGACTCCGGCACCACCCACTGGCACGTGCTGCGCGGCTCGCACCCGCTGGGCCACGCCAGCGGCCCGCGCGCCGACCTGTACCTGGAAGGCTCGGACCAGCACCGCGGCTGGTTCCATTCGTCCCTGCTGACCGGTTGCGCCATCGACAACCACCCGCCGTACCGCGCGCTGCTGACCCACGGCTTCACCGTCGACGAGTCCGGCCGCAAGATGTCCAAGTCCCTGGGCAACACCGTGGTGCCGCAGACGGTGATCGACACCCTGGGTGCCGACATCCTGCGCCTGTGGGTTGCGTCCACCGACTACTCCGGCGAGATCGCCGTTTCCCAGCAGATCCTGCAGCGCAGCGCCGATGCCTATCGCCGCATCCGCAACACCACGCGCTTCATGCTCTCCAACCTCTCGGGCTTCGACCCGGCGCAGCACCTGGTGCCGGTGGAGAACATGCTGGCCCTGGACCGCTGGGCCGTGGACCGTACCCTGCAGCTGCAGCGCGAGCTGGAAGAAGCCTACGGCGAGTACCGCTTCTGGAACGTCTACTCCCGCGTGCACAACTTCTGCGTGCAGGAGCTGGGCGGCTTCTACCTCGACATCATCAAGGACCGCCAGTACACCACCCAGGCCGACAGCCTGGCGCGTCGATCCTGCCAGTCCGCGCTGTTCCACATCGTCGAGGCTCTGGTGCGCTGGGTTGCGCCGATCCTGGCCTTCACCGCCGAGGAAGTCTGGCAGTTCATGCCGGGCGAGCGTGGTGAGTCGGTGATGCTCAACACCTGGTACCAGGGCCTGAGCGAGCTGCCGGAAGGCTTCGAGATGAGCAACGCCTTCTGGGAGGACGTGGTCGCGGTCAAGGCTTCGGTGAACAAGGAGCTGGAGAACCTGCGTACCGCCAAGGCCATCGGCGGCAGCCTGCAGGCCGAGGTCACGGTCTTCGCCGAGGAATCCCTGGCTACCAAGCTGGCCAAGCTGGGCAACGAACTGCGCTTCGTTCTGATCACTTCCACCGCCGACGTGCAGCCTCTGGCCGCCGCACCGGCCGATGCAGTGGAAACCGAGGTGCCGGGCCTGAAACTGAAGATCCTAAAGTCCGTCCACGCCAAGTGCGGTCGTTGCTGGCACCACCGCGCGGATGTCGGCGTGAACGCTGCGCACCCTGAGCTGTGCGGCCGTTGCGTCGAGAACATCGAAGGTGCTGGCGAGGTTCGCCACTATGCCTGAGGCCCGTTTTGGCCGTCTCGGCTGGCTGCTGCTGAGCGTCCTGGTGTTCGTGCTGGACCAGGGTTCCAAGCTGGTCGTTCTGGATGTGATCCCCAAGCACGCTCGTTGGACCGTTATACCCGGCTGGTTCGACTGGACCCATGTGTACAACACCGGTGCCGCCTTCAGTTTCCTCGCCGACAGCTCCGGCTGGCAGCGCTGGTTCTTCGCCCTGATCGCTCTGGTGGTCAGCGGCGTGCTGGTGGTCTGGCTCAAGCGCCTGAAGGCCGACGAAACCTGGCTGGCCATTGCGCTGGCCATGGTCCTCGGTGGCGCACTGGGCAACCTCTATGACCGCGTGGTGCTTGGCCACGTGGTCGACTTCATCCTGGTGCATTGGCAGGATCGCTGGTACTTCCCCGCGTTCAACCTGGCCGATACCGCCATCACCCTGGGCGCCATCATGCTGGCGCTGGATATGTTCAAGTCGAAGACGTCCGGAGAACCCGCTCATGACTGAGTCTCTCGCCACTGAGTCGCGCATCGGTCCGGATGCCCGGGTCACCCTGCATTTCGCCATCAAGCTGGAGAACGGTGATGTCGTCGACAGCACCTTCGACCGCCAGCCGGCCACCTTCAAGGTCGGCGATGGCAACCTGTTGCCGGGTTTCGAGGGCGCGCTGTTCGGCCTCAAGGCCGGTGACAAGCGGGTGCTGCCGATCGAGCCGGAGCAGGGTTTCGGCCAGCCGAACTCGCAGAACGTGCAGGTCATGCCGCGCAGCCAGTTCCAGGACATGGAACTCTCCGAAGGCCTGCTGATCATCTTCAATGACGCCGCCAACACCGAGTTGCCTGGCGTGGTGAAGCGCTTCGACGACAGCCATGTGACCATCGACTTCAACCACCCGCTGTCCGGCAAATCGCTGCGCTTCGAGGTGGAGATTCTGGCAGTCGAGCCGGCGTGATTTCAGCTCCCGCAGGGGAGGGCGGCCGCAAGGCCAAGAGGTAGACAGCATGCAAATCAAACTCGCCAACCCCCGCGGCTTCTGCGCCGGCGTCGATCGCGCCATCGAGATCGTCAACCGCGCGCTGGAAGTGTTCGGCCCGCCGATCTACGTGCGTCACGAAGTGGTGCACAACAAGTTCGTGGTCGAGGACCTGCGCGCCCGCGGTGCGGTGTTCGTCGAGGAACTGGACCAGGTGCCGGACAACGTCATCGTCATCTTCAGCGCCCACGGCGTCTCCCAGTCCGTGCGCCAGGAAGCCGACCGCCGCGGCCTGAAGGTCTTCGACGCCACCTGCCCGCTGGTGACCAAGGTGCACATGGAGGTCGCTCGCTACAGCCGTGACGGCCGCGAATGCGTGCTTATCGGCCATGCCGGGCACCCGGAAGTTGAAGGCACCATGGGCCAGTACGACGGTAGCAACGGCGGTGCCATCTACCTGGTGGAAAACGAAGCCGACGTCGAGAGCCTGGTGGTGCGCAACCCCGAGGCGCTGTCCTTCGTCACCCAGACCACGCTGTCCATGGACGACACCAGCCGCGTCATCGACGCCCTGCGCAGCAAGTTCCCCAGCATCGGCGGACCGCGCAAGGACGACATCTGCTACGCCACCCAGAACCGCCAGGATGCGGTCAAGCAGCTCGCCGACGAGAGCGATGTGGTCCTGGTGGTCGGCAGTCCCAACAGCTCCAACTCCAACCGCCTGCGCGAACTCGCCGAACGCATCGGCACCCCGGCCTACCTGATCGACGGGGCCGAGGACATGAAGCAGGAGTGGTTCGAAGGCATCACCCGCGTCGGTATCACTGCCGGTGCCTCTGCGCCGGAAGTGCTGGTGCAGGGTGTGATCGAACAGCTGCGCGCCTGGGGCGCCGAGGTTGCGGTCGAGCTGGATGGGCGGCCGGAGAATGTCACCTTCTCGATGCCGAAGGAGTTGCGGCTGAAGGCGGTGTGATTGTTGCTGGAATGAGAAAGGGCCCTGACGGGCCCTTTTTTGTTTCGGTTGCCTACCAGCAGCCTGCCGTTGCAGCGCCTTTGGTTCCGCGGCTATCGAGGGTCAGGTTGCCACAGGAGTCTGCGGTTTGTGGGCCCTGGGGGGTAGCGGTGAGTATCACGCACTTGTCGATCGTAGTGCCGGTGCAGTTGTTTGCGTTGATGCTGTAGCGGGCATTTTCCGATATGACTGCTCCGTTCGCTGCAATAGCGGCGCCTGCCGCATTGCGATAGGCAAGCCCACCCGTACCCAGGTTGACCGTGTAAGTCTGATTCTGCGAATAAAAGCGCTCCTGGGCTTGCATGATCTGCATCAGCCAGGTCTGGCCGTCACTACGGCCTGTGCGCATCACGTAGTTCTGATAGCTGGGGTAGGCGATCCCGGCAAGAATACCGATGATCGCCACGACTATCAGCAACTCTACAAGGGTAAATCCCCTCTGCTTGACCATCAGTTTTCTCTCCAGTAGAGGTCGCGTATCGCTTTATTGGTTTCGCATATCTGCGCGCCGTCTACGCATTGAGTCGGTTGCGGGGTGCAGTTTTCTGCACCGCAAAGCAGACCCACTGAGGCGTCATCACGCAAGATCGTCGCCGGCTTGGGCGGGATACCGCCATGTGCCAGGTCGAAGCTGCGAATCGGTGTTTTGGTTCCGTTGACGGTCTGCGCGAACACCGCACTGGCGTCGATAAGGTTCAGCGCGTAGAAGCGTCCACGGCCAACGTCAGGACCGCAGGTGGTGGTCTGCTGACCACTGGGGCGGAAGGTTGTGAAGAGTACCGAGCCTGCGAAGCTGGTCGAGCTGGACAGCACTTTTTCACCGGATGGGAAGCGGATAAACCAGCCGCTGCTGTTCGCCAGCAGGGTGGGGTTCGGCGTGTAGCTATCGCCTGGTGTCAGTTGCGCATACAGCGTATTGATCTCCTGACGTTTGGTCGGAATGCCTGCAACAGCTGCAGCCTGAGCTTTGCTGATCAGGTAGTTGTAGGCGTCGAACTGGGTCAGTGGGGGGGTTGGGTCTTGCGCGGTGGCCTCTGCCAGCTGAGTTGCGTTCAGCAAGTTGCTGCCGGCGCTATAGGCCTGGTTGGCGAGCGCTTGCAGTTCGGATTGCAGGGTCGATGCCTGGCCGGCAAGGGCCAGTCGTTCGCTCTCCAGGCTGGTCAGCAGGTTTGCCTGTGTAACCAGAGGCGAGCTGATGGTCTCGAGGTCGGTCTGGTTCTGTGTTTCGGTGCGCGCGATCAGATCGCCATTGGTGGTGCCGGCAGGAACTGCTGGGAGCCCACTGGGAAGCAGGCTGGAAAGCGCCGTTTTGGCTGCGTTGAGCTGCGACAGTTTGCTTGCTGCATCACTGTCGCCAGCGGGTGTGCCGAGGTTGTAGGCCGCAATTATTTGTGCCTGAAGTGCTGCAATCTGAGTGACCTTGTCATTGATGCCGCTCAGGTTTGTGATCAGAGTCTGCCGAGTCTGATAGGCCGCCGACGATTCATAGGCCTCGGTCAGGGTGCTCAGGTCGCTTTCTTGGGCACTGGCATCACCACCTGCAGCCTTGGTTGCTGTTATTTGGTCCTGTTTGGCGATGATGGCTGCATATTGGCTGGAAAGGTTGCTGTCATTCAGCGCTGCGGTGATTTTTGCCTGAAGCGCACCTACGTCCGTTCCCTGGGCATTGTCGAGTTCTGCTGCCTTGAAGCTGCTTGCGTTGGCAGTCGATGCTGTCTGTGCATTGAGTTGAGCCAATGCACTCTGTGCCGATACGACCAGGCTGTGGGATTGAGTGCGGCTGTCGGTTTCACCCGCATGTGCCTTGACGTAGGGATCGTTCCGGAGAATGGTGTCGATTGCACTCTGCTTCTGGTTGATCGTCGTATTGGTTTCCACGAGCGAGTTCAGTTTGGCGGTGTAACCAATACTGGTCTGGTAGGCGATCAATGCATTGCGCGCGTTGGTTTCTGCTGCTGTCAGCGCGTCGATTTCTGCCCGCTTGGTGTTGATCTGGTTCTGGATGTCCTGGGCCTGTGCGCTGGTCAGGTTGACGCTGCTCACGTCGACCAGATTGCTTTCAGTAACCGATGCCGTGCAGTTCGTGGTGACCGTAGCGGAGCAATAGGTCGGGGCCGAGTAGACGTTCTTGTCCCGGATCACATAGAAACGATCCAGTGCAGCCTCACTCAGCGGGTGCCCACGATAACCGGAGCCGATGCTGATGGTGTAGTACGATTGACCGCCGCGCTCCTTTATCAGTGCAACGTCTGGTTGGTTGTAGAACCGGCGATTGTTGGTTGCGTCAGTGCCGCCGATGTTGGCGATACGGTTGCCAGTAGCAAAGTTGCTGGCGCTGGTGTTGCTCTGATTGATATCGAAACGGAAAATCTGCCCGCGGGTATCCGAGGTGAAGATGGTGTCGATCAACCCGTCGCCACCCAGATCGACCAGCGCCGGGTCTGCCGGCATGCTGTTGGTCATGCTGGAAAGGGTCAGGTTGGCATCGGTATCCCCAGTTGGGCCTGCCATCCACAGTTTTTGACCGGTACTCGCGTTGACTACATAAAGGGCGTTGCCGTAGGTGTCGCTTTTGGGATCGTCCGGCGTGGCGTCGTTGTCCTGGTTGACGTCATAGCCGCCAGTGAATATCAGTACATCGGTGGCCACACCATTCCATTTGACCTTGGCAATCTTGGGGGTTGACCAGGTCTGGCCCAGTCTTGAGAAACCAGTGCTTCCACTTGCGCCGCCACGAATGACCCATTTCAGCTTGGGTTGAATGGTTGCCGGATCGCCCGCAGTGCTCGGAGTCATATCCAGCGAATAGTAGTTGCGGCCACCGCGACCCATGCCGGCATAGAGGGTAACGGCGCTGACCGGGCGGAGATTGGTGGTGGCATTACGCGCACCGTAGGTCACCTTGAGGTCGAACTGACCATCGATCCCGTATTTCTTGTTGGTGCTGCCTTGAGGGTCATCGTAGTACGGCTTGAGGTTACCCAGCAGCTCCTTGGGAATGAAGGAGAAGAGTTCATTGCCGTTCGCCGGGTTTATCGCCCCAATGAAACCTTCGTTGGTGCCGTAGAAAAGCGCCAGCTTATCTTGGGACGTTCCGTCAGAGATGCGCGTAATGTCTTCGTCACTGGTGTAGGCGACGACTTTAGGAGCGTTGTGCAGTACATCTGCAATCTGACTGCGAATGGCGTTGTCCGCCGGGTTTGTGCCACGTGCCCAGGTGAGCAAATTGCTTTTGTAGGCATCCGTCATGCTGGCGTCGCCAAGCAGTGCTTTGGTCAGTGCCGTATTGCTATTGACCAAAAGGTGCGCACTGGTGGTCAGGTTGACCGGAGTGGTGTTACCTGGCTCGAGGTTGTTGCCGGTATAGGTGTAGAGATTGCGAGTGCTTGGATTGCTCAAGCGGCTGGCCGCGCCACCCAGCCCCGCGTTCTTGCCGTCTGCCGATGCACTCCAATAGCTTTGTGCGCTATCGGCGAAGAAGCCGGTGGTGGAGTCGACGGCATTGTTGCCGTTGGCATCGGTCACTACAAGGTTGCCACTGCTGTCGGAGGTCGCCTTGTATTTTTTGATATTGCCCAGCCAGCGCGCGCCCTTGGCAGGGCGGAACAGCGCGTAGTAGAGGTCGTTGCGATAGCCGAAGTTGCTATAGGCGCTTACGGATACCGTGGGGGTGGTGAAGGTGGTGTTCTCGGCCAGGATGTCGACGATGATCGATTTCAGCGAGGTCACGAGGCCTGAAGTATCGTTGGTAGTGAAGAACTTACCCTGGCCCAAGGCGGCCGTATCGCTCAGCAGGCGGGTATCGCTGATATTGCCGAAACCGATGGTATAGGTAGAGATGGTCTGCTTGCCGTTGACCGAGGCAGGGCCGTTGTCGTTGTTGGCCAACCATTCGGCCAGGCCGGGCATCCAGCAGCCCGCGTTGGCTTCCCCGTCAGTGGGGTAACCGCGGTTGCACGAAGTGTAATTGGTGTTGGCTGTGCCAGTGCGAGTCAAATCTCGAATCGCCGTGTTGCTGCTGCTGTCATTGTTTGGCAGGCCGTCGGTGAGCACGATGATGTTGGATTTCTGACAGGAGTTCTGGATTGGTGACAGGTAGCTGGAGCCCGAATAGGATGCTGTTGCACTGTTCCAGGGGTTGCGTGTAGTGGTGTTTTTGCCGTTCTCGATGACGCCTCGAGAGCTGTTGCCATACACCAGGGCTGCGCCCCTCATGTATTGCGCCGCCTCATGGTAGGTCTCCAGCAGTGGCGTGGAGCCGCTGGCATAGTAACTGTTCAACTGGGTCTTGAAGGTATTGGCGACAGTGCCGGCCTGTTGGACCGGTACGTTGACGAATCCTCCTTCGTCGTCCGAGCTGAAACGGACGAGGCCAATGTTGGAGTCGTTGGATAGAGCCAGTTCATCGACCAGTTGATTGACCACTTCCTTGACCACCTGGATACGGGTCAATTGGCCGTTGTTTGTCCGGTTGGTCCTGGCTTCGGTGCTGGTGCACCAATCTCGTGGAATACCGTCAGAGGTTCTATCGATTGGCGTCAGCGAGTTGCAGTTGGTGCCGGGGACACCGCTCTGCATGGAGCCGGACGTATCGATCACGAACAGGATGTTGGGGCGCACGCGCTGATCCGCAGGCAATTCGCGGGTTGTATAAATCTCGGTGTCATCTGCCATCGCCGTGGTCAGAGATAGAGCCAGATAGGTAAAGGCCGAGGCGCCTATGCTGAGTTGTCGCTTGATGCTCATGGTGGTACCTCGGACTTAATTCAGGAAAAGTTCGGTAACGACCGGTGGCGTGCCGGGCTCATAGAACACTGAGCCTTGCCAGTCGATTTTCATGCCCAGTTCAGAAAAACTGCTGGGTTTGCCCTGAAGGTAGAGGGCGGTCTGACTTGTCACCTGCATCTTCAGCGGTTCGCACCCGGTGCATGGGGTGGCAAGGAGATAGCCCGTAGTTCCTTCATCAGCCTTGTTGGTCAGGTTGAGAATGATGATGGCGCTTTCGACATACTTGGGAGGCGCTTCTAGAGTTTCATCTGCTGAAGTCGATACTGCGAAAGTGGCTGCCAATAAGGCAACGGCGCTCAGCTTTGTGTACAGGTTCATATCTGGCCCCGAAGCTTATTTAAGGTTGAAGAAGACCAGACCTTGGGTTTGGTCGGAATAGGCGCCGCTGGTACCGATGGTCGCGACGTTTCTGACTTCATACTGGCGGCAGGTGTAGTTACCGAAGGAATAGCCCTGGCCGAAACTGGCGCAATCCAGCTCACCCATACTGCGTAGCTTGGGTGTTTGAGGTATCGCGCTCGTAGCGGTCCGCGTCGTCAGGGTCTGCAGCTCACGAAGATTGGGGAAGCGCGAGATAATCGTTGCGCTCGATTCACCATTGGCAGCGTTGGATGCGGTGGTGACGGCATTCGCTTCCATTGCAGACATCAGGGGTTGTCGATTGGCTACCACATTGAAACGCAGAAGTTGGGCGCGGATTTCAGTCTGGCTTGCCTGGAAGGCTGCATTACGGAACTGGTTGCTGCTGGCCATACGCTCATCGTTTGTAGCAAAGCGCACGGCCGTGATGCCGGCAGCGGTCAATACCACCAGAAACACCAGCGCGACTATAAGCGTTGCGCCAGCCTGGGAGGCGAGGGGAGAGACTGCTTTCATCGTCTGGCCTCAGTAGTTGTTCTTGAATTGAATGGTGGTGGTGAACACTTGCCGCGCTCGACCATCGTTGTACGAGAGCGGGGCAGCGTCCAACAGGTAGAAATTGCGCTGTGGTGGTGCCGGATTCAGGACGTCAACAGAGTTGGCTAAAAGGGCGATACGAACGGCGATGACCTTGGTCCAGTTGGTTACGCGATCCGAGGAGACGAATTGATTGACGCTCTTGGAGTCGCCGGCTGTATCTACGCCGTACTGCACTTGCAAGGCGTCGATACCGTCGATGAGTCGCTGTTGCGGACTAAGAACAGCGTTGGTGGTCCGGTTGAACGACTTGCAGGCTAGCGCTGGGAGGGGGTTGTTAGCATCTGCTGCAAGTATGAAATAAGTGTTGGTAACCAGGTTGTTATCGGGAACGGTTGCGCCAGCGCAGTCGCGTTTCACCCCATCGATAATGGGTGGCTCGAACGTGAAGCTGATGACGTCCGAGGCGCTGCCGCTGCCGTTCAGCGCGCAAGGGTTATTGCTGCTGTTGCCCACGCTGCAGACTTCTTTCTCTATTGGAAGAGGGCGGTCCAGTGATGCACCTGGAGATAGGTATCCCCCCAGCCTGGCGCTCTGGCTGATGAACTCCAGCCCAAAGCGACCATTTTCCTGAAGCTTGGACATTGCATCGTTGGTTGCGAATGTCTGTTTGCTAGCAATGAACACTTGAATGACGCCCAGCAGCAGAATCAACCCAAGAGTCAGGCCGATCATCAGTTCGACCAGGCTCAGACCTGCCTGGCCTTTGAATAGGTTATTGATGTTCTTGTGATTCATCGTTGCACCTGTACGCTTCCGGACAGGTTCTGCCCGCTGGAATTCTTCTCGGCTTTGCTTTGCCAGCTGGCAGTGATCGTGAGTTGCGTGCCAGAGGCGACCACGGCAAGGGGCGGGGTGCCACTCGCGGCTTGAGCCAGGAAGTCCCGGCTGCCGTAGCGGCCTTCACGAGCGGTTGCGTTGGCTGTGTAGGTGCTGTTGCCGCTATAGGGACATTGTGCTTCCCAGCGGTCGTAGGCAGCCATCTGCGCAGCCGTGCAGTCGGTCGCGTTGACCTTGGCGCCACTGATGGGGTTGTAATAGTCAGCGCAACGTTGAGCAGGGAGGTTGCTGCAGTTGGGCGCGCTGGCGTAACTGGCCAGCGCGGCTTCTGGGTTGGCACGAACGCGCTCCGCGAGTTCCTGTACTATCCAGGTGGCCTGGGTACGTTGGCTGCTATCACCGGAACTTTGCAGTGCATTGAGTTGCAAGGCGGCGAAGCCGAGTAGTCCGACCGCGAAGATCACCAGGGCGATCAGTACCTCGATCAGCGAGGCGCCCAGTTGCTGGCGGGTGAAATTAGCAATCTGCATCGCGATTGACCTTCTTGATGGAGGCTTTGCCCATGGCGTTCACGTAGACGCAGCGTGCAGTGGCGTCGTCTGCCTTGAGTTTGCTGGAGGTGACCTTGAAGGCCTGGGCACTGATGCCGGACAACAAGGTGCCGTCGCGGCGGAATGTCAGCCGGTTGGTGGCTTGCAGGTAGGGGGAGTTGATCTGGACGTCACTCGGTGATCCCTGGAAGTTACGGATCACGGCCGCGTCGCTGCAATCGTTGATGGCTGTGGTGCCGACACACCAGCCATTGGTCCACCCGTCTTCATTGTTAGCCGCTGGGAGGACGACCACATTGGCATTCAGTTTGGTGGCCTCCACACGAGCGAAGACTAGTGCGTTCATCAGCTCGCTGGCCTGCCCCCCGACGCGCTGGCGGATGACGAAACCCGCAAGGTTAGGGAGTGCGATAGCGGCCACTATCCCCAGGATGATGACGGTCACCATCAATTCAATCAAACTGAACCCGCGTGTACGTTCCATGAAAGCTCCTCTGCTCAGCCTGTAAGCTAGCGAGCCGGAGAGGCAACCTCAAACACCCGAGGATGGTCGGCATTGAGTTGGGCACGAGCGGTATTCCTGGCCGTTCATTCAGACTATTCTTCTGCTTCCTTGAGAAACGACCTGCCTTGACGATTGACAACGATTCGCCGGCTTGCGCCAGAAATCTTTGATTTCACGAGAAATGTGCCGTTGCTCACGAACGTATGTCCCTGAGCGTTGAAGTGGAGGGCATGGCCGCCTCCCATGCCTTGCCAGGTGAGCTCCAGTCCATCGGGCAATTCAAGAACCCTTATGAGGTTGTGCTCGCTGCGGAGCAATCGCTCGCCTTCCCAGTCTTCGAAAATGCTCAAGATGCCGCTCCAGTCTCTGGAGCAGCGATTGTCGTCGTCCAGCGGGCACAGCGTGGTCCGCGCGTTGTGTGCCAACGCCTGATGCCGAGCAAGTTGGATGGAGTGGGAGAGTTCGCTGCTGAAAGATGAAAGCTTGTGCTGATCATGCATGTGCGTGATGGCGGGTGTTCCCAGGCCTAGAAGTATTGCTAGGCAGGCCAGGCCTATCAGCAGTTCGAGCAGGGTCAGGCCCTGATGCTTGTGTACGTCCATGTGTTGTTCTCCATTTCCCTGGAGTTCTAAGAGGAGGTTGTGGTGTCTGTCCTGATTGTTGGTGGGGGGGCGATAGGGTTACTGACTGCCCTTGAGCTTGCTGAAACAGAGCATGTCGTGCTTGTGGAGCGCCAGCGCGCTGGTCGAGAGTCCTCGTGGGCGGGCGGTGGAATTGTATCGCCGCTCTATCCATGGCGTTACAGCGATGCCGTGACGGCCCTGGCTCATTGGTCGCAGGACTTTTACCCGCCCCTCGGTCAGGAGTTGCTGCAGAAAACCGGAACCGATCCCGAGGTTCACGTAACGGGTCTGTATTGGCTCGATCTGGACGATGAGGTGCAGGCTCTGGCGTGGGCCGCAGAGCGCAATCGCCCGGTTTCTCGCGTGGCGATCAGCTCGGTCAAGGTTGCTGTTCCTACATTGGCCGAGGGCTACTCCACCGCCATCCACATGGCCGACGTCGCCAACGTCCGCAACCCTCGCCTGACTCGCGCCCTGCGCGAAGCCCTGCTTCAACTGCCTAATGTCACGCTTCGGGAAGATTGCGCCGTCGATGGCTTCATCCAGGAGGAAGGGCAGGTCGTTGGTGTTCGCACGGTGCAGGGCGATATCCGTGCCGATCGCGTTGTGCTCTGTGCGGGGGCCTGGAGCGGGGAGTTGCTGGCGACGCTGGGGCTCGACCTGCCGGTGGAGCCGGTGAAGGGGCAGATGATCCTGTTCAAGTGCGCGGAGGATTTCCTGCCGAGCATGGTGCTGGCCAAGGGGCGCTATGCGATTCCGCGACGTGATGGCCACATCCTGGTGGGCAGCACCCTGGAGCACGAGGGATTCGACAAGACGCCGACCGAGTCGGCGCTGGAGAGCCTGAGGGCATCGGCGATCGAGATGCTGCCAGCCCTGGCGGATGCCGAGGTGGTGGGGCATTGGGCGGGGCTACGTCCGGGCTCGCCGGATGGCATTCCCTTTATCGGGCCGGTCCCGGGATTCGATGGGCTCTGGTTGAACTGCGGCCATTACCGCAACGGCCTGGTGTTGGCGCCTGCGTCATGTCGGCTGCTGACCGATCTGATGCTGGGGCGTGAGCCCATCGTCGACCCGGCGCCCTACGCGCCATCGGCGCGCTTGAGGCCGCTGGCCTGATCGGCCTGGGGATCAGTCGATCCCCAGTTTCTTCAGGCGGTAGCGCATCGAGCGGAAGGTCAGGCCCAGGCGCTGGGCGGCTGCGGTGCGGTTCCAGCGGGTTTCCTCGAGCGCCTGCATGATCAGCTTGCGCTCCACCTCTTCCAGGTAGTCCTCGAGATTGTCGATTTGCGCGAGGTCGGCTTCGCCGTTTTCGGAAGCCGCCGGTGCATCCGTCAGGCGCAGGTCCTCGGGCTGGATCTGGTCGTTCTCACACAGCGTGTAGGCCCGTTCCAGCATGTTCTCCAGTTCGCGGACGTTGCCGGGGAAGCGGTAGCTCTTGAGCTTCTCCATCGCATCGCGGGTGATGCTGGCCGCGGCGCTGCTGTCCGCCGCCAGGCGCTTGAGCATGACGTCGGCCAGTTGCGGGATGTCCTCGCGGCGCTCGCGCAGCGGAGGGACGCTGAGTTCGATGACGTTCAGGCGGTAATAGAGGTCCTGGCGGAAGCGTCCTGCAGCCACTTCTGCGGCCAGGTCCTTGTGGGTGGCGCTGAGGATGCGCACGTCCACCACCACTTCCTGCTGGCCGCCGATGGTGCGGACGGCTTTTTCCTGGATGGCGCGCAGCAGTTTCACCTGCATGGGCAGGGGCAGGTCGGCCACTTCATCGAGGAACAGGGTGCCGCCGTGGGCGGCCTGGAACAGGCCGATCTTGTCTTCGATGGCGCCGGTGAAGCTGCCTTTCTTGTGGCCGAAGAACTCGCTTTCCATCAGCTCCGACGGGATGGCGCCGCAGTTGACCGGCACGAAGGGGTCTTCATGGCGCGGGCCCTGCTCGTGGATCATGCGGGCCACCAGCTCCTTGCCGCTGCCGGACTCGCCACTGATGTACACGGGGGCCTGGCTGCGGGCGAGCTTCTGGATCTGGTTACGCAGTGACTTCATCGGCGGGGAGTCGCCGAGCAGGCGGTTGTCCATCGGCGTGTCGCCGTTGCTGCTGGTGCGCAGGCGCAAGGCCGCAGCCACCAGTTCGCGAAGCCGGCCGAGGTCCACCGGTTTGGTAAGAAAGTCGAAGGCGCCGGCTTTCAGGGCGTTGACGGCCGTGTCCAGGCTGCCGTAGGCGGTAATCATGGCAACGGGCACTTGAGGGTGGCGTTGCTGGATGTGCTGAACGAGGTCGAGGCCGGTGCCGTCGGGCAGGCGCATGTCGGTGAGGCACAGGTCGAAGGGTTCGGCGGCCAGGAGCTCGCGGGCCTCTTTCACGTTGCGGGCGCTGCGGGTGTCCAGCTTCATCCGGCCGAGGGTGATCTCCAGCAGTTCGCGGATATCGGGCTCGTCATCGACGATGAGTGCTTTCTGTCTGGTCATGGTCAGCTCAATTTGCGCGGGTGGGCAAAGGTTATGCGAAAGCAGCTGCCTCCGGTTTCGCGGGGCCTGTAGTCGAGGCGGGCCTGGTTGCTCTCGCACAGCTCCCGTGAGATGTACAGGCCAAGCCCGGTGCCCTTGTTTTCGGTGGTGTAGAAGGGCTCGAAGATGTGCTGCACCTGCTCAGCGGGTACGCCGGCGCCGTCATCCATCACTTCCAGAACGGGCAGGTCGCTTTCCGGGTCGCGGAACAGCTTCAGCCAGACCTGTCCTACCTTGTTCTTCTGTGAACTGTAGCGCAGGCCGTTCTGTACCAGGTTGGTCAGTACCTGGGTGAGCTGGTGCGGGTCCATGCGGGTCTGGATGGTGCCGCTGTTGGTCTCGATGTGCAGCGTCTGGCCCGGGCCGGATGCGTTGCGGAATTCGCTGGCGAAGCGGTGCAGCCAGTACTTCAGGTCGAGCAATTGCGGCTCCGCCTGGCGGCGGCGGGAGAGCTGCAGGACGTTCTCGATCACCAGGTTCATACGCCGCGACTGGTCCTGGATGATCTGCGCCAGGCGCTGGTCCGGGCCGGTCAGCTCATCGGATTCCTGCAGCAACTGCGCCGCGTGGCTGATGGCACCCAGTGGGTTGCGTATCTCGTGGGCGATGCCGGCGGTCAGGCGACCCAGGGAGGCGAGCTTGAGTTGCTGGGCCTGTTGGGCGATCTGCGAGATGTCGTCGAGGAAGATCAGGGTGTCCCGCTGCTCGCCCCGCTGCAGGGAGACGAAGCTCGGTTGCAGCACCGGGCCTTCGGCCACCGCCTGCAGGCTCTGGGGACGCAGCGTGGGGTTGTCCAGCCACTGCTGAAGGCGTTTCACCAGCTCCGGGCTTTGCGGGTCGAGGACCTTGCCGGCCAGGTCCTCGCGGCCCAGCAGCGTCAGCGCACCCTGGTTGGCCAGGATTACGCGGTGCTGGGGGTCGAGCACCAGGATGCCGGTGCGCATGCGCTGCAGGATCAGGGCGTTGAGCGCTTCCAGGTTGGCGACGTCGGCGGCACGTTTTTCGGCCAGGGTCTCGCTCAGTTGCAGGCGCTTGCTGATGCCCTGGACGAAGAGGGCGGCGGCGAAGCACAAGGCACCCAGGGCGCCGGCCTGCACGTACTGGCTGGCGGCTTCCGGGCGGCTGAGGCTGAGGTAGAAGGTCAGGTAGATCATGCCGATGGCGGCGACGGCAGCGATCAGCAAGCCGACCCGGCCGCGCAGCAGGATGTTGGCGATCGCCACCGCAACTATCACCAGGTTGCCGATACCGCTCGGCGTGCCGCCCGCCGCATAGAACAGGCAGGACAGCAGGATCACGTCCACCAGCGCCAGGCTGAAGACCTGCAGCATGTGTTTCGGATGGCGGACCATCAGCGCGATGAGGATGTTCAGCAGCAGGTAGAACCAGCAGGCATTGCGGAACAGCTGGGCGCGGGCCAGGTCGAGCAGTTCGCTGTCCAGCTCGCTGGAGATCAGTCCCACCAGTGCCAGGCCGATGAGCAGGCGGTAGATGTTGTAGAGGCGGAAGATGCGGCGTGCCGGCTGGCTGCCCAGCGCGGGGGCTTCAGCGCTCACCGCTGGAGGTGTCCTGTTCCAGGTGCGCGCGGCTGCAGTACCAGCGCTCGCCGTTGGCCAGCGCGTTGGCCTGGGGCACGTGCACGCCGCACTGGGTGCAGCGCACCATCGGGCTGGCGGTTTCGTCCACGGGCTTCTGCGGGCGCGGCGCCGGTGGCGTCTTCATGCGGCGCCAGACCCAGACGGCGGCGAAGATCACAACAATCCAGAACAGCAGGCGGACCATCCCAGTCGAGCTCACTTGTCGTTGAAAGGAGCGCAGTTTAGCCAAGCCGATGGTCGGCGCCCAGCGGGGAGGGCGCGAGCTGTGCATCAGGTCCCCTGGCCAGGCGCAAAAACAGGGAAGAGCACGTTTCGTGCGGATAAAAAAAGAGGCCCGCAGGCCTCTTCTTTACATCGCGGTCGTTCTCAGTCGAAAACGCCAAAGGTCATGTAGCTGAACCAGGAGCGGTCGCCGCTGCTGTTGGCTTCGGCTTCGTGCTGTTCTTCCTGCACTTCCTGCTGGTTCTCGGGCTTGAGCTCGTCCGGGATTTCTTCCTGGGCGTCTTCGTACTGCTTGATCACGTCCTGGTTGGCGCGGGTTTCGCCCGGCGGCAGCGGCGGCTCGCTCTCGATCAGGCCGAGGGTGGCCTTGGCCAGCCAGGAGCGGTTGTCTGCTTCTTCTTCGCGGGGTACGAACTGGCCGTCGACCAGGTTCGGGTGGTCCGGGTAGTTGAGCTTCAGGGTTTCCAGGCTGGTGGCTGCCAGGTCGTTCAGGCTCAGGCGCTGGTAAGCCTCGACCATCACGGCCAGGCCATCGCCGACGGCCGGGGTTTCCTGGAAGTTTTCCACCACGTAGCGGCCACGGTTGGCGGCGGCGACATAGGCCTGGCGGGTCAGATAGTAGTGGGCGACGTGGATCTCGTACGCGGCCAGCAGGTTGCGCAGGTAGATCATGCGCTGCTTGGCGTCCGGTGCGTAGCGGCTGTGCGGGTAGCGGGTGGTCAGCTGGGCGAACTCGTTATAGGAGTCGCGGGCAGCGCCCGGGTCGCGCTTGGTCATGTCCAGCGGCAGGAAGCGGGCGAGCAGGCCACGGTCCTGGTCGAAGGAGGCCAGGCCCTTCAGGTAGTAGGCGTAGTCGACGTTGGCGTGCTGTGGGTGCAGGCGGATGAAGCGCTCGGCGGCGGACTTGGAGGCTTCGGGCTCGACGTTCTTGTAGTAGGCGTAGATCAGTTCCAGCTGGGCTTGCTCGGCATAACGACCGAACGGATAGCGGGACTCGAGGGCCTTGAGCTTGGATACGGCGCTGGTATAGCTCTTGTTGTCCAGATCGGCCTGAGCCTGCTGGTACAGCTCGGACTCGCTCAGGTTCTCGTCTACCACCTCTTTGGAGGAGCAGGCGGCGGTTAGGGCGAGAATAGCGATCAGCAGCAGGTGTTTCACTTGCATAGCGGCTTGCGTCCCTGTGACGGCTGGCTGTCTTGGGCGGAGCCGTCCTGTTATGATGGGCGCCCTGGGCTCCCCCAGGACAAAGACGCCGTATTTAACCACAAGCGCGTGGCCGAAACCAAAGGCTGCGCCCCCGCCGTTTCCGAGCATGTCCCCAATTATCAAGCAGGTCATCCAACTCAGCGCCGAGGTGCCGTCCGAACTGGGCGGGCAACGCCTCGATCAGGTCGCTGCACAGCTCTTCGACGAGCATTCGCGTTCGCGCCTGGCCGCCTGGATCAAGGACGGCCTGCTCACGGTCGACGGCCAGGTGCTGCGCCCGCGTGACACTGTTTACAGCGGTGCCGTGCTGGAGCTCAACGCCGAGCAGGAATCCCAGGGTGAGTGGGTCGCCCAAGACATCGCGCTGAACATCGTCTACGAGGACGACCAGTTGCTGGTGCTGGACAAGCCCGCCGGGCTGGTGGTCCACCCCGCTGCCGGGCATGCCGATGGCACCCTGCTCAATGCCCTGCTGCACCATGTGCCGGACCTGGCCAACGTGCCTCGTGCCGGCATCGTGCACCGCCTGGACAAGGACACCACCGGCCTGATGGTGGTGGCCAAGACCCTGGAAGCCCACACCAAGCTGGTGGCACAGCTCCAGGCCCGTACCGTCAGCCGCATCTATGAGGCAGTCGTGGTCGGTGTGATCACCGCCGGCGGCAAGGTCGATGCCCCCATCGGTCGTAGCTCCCAGCAGCGCCAGCGCATGGGCGTGGTGGCTGGCGGCAAACCGGCGGTCAGTCATTACCGTGTGCTGGAGCGCTTCCGCTCGCACACCCATGCCCGGGTCAAGCTGGAAACCGGGCGCACGCACCAGATCCGCGTGCACATGTCCTATGTGAATTTCCCGCTGGTGGGTGACCCCGTCTACGGCGGCCGCTTCCGTATTCCTCCGGCAGCCAGCCAGACGCTGGTCCAGACCCTCAAGGACTTCCCCCGCCAGGCCTTGCATGCCCGCTTCCTCGAGCTGGACCACCCGGTGACCGGCGCGCGCATGAAGTGGGAGTCGCCCCTGCCCGACGATATGGTCTGGCTGCTCACCCTGCTGCGCCAGGACCACGAGTCCTTCAACTGATGAATGACTGGCTGACGCTCGACTGGCCTGCACCCGAGCGGGTTCGTGCCTGCGTCACCACCCGTGCCGGGGGCTTCAGCGAGGCCCCCTTCGACAGCTTCAATCTGGGCGATCACGTCGATGACGCTCCCGCTGCCGTTGCCCGCAATCGCCAGCGCCTGGTCGAGACGCTCGGCTGCCAGCCCGCCTGGCTCAGCCAGGTGCACGGCGTGCGCGTGGTCGAGGCCGATCCGACCTGTGTCGAGACGGCCGATGCCAGCTGGAGCTCGACGCCCGGCATCGCCAGCCTGGTGATGACCGCCGATTGCCTGCCTGCCCTGTTCTGCGATCGCGCCGGCACCCGTGTCGCGGCGGCCCACGCCGGTTGGCGCGGGCTTGCCAATGGCGTGCTCGAAGCGACCCTGAATGCCCTGGACCGCCCGGCGGACCAGGTGCTGGTCTGGCTCGGCCCGGCCATTGGCGTCGATGCCTTCGAGGTCGGGCCGGAAGTGCGCGACGTCTTCGTCGCCCAGCACCCGCAAGCCGAGTCGGCCTTCCGCCCGAGCCACAACGAAGGCCGGTTGATCGCCGATATCTACGCCCTGGCGCGCATCCGTCTCGCTGCACGGGGCGTCACCGCTGTCTTTGGCGGCGGCTTCTGTACCGTCACCGATCCGCGTTTCTTCTCCTACCGTCGCGCCTCGCGCACCGGGCGATTCGCCAGCCTCGTCTGGCTCGTCGACTGACTTTTCCTCCTGCGGATCGCCGCGCCGACCGTCGTCGACTGACCTCCGTCAAGTCGCGATGGCTTGAATCGCCCAGAATCGTCCTTATCTAGACTTCATCTCGGCGGGCTTCTCGTCTCCGGAGCCTTCATCGCTCCAGCCCGCTCTTTAAAGGAAGGACTGCCCTATGCGAATCGACCGTTTGAC
This sequence comes from Aquipseudomonas alcaligenes MRY13-0052, assembly GCA_000474255.1. Lineage (GTDB taxonomy): Bacteria > Pseudomonadota > Gammaproteobacteria > Pseudomonadales > Pseudomonadaceae > Metapseudomonas > Metapseudomonas solani. The sequence goes on from BATO01000027.1 coordinate 61,114, forward strand.
CAGCAAGCTGCAACTGGCGCTCTCCGATGCCCAGTCCCAGGCCGTGGGCCACGATCACCCGGCCATCGAACCCTTTCACCTGATCCTCGCCCTGCTCGACCAGCAGGGCGGCTCCATCAAGCCCCTGCTCATGCAGGTGGGCTTCGACATCGCCGCCCTGCGCAGCGCCCTGACCAAGGAGCTGGACGGGCTGCCGAAGATCCAGAACCCCACCGGCGACGTGAACCTGTCCCAGGACCTGGCGCGCCTGCTCAACCAGGCCGACCGCCTGTCCCAGCAGAAGGGTGACCAGTTCATCTCCAGCGAGCTGGTGCTGCTCGCCGCCATGGACGAGAACACCAAGCTCGGCAAATTGCTGCTCGGCCAGGGCGTCACCCGCAAGGCGCTGGAGAACGCCATCGCCAACCTGCGTGGCGGCCAGGCGGTCAACGACCCCAACGTCGAGGAATCCCGCCAGGCGCTGGACAAGTACACCGTCGACCTGACCAAGCGCGCCGAAGACGGCAAGCTCGACCCGGTGATCGGCCGTGACGACGAAATCCGTCGCACCATCCAGGTCCTGCAGCGCCGCACCAAGAACAACCCGGTGCTGATCGGCGAGCCCGGCGTCGGCAAGACCGCCATCGCCGAAGGCCTGGCCCAGCGCATCGTCAACGGCGAAGTACCGGATGGCCTCAAGGACAAACGCCTGCTGTCCCTGGACATGGGCGCACTGATTGCTGGCGCCAAGTTCCGCGGCGAGTTCGAGGAGCGCCTCAAGGCGGTGCTCAACGAGCTGTCCAAGCAGGAAGGCCGGATCATCCTGTTCATCGACGAGCTGCACACCATGGTCGGCGCCGGCAAGGCCGAAGGCGCGATGGATGCCGGCAACATGCTCAAGCCCGCGCTGTCACGCGGCGAGCTGCATTGCGTCGGCGCCACCACCCTGGACGAATACCGCCAGTACATCGAGAAGGACGCCGCCCTCGAGCGCCGCTTCCAGAAGGTGCTGGTGGACGAGCCCAGCGAGGAAGACACCATCGCCATCCTCCGTGGCCTCAAGGAGCGCTACGAGGTGCACCACGGTGTGACCATCACCGACGGCGCCATCGTCGCCGCCGCCAAGCTGTCGCACCGCTACATCACCGACCGCCAGTTGCCGGACAAGGCCATCGACCTGATCGACGAAGCCGCCAGCCGCATCCGCATGGAGATCGACTCCAAGCCGGAAGCGCTGGACCGTCTCGAACGCCGCCTGATCCAGCTGAAGATCGAGCAGGAGGCCCTGAAGAAAGAGGACGACGACGCCGCCCTCAAGCGCCTCGAAAAGCTCAAGGACGACATCGCCCGCCTGGAGCGCGAATACGCCGACCTGGAAGAGATCTGGAAGTCCGAGAAAGCCGAAGTGCAGGGCTCGGCGCAGATCCAGCAGCGCATCGAGCAGGCCCGCCTGGACATGGAGGCCGCCCGTCGCAAGGGCGACCTGCAGCGCATGGCCGAACTGCAGTACGGCATCATCCCCGACCTCGAGCGCAGCCTGCAGATGGTCGACCAGCACGGCAAGACCGAGAACCAGCTGCTGCGCAACAAGGTCACCGACGAGGAGATCGCCGAGGTCGTCTCCAAGTGGACCGGCATCCCCGTCTCGAAGATGCTCGAAGGCGAGCGCGAGAAGCTGCTGAACATGGAGGCCATGCTGCACAAGCGCCTGATCGGCCAGGACGAAGCCGTGGTCGCCGTGGCCAACGCCGTGCGCCGCTCCCGTGCGGGCTTGTCCGACCCGAACCGGCCCAGCGGCTCGTTCCTGTTCCTCGGCCCGACCGGTGTCGGCAAGACCGAGTTGTGCAAATCCCTGGCCGAGTTCCTCTTCGACACCGAAGAGGCGCTGGTACGCATCGACATGTCCGAGTTCATGGAGAAGCACTCCGTGGCACGGCTGATCGGCGCGCCTCCGGGCTATGTCGGCTATGAAGAGGGCGGCTACCTGACCGAGGCCGTGCGTCGCAAGCCGTACTCGGTGGTGTTGCTGGACGAAGTCGAGAAGGCCCACCCGGACGTCTTCAACGTCCTCCTGCAGGTGCTGGAGGACGGTCGCCTCACCGACAGCCACGGCCGTACCGTGGACTTCCGCAACACGGTGGTGGTGATGACCTCCAACCTCGGTTCCGCGCAGATCCAGGAACTGGTAGGGGATCGCGAAGCCCAGCGCGCGGCGGTGATGGATGCGGTGAGCAACCACTTCCGCCCCGAGTTCATCAACCGTATCGACGAGGTGGTGGTGTTCGAACCGCTGGCTCGCGAGCAGATCGCCGGCATCGCCGAGATCCAGCTGCAGCGCCTGCGCAAGCGCCTGGCCGAGCGGGAGCTGAACCTGGAGCTGTCCAGCGAGGCGATGGACAAGCTGATCGCCGTCGGCTACGACCCGGTCTATGGTGCGCGCCCGCTGAAGCGCGCCATCCAGCGCTGGATCGAGAACCCCCTGGCGCAACTGATCCTGGCTGGCAAGTTCGCCCCGGGCATCGCCATCAGCGGCAAGGTGGAAGGCGAGGACATCGTCTTCGTCTGATACCGTCCAGCCGGAAAGAAAAAGCCCCGCATTGCGGGGCTTTTTAGTGTGCGCGGCCTCAGATGTGCCGGAGCAGCACGTCCAGGGACGCGGCCTGGTCTTCGGCCAGGTCGATGATGTGGAAGCCGGCCCAGCTGTGCTGGCCGTCCGCACCCGGGCGGCTCCACAGGCAATCGGCGCCCAGGCGCACTTCGCTGACGCCCTCCACCGGCGTGGCCGAGACGATGCGGCATTCCCACACCGAATCGGTGGCCAGCGGCGACTCGCTGAACAGCATGAAGCCATCGGCGGAGAGGTCCACCACCCGGCCCAGGCGCTGGGCGGAGTGCAGGTCGTAAACCTCCAACTGGAGTTCCGTGGCGTGGCGGCTGCTATGTCGACGGTCTTCCATGGGGGCTCCTTAGCTCGGCTCGGCATTGCGGCCAGTGAAACGTTGCAGGACGCGGTAGATGGCGCCCAGGGCGCGGTCCACCAGCGGTGCGTTGTGTTCCGGGGCGATGATGCGTGCCAGCCCCTGTTCCATCTCGCTGGCCAGCAGCGTGATGGGCTTGATGGCGACGCGCTGGCCGCTGTGGTCGACGAACATGTAGTTGCGCGTGGTCGGGCTGTACCAGGACAGCTTGAGCTTGCGCCCCTGGCCCTCCTCGACGAACTCGAACCAGGTGTTGAACTCCAGGCTCTCCAGCTCCTTGACCAGCAACTGGGCGCGCGGCGACAGGCCCGACGGGCGTGCCGGCGCCAGCAGCCCGGCGTCTTCGCCGAGCATTTCGCTGAGCGGGCTCTTGGGCAGGTCGGGGTTGATCTGCGCTGCCAGCTGCGGCTGCTTGCCCTGCACGGCGTGCTGGCACGCCACCAGGTCCTGCAGCAGGCGGCGGATACCGTCCTCGTGGTAGCCACCGAGCAGTTCCAGGCCCTTGCGCAGGTCTTCCAGCAGGGCTACGCGCAGGCCTTGCAGGCGCTCGCGGCCGTTGGCATCCAGCGGTGTGCCACTCCAGGCCAGTTGCTCGGCCACTTCCCGCGAGCGTCGCCATTCCTCGCCACGGTCGCCGTGGCGCAGCAGTACGAAGACCAGCACGTCGCTCCAGGTCTGTTCGAGGAAGTTGCGGATGATGCTCGGCGGTTCGCGCCCGGCCAGCACCTTGGCGATGGCGTCCACCGCCTGCTGGCGTGCGCTGAGCAGTTTGTCGCGGCCCTTGGCCGCCTCGACCGCGCGGCGTTCGCGCAGCTCGACCTTGTGGCGCAGGGTGGCGACGTATTCGTTGAACTCGTCCAGCAGGCTGTCGAACAGCTGCAGGTCGCCGATGAAGCCGTGGATGATCCGCTCCACTACCCATTGCATCTTCGACAGCAGCCCGCGCTCCTCGCCTTCGCCGCCATAGAGCACGCCGGCCTGGGCCATGGTGTTGAGCAGGCGCCGGGCGGGGTGGTGATGCTGGGTGAACAGCGCCTTGTCCTGCAGCGCCACCTTCAGATAAGGCGTGTGCAGGTGGGAAAGGGCGGTCTTGCAGCTGTCCGGCAGGTTGTCGTCGTCGAGGATGAAGTCGAAGAGCATGCCCACCAGGTCGATGACGTCGGCTTCCTGGTCGGAAAGCTTCTGCTGCCCCGGCAGGCTGCTGTGGGTTTCCAGTTGCTGTTGCAGGTCGGCCTTGAGCCCGTCCACCCGCTGCGGCTGTTGCAGGCGCGCGGCGAGTTCATGGGCCGACTGCTGCTGCAGGCGGTTGAGCGCTTCCAGCAGTTCCGCTGCGCTGTAGGTGCGCGTGGCACCTCGCGGGGCGTAGCTGGCGATGCTCGGGGTACCGCCGAGCAGCGGTGTGTCGAGGTTACGCTGGCGGTGTTCCTCCAGCAGTGCGGCCAGGCCGCTGAACAGGGCGCCCGGGTCCAGGGGCGGCGGCGCTCCGAGGTCGGCGGGCGGCGGTGGCAGGGGTGCGGCTGGCGCGTGCTGCTCGCTGCGGGCGGCCGGTGCGGGCTGGCCATTCACCGTTGCGCTGCGCGCCGGGCTGGGGGCCCGTTGCGCGGTGTATTTGAGGTTGGGCAGCACGCCGGCTTCTATAAGGCGTTTGTTGAGTGCGTCGTAGAGCGTCTCCAGGCCCTGCATCACATGCTGGTCGAAGAGCATGTAAAGGATGGTCTTGATGCGCAGCGGGAAGGGCGTCGGCTCCAGGGCTTCGCGGAAGGCCTGGGCGATGGCCTGGGGACCGAAGGGGTTGCTGTCCTCGCCTATCTTCTTGCCGTTGTTGAGCAGCGCCAGGCGCTGGTCGAGGGCGAACAGCGACTGCGCGCAGCGTGCCTTGACCCGGCTGACCATATTGGTGACCAGCAAGCTCTCTTCATAGGCCTCGTTCTGCACCAGCTCCAGGCGGTCGGCATCCATCTCGGCCGCCGTCTGTTCCGGTTTGAGGGTGCCATCGAGGAAATCGGCGAACTGCTGGGCGATGCGCTGGTGATAGGCGCGTTCGATCTGCGGCCGCTGCTTGCGCACGTCGCGCATGCTGTCGAAGAACAGCGTCTGCACCTGGTTGTTCTCGGCCTTTTCGGCGCATTCGAACAAGGTGTCGTCGACCTGGGCGAAAACGCCGGTCAGGTGTTCCGCCAGCCGGTTCATCACCAGCTTGCGGCAGCTCTGCACCAACTCGCCGAAGCGTGGCTGGATACCACGGCTGGCAAGGATGGTTTGCGGGCGGGAGGAAGGGGGAGGGGTGTCCTGGGTGCTCATGGACTGTCCTGCCGGGGCCGTTTGGCCGGCGCGTCCTGTAGGTGATCTTGAATAGGCACAGATATAGCAGTCGGCCAGACAACTGCAAAGCATTGTATAAATTCGCTTTTCAGGGGTTGACAGCTCGTTCTGGAAACGTAAAATGGCGCGCCTCAGATGCAGCGAACCACGGTTCAAAGCGGATGAGATTGGAAAGTTAGAAGTTCCGCGATAGCTCAGTCGGTAGAGCAAATGACTGTTAATCATTGGGTCCCTGGTTCGAGTCCAGGTCGCGGAGCCAACTTCCAAACGGGGTATAGCGCAGTCCGGTAGCGCGCCTGCTTTGGGAGCAGGATGTCGGGAGTTCGAATCTCTCTACCCCGACCACTCCTTTTTATGGGTCGTTAGCTCAGTCGGTAGAGCAGTTGGCTTTTAACCAATTGGTCGTAGGTTCGAATCCTACACGACCCACCATATTCAGGAATGCCCGGTAGCCATCAGGTTGCCAGGCTTCCTCAAGAAGCCCACCTCTCGAGGTGGGCTTTTTCGTTTCCGGCCTTTCATTCCTGCACCTGCGCACTGGCGCCAGACCTCCAGAGTCCCGTGTTCGGGCGGTCGATCGGTTGCTGCGGCGAGTTGCCGCAGGTCCGTACATTCTTTTTGGGTCTGACACCCGACCTCACGGGACTGATTTTCTCCCGCCTGCCCGTGCCGCTTCGTTGTTTTTCGCCTGCCTGCGGCCGGTCTGCCTGCGGACCTGTCGCGTCTGCCTGCGCCCCATCCCCCTCAGTGAATACCCCATCGCTCACATGGTCTTTCCTCGTACCTGCCCCTGGGAAAGACTCCGCTCCACGCAAAAGCAGGCGGAGACGAACCGTTCGTCCCCTTCGGCTCTTTGCACGCTTGCCCAGACGCACTACCGCGCCGGGTGCACGAGAACGGTTCCAGCGGGAGAGGAACTCCCGATTGTGGTTGCGCGATGCAGATGCTGTACGCAGCTGATTCTGGATGCCTCTACATGACCAAGTTGAATGGAATGGCTCGCAGCCTGGAGGGAACATGAGCAACGCAAGCGCAGGGGTGAAAGGCAAGGAGGTCCCGGTGATCCGTGAAGACGCCGCCGACCAGGTCTTCGAGACCCCCGAAACGGTATCCAAGCGAACGTCGGTGCGGCTCACCAACATCCGCAGCAACGGCGAAAGCAAACGCACCGCCAATGACAGCCAGTTGGTCTGGTTCGACAGCGCCCAGCTGGCGACCCGCCGCCCCGACGATGGCATCTTCGTCCGCGTCATCAACTCGCTCTACACCGGCATCGTCCTTTATATGGACAACCTCGCCGAACTGCTCCCCGCTGTCCCCTCGCGGATGCACGTGGTGCTGCGCCTGCGCAACGCGGCCGAGCTCAAGGCCTTCCGCGAAGGCCCGCAGTTCGAGGACTTCAAGAAGGGCGTCGTCGCCCGCAACCGCTCCGTCGCCTACAACGACGCCGACGTCCTGGCCGATCTGGCTCGCGACGGCCTGCTCACCTGCTACACCAGCTACGTCGATGATCGCGAAAGCCTGCTGGCCGCCATCGACCTGGGGCTGCGCAGCAACTACCTGTGGATCCTCTTCCGCGACCCCACCAACATCCCGCTGGAGCTGGTGATCGCCTCGCTGCAATCCACCTCCACCGTGCTGATGAAGGAGATCAAGGCGCCCACAGACGTGGATGACGCCATCGTCTCCTACGGGGTGATGGAATACGGCGCCGAAGGGGTGATCTTCTCGCCCCGCGACCACGGCGTGATGAGCGAATTCCTCGCCCGCATGTCCCAGGCGCAGAGCGCCGCCAACCTCAATATCCAGGTCGGCACCGTGATCGAAAGCCGCCCCGTGGGCATGGGCTACCGCGCCTGCATCGACGCTTCCACCCTGTTCGAACCCGACGAGGGCATGCTGGTCGGCAGCACCTCCCAGGGCGGGCTGCTGTGCTGCCCCGAAGTCTACTTCCTGCCCTACATGGAGCTGCGGCCGTTCCGCGTCAACGCCGGCGCCGTGCACTGCTACGTGTTCAACACCGAAAACCGCACCGACTACATGAGTGAGCTGAAGGCCGGCTCGCCGATCATGATCGTCAACTCCAAGGGCCGCGTCCGCCGCGCCGCCGTGGGCCGCATGAAGATCGAGCAGCGCCCGCTGCGCCTGATCGAGGTCGAGTTCCCCGGCAAGGAGCGGGTCAACATCCTCATGCAGGACGACTGGCACGTACGCATCTTCTCCGACGCCGCCAAGCCGCTGAACATCTCCGAGCTCAAGCCCGGCGACAAGGTCCTCGGCTACGTCACCGAGCCCGGCCGCCACGTGGGCATCAAGATCAACGAATCGATCATCGAGAAATAGGGGCGCGCCATGAGCTACGTCAGCAGAGTACTGAGGGAGCGGCGCTTGCTGTTCCCGGCCTCGCGGCGCGGATTGATCGTGCCCATCGACCACGGCCTGACCCTCGGGCCCATTGCCGGCATGACCCACACCGCCGACTTCGAGAAATGGATCGCCAGCGACCACATCAGCGCGGTCATCGGCCACAAGGGCCTGATCGAGCGGCTGATCCTGCGGGACATGCTGCACCCCTCCACCGGGGTCATCCTCCACCTCAACGGCATGGCCAGCATCGCCCCCGAGCCCGACACCAAGATCATGGTGTCGAGCATCGACACGGCGCTGGAGCTGGGCGCCGATGCGGTGTCGATCCAGATCAACTTCACCGAGGACAACTTCCAGCACAACGTCGCCCTGCTCGGCGCCATGACCGACGCCGCCCACAGCGCCGGTTTCCCCATCCTCACCATGCTCTACGACAAGGTCCGCGGGCTCTCCGCCAGTGATCGGCAGAAGCGCCTCAGCCACCTGGTACGGGTGGTGGCCGAACTCGGTTCCGACGCGGTGAAGCTGGCCATGCCCGAATCCGCCAGCGACTGCACCGAACTGGTGGAAACCCACTGCCGCGACATCCGCATCTTCTTCGCCGGCGGCGAACGCACGGAAGACGAGCGCCTGCTCGGCCTCACCCGCTCCATCCTCGCCAGTGGCGCGGCGGGCCTCTGCGTCGGGCGCAACGTCTTTCAGCATCCACGCCCTCTCGAACTGCTGCGGCGCCTCGCCGACTGCATCAAGGGCGAAACGGAATACCTCAGTCGCGCCGTTTGAACGGAACTCAACCCCCACGCGATCGCCACAAGCGATCAACCCCGGGAGACAGGTCAATGGAATACCTCGACGACAACGCGGCGCCCATCGGTGCCCGCAACGAATACGTGCTCTCGCCGCTCTGGAAGGACCTCTTCCCCGAGGGGCTGCTGGGCCGGCTCAACGCCAACCCCTTCCTCGTGGCCTGCCGCAACGGCGCGGTCAGCCTCGACCAGCTGCGCCACTTCCTCATCCAGCACCACTACTACTCGCAGTACTTCACCCGCTACCTCTGCGCGCTGATGGGCGGCATCGCCGACCAGGGCGAGTTCAAGTCGCTGTCCTGCAACCTCACCGAGGAGCTCTCCGGCGGCGACAGCGTGGACATCTCCCACGCCGAGCTGTACCGCCGCTCCATGGACCTGATGTCGGCACCGCCGCGCAGCCGTCCCTTGCTGCCCGGCACCCGCCAGCTCATCGACGGCATGTTCCGCCACTGCCGCAGCAGCGACCCCATCGACGGCCTGGCCGCCCTGTGCCTCGGCGCCGAGGCCATAGTCCCGCTGATCTACGGCCCGGTGCTCGATGCCCTGCGCAGCCACAACGCGCCCCGCGAGGCCGAGCACTTCTTCGTGCTGCACATCGAGGAGGACGAGGACCACGCCATCGTCATGCGCGAGATCATCGACCGCATGCTCGTCGAGCGGCCCTACCTGCGTGCCCGTGTCATCGCCATCGGCGAGGAGATGGTGCACCTGCGCATGGCCATGCTCACCGAACTGGCCCAGGGCCCCAGCAGCCAGCCCCTTGGTGCCGCCAGCACCCTGATGGGCGCCGACGCGCTGCAAACGCTGCGTGCCGACGCCTCCCTCGGCAGCGGCAACTTCCTCGACCGTTGCCTGGCGCTGAGCACCACCCCCGACGAGCCGTTCCTGTTCCTCGACAAGCCCCTGACCCTGCTGCGCGGCACGCCGGTCGGCGCCCTGTCGCTCAATGACCTGCAGCACCACCGCATGGCCCTGGCCGCCTGGTACCTGGAGCAGGGCGTGAAGCCCGGCGACGTGGTTGCCGTCACCGTCGAAGACGGCCTCGCG